>CAJAII010000059.1 GCA_903939755.1 uncultured Flavobacteriales bacterium | reverse complement strand
TTAAAAAGTGTAGATTTTCCAACATTTGGTCTTCCAACAATGGCGACAATATTGCTCATTTTTTATTCTCCTATTGACTATTAATATCCGTATTTTTTTAGCTTCGCTTCTGTTGATCGCCAATCTTTATCTACTTTAACAAAAGTATCCAAGTAGACTTTCTTATCCAGAAATTTTTGAATTTCAAAGCGCGCACTACTTCCGATTTTCTTCAGCATCTCCCCTCCTTTACCAATTACGATTCCTTTTTGGGATTCTCTTTCCACAATAATAATGGCTCTAATTCGAGTGATATTTTCCTCTTCAATAAACTCCTCAATTTCAATTTGACAACTGTAAGGAACTTCTTTTTGACAAAGGTAAAAAATCTTACCGCGGATAATTTCTGACACAAAAAATCGCATGGGACGATCAGAAATTTCTTCTTTATCGTAGTAGGGAGGATTTTCAGGAATTAGCGATAAAATTTTTAACCAAACAGCATCAATGCTAAAATTATGCAAGGCAGAAATTGGAAAAACCAGCGCGTCCGGCAATTCATTTTGCCAGTACAATGCCTTTTCCATTACTTCTTCTTGGTTTGATAAATCAATTTTATTGATTAAACACAAAACAGGTACCTTCAATTTTTTGATCTTCTCAAGTGTTGCCTTGTGATTCATTTCATTTTCCTGCGTATCCGTAATAAACAACACTAAGTCTGCATCTTGTAAAGAAGCATTTACATACTCCATCATGTTTTCATGAAGTTTATATGCGGCATTAATAACACCTGGAGTATCTGAAAAAACAATCTGATAATCCTCTTCATTTACAATTCCAAGAATCCGATGGCGCGTTGTTTGAGCCTTAGCTGTAACAATCGATAACTTTTCACCTACCAAATGATTCATTAATGTAGACTTGCCTACATTTGGACTTCCAACAATACTTACAAAACCTGATTTATGTGCCATTCATTTAAACTAGCTGCAAAGGTAACGAATTAAACACAGCCTTAAAATTAGAAATCCGGAAATAAGCCAAGTATTCCCTAAATAATTAACTTTACTACCCGTATGGAACATGAAATATTTATGCAACGTTGCGTTGACCTCGCTTATTTAGGGCAGGGAAATGTCAGTCCAAACCCAATGGTAGGTTGTGTTATCGTAAAAAATGGTTTGGTAATCGGAGAAGGATATCATTCAGAATACGGTGGGAAACATGCCGAAATAAAAGCAATAGAAAGTGTTATAGATCAGAAAGAAATAGAAAATTCAACCGTATATATTTCTTTAGAACCTTGCGTTCATTATGGAAAAACACCTCCTTGTGTACACGAACTCATAAATCGAAAGATAAAAACAGCTGTAATTGGAAGTAGGGATAGTAATCCAATCGTTGGAGGAAAAGGCATAGAGTATTTAAAAAGATCGGGGATTGAAGTCATTGAGAATGTTCTTGAAGAAGAATGTCGGAAATTAAACAAACGATTTTTCACCTTTCATGAAAAAAGACGGCCCTACGTAATTTTAAAATGGGCGCAGACATCCGATGGTTATTTAGATAAAAATCGAGAAACGGACGAAAAAGGCATCAATTGGATTTCCTCCCCTGAATCGAAAGTCCTTGTTCATAAATGGAGAAGCGAAGAGCAAAGTATTCTCGTAGGTAGAAATACCATTTTGAATGATAATCCATCCCTCACTGTTCGTGAGATTAGCGGTAAAAATCCAACAAGAATTGTAATTGATAGTCAAATGCAATTGAGTAAAGATGTGAATATTTTTTCCAGCGATGCACCTACCCTAGTCTTCAATAGATTAAAAAATTTAAAAATTGAAGGTGTTGAATGGATAAAAATTCAGGAAACATCCACTAAATACATTTTAGAAGAACTGTATAAGCGCAATATCCAATCCGTCTTAGTGGAAGGAGGCAGTCGAACACTCCAATATTTTATCATTGATAATGTGTGGGATGAAGCACGCGTTCTGGTTGGTGATATTAAGTTTGGAGATGGTGTGAAAGCGCCCATTATCAACAAAGTCCCTATTCGAGCACATCAATTTAATGATCACGACACCATATTTTACTTTACTAGAAGATGATAGAATTTATATTTTGCATTATTTGTTCAAGCCTAATTTTTGTACTTTTTAAACTATTTCCAAAATACAAGATTGATACATTTCAAGCGATTGTTGCTAACTACTTTACCGCTGCTAGTTGTGGGCTCATTCTATTTTCTTCCAACTTAGTTGGGGTGAGTCAATTCGAAGGAAACATCATTTTTTACGCTTTGTTATGTGCTTTATTATTCATTTCCTTGTTTTTAATAATGGGACTTAGCTCGCAAAGAAATGGAGTCGCATCCACTTCAGTTGCTGTTAAAATGTCGATGGCAATTTCTATGATGGCCATGATTTGGCACAATAACGAAAGTATCACAGCACTAAAAATAATTGGAATAATTACCGCTTTTATTGGAGTAATACTGATTTCTTTGCCCAATACTAAAGTTAAAAATGGTCAAAGTGCGATCTGGATGCTACTTATATTATTCATTGGCAGTGGGCTATTGGATTTTTTACTCAATCTTATTCAAAAAAGCGAATTAAATGGCCTTCATCCAGGCTTATTTTCAGCTATGGGATTCTTATTTGCTGGGATAATTGGTATCTCACTAATTGGTATCCAATTAATCCGAAAAAAAACAAAAATAAAGCTAAGGAGTATCCTCGCTGGTATCATCTTAGGGATACCCAATTATTTTTCTATCTACCTTTTACTCGCCGCATATAAATCAACTGGGTGGTCCGACTCAACCGTTTTAGCAGTGATGAATGTAGCGGTGGTAATTTTGTCCACTTTTATAGGCTTATTGATTTTTTCGGAACGTTTAAATCTTAAAAAATCGATTGGACTTTGTTTTTCAATTCTAGCCATTATCATTTTGTATTTTTCAAATGCTAGCTAGACAAGAGTATTTATACCTCATTGATTAATTAGATAAGCTATATATTTCTTAATTTAGCTGAAACAAAATTTACATGCGGAAATTTATACTTCTATTTTTTTTATTACCGGTTGGCTTCTTGTTTTCTCAATTTAATATCAATGAAGCGAGTAATGCGAATGGCAATACCATTGTATTGCCGAACGGAAGCACCCCAGATTGGATAGAAATTTATAATGGTTCGGCAATCCCAACCAATATTGGAGGGTATGGGCTCAGTGACGATCGAAATTTACCTTTGAAATGGACTTTTCCTACTACAATGATTAGCCCATCAGGTTTTTTAGTGGTCCATGCAGTAAATAAAAACACCGTAAGTTTTATTGATCACTATGAAACAGCCGTATTTGCCGATTCGATTTGGCAATATGAAACACCCATTGCCGAAATTCCCCAATGGAATAGTAGCACCTTTAACAGCAGCGCTTGGTCGAGTGGACCAGCAAGCATTGGTTATGGTGACGGCGATGATGCAACAGATATAATTGGACCTTTTGCGACGATTTATTCTAGAATCAATTTTCAATGCACGAATATAAATGCCATAAAAAAAACAATCCTAGACATCGATTATGACGATGGATTTGTAGCTTACTTGAATGGTATTGAAATCGCACGTGCAGGTCTAACAGGTACGCCACCTACATGGGATGAATTAGCGAGCGATCACGAAGCAACACTACCACAAGGCGCTGCTATTCCATCTTTTGAAATTGACACGGCCACTATTCAAGCAGCACTTATCCTTGGGAATAATGTACTCGCAATTGAAATTCACAATACAGATCCGAATTCATCCGATTTAACCGGAAAACCCTATTTAACATTTGGCTATGACACACCTGGTACATTTGCAAGTGGTACAACGCATCCGTATTTCACAGCAACGGTTGGCGGAACACTAGAAACAAATTTTGGCATCTCAACAAGTGGTGAAATGCTTTTTCTTTCTAATCCAGCGGGCGTTTTTGTTGATTCATTGCTCATAAGTGACCTTGAGCCAAATATGTCGAATGGTAAAGTGGTAGATGGCGGAAGTCAAAGTGCCACTTTTAATGTTCCAACACCCAATGCTTCAAACAATACCTCCATTGGGTATGATGGCTATGAAAATCAAGCGACCATCACCAATACTGGCGGTGTATTTCAAGGACCTATTCTTGCTAATATCGTTAATAATTCTGTGGCAAATGGTGAACTTAGGTACACCCTAACTGGGGTTAATCCTAGCGCAAATTCACCGTTGGTAGCTGGACCCATCTTACTTTCGACGAATTGTGTGTTGAAAGTTCGTTGTTTCCCAGTTGGAACGAATTTACTTCCAAGTTTAGTTAGTACCGAAACATTTTTGTTTCAAGAAGATTTTACCTTACCCATTATTTCCTTGACAATTGATTCAGTAGACCTTTATGGAGGCAATGGAATTTTTGATAATTGGTGGACAGACTGGAAAAAGCCATGTGTGGTAGAATACTTTGATGCAAATGGAATAAAAAAGTTTGAAACAAGGGCCTCAGTAAAACCAGATGGAGGAGCAGGTGGAAGCCGATCTAATCCACAACATAGTGTAACAATTGAACCCGCTCATTCCTTGTATGGAGAAGGGGTGCCTATTCACTATCCAATTATACCTCAAAAACCATATATTGAAGATTATTATGCGCTCTATATTCGTAATGGTAGTAATTTTTGGAACGCTTACCCGCAAAGAGATGCAACCCTTTGTAGAATAATGGCAAAAACCAATGTTAATTCGCAAGCGTATACCCCAGCAAACGTATTCTTAAATGGTCAATATTTTGGTGTTTACGAGGTGCGTGAAAAAGCCAACGAAGGATACTTTAAAAATAATTACAATAACGACATGGACAGTTTGGATTTACTTTCAGTAAGTTATTTTTATGGCGCTGGGGTGATTAGAATAGTAAAAGGATCGGATACATCATTTTACTCCATGCGCGATTACATCACTACAGCAGATGCTGCGAGTCCTACCTATTTTAATGAAAGCAATAAAAAACTAGACTTGTATAATTTCACAGATTACATTGCAGGAGAAAACTGGTATGCAAATGCCGATTGGATCTACAATAACATGAAAATGGCAAGGATGCGCACCACCGATAACAAATGGCGTTTCTATTTACAAGATTTAGAATGGGGCCTTGGTGGTTGGACCGATTATAATACCAATATGTTTGATTGGTTTAGGAACAACCAACAACCGAATCCATTTTGGCAAATCTATGACGCCTTAGTTCAAAACACAGAATTTAAGAATTATTTTGTGAATCGCTATGCAGACCTTATGAATTTCACTTTTCAAAGTAATAAATACACCCCTATTATTGATAGCATGTACAACGAATTACTTCCAGATATGCCTAGGCATTTTCAATTATGGACAGGAGACGTAGCAGGAGGAATGGCAAACTTTGCCTATTGGCGAGATGTTCATATTGCCCAATTTAATAATCGAAATGCTGTCGTACGAGATCAAATGGTTACTGAATTTAATTTAGTAAAAAAAGTAAATGTGAGTCTAGATGTATTTCCTGCAGGCGCTGGATATATCAAAATTTCTACTATTGTACCGGAAACACTTCCATGGACAGGTGTTTATTTTGACGGTGTTCCCGTAAAAATTACAGCCATTGCAAATCCTGGCTATACCTTCCAAAATTGGGTTCAAAACATGACACTTCCAGCAGGAAGTTTATTACAGTCCAGCATTACCCAAAACATTGATCAAAATGATTTATTTAAAGCTGTATTTATTGGATCGCCAGAAGAACCATCCTTAACTATTTCAGAGATTAATTACAATCCAGACGCAACAATAGATGGCGGAAATTGGATTGAATTGCACAATTTTGGAAATACGGCTATGGATTTAACGGCTTGGCATATTCAGACAAAGAACCATTACGATAAATTTAGTTTTGAGGACCAAACTATAATTCCACCTAATGGTTATTTGGTGGTTTGTGAAAACATGGCACTTTTTAATAGCATGTATCCCCAAGTTCAAAATGTGGTTGGAGGAACTGGTTTTGTTTGGAGCAATAAATACGACTCCATTCGAATTTTCAATCCTTTTGATAGTATGGCCTTAGTAGCGGTTTATTCGGATGAAGCGCCCTACCCTAAGTGTGCAGATGGTTGGGGAAGAACCTTAGAAAACAAACATACCTCCATTTCCTTGCTTGATGAAAATTCATGGTTCTGTGGTTGCATCGGAGGATCACCTGGCAAAGCATACGAAGAATGTGAAGAGCCAATATATGTGAGTGAATTTAGCTACAATAACACCAACCAAATTTATAATGCTGGCGATTGGATTGAGCTCTACAATAATACTTCAAGCGACATTAATCTACTTGGCTACGTTTTCAAAGATTCCAAAAACGACCATGAATACATCTTTCCAGCTATAAACCTAGCTCCTGATGCCTTTCTTGTTGTTGGGAATGACCTTACCGCTTTTAATTTAAGAAATCCTTTAGTTCAAAATGTAATTGGACAATTTGACTTTGGCCTGTCACCAAAAGATGGGATTCGCTTGTATGATAATAGTGGGATCTTAATCAGTAGTTTTAATTACGATACGATAGCTCCTTGGTCAACTATTCCAAGTTTCCAAGACTTTACGAATGAATATAATTTTTATGATGGCTACCTTAATCCCAACAATGGTTTATCTTGGTTTATTGGCTGCGAAGGAGGATCTCCGGGTACAAAATTCTTACCCTGCCCCGTTTTACCAGATGGTGAATTTGCTTTTTTATATCCAAATCCAAGTTCTTCCAATATCACTATTACCATTAATAACACTGCATCTGGTGTAGGATTAACCGAGTTGGAAATTTACAATTTAAATGGTCAACTAGTTTACAAGCAAATCTTGGATAAAGTACAAGAATCAGTGATGAGTGCAGAAATAGACGTTGCTACCTTTCTTCAAGGCGTCTATTATGTAAAAATTATACAAGCAGATCAAAGCAAGACATTACCGTTTGTGAAATTATAATCCTTCTAAGCTTTAATCGCTTTGTTCATCAAGGAAATCATGCCAATGGTAACGATAAATAATTGGCTTGCCGTTTCTTCACTCAAGGTAGTTCCATCTTCATCATCTGTGGAAACCTCCACCGCCATGAATTGAGCCAAATCCGGTTGATCACAAAAAGATTCGATTTCCTCCTCGTCTTCACTCTCAAAATAACTATCTAACATTTCAAAATATGATTCTTGCATCGCATCGATATCATCATCAGAAACAACATTCAATGCGATATCTTGTACTTCAAATGAATACATTATTAAGCAGAAATAATAAATTAATAATCCTTCCAATTCATCATTTTCGTATTCTGTAGGTGCAGACATAACATAATCTAACAAATCCGGTTGCGCTAAAGCATAGCGTTCAGACAATGCTTCTAATGCATCATCATCAAGGTGATCAACATGTTCAATCGCTTTTTCTATACTTTTTATGGTTACCTGACTCATAGCTTTGTTTTTTATTTAATTTATACAAAATTAAAAATATGAGTTTAATTAAAACATTTATTTATCCGATATAAATAAACTTAATATGAATGCTACTTATTTACAAAGAATATAAATTAGCCTATTGTAGCCATCCCTAGATGCGTTTACTATCCAATATCACTATATTTGTAACTCTTAATTTAAACTATACATAGTATGCAACTGTGGAATACCTTAAATAAAGAGGAATTAGAAACAAAAATGCGTGAGCTTGGGCAACAATTTGTTACCATCTCATTTTATCAATACGCAACCATTGTTGTTCCTCAATTATTTCGTGATCACCTATTTCAAATGTGGTCTAAATACCATATCGTTGGAAGAGTGTATGTAGCCCATGAGGGAATTAATGCTCAAATTTCAGTGCCATCCAACTATATTGGTGTCTTTCGAGAGGAATTATATCAAATAGATTTTCTAGCTGGTATTCGCTTAAATTTCTCCGTGGAGGATTCAGCTGCCGAATTCTCTTTTTTAAAATTAAAAATAAAGGTGCGCGATAAAATTTTAGCCGATGGTTTAAACGACGCTACTTTTGATGTGAGAAAAATTGGAAAACACCTAAAAGCAGAAGAATTTAATGCCCTAACCGACGATCCGGAAACTATCTTAATAGATTTTAGAAATCACTACGAACATGAAGTTGGTTATTTCAAAGGCGCAATTTTACCAGACGTTGACACATTCAGAGAAAGCTTACCCATTATAGAAGAAACGTATTTAAAAGGAAATGAGGACAAAAATATAGTCATGTATTGTACCGGTGGCATACGCTGTGAAAAAGCATCTGCATGGTTCAAACATCGGGGCTTTGAAAATGTACATCAATTAGAAGGAGGAATAATTAAGTATGCCAATGATGCCAAAGAAAGAGGGATTGAAAATAAATTTATCGGAAAGAATTTTGTTTTTGATGAACGAAGAGGCGAACGAATTACCGAAGATATCGTTTCTATTTGCCATCAATGCGGAAAACCTGCCGATGTTCACACGAATTGCGTGAACGATGCTTGTCATTTGTTATTTATACAATGTGATTCTTGTAAAGATAAGATGGAAAATTGCTGTTCTTCAGAATGCCAGGAAATGATTCATTTAAGTGCGGAGGAACAAAAAGAATTTAGAAAAGGGAAAAATAACAGCAATAAAATTTTTAAAAAAGGCCGATCAAATAAGTTGATTTTCAAATTGAATGCAGAAAAACCATTAACTTTGATTCCAACTCAAACTAATAAATAAGTGATTTTAGCAATTAATTGGACGGTCAGTTCTGAAATAATAGACGGTTGGCGAACGCCCAATTGGTACGGTTTGTTGTTTGTATCTGGTTTAATCATTGGTTACTTTGTGATCAAGAGAATGTTTCAAAAAGAAAATATCTCGAATGAATCACTCGATAAATTGGTCATGTACACTGTTCTTGCCACCATTATTGGAGCACGCTTAGGACATGTATTTTTCTATGACTGGGCGCATTACAGCAAGCATCCAATAGAAATTTTTATGGTATGGAAAGGGGGGCTTGCCAGCCATGGCGCTGCCATAGCCATTTTAATCTCACTCTATCTATACTCCAAATTAGTTGTAAAGAAACCCATTTTATGGATTTTAGACCGAATGGCGGCTCCTATTGCAATTGGCGCAACTTTCATCCGCTTTGGAAATTTAATGAATCATGAAATTGTTGGACATGTTACCAATGTTCCTTGGGCATTTAAGTTTACACTTTATTTTAATGAGTCGATAGGTAATTACGACCCTTCTCCAAGGCACCCCACGCAATTGTACGAAGCGCTCTCCTATTTACTCCTATTTGGATTATTGCTTTTCCTTTTTTGGAAGAGAGAATTATGGAAGAAACCTGGATTTATTTTCGGAACCTTCTTGACCCTTCTTTTTACAGCCCGATTTTTTATTGAATATTTTAAGGAGGGACAAACAGACAGAGATTTTCAGCTTGCTATAAATACAGGACAAATACTAAGCATTCCTTTCATTATTGCTGGAATATTATTAGTAGTTCGTTCCGTAAAAAAGCAAGCCATACAAGAATAATTCTGGAAATATTTCTTATTTCCTTTCCTCCAAAATTTGTTTCTATTACTAAGCAACAGCTCTAAATCACTTTTTGACGGGTAAGAAACGACTTTTCCGATTAGCAGATATCGTTTAAAGTATAATTTTCCTTCTTATATTTGTCAAAAAAATTAAACCAATCAATAATGGCTGAGAAATCCGCAACTTCTAAACTTAGCTCTTCGACTAAAAAAAGCAACACCCCAAAACCAAAATTCTCAAAGGAAACCTATGTGAAATGGTATACTGACATGTTGCTTATTCGTCGATTCGAAGAAAAAACAGGTCAATTATATATTCAACAAAAATTTGGTGGGTTCTGTCACTTATACATTGGACAAGAAGCCATAGTTGTTGGTACAGCGAGTGCTTGTCGTGCAAGTGACAAACATATGACCGCTTATCGAGACCATGCTCATCCAATTGCACTTGGAACGAACCCGAGAGTATTAATGGCTGAATTGTATGGCAGAACAACAGGTTGTTCAAAAGGAAAAGGTGGATCGATGCACTTTTTTGATAAAGAAAAAAACTTTATGGGTGGACACGGAATTGTGGGAGCTCAAATAGCTATGGGAACTGGAGTTGCCTTTGCAGAACAATACAATGGGACGGAAAATGTCGCAGTTGTTTCAATGGGTGATGGCGCAGTACGACAAGGTGCATTGCATGAAACCTTTAATATGGCAATGTTATGGAAATTACCTGTTATTTATATTATTGAAAACAATAATTATGCAATGGGAACTTCTGTAGAACGAACTACCAACGTAACCGATCTATCCAAAATTGGACTATCCTACGAAATGCCTTCAAAAATAGTAAATGGTATGCGTCCGGAAGATGTTCACGATGCTATTGAAGAAGCAGCAAATAGAGCTAGACGTGGTGATGGACCAACATTATTAGATATTAGGACCTATCGTTATAAAGGGCACTCTATGTCCGATCCTCAAAAATACCGATCAAAAGATGAAGTCAATGAATGGATAGATAAAGATCCAATTGATCATGTTTTAGAAATAATAAAAGCCAATAAATGGCTGACAGAAAAAGAATTAGAAGCGATTGATGTTTGGGTGAAAAAAGAAGTAGATGAATCAGTAGAATTTGCCGAAAAATCTCCTTATCCTGAGGCGCATGAGCTCTATGAAGATGTTTACACTCAAACGGATTATCCGTATATCAAAGAATATTAAAAAATAAAAAAAAGATTATGGCTGAAATAGTTTACATGCCGAAATTAAGTGATACAATGACCGAAGGTGTTGTTGCTTCTTGGTTAAAAAACGTAGGAGATACGGTCAAAAATGGGGAGATTATTGCAGAAATAGAAACCGATAAAGCAACCATGGAGTTTGAATCATTTTATGATGGCGTGCTTCTATATATTGGTGTTGAGACAGGAAAAGCAGCTCCCGTAAATGCAATTCTTGCTATTATTGGAAATAAAGATGAAAATATCACCGATTTAATTGCTGCTGCAGCTTCGCCAGTAATTACCAACGAAGAAAAAATAGAAGTGCCTGCTCCTACCCCTGCCCCTAAAGCAGAGCCTGTCATTGCAGCACCCGCAAAGGCAGCAGTAATTGTGGCTCAAAATACATTAGCTGATCGAATTTTTGCTTCGCCTTTAGCTAAAAAATTGGCATTGGAAAAAGGTATTGATATCAGTTTTGTTGCAGGATCTGGAGAAAATGGTAGAATCGTAAAACGCGATGTAGATCATTATGTTCCGTATAATGGCCAACAACTTCCAACAAAAGGAAATTTTGTTGGAATAGAATCCTTTGTGGATGAACCGATTAGTCAAATGCGGAAAACAATTGCTAAAAGATTGGCGGAAAGTAAATTTACAGCGCCACATTTTTATCTTACCATGGATATCGATATGGATGTTGCTATTCAAACAAGAAAATCGTTGGGTGCACTAGAAGTGAAAGTTTCTTACAATGATTTCGTTGTAAAAGCGGTTGCTCTTGCCTTAAAAAAACATCCGAATGTAAATAGTTCTTGGTTGGGAGATGTAATCCGTAGAAACCAACACGTGCATATTGGGGTAGCAGTAGCGGTAGAAGATGGTCTTTTAGTCCCTGTTATTCGATTTGCAGATGGTAAATCACTTTCTGAAATTTCTTCTGAAGTAAAAGATTTAGCAGGTAAAGCAAAAACCAAAAAATTGCAACCAAGTGATTGGGAAGGAAATACATTCACCATTTCCAATTTAGGAATGTTCGGAATTGAATCTTTTACTGCGATTGTTAATCCACCAGATAGCTGCATTCTTGCAATTGGAGGAATTAAAGAAATTCCTGTGGTAAAAAATGGACAAGTTGTACCTGGAAATGTTATGAAAGTAACACTTTCTTGTGATCATCGTGTCGTTGACGGTGCAACAGGCTCCGCTTTTTTACTTACTTTTAAAGAGTATATGGAGAATACCATTGCCTTGCTACTTTAAAAATAAAGAAACTGAGCATAATGAGGATTAATAAACGCTTCAACTATTTTTTTCTTTTTGCGCTTTCCTTCTTATGTAATTTCAATGCCTTCACCCAAGCCACCATTCGTGTTACGGTGGTATCTGTTCAATCACTTAACTATGCCGATTGTGATGGTCTATTCACTGGAAATAGTGATTTCGTTTGGGAATTTACAGCAACCGATAATACCATTGGTTATTCCAATAATAATCCTGCTTTATTTGGCATCTTTAATTTTAATTATGGCTATAAAAATAATGACAATGGCCCCTACACGATGTCGTCACCAAATGGAGGATTTTCCCCAACAAATGGCTTGTTTTTCGATCATGATTTCTTATGTCCCACAACCGTTCCTACTACGATTAATCTAGCTTGGGAAGCCTATGAAAATGATGATGTAGGAAACTATGATATCTTGGGATTAAACGACGGACAAACAGGATTACAAAATGTTAGTATGGCCGTTCCTGCAGCAGGAGGATCTCTTAACTATACGTTTAATGCTAACTCTATTGATCCTTCTTGCAATGAGCAGTATCGAATTAATTTGAGAGTCGATCGAATTCCAATTGTGGTCAATTACCTGGATGATTTTATTTGTAATGCAACGCCTGTTTCTCTTAATACGACCTATACTTTTGGATGGTGTGCTGCCACCTTAGAACCCAATGAACCTGCCGCAAATGACGTGCAAAATGCCGGTTCTACGTGGGCGAAATTTATTGCGCCAGCAAGTGGGTCTGTTCAAGTAAGTACTGATTTAGCGGGGACACAAATTGGAACGTATATCGAAATTTATCACGCTTCTGATGGTATGAATTGTACCGATGGAATTCATGCTGTAACGGGAGCCTTGATAAAAAATAAATTTGAATACCTTTCTCATGTAGATTTTTCTGATGGAATTGACTTTCTAGGAATAGACCCTGAGAGTGATATCACCTTTGATGCTTGCGACCCGATTCCATTGATCAGTTATCAAAAATTAATTCCTGGACAAACCTATTACATTCAAGTTACGGCGGATAATGCTGGTGACCACGGTTATTATCAACTTCGAGTAAGTGGTTTGGGAGGAGGAGCGCCAAATCTCGAAGATATTCCTTGCTTATCCTCACCTGTAACTATCAATACATCAGCAATCTCTTCAGCAAGTAATAGTTCCCCATCAGCTACACTTAGCTTTGGATGTGCATTTGACGGTGGAAATACGGCAGGTGAAACTGGGCAACAACATACATCGTCGAATCCGAACCAATATCATGCCTATGATTATCAACATATAGCTGCCAATAATCCGGTGATGAATGAAAGTGTTTGGTTGAATTTCATTGCGCCAAATCAGGGAAGAATCTCGTTTGAAGCAGATTATCAAAACGCGCTCTATGGCGAAAGTGGTGCCTTATTTGGCTTTGATAAAGTTTTTGGACCCGGTGTTCCCAATGATTATTTATGCACGAACTTGAAATTTATTGATTCCGATGAAGGCGGAACAAATAGCTTTTTAGGAGGAGATCCCAGTGCGCTTATCAACGGCCAATGTTTAGAGCCAGGATATCGCTATTATGGAATGGTGGACCCATCTGATAACATTACTGTTTTTAGTCCTCAAAATATAAAAACATGGTTGTTTGATCCGAGCATTGTTGATCCAACATTAAATCCACCCGGAAATGATATACTTTGCTTGACCATGCAAAATCCTTTGTACCAAGTTCCCGTAATTTTAGCAGGTACGAATCCTACTTTTCAAGCAGTCGCTGGATCAAATGTTCTTGCTTGCCGTGAATACCTCGCTGGAGAGCCACCCATCGATCCAAATCCAGCGAATTGTGCAGATCAAACGGTTTGGCATTATTTCGTTTGTCCTCCTTCAGGTGCTGTAGAAATGAGTATTCGGGCATTTATCGGTATGAATTTATTGCGCTTCAATGTCTTTGAATTATTAAATGGAACAAACTGTTATGGTGGATTACAGCCCGCAACATTTACCACAAACGGCACAAGATTTTCGCCGCCTATTACACCCATCGCTTCTGGATCTGCCACTTTTAATGGTCACCAAGAAACCATGTGCTGTTTGGATTCAGGAAAAGTCTATGCCATACAAATTGATGGAGGTTCACCTGGAGATGAAGGGCAATACATTATTGAATATATTAAAGAATTAGAAAGTGACGCAGGGGATGTATTTGGCAATATATCCAATGGAGATTACGTAGCTATTACTACTCCAGATACAGCATTTGTATGTTACGGTGATCAAATAATCCCAGGAATTTTATTAGATGGAAATGGAATTTCAACCGCTACCCTTCCCTCCTGTTTATTACCCGGATATGTCTTGCATCAAACCCAACCATTACCGGACCCCATAGCGAATACTGGCTTTACTTTCATTGATTCCATTCAAGGATTAACAGGTTCATTTAGCAACACAGGGACGGGATCAGGAGTGTTTGGAGACCCATTATTTAATTCGGTCTATTTTCTTTCGCCAGCAGGTGATATTCCTTCAAATTGGGGAACTTTTAGCTGTTTGACTTCTACCGTTGAACCTGGAATTCCAGTCGTATTTTTACAAGCCCTTTCAACAAATTTCAATTACAATAATACAACCTGTTCCGTTTCCTTTTCTGCCAATGGTGGACTGAATAGCTTTTACAATCAACCATACACCTACACCATCACAAATCCATTAGGTGCAATAGCGCAAAGCGGTTCCATAACTCCTGGACAAACCATTAATTATACTGCAGCAATAATTGGAGTTTATACCGTATTGATAAACGATGGCGCCTGTCCTCAAACCTACACTTTTGATGCCACAGGGTGTTTGAATCCATGTGTGCCAACAACAACAAACATTGCTTATTCCATTTGCGCTGGTGACAGTTTGTATTTAGAAGCAAGTTGGCAAAGTGTGCCAGGTGTATTCACGGATACACTTCTATCCGTAATGGGATGTGATAGCATTGTTGTTACCAATTTATCTTTATTTGCTAACCCCGTTTATGGATTTCAAGAATACACAATTTGCCAAGGGGAAAGTATTTCAGTGGCTGATAATTCCTATAATAGTAACGGTTTGTACACTGACACGCTCCAAACAATAAATGGATGTGATAGCATTCTCACAACAGGAATTTTTGTAATTACGCCTGTAGTCGTGAACTCAGAAGTGCATCTTTGCAATGGAAGTTCATACACTTTTAATGGCACTACGTATACTTCCGAAGGAGTTTATTTTGACACGATAAGTACCGTGCAAGGGTGTGATTCTGTTTTAGTGCTTTCCTTGTTTTTAAATGACACCTATGAAGTTTTCATTCAAGATACCATTTGTTTGGGAGATCGAATTATTTTCGGAATAGACACCATTTATTTTGCCGGATCCTACCAACTTCCATTGGTGGCAGATAACGGATGCGATTCAACAATTAATTTGTTGGTTAATACCATCGATTGTGATTTAGTTAGCGTTTATGCTCCTAATTCATTCACTCCGGATGGAGATGAGCTGAATGAAATATGGATGCCCATAATAATGAATGTGAAATCCTTTGAATTTTTAATTTACAACCGTTGGGGAGAGTTAGTGACTCATTCCTATGGAGAAGGTTGGGACGGAAAATATAAAGGAGACGATTGTCCTATTGGCGTATATGCTTATGTCCTTAGTTGGATAGATAAAGACAATCTTGAGCATCAGGTTACAGGTCACATCACCTTAATTAGGTAGCCTACCATACTTTTATTTAACATATGGGCTTTCTGACCACAAAATCTTTTTGTCATGATTTTAACTAAAAATACATGCCAAAAAGGAATTTGTTTTATGTTTTTTCGCTGGATTTCATACAGCGTTAAAAAGATTTAACCCCATATGGGGTTAAAAATTTAGTATTTTGGATTTATTAATCCCACTCATTTGTTCTATATTAGCCAATTAAAAATGCTGAATTTATGAAAATTGTAGTTTTTAGTTTTCTTACCGTACTCTTCCTCTTCAACCAATATTTCTTCGCTCAAGCCACTATTAAAGTAAGAGTAGTCTCTGTTCAAACATTGAATAATGTGGATTGCGATGGGCTTTTCTTAGGAAATAGCGATTTTGTTTGGGAATTTACGGCAACAGATAACACCATCGGATTAACCAATAATAACCCTGCATTATTTGGCATCTTTAATTTTAATTATGGATACAAAAATAATGACAATGGCCCTTATACCATGTCTTCTCCCAACGGAGGATTCTCACCCAATGATGGATTATTTTTTGACAGAGAATATATCTGTGTGACCGATGTACCGACCTTAATCAATCTTGCTTGGGAAGCATACGAAAATGATGATGCAGGAAACTACGATATTTTAGGATTGACTGATGGACAAACAGGGATTCAAAATGTAAGCATGGCAGTGCCACTTGCCGCGGGTATATTAAATTATACTTTTATTGCCAATAGCAATGATGCGGGTTGTAATCAACAGTATCGCATTAACTTATCCGTTGAAAGATTACCAATTGTCGTAAGTTATTTAGATGATAATATTTGCAATGCCAATCTATTAGCGCTAAACACTACCTATGCCTTAGGTTGGTGTAATTCTACCCTTGAAGTTAATGAGCCTGCTGCGAGTGACGTTCAAAACGCAGGGTCTGCATGGGCAAAATTTGTAGCTCCTGCTAGCGGTTCTGTTCAAGTTACCACCGATTTAGCTGGAACAGACATTGGGACATACGTTGAAATCTATCATGCAGCAGACGGATTAACTTGTACGACAGGTATACATCCTGTAACAAATGTCCTACTAAAAAACAAATTTGAATACCTTTCACACGTTGATTACTCCGATGGCATCGATTTATTGGGACTAGATCCTGAAAGTGATATTACATTTGATGCCTGTGACCCTATTCCTTTTATATCGTATCAAAAATTAATTCCCGGTGAGACCTATTATATTCAAGTAACTTCGGATGACGTTAATGATCACGGTTATTATCAATTAAGAGTGAATGGCTTAGGCGGAGGAGCTCCCGATTTAGAAGACATTCCTTGTTTATCCAACACAGTTAATTTTAACACAACTGCCATTTCTTCTAGTCAAAATAATCCCCCGACTGCCAACTTAAATTTTGGCTGTGCTTTTGATGGTGGGAATGCTGCTGGGGAAACAGGACAACAACACACATCTGCCAACCCGAATGAGTACCACGCGTATGATTACCAGCACATTGCAGGTGGAAATCCAGTAATGAACGAAAGTGTTTGGGTAAATTTCATTGCACCAAATCAAGGCAGAATTTCCTTTGAAGGAGATTATCAAAATGCACTTTACGGTGAAAGTGGAGCTGTATTCGGATTTGACAAGCAATTCGGACCAGGCGTACCCAACGATTACCTATGTGCCAACCTAAAATTCATCGATTCAGATGAAGGAGGAACCAATAGTTTTCTTGGTGGTGACCCAAGTGCAATCGTCATGGCGAGATGCTTAGAACCAGGTTATAAATATTATGGAATGATTGACCCTTCCGATAATGTTACCCCCCTTAGCCCTCAAAACATTAAAGCTTGGGTTTTCGATCCTTCCGTTTCAGATCCTGCTTTAAATCCTCCTGGGAATGACATATTATGTTTGACCATGCTAGACACTTTGTACGAAGTTCCAGTAATTCCAGCCGGTACCAACCCAACATTTCAAGCAGTAGCAGGTTCTAATGTATTAGCTTGTAGAGAATACTTGGCAGGTGAACCAGCCATAAATCCAAATCCAAACAATTGTGCCAATCAAACGGTATGGCATTATTTCGTTGGACCGCCATCAGGGGCAGTTGAATTAAGCATTCGCGCGTATATTGGAATGAATTTATTGCGTTTCAATGTATTTGAATTACTGAATGGAGTAGATTGTTACGGAGGACTTCAACCAGCCACTTATACGGTAAACGGAACACGCTACACGCCACCAATAACCCCGTTGATTTCAGGTTCTGCCAATTACAATGGCCATCAAGAATCAATTTGCTGTTTGGATTCCGGGAAAATTTATGCCATTCAAATAGATGGTGGTTCACCAGGAGATGAAGGCCAATATATTATTGAATACATTCAGGAACTTGAAAGCGATGCGGGGGATATTTTAGCCAATCTTTCTAATGGAGATTATGTCGATATTACCACGGGAGATACCGCATTTGTTTGTTTTGGGGACGATCTTACCCCCGGCATTATGCTCAATGGAATTGGTGTTTCGACGGCATCTCTTCCGGGTTGTTTGACACCCGGTTATGTCTTACATCAAACACAACCCTTACCAAATCCGATACAAAACTCCGGATTTACTTACATTGATTCCTTACAGGGCAACAATGGGTTCATTACCAACAATGGGAACGGCTCAGGATCATTTGGAAATCCACTCTTCAATACCATTTATTATTTATCCCCGGCTGGAGATATCAGCTCAAATTGGGGCTTGTTTGATTGTCAAACTGCCACAGTTGAAACAGGTATACCGGTGGTCTTTCTACAAAGTTTAACCGCTAATTTTAATTATAACAATGCCAACTGTACCGTTTCCTTTTCCGCTTCAGGAGGAATGGCAGGCTACATGAATAATCAAGCGTATTCCTACACCATTACTAATCCACTTGGAAATGTGGCACAAGCTGGCAATGTAAACCCAAATCAAGTTATAAACTACACCGCAGGAATTGCAGGCATATATTCCGTGGTAATTGATGATGGTGCTTGTACCCAAAACTACACCTTTGATGCAAGCGGATGTTTCAATCCATGTACACCATCCATCAATAATGCCTCACTTGCTATTTGTGCAGGAACCAGCGCACTATTGGCAGGACAACTACAAACAACACCGGGAGTTTACATCGATAGCCTTATTACTCCACTCGGTTGCGATAGTATAATTATCACCAACTTATCACTCTATCCAGCTATCATTCCAGTAAATCAACAAATTAATTTGTGCGTTGGAGGATCTTACACAGTTAATGGAAATACGTATTCTTCTGCCGGAATCTATGTGGACACTGTACTTACCGCAACAGGTTGCGATAGCATCATCACCACAGGTATTTTCTTTAACCCAATAATTACGAGCCAACAAACCATTCATATTTGTGCAGGAAGTACTTATAATTTGAACGGTACTATCTTGACTCAAGATGGTTTATATACCGATACATTAACAACCGCAACAGGTTGTGACTCCCTAGTCATTCTTGCCTTACTAATTGACGCTGCACCCGTAAATTACATAGCTGAAAACATCTGCGAGGATGGCTTCTATGATTTTGCAGGACAGCAACTCAATCAAAGTGGAATTTATCATGATACCCTAAGTGATGCAAATGGGTGTGATTCCATTCTTACCTTGGAATTATCCATTATTACTTGTGCAGGAGATTTTGAAATCAGCAATTTACTAACACCAAACGGTGATGGTCAAAATGATACCTGGCAAATTAAAAATCCAAACCTGATTATGGGTTGCACGGTTACCATCTACAATCGATGGGGACAGCCCGTTTATGAAACAACGGATTACCATAACGAATGGGACGGGACAAAAGAAGGCGATGCATTACCTGATGGCGTCTACTTCTATTCCATAAATTGTCAAGACAAAAAATATTCAGGATCTATTAATCTATTACGGTTAAAAAAATAAGCAATCATGAAAAAATTAACCTTGTTATTTTTGGTAAGTATTTCGGCGGTTACTTATGCACAACAAATGCCACAAACCACCTTGTATGGCTACAACATGTACGCTGTCAATCCTGCCTATGCTGGACTCAATAATTGTACACAAATTGCTGTATCCCATTTAAATCAATGGGTAAAAGTTGATGGTGCACCGGCCACAAGTATGATTAACCTATCCACTTCTTTAGGACAACGCTTTGGAATCGGTGGGCAACTGTTGATAGACAAAATTGGCATGTTGCAGCAATTCTCTGGCCTTGGTTCACTGTCATACGGAATGAAGTTTGGAGAGCATAGATTTAGAGCTGGATTATCCATTGGCTACAATCAATACCGATTAAATCCATCTACTGCCATCGTTTTTGATCCCTTAGATCCCATCGTTAATGGTGGAAATCAATCTGCTGGTGCAGTTAATACAGATCTTGGAATACTATATACATTTGAAAATATAGAATTGGCTGCCTCAACCAAACAAGTTTTACATACCTCATCAAATTTTGGCTATTCGAATACCACAGGTTATGGATTACGAAGACACTTTACCGGCTATGCCGCTTATAACATCATTCTTACTAATAAATGGGATCTTAAACCATCCGTATTTTTAAAAGGAATTAATCACGTGCTCCAAGCAGACATTAACGCAAGCGCTACTTACAATAAGTTTCTGAATGTAGGCGTTGGCTATCGCACGCAAGTTGGCTTGATTGGAAGAATTGGAATTACATTAAAAGACAGGTACATGTTCGGTTATGCGTACGAAGCACCCATGGCGAATATGGCATCTTACAGTTCAGGATCCCATGAATTGATACTAAAAATAACGCTTTGTCGTCCCGAAAAAACACCCAAAATATCCAAAATTAAAATAGATACCATCTATCGTGAAATTCATAGCGTTGACACCGTATTTATTACCAAAACAGAATACAAAATTGATACGCTCATCATTGATAATTCTTTAACTAAAACTGTTCCTGAAACAGAAGTAATATCAGGTTCCGTATCGAAGACCATTTTATTTGAATTTGATAAATCGTTAGTGAAAAAAGAAAGCTTTGGCGAATTGGAGAGCATGGTAAATTTACTCCAAGCCAACCCAACATTCAAGCTTTCATTAGAAGGACATACCGATGCCACAGGTGCTGAATCATACAATGTTGGCCTTTCTAAAAATCGGGTAAATGCCGTTAAAGACTTCTTGATAATGAACGGAATAAATACTGATCGAATTATCATCAAACATTTTGGTGAAACCCAACCAAAAACCTCCAATGACACACCGCTAGGACGAAAAGATAACCGCCGAGTAGATGTGATGATTATTAAGTAATCGTTGTAAAAAGTTGCTGATTTTTAAGGGTTAATTTAATCACATTTACATTGGGTCTGTAGGATTGGTTACATTAAGTTTATGGAGTGGGCTCAGCTCGATAAGCTTTTTTCGCAGCTTGGTTAGTAAATCGATTCCGGTCCTCTAGACTCCGCTTTTAAAAATAAACGTAAGAGCTAAGCCACTTTTGTTTTTAAATAATCTGACCAGCCCACAATTTTTCTAAAAAATCTTTCCAGGGAAGTATCAGAATTGTATCTACTATTCTTGGCAAGGGTTCTGTGCACACTACAATCGCTTTTTTTACTTCATATTCTTCTTTGAAAGCTTTTAATCCTGATAGGTGTTTTGATGTAATATTGTCGGATGATTTTATTTCTATAGCTACTTCATTGTATCCTAAGATAAAATCCACTTCAATTTGTGTCGCTGTTCTCCAATACGAAATCAAGTATTCTAAACCTGAATAGTGCTTGTGAGCGATTAGCTCTTGAAAAATAAAGGACTCAAAAGCATGACCAAATAATTCACTTCCTTTTTCTATTCTTCCTCTATGTAGTAAATTATTTGCAACGCCAACATCAAAAAAGTAAAATTTAGGCGTCTTCACTACACGTCGTTTTGGCTTTCGTTGATAAACGGGGATAAAATACCCCAACAAGGTGTCTTCCAATATTTGAAAATATTCTTTTATGGTAATTGCAGAAACACCACAATCTGCGGCAATAGTTGTATAATTTACCATTTCACCCTGACTAAATGCAGCGGCGTGTAAAAATTTTGAAAATACACCAACGTTTCTAATCTTAGCTTCAGCGACAATTTCATCTTGTAGATAATTACCTATATAAGAAGTAATTAATCGTTTTGGATTTTTTGATAAATAATGTCTTGGAAGCAATCCATTATTTAGTGCTCTGTTCAAGTCAAAATTTGGAATTTCTTTGTAGCATAGTGGATATAATGAATATTTTAATGCTCTTCCACCCAATAAATTTTCTCCTGAACGAATAATTTTTCGAGGACTTGAACCGCTTAATACAAACTGGATAGCATGATTCTCTATTAGCCAATGAACTTCGTTTAATAAAATTGGAATGCGCTGAATTTCATCAATGATTACAAGTTTTTTTTCTTGAGCTAAAATTGTTTCTCGAATGTATTCAGGATTTGTAATCAATCGTTTATATACATCTGAAAGTAATAAATCGAATACTAATGCCTCAGGAAAGAGTATTTTAAGTAAATGACTTTTCCCTGTTTGACGAGCACCCCAGAAAAATATACTCTGTCCATCATTATCTATAAAAACTTGCTTTCTTATTAAATCCATTGCCTAATATTTATACAAAACTATAAAAATTTTAAATATAATCCAAACTATAACTTTGTATTTACATTACAAATCCAAAGTACAACTTTGTATTTACATTATTAATATAATCTATTTTTTTGACATTTATACCCGGCACAGCTAGCCTCGTCCAACTAGGCGGACATTCTTCCCCTTGGACAGAACACTCGGCTAGCTTGAATAAAGCTTATCGAGCGCACCTCGAATCCACTCGATGCCCTTTAAGTGAATCGAGCAGAGTCGAGAGAAACGGAACGGAAGAGAGAAGTTATCCCCACTCAAACAACAAAAAAAATAGTAGAGCGTTTGTGCAACTACTAACCCCCTAATTTATAATTATGAATGTTAAAAAAATGATTGTCATGATTTGTGCGATTGGTTTTCTTGTTGCTAGTTGCAAAAAAGATGCGGACGCTCCATCTCCAAGTCCTTGTAACACCTCTAATCCCGATTTTGTTAGTTTATATAGTGTTACTGCACAAAATCAGCAGTGCATTGATCATCACATTTACGATAGCGAAGTTCATTCGTATTCGTTTGAAGTAAGTGTTCCGAAAACAATCTGTTCAATTGGTTACCAAAGCCAGCCAGCACTAAGCCAAACACCCTATTTATTTGAAATTTGGGATAGTATTGCTAATACAATTGTTTACAGTGGAAGCCATATATTTAGTGCTACTGCTACGAGCTATGCCAGTATCCCACCTTTGTCGTTAATTCCAAACCACACCTACACCGTGAAAAGAATTCAAACAAATTACACGTTGTACAATGATATTATTGGCAGAATAATTCATAAACCTCAATTTCAACAAATGCAATTTCCTATTATGCAAGGTAGTCTTAAAATTACCAGTTCAAGATTCTACGGCAGCTCCAGTGTACTAATTGATGCCGCTATCCCTTGCATAGACCTTGTCTATCAATAATCGAGGTAATTAATAATAATGAAAATAAGGGTGTAACTAATTTTACACCCTTATTTTTTTTTTGAATTATACCTTAGTTCATGGTAAATGATGAAAAATCCAACTAAGTAACAGATCCACAATTAATTACTACATTTACTCAAACTTAAATCAAAAAACTATGAAAAAAATTTTACTTGCTTTTGGATTCTTGGGACTTATCGCTTCTGCGAGTGCCCAAAATGTTGTGAATGGTAACTTCGAAGCAACAGCGACGGAATTACTTCCTGGAATTGCCACCGATAGCCCTGGATGGGGTCAAGGCCTTTACACCATGGAAACTGCTTCGCCTTTTGCAGGTTTGCAGTCTGCTAAATTAAGATCTATAGTTGATCCTATGGTAGCCGCTGCTATTCAGTCGCCATCGGATACCATTCCAGGTCTGTTACAACAAGTGATGAATGGAGCTTTTCCCAATGCAGGTTCTCAACCGTTAATGTTTGCTGAAAAACATACAGCAGTTATGGGTGACACGTGTGTGATAGTTGCACAATTCTCTGATACCATGGGAGCCGGCAACATGGACGATGTGGTTATGTTTCAAGCCTTGGGTTATTACGCTGGAACTTCCAATACTTGGACTTCAGTTTCCCTGCCTTTTCAGCAATTTGGTGCTGGTACAGCGAATAGACTTATCATCATTGCATCTACCTCTGCGGCTTATTTATTTGGAGCTGGAACAGGTTTACCTAATAATCAATTTTGGTTAGATAATATCTCTATTGGTGCAGTAAACTCAATTACAGAGTTGAATGCGGAAATCAATGTTTACCCGAATCCAAGTTCAGACATCGTGAATTTTGAAGCGAGTGAAGCCATTAGTTCTGTCGTATTAGTAGGAATGGATGGTAAATTTGCAACCTCCACTACGGAGAGCAGCATTAATATCTCTACTTTACCTAATGGAATCTACTTTTATACAGTAACCACTGTTTCAGGACAACAATTAACTGGAAAGGTGACGAAAATATAATTAGTTACAAATTTCTTAAAAGCTCGCTTCGGCGGGCTTTTTTTATAGCTTATAAATCCTTGCCCATGGAGTGAATATCGCCGTGATTTTCTTCGATTTTATCCTTGATAAACTGAATGCTTTTTGCCAACATGAATAAATCAGGTGTTGCAAATTTTTTAAGCCAATCCCAACTTTCTGGGTAATGGTCTACTGCCCTAGCGATATGAAACAATAATTCAAATTTATGAATGGCTAACCATTCACAAGCATCCGTTAAACCTTCAGCAGCATTCACCATCGCCATCAGTTGTCCGTAACCATTCGCTATTAGCCAATCCCTAGAATCTTGATTAAGAAAAATAGCCTCAGTGGCGTGAAACAACTCAGGATACCCATTTTCTTTTAGACCCAATTGAATGACTCTATCTCCTTCAATCGCTTTTGCCCACGCTAAAATTACTTTGGGATCATATTGAATTGGCTTCAATTCCATCGGTTTTGAAGGCTTGGGAGTTTCTTTCTTTCGTTTAAAAAAACTAAACATACGCTTCCATTAAAAAAACCATGTGGCTACAAAAATTGCGGCAATAACACATACTAAATCGACTAAGAGCATTGTGCCTAAGGTATAACGTGTGTTTTTCACATTGATGGCGCCAAAATAAACCGCAATCACGTAAAAGGTTGTTTCTGCACTACACTGAAAAATACAACTCAATCTTCCAGTGAATGAATCTGGACCAAAATTATGCATCGCATCAATCATAAAGCCTCGGGAGCCACCTGAACTAAAAGGTCGTAACATAGCAACAGGTAACGAGGAAGTAACCTCATTGGCAACACCCATCAATGAAAATAAATAGGTAATACCATTGCTGATAATTTCAAAAAGCCCGCTATTTCTGAACAATGAAATGGCCACCAACATTCCAAGAACGTAAGGAAAGATAACAACACCCGTCTTCAAGCCATTATGAGCACCCGAAACAAAAGAGTCAAAAACAGTCGTGCTTTTCAATTTAAATTCTTTTTCCTTTATCAATGAAAAAATCAATGTGACACCAATAATTCCTAATAACATGATGCCAGAAAGATTACCGGTAAAATAATTCTTAGAAATTAAATCCATTTGATTAATATAGAACAAAAGACCAATAACACCAGAAATAAGCCCCATTAATCCAACGATCAAGGCGGCACTTTTAAAATTTACCCGCTGACGAATTCCAACAATTAGAAAGGCAGCAATCGTTCCGATCAAGGAAGTAATAATGCATGGCAACATAACATCTGCCGGATTCGAAGCATTTGCTGCAGCGCGATAACCAATGATAGAGGTTGGAATTAATGTTAAACCAGCAGCGTGGAGACACATGAACATAATCTGGGCATCACTTGCCCGATCTTTATCCGGATTTAGTTCCTGTAAACTTTGCATCGCTTTTAGACCAAAAGGAGTGGCTGCCGAATCCAAACCTAAGAAATTTGCCGCAAAATTAAGTGTCATGTATGAAATTGACTCGTGATTTTTTGGTATGGTTGGAAATACAATCACGAACAAAGGACTTAATTTTTTCGCTAATTTTTCAGAGGCCCCAGAATCAATTAACAACTGCATGATGCCACAGAAAAATGCCAAATAGGCGACCAATGGCAAAATGATATCTACCAAGGTATTCTTACATGTTGGCAATAGTCCATCGGATTTTTGAAGTCCTGAATATACTTGGACAGACTTGTTTTTTAAGCAATAAACGGTATCAGCGTCAGCGGTATTAATATTAACAACCATTGTTTGATCAGGTGCCCTTTGAATACTATCTCGTATATATTTTGGTAGTTGATTGAGGTATTTCTCCCCAACCAAAACAGGATCTGTTTTTTCACCGTTCAAGATATAATCAATGGAATAATTATTTGAAGTGAATAAACCAATTAGCACAAATGCAATTGATGAAATAAAAATCGCTAACCAAAATCTACTTAATACCATAAAACGAATTTCGTTATTTATTTTGGGACAAAGCGAAACGATCTCGAAAAACTATTAACAATCCATATTGAATTAAAAAATAATTGATTTTCGTTTTTTTCTTCGTCTCGATTGGCAAAAGAGAGGAAGAAGAAAATTTCGAGGCGTTAGCGATACCGAAAAGCGCTTGACGTTTGATAAGCAAAGCTTATCACTCTTTTCGTGTATCGATCGATGAGAAATTTTAGCCGAACGTCTTCAATCGAGAATTGATTTTTTCGTTCTTTTGTATCAAGACAAAAGGACAAAGAAATAAGGTCCGATTTTTTCCGCCGGGATGGAGGACAAAGCCTTAAAGAATAACTCAAATTCCATCCTTGATTATAAACATTCTAAGTAATTTTGTGTTTTATGACTATGAAAACTGTATTTCATCCAGAAAACTTAAGGGGGCATGCCAATCACGGCTGGTTAATAGCAAAGCACTCCTTCAGTTTTGCTTCTTGGCAAAACCGCGAAAAAATGAATTTTGGAGCCTTGCGAGTTCTAAATGATGATATCGTTTTAGGTGGAAATGGATTTGGGGAACATCCCCACGAAAACATGGAAATCATTACCATTCCATTGGAAGGAGCTTTACGTCACCAAGATAGCATGGGGCACTCTGAAGTGATCCATTCAGGTGAAGTACAAGTAATGAGTGCTGGAAAAGGTATTTATCACAGTGAAATAAACGCCAGTGCCAACGAAAAAATTAATCTTTTTCAGCTTTGGATTTTTCCTAATAAACAAAATGTTGAGCCACGTTACGACCAGATCAACTACGATATAGCAGATGCGAAGGATGCCATACTGCAACTTGTATCACCCCACAAGGAAGATACC
This sequence comes from uncultured Flavobacteriales bacterium, assembly GCA_903939755.1. Classification (GTDB taxonomy): domain Bacteria; phylum Bacteroidota; class Bacteroidia; order Flavobacteriales_D; family Crocinitomicaceae; genus UBA952. The sequence goes on along the minus strand of CAJAII010000059.1, from coordinate 20,879 downwards.
GGCACTTGGATTCATCAAGATGCATGGATTTCAATAGTTGATCTATCGCACCAACATACCATAAATTACGCGCTTCATATACCAACAAATGGCGTTTATATTATGGCGATAGAAGGCCAACATCAAATTGGTGAACATACACTAAACAAAAGAGATGCCCTGGGTATTTCAGAATGCGAAACAATAAATATTATTAATATACAACCAGGCCGCCTCCTTCTTGTGGAGGTGCCCATGATATTTTAGAATATGAATAATAAAATTATTGACGATTTGAATTGGCGCTATGCGACAAAAAAGTTCAATCCAGAAAAGAAAATATCAACGGAAGATTTTGAAACTATTTGCGAATCACTGCGACTTGTCCCGAGTTCGTATGGTCTACAACCCGTAAAATATATAGTTGTTAATGATGAAAGTATGCGAGAGAAACTCCTTCCTCTAGCTTACAACCAACCGCAAATAACAGCTGCATCTCACTTAATTGTTATTTGCTCCTATCGTAACATAAGTCCAAATATGGTTGGTGAGCATCTTTCCTTAATGAGTGAAACAAGAAATATACCATTGGAAGACCTCAGTAAATTTGGTCAAAATATGGACGCTTCCTTCGCAAAACTTAGTGCGGAAGAACTATGCGAATGGACCGCAAAACAAGCCTATATTTCTTTAGGTCACATCATGCATACCTGCGCTAACCTTAGAATTGATGCTACTCCAATGGAGGGATTTAACAAAAAATCCTTTGATGAAGCACTTGATTTAACATCAAAAAATTTACAAAGTGTGCTTCTCTTAGCTGTTGGATATAGAAGCTCCGAAGATAATCTGGCAAGATTGGCAAAAGTTCGGAAATCAACAGAGGATTTATTTGAAATCATATAGTTCGTTATCGAGTTTTGAAGTATTTATTGTTAAAAAAAAATAGTCTTCTAATTCAAAAGTCTTACTTTCCAATCGATTAATTACTTATTTTTGGAAGATATGAAATTATTGATTCCACTTATAGTGCTTTTTATTGTTGGTTATTCCACATCTTTTGCTCAACTACGTTTAAGTGCTAGTGACCGGACTGATATTAAGTTAATTACTAGTGAACGTTTAAAAATCAGCGAATCGAAGTCAACCGAAATAGTAAACTATTTCCCCATTAATAAAATCAATAATAATTGGTATTTATCATTCATCGGGAAAATAAACAACGAATTCGACAAGTCTTATTTTCAGAATCACGGAATGATCGTTGGCTCTCCAATTGCATCAGTGGTGAGCTTAAAAATAAAACTAGATGACCTTGCTTCAATCCAAGATATTAAAGGAATCGATCACCTAAAAATTGCCGCTAGAATTAATCATCAATTAGACAAAGCAATTAACGATATGCATGTCGATAGCGTTCATGCCGGCATTAATTTACCCCAAGGGTATACAGGAAAAAATGTTTATATCGGAGTAACAGATTGGGGATTTGATTATACTTCTCCTGTTTTCTATGACACAGCGCTCAATCAAACACGAATTATTGCTGCTTGGGACCAATTCAAAACAAGTGGCCCTGCCCCACAAGGTTTTTCCTACGGAACTGAGTACAATACAATCGGATCTTTATTGGCGGCTCAAACCGATACGGCCAATATTTATAGTCATTCTACTCATGGTACCCATGTCGCGTCAATTGCAGGTGGAAGTGGCGGAGGAACAAACTACCGAGGCGTTGCTTACGAGGCTAATTTTCTTTTTGTAACTTTCCTTGTAGATGAATCGGCGGTGCTGGATGCTTGGGAATGGATGTATCAAAAAGCACAAGCAGATGGAAAAAGATTGGTTATTAATATGAGTTGGGGTTTATATCACTTCGGAACCTTGGATGGTAACTCATTATTAAGTCAAGCAATTTCCGCTTATTCAGCGCTAGGGGTTGTTTTTTCAAATTCAGGCGGAAACAATGGAAACGTAAATTTCCACATCAAGAAAGTATTCAATAATGACCTAATGAAGTCGAGAGTTGAATTCTATCCCTACGCTTCCAACCCAAATATGTGGGGGCAAAGTATCCATGCGTGGGGAGAACCAAATCACCATTTCTCTAATGGCATCATTGTGACAAACTCATCCAACTCAACCTTGATTGAAAGTCCGTTTTATAGTACCTTAAATACAAACAACTACATCGATACCTTTTTGGTTACTGGAAATGACACAATTAGATATAATATCTCCGCTGATGCTTCTCATCCATTGAATGGCAAACCGCAAATGCGATTACGCGTTAAAAACACCAATACAAGCTTGAGGATCTTACTAAAATCGCAAGCCGATTCAGGCACTGTTCATTATTGGAATGTTACCGAATTATCCAACGACGTGGGCAATTGGGGAATGGGATTCTTAACTGGTGGAAGTGGTACAATTTCAGGAGATGCAAACAATGGAATTAGTGAGCCATCTTGTTCCGATGATGTTATAAGTGTAGCTGCCTATGCGACTAGTTATCAAACAAGCGGCGGGAATTATGTTGGTGGAGGAATTGCTTCCTTTTCAAGTCGTGGGCCCCGTTACGATGGCGTTATGAAACCTGATATTGCAGCACCTGGTGTAGCTATCGTTTCCGCAATTTCTTCTTTTACCGATTCTCCTTATACCTCTTTTGCTAATGTAACATTTAACAACACTACCTATCATTTTGCCAAATTTTCTGGCACCTCCATGTCCTCGCCTATGGTAGCAGGAGTTGCCGCTTTAATTTTAGAAGCAAATCCTTATCTATCGGCTAGTCAAGTGAAGCAAATTATCATGGAAACAGCTAGATCAGATAATTTCACAGGTGTAATTCCAGCCGGAGGAAGTCCAATTTGGGGAGCTGGAAAAATAAATGGATATCAAGCCGTAAAAATGGCACTTTCCATTCTAGGTACTGGAAAAATTACAGGTGATTTATCCTGGTCAGTGTATCCAAATCCAGTGCAAAAAGAATTGTATTTTACCATAGTGGATGAATTGCCATCAAGCTGTGAGGTAATTACGGAAAACGGCATTGTTATTACGAAAAGAATTAGTGATGGAAAGATTCAAGTAAGTGACCTAGCGCCTGGTAAATACTGGATTAGACTTTTAGTTAATTCAAGAATAGAGCAAGATCTGTTCATCAAAAATTAATAGATTTTGCAACATCCTATTTCTAAAATTAATAGAACAGCACTTTCACTCGTTAAGGATCTTGCTTACTTAATTTGGCCAATATCGTATAAATCGATCATCTCGGAAGGTCAAATTAACTACATGTTAAACTTTATGTATGCAACCAATCGATTAGAAAAAGATTTCGATGCAGGACATCAATTTTATGGTTATTTTGAAAAAGACCGCCTACTAGGATTCATTACCTTTGAAAATAATCATCCTTCTCAAGGCCAAATGAAAATACACAAATTATACGTGGATACTAATTCATCCAAACAAGGAATTGGGAAGGCATTAGTTGAACGCGCCAAGCAACTAGCCAACGACTCCAAAATGGGCGAAATAGTATTAAATGTTAACCGTAAGAATCCTGCCGTTACATTTTATGAAAGAATTAACTTTGAAATCGATCGCGAAGAAGTCATTGACATTGGAGAAGGATTTATAATGGACGATTACATAATGAAATATACATTACCATGCTAAAAATTGACATGCACACCCACATCCTTCCCAAAGTGATGCCTAATTGGACAGAAAAATTTGGGTATGGGAAATTCATTCATTTGGAGCACCTAGAAGATGGAACTGCAGATATGATGCAAGGCGGTCAATTTTTCCGAAACATTCAAGAAAATTGTTGGGACGAGAACATCAGAATTACAGATTACGAAAACTACGCTACAAAAGTACAAGTTGTTTGTACCATCCCAGTTATGTTTTCCTATTGGGCAAAAACAGCAGATTGCGTCTCCCTTTCTCAATTTTTAAATGATCATATTGCTGAATTAGTGCAGCGCTATCCGAAAAACTATATTGGCCTTGGTACGATACCGATGCAAGATACAGAAGAGGCAATTAAAGAATTAGAACGAATAAAATCGATTGGTCTGGTGGGCATTCAAATTGGCTCCAACATCAACGATGAAAACCTCAGCGAAGAGAAGTTTTTCCCAATTTTTGAAGCGTGTGAACGTCTTGGTTTAGCCATAATGGTGCATCCTTGGCAAATGATGGGATTTGATAGCATGAAAAAATACTGGTTGCCCTGGTTAGTGGGAATGCCAGCAGAAACTTCAAGAGCAGCATGTTCGCTTATTTTTGGAGGCGTATTGGAACGTTTACCCAATCTTCGAATTTGCTTTTCCCATGCAGGTGGATCCTTTCTTCCGACAATTGGTAGAATCGAACATGGATATAACTGTCGCCCTGATTTAGTAGCCATTGATAATCCCATTAATCCAAGAGAATACCTCGGTAAATTTTGGGTGGATTCAATAACGCATGATCTCGACGCTTTAAAATATATATTAAAATTACAAGGCTCAAATAGAGTTTGCTTAGGCAGCGATTATCCTTTTCCATTAGGAGACCTTGAAATAGGTAAATTCATAGAAGAAAGTGACTTAAGTGCAAGTGATAAAGCCAATATCTTTCACAATTCAACTTTAGAATGGTTGGATTTGGATAAAAAAGCGTTTTAAGCTTATTCATACCTTCTATTGTTTCGATTCACGCACCTTTGACAGTATTCCCATGCCAAACGATTTAAGCGTTCACCCAAGCCGTTGGTTATCCCAAAACCACTTCTTCCTTTTAAAATATTAGAAGTGTAATATGTAATACCGTTGTAAAATCCCCAAACATTTTGACCAAAGTATGCCATTTCACGACGGACACAATCTTTCATTTCATGTCTGCGATTGGATGACTTAGAATTTAAATCGTCGTTCAATTCTCTTGCTTCCACTTCATCCACTAATCGATCAACAATGCGCATCATATCATCCATATCGAGGCGAGCAAGCATCATTTCTTGAACTTGTTGATCCAAGCGTTCGCGATTTTCACGATAGGTATTTAATATGATTTGTGGGTCTATTGCAGCGGCATTCAAGTTAGAAAGGTGCTTTACTCTTAAAGAATATAAATCACTTGTAAATTGATTTTCACAACGGAACATGTTATTACTCATCCCAGCAAATACCGAACTTGATGAGTTATGAGAATTTCCAATAATGAGATAATCTGCCACTTCTTCCCTTCCTAATGTCCCAGGACGGCTATTTTTCAAAAAAGCAAGCAAACGTTTGCCCCTTCCAAATTCCTCGAATCCTTCCAATTTAAAGGATGAATTCATTTCAATTTTATCAACTAATTGGATTAAATCACGGTTGTAAAAAGGTCGGTAACGATCCGAACAAACATTTAATATTTCCCCGTTATCGCTACGTAGCAGAGCAATTTTACTTTTATTTCTTCGGTCTCCGATTCGCAACTCTTGCTGCTCTACTTCCCAGTTGAGCTTTTCGTTTAGTTCATTTTTCATGGTAGTTGTTTTAAATTATACCACAAATATATATTATCATTCCGTATAATAAATACGTAGTGATGTTATAATTAAATATTACTGATTATTTTTTATTTAAAGCCCCCTCCCCTGCCAATCCTCCATTTTGATTCAATACTCTTCCAAGGCATCCTCTATATTCAACTTTATATGATAAAAATCGAAATTTTCACCATTGTCTGAGGGGACTAATGTATTGGGTTCTATAAAATGAATTATCAAATCTTTATTTGGCAAGGGTTCAAAAAACAATGAGAAATATTGCCAATCCGTCTTGGTCTTAAAATGAAGTTGAGTCGGTGCGATTGGAATTCCATCAGCCCTAGTCATTTTATAGTGAATTCCTGTTTCGATATCCTCTAAATAGGTATCTGGGTGAATGCGTATCCAACCACCTTTAATATAAATATTAAAAGAAGAATAACCTAAATCAACCTGTGTTTCATTTTCACGGACGGTAATTCTCAAAATTGATGGATTCTTTCTGCCTTTTTGAAATGCTGGTTTTTGCCAGATTAATTTTTTAAATATTGATTTTTTTGCCATCTTTTTTTTTTATTGATTAATTTCTTTTTGCATCCACTGAGGCTCAATTACCTTTATATCGTTTCCATAGGAGCGGAATAATCGAATCAATTCATAAGAAGGAATAAGTTGATAGGTAATTTCACTATTTCCATATTCAGTTCTTTTCAACACTTTTTGACTTGGGTGAAGCGGATATGCCATTAAATAATTAGTCACCATAGAATTCGCTTGAATTCGTATGGTCTGTTTTTTTTGATTTTCACATTGATACACGCCGTATACATCTTTCAAAAACAAGTCCTCGTTTTCCAACTCTTTAATAAATGCTTTCTTTAATAAAACTGGATCATATAAACGGTCAAGTCCAAAAATACGCGTGCTTTCATGATCTTCTGAAAATCCTACTATATACCAACGGTTCTCAAACTCTTTTAGGGTTCTAGGGTGAATGACCGTTACATTAAAGCGCATCTTTGTATAGGAATAATGAATAACAGATACAGGAATTTCCTCGCTACATGCTCTAAATAATAGATCGAAATGATCCATGCCTCTATACAAAGGAATTTGATCTGTTTGAATTATTTTTCGATTTTTTGAAGGGTCGTTAAATTCTTCATTATAGGCTGAAAGTACTTTTCCCATCGAATGTGAAAACTGCTGACTCACTCTTGATGTTCCAATACTGTTTATTACTTCTAGCGCTTTTTTAATCCCTTCAATATCTTCATCATTTAATCCTATCGTGTCGAAGGAATAACTGGGATCTGTATATTCATACACCAATTTTCTTCGGCAAAACTTAATCGGTGCTGCAAACCCTTTTGGTGGCTGCTCACGCATCAATTTTATGTCCTTTTGAATTGTTTCGATGGACGGGCGATATTCTATTGCCGCCCTACAAGCTTCAATTAAGTCTCCCATATCTGGTGCTGAACAATAACGATTCCTTAAGCGCATGTCAATCGCCTTGTATCTTAGGTAAGCATTTCTATTGATTCCCATTTTTATATTTTTTTATAAAATTAATCATTTATTTTCATAACGGAATTATTTTACGGAATGACATTATATCTTTGTGAAAATTAAACTTAAAAGAACTATGGAAACACAAATTGAAAAATTGCAAGAGGTTGTTCGTGAAACAGAAACAAAAACCATCAAATTGTACAACCCAGCAGCGACCGATCACAAACTCGAGCACAGGGTGAAAAGTATTGAACTCACCGAAAATTATACGCGGATTGATTTCATTTACCGATCATCTAAGGTGTATGAAAACGGAGGTTGGGTAACAATAGAAGAAAATAGTTATATTACTCCTATTGATTCAGAAGTGAAATATAAGTTAATAAAAGCCTATGGCATCCCTTATGCACCAGTAAAGCATTATTTCAAAAATCAAGGGGAAATTTTTTGCTACAGTTTACTTTTCCCTGCGCTTCCAAAAAGCACGAGGCGAATTGACATTATAGAGAAATTAGCTCCTGGGAACTATTTCAATTTTTTTAACGTTTGCTTTGCCGAATGGATGTCAATTCCAATTCCAGCAGACGTTGCACGTTCTAACAATTAATGATATGAAAGACGAAAAATACCCAAATTACATGGCAATTAAAGAAATTGCCATGACAAAATTTGATAAAGAATTTGTATTGGATTTTGCTCCAAGATGTTATGAATCAAGTAAAACAATCGAAGAATTTATCACAAAAATGAGTGACATAGAAAAAAAACGTTTTGAAGAAGACAAAAATTTAGATTTGAATAAACTCCATCTAAAAATTCTTTTATTAAAAGTGGAGCTATTAGAAATCGAAGCTCAAAAAAAGTTATTTATTCGACAGCAGCTATACGATGATGCTGCAACAACACGAGATAAACAAAAAGAGGTCGATGCACAACTTTTAGAAGTAAAAACAAATTTAGAATCCCGTTTTTATAAATTGGAAGGAAGTATTAAAAATTATGACGAAAAACTTTCTATAAAAAATGTATTACTAGAATTCGATACAATAGATAGCAAGTATAAAACAGAAGTGTCTATCCAACTTTTTGACATTCAAGAAAAGTTGAAATCAGCTTGTGATGCACTCAGGAAAGAGAAAAGATTTCAAGAAGCAAGCAATAAATATAGACAGTATGTTGAAACGAGAGATTTTTTGTGCCGCTTTACAAAGTGAAGTTAAAATTTATGTAAGCAAAAAATTATTGCCGTTTAGCGGTTATTTACTAATACACCGCAATCCACTTTTTACGAGAGCAGCTTTTGCCTTTATCTCCTCCATCGATTTTCCTAGTATAGTTACATGACCCATCTTTCTATTCGGAGAAGTTTTTTCTTTGCCATATAAATGAACGAATACACCTGGAATTTCTTCGGTAGCTGCTAAGCCTTCAAAATAGGCCAAACCAGTGTATGAAGGCTCTCCCAATAAATTAACCATTGCCGCCGGACAAATCAATCGTGTGGAGCCAAGCTCGAAATTTAATACAGCTCGAAGATGCTGTTCAAATTGCGACGTCTCACAACACTCGATCGTATGATGACCACTATTATGAGTTCGTGGTGCAATTTCATTGACTAATAACTCCCCCTGCTTCGTTAGAAAAAATTCAACCGCTAATATCCCAACTAATTCCAATGATTGTATAATAGAAGAAGCAATTTCTATTGCTTTTTGCTCAATTTCTTTAGCGATATTCGCAGGTGAGAATTGAAATTCTACCAAATTTGCTTCTTTACTAAATTCACATTCAACAGCTGGGAAGAATGCTAATTGACCTGAAACATTTCGCGCCACAATTATGGAAATTTCCTTTTCAAAATCAATCATGGACTCAATAACACTCGGTGCATCAAACGCAAATGCTAATTCTTCCTTATTTCTGATTACCTGAACCCCTTTTCCATCGTAACCACCCACTCGAAGTTTTTGCACAAAAGGATAACTCAGATTCCGCTCAATAAGCGCCGCTTTTCCCTCAATTAATTGAAAGGAAGCGGTTGGTATGTTTAAATCAGCATAAAATTGCTTTTGAACTCCTTTATCTTTAATTATTTTAAGTACAGCTGGTTGAGGATAAACCTTTACCCCTTCCCTTTCCAATACTTCCAATGCATCGATGTTTACATTTTCAATTTCAATAGTGAGCACCTTTTTATCTTTACCAAATTGATATACATCGTCATAATTATTGAAATCTCCGACCGTAAATGTTGTGGCTATTTTTGCACAAGGAGCAGCTGGATTTGGATCCAAACAATGAACAAGAATACCTATTTCATTGGCTGCTTCATTCATCATCATTCCCAATTGGCCGCCACCTAACACACCAATTGATGCTGAACCGTCATGAAGACTTTCTAGTGTTTTCTGTTGAGACATACGGCAAAGATAAACAACCTAAATCAATTCAAATCTCAAATCAACATTTCTTATGTTATGAAAAATGAGTACTTTTGATTTTGCTATTTTATGAACAAAATACAACTTCACGACAAACATTTTCAGATTTATATTCCTTCGCATGAAATTTTAGCGAAAGTGAAAGAGCTAGCCCAAAAAATTGAAACTGATTTTGAAGGCAAAGAAATATTATTTCTATCCATATTAAATGGTTCGTTTATGTTTACGAGTGATTTAATGAAGAATATCAACAAACAAGTTGAAATTTCCTTCATAAAAGTCAGTTCGTATTCAGGTACTACAACGACCGGTCGAGTAGATGAATTAATAGGCTTAGCGACAACGATAACAGATAAACACATAATTGTTGTGGAAGACATTGTCGACACAGGAATTACTATAGATAAAGTAATTACCTTATTGAGCGCTTCAAATCCAGCCTCTATATCGGTGTGCACATTTTTATACAAACCAAGCGCATTCAAAGGCAACAACGTTCCAGCATACGTTGGATTCGAAATTCCAAATAAATTTGTGGTTGGATATGGATTAGATTACGATCAATTGGGAAGAAACTTAGAATCATTGTACGAATTAAAATCAACTAACTAGATGTTAAATATTGTTTTATTTGGCCCTCCAGGTGCAGGTAAAGGCACGCAATCGGAACGTTTAATTGAGAAATTTAAGCTAATACATCTCTCCACAGGAGATATTTTTAGAGCGAATCTTAAAAACGAAACTTCCTTAGGAGAACTCGCCAGAACCTATATGGATAAAGGTCAATTAGTGCCGGATGAAGTTACCATTGAAATGTTAAAAGCAGAAGTGCTAAAACATTCCTCACCGATCGGATTTATTTTTGATGGTTTTCCAAGAACGAATGCACAAGCTATAGCACTGGACGAACTATTAACAAGTTTAGAAACTGAAATTTCTATCATGTTGGCCTTAGAAGTGGAAGAAGAAGAACTAAAAAAACGCTTATTAGCAAGAGCTGAACAAAGTGGGAGAGCAGACGATGCCGATCCTGCCATAATTGAAAACAGAATAGCCGTTTACAATAAGGATACAGCTCCAGTAAAAACATATTATCAAGGTCAAAATAAATTCACTTCAATTCAAGGAACAGGATCTATCGATGAGATTACTCAACGAATTTTCACCGCTTTGGAAAACATACAAGCCTAACAATGGCATCAGACAATTTTGTAGATTACGTAAAAATTCATTGCACATCAGGAACTGGCGGTGGTGGATCAACTCACTTCAGAAGGGAGAAATACATTCCTAAAGGTGGACCAGATGGTGGCGATGGTGGTCGAGGGGGACATGTAATTGTTAAAGGAAATAAGCAATTGTGGACCTTACTACATCTCAAATTTAAAAAACACATCAAAGCGAGCCATGGTGGGCATGGGGCAGGAAATTTAAAAACCGGATCGCAAGGTGAAGATGCCTATATTGAAGTGCCACTTGGAACCATCGCGAAAGATGCAGAAACAGGTGAAATACTCTTTGAAATTAAAGAAGATGGCGAAGAAATGATTATCCAACGTGCCGGAAGAGGTGGCTTGGGAAATGATCAATTTAAATCGCCTACCAATCAAACTCCCAGGTACGCACAGCCAGGCGAAGAAGGCATTGCTAGTTGGAAAATATTGGAATTAAAATTATTGGCTGATGTGGGATTAGTAGGATTTCCAAACGCTGGAAAAAGCACCTTGTTATCCGTTATCTCTTCCGCAAAACCTGAGATAGGCGATTACGCCTTCACTACCTTACGTCCGAATCTTGGGATGGTTTTCTACCGTGATTTTAGGTCCTTTATTATGGCTGATATTCCAGGGATAATCGAAGGAGCGCACACTGGAAAAGGATTAGGATTGAAATTCTTAAGACATATTGAAAGAAATTCGCTTCTGCTGTTTATGATTCCGGCGGATAGTCCCAATATTATTAATGAATTCAATATTTTACTGAGAGAACTAGAAATGTTCAACCCAGAATTATTGGAGAAAGAACGTGTTTTAGCGATTACAAAATGTGATATGCTAGACGATGAAATGATCGAACAAATGAAATCTGATCTTCCCGAAATTCCCTATGTATTTATTTCATCTGTTGCCCAAAAAGGATTGACTGAATTAAAAGATATGATTTGGAAGCATCTCGACAATGATTGAATCTCTTAAAGATATTGACACTGCTATATTACTCTTTATAAATGGATTTCACAATCCATTGGCGGATAGTTTGATGTGGTTTTTATCCGGTAAAGTAATCCTCGTTCCAATTATCATAATTACTTATTTCTTCCTTTGGAAGAAATACAATTGGAAAGGCCTCTTGTTAATTACAATCAGTATTATATGTACTATAATTCTTACGGATCAACTCTCGGTCCATTTATTCAAAGAAGTATTCCTGCGTTATCGCCCCTCACACAATTTAGAAATTAGTCCCTTATTGCACTTCTATGAATTCAAACCCGGCGAACTTTATTTAGGAGGACAATACGGATTTATTTCTTCACATGCCGCGAATTACTTTGGATTTATTGGACTAATCGCTCCCCTATTCTACCTAAAAAACAAAGGTTTTTTTACATTTTTAGTATCCATGGGATTACTAATAGGTCTAAGTAGAATATACTTGGGCGTGCATTATCCTAGCGATGTGGTCGTTGGTGCTATTTTTGGTTTTACAATTGGCAGGTTAGTTTATGCTGTGATTAAAAAGAACTTGTTAAAATTTTCTATACAAAAATGACTTGGATATTGGTATTTATTGGTGGCGGATTAGGTAGCCTTCTTCGTTTTGCGATTGGCAAATTAATCGTTTTTAAAGGACTTGGCTTTCCTTGGGGGACATTTATATCCAACCTATTAGCTTGTTTTTTATTCGGATTCATCTACCTCACGCTGACAAAAATTCCAAAAAATGATTGGATGCAACCCTTATTATTGGTGGGGTTTTGTGGGGGATTTAGCACCTTTAGTACATTCTCTTTTGAAAATGTACAATTATTTCAAGCGGGACACTGGGAATTATGTATCTTTAATATCTTACTATCAATACTTACAGGATTTACCTGTATTTATTTACTGATATCTAAAATATAACCCATGAGCAGACTCATTATACCTTTGGTTTTTTTAATCGTTTATATTGGGTGGCTCTTCTACATCATCTTTATTCAAAAAAGCTTTAAAAGAAATTTAAACGGCGTGTATTTGGGCCTTTTCTTTTTTTCGATTTGGACAATTGTTTACCTCTTAATTTTTCGGTAAATAAAGAACATGAGCTAACATTAAAATACGCCTATTTCCAGAAGTGACTTAACGATTTAGTAAAAGGAATCGGAACAAGCGCTAATTTATCTTGTAGCACTTGAATGCGCTTGCTCATATCAGCTAGTGAAGCACTTAGCGCGGTGAATTGTTCCTCCACTATCACTTTATTCGCTTTATGGGTAGTAGAAACGCCAGCCGTATTTTCATAAAGTTGGTATTCCACCATTCCTAAACGATCGTTAATACTTGGTAAGGTCTCAAATTCACGAGATGATTTAATTTTATCTCCCCAAAGTGCAGTGGCACAATTATCATAAAGTAAGGTTAAGGCGCGTGTTTCACTTAACAATGCTAATTCAGTATTCGGATAATTCTTTAGTGAACTTTCCATATTTTCTAATACTTCTTTCGCTTCACTCATCCAATTACTGGCATTGCTTAATTGCTGACTTAGCGCAGCAACTTCATTTCTAAAAGCAACTAATTCATTGCTATTTTTTGCCATTAAGGTTTGATTATTTAAGCCTTTAACGATAAAAGATTGTTTGGCAACTAATTCTTCAACACTTCCATTATGAATTGACGATATGCTTACAAAATAAGTACCTGGAGGAACCAAAAATCCATTTGACTCCGCATTGATCGAATTCGTTGAATTAGAACGAAGGTTCCAATTCATTCGCACAATTCCTTTTGAAGGACTTGACGACATACGACGAATTTCCTTGCCGGACTGATCTGAGATAATCCATATCAATTTTGCATCTTCGTCCAACGACTCTTTCCTAAGTTCTTCAAATGAAGGATAAAAAACATCTTTCTTATCCTTTTCCAAGGCTTTTTCTTTTTCTTGGCGAACATCTTTTAAGGTTTTATATTCATCTTTAATAAATAGCGAGAATACTGCTCCATACGTTGGATTTTTAGCTGCCCACATATTGTGACCTTGAAAACCCGTTCCATCCAACCCTAATGGATCAGCAGGTACATATTGCAAAGCATCTTTCACTGGAAACAAAAATGCTTTTTTATCTAAATTCTCCTTACTTAAAAAACGTAAAGGTGAATAATTATCCAAGACATAAAAACCTCTTCCGAATGTGGCGGCTACCAAGTCATTTTCTCTTTTCTGAATATCTAAATCATACACCGCTGTGATAGGCAAACCACTTATTTTTGTCCAAATTTTCCCATTATCGTTTGAAAAATAAGCACCAAATTCAGTTCCCACAAACAATAAATTAGGATCTACATGATCCTGTTTAATGCAATAAACATTTCCCCGCTCCGGTAAATTGGATGAAATAGAAGTCCACGTTTTTCCTTTATCGCTTGAAAAGTACAAATAAGGTTTAAAATCCCCCTGACGTTGAGAATTAAATGCCGCATAAACGCTGTTTTCATCGTGCAATGAAGCTGTAAGCATATTCACACGCGTGTTGCTTGGAACTCCTGGAAAAACACTGTATTTCGTCCAATTAGCGCCATCATTTTCAGACACTTGAATTAAGCCATCATCCGTACCAACATACAAAAGTCCTTTCTTTTTGGGTGACTCGTCCAACGCGATAATATTACCATAAATAGTAGTAGAAGCATTTTTCATGACCGCGTCCATGGTCCATACTTGATCCATCACTTCTAATTTATTTCGGTCAATTTGTTGACTTAAATCAGGTGAAACCACCTGCCAATCATCACCCTTATTCGTAGACTTGAATAATTTATTTGCCGCAAAATACAAAGTCGAAGCATCGTGAGTAGAAACAATTAAAGGAGCATCCCAATTCCAACGATACGCCTCCTCTCCTTTTCCTGGCATAGGCTGGATCGGCACTTTTTCTCCCGACGCTTTATCATAACGTACCAGCCAACCATGCTGCGCTTGCGCATACACAATATTATTATTTGACCAGTCTGTTGCTGATTCAAATCCATCGCCACCATTCGTAATGTACCAATCTGAATTAAGAATCCCAGCTGCATTGTTAGTTGCAGAAGGTCCACCCATTGAATTATTATCCTGCGTTCCGCCAAATATATTGTAAAAAGGAGCCGCATTATCAGTGGTTACCTTATAAAATTGAATGATGGGAAGATTGGCATAATACTTCCATTCTTTAGCGTGGGTATACGTTTCATATACGCCACCATCACATCCTGCAATCCAATGGTTCGTGTTTTTAGGGTCGATCCAAATGCAATGGTTATCCACATGTTTATTGGTTTCACCTGTTGCTTTGAAAGTTTTTCCGCCATCTTCACTATGGTGCATGTACGTATCCATTGCGAAAACTTTGTTTTTATCCAGCGGATCAACAAAAATCTCTTGGTAATAATTACCACTGGTATTATAATCTCCTTGTTTTGACCAACTCTCGCCTTTATTTACAGAACGATAAACCCCTCCTTTCCCGTAACGTCCTTCAATAATCGCATAGACATAATTAGCATCGCTTTCAGATACAGCCAATCCAATTCGTCCCATATCTCCAGCAGGTAAACCTGATTTAATCTCGCGCCAAGTTAAACCACCATCCGTAGATTTATAAAGCGTAGACTCTGGACCACCACCAATATAGGTCCACTCGTGTCTTCTACGTTGATGAGCGGCAGCATATAAGATTGATGGATTGGTAGGATCGATCGCTATTTCCGAAATACCGGTGTTTTCTGAAACAAACAACGTGCGTTCCCATGTTTTTCCACCATCGATGGACTTATAAACCCCTCTTTCTCCCCCACTCTTCCATAAGGGACCATAAGCAGCTACCCAAAGAATATTCTCATCTTTCGGATGAATAATAATATTACCGATATGCTCCGAATTTTTCAATCCCATATTTACAAATGACTTCCCTCCATCCAAGGATTTATATACACCATCACCATAAGCCACTGAACGTTGGTTATTATTTTCCCCTGTGCCTACCCAAAGTGTATTCGGATTGGAAGGAGCTAATTCAACACAAGCAATCGAAAATGATCCTTGACCGTCAAAAATGGGTAAAAAGGTTATTCCATGGTTATTAGTTTGCCATACCCCACCACACGCAGCTGCCACGTACCATTGATCATTATTGGTTGGATGAATTGCCAAATCAACCACACGACCAGAAGTAAGGGCTGGACCCACCAAACGAAATGATAAAGCAGAAACAGTAGAAGCATCGAATAAGGGTTTATCAACTGGTGGACTTACTTTTTTTTGAGCATAAGCTAAAGATCCTAGAAATAAAAAAAAGAGGCATGTTTTATTCATGGCGAAGATAAAATTTTAAGTTAGTGTAAAATTAAGTAAACTAATGTGAATTATTGCCTTTACGATTTATGGGTGATTATTTAAATGTGTGGTACCAATAAAACTTTTTTAATTATTAAAGTGGTGAGTAGAATTATCCTTAGATAATGTCGTTCTGTAACATTCATTTAAGCCCTGAAAGGGTGTCATCTATAAACGATGGGCGAAGACCATCGGAAACTGAAAATAACCAACATTAATATAGCCCTGAAAGGGTGGAATACCGAAAAGACAAATAACATGGGACAGTCACTAGTAAAAAATTATATCCATATCGTGTTTAGCACGAAATACAGACAACCTTTAATTCATCAAAAAGAAGAACATGAACTTTATAGTTATCTAGGTGGTATCTGTAATAAACTAGGATGCCAAGTAATTAAAGTAGGTGGTTATACTGATCATATTCATATCCTTTGCATGCTTTCCAAAAAAATAACCTTAATGAAATTGCTTGAGGAACTGAAATCACATTCTTCTAAATGGATAAAAACAAAAGGTGAAGCGTACACAAATTTCTATTGGCAAGATGGTTATGGAGCTTTTTCAGTTAATCCTAGAGAAGTAGAAATAGTCACAAATTATATTACAAATCAAAAAGAACACCATAGTAAAAAAACATTTCAGGATGAATACAAGGTTTTTTTGAAAAAATACGACGTTGCATACGATGAACGATACGTTTGGGATTAATATTACACCCTTTCAGGGCTTTTAATTGTGATTCTTGCTAATCATAGGGCTTTGCCCAATGATTAGCTATCACACCCTTTCAGGGCTTCCAGCGATAATAATCCACATTATTCGATTTATGCCAAAATAATTAAGCCCAGTATCGCAAAATAATGTTAACCCAATTTTTGGCAAGTGATCATAGTTACCTCACTAAGTGAAAATAAGTGATATCCTTTCGAATATCCCAATCAATACCTATCATAGTAAATTGGACATAATACACGCCTTCAACGGCATCTACTCCATCTACTTTACCATCCCAACTATAATTCAAATCATTATAATCAGCTATTTTCACTCCCCATCGATTATAAATTGCCCCTTCGATAGACACCACATTTTTCATTTCAAAAAAATAAGTGTCATTATCGCCATCACCATTGGGCGAAAAAATATTTGGAATATTCGCCTCTATTGAATCCAAATGAATAACCGTAATATTTCCTTGCCATACATCTTCACAATAGCCATTCGTTGCTGTTAGGGTAATCGTAAATGTTCCGGTATCTGTATAAGTGGTATTGACGTAATTAGCGGTATTTATAGTTGTAATGTGATTATTTCCAAAGTCCCAGGTGTAATGATTAGCATATAAACTCTCATTGTTTACTGCGACGAATAAATTCGCATATCCATAAATCACGTCAGGAATTGCCAAAGCGATAGGCTCAGGAATCACATCGATAAAGACCGAACTTGTTGCCGTGCAGCCATATAAATCAACAATAGTTAAATAAAAAGTAGTGTCATCATCTCCTACCACGAATACCCCATTTCCATTGATTCCATTGCTCCAATAATAGGAATAGGGTTTAGTTCCACCATATCCACTTCCTTGCAGCATAGTTTCATAGCCTTGACAAGCAACAATATCAGGCATTTCATTCGCATATAAAATACCCGGTTCAATGACCGTTGTATCAATTAAATAGGTACACCCATCACCATCTGTTCCTATGATGGTATAATCACCCGGTATTAAATTAAAAAAATCATTGGATGCTTGAGGGGTTCCTCCATTAATTGAATAAGAAAAAGGACCTTCTCCAAATTGCCGTCTGATATAGATCCTGCCGTCTAACATCCCGAAACAACTAACACTAAACACAGAATCAAAAGTCAAGTAAATGGGTGGTTTGGCATCGATTAAAACATTTATTTGTGAAAGACATCCTAAAGTATCGGTCACATTTACCAGATAATAACCAGCACTTAAATTCATGAACAAACCACTGCTTTGAGGCGCAGCCAAAGAATCTAAGGAATATACAAAACCACCTGCACCACCAAATGCGCTTACTTGCAAACCTCCATTTGAGCCATAACACGTCGAGGAAAATGAAGTGTCTTCGATAAGAAATAACATGTTTGGCGCTGCTAAGAAAGTCGACAAAGTAAGATAGCAACCCATTTGATCTGTAATGGTAACTGAATAAGGTCCAGGGCTGAGGCTGTCGAATACGCTGAAATATTGAGCCATTCCATTGTTCAATGAATAGGAATAGGGACCTGTGTTACCTAGTACCTGAATGATTATTTCACCATTTGCTAATCCCACACAACTTGGGGCTGTAGGTACTAAATTCGCAGTAAAAGAAAGCGAATCAGTAATGACAGCATTAATCAATCCACTACAGCCACTGGAATCATTAACAAATATCGTATACGAACCCGCTGCTAAATTAGGAAAGGAATTGATCGGAGAAAAATTAATCCCATCAATTGAATACGTATAATTTCCTGATCCGCCAATTCCAAGAACAGTTAAACTACCAGTTGCTTGACCACAAACTGAACTATTATTGGCGATTTCTATAACGTTTAAAGCACTAGGAGAAGGGGAAATTAGTACCGAATCTACATAATTTAATAACGTTCCATTACAAAGAGTGTAGTTAATATTCGCAACGTAATTGGTGGGGACATTTGGGCATACTAAAAGAGTGTCATTTGTTCCGATAACTGCACCATTCACCGACCAATTGAAAGAATATTGGGGCAAACCCGCTGGTTTAAATCGCCATGCTTCTGGTGATGTTACATTCCATGAAGGCGAAGTATTCCTACCTGGTGCTGAAATGCCGACATTTCCAGTTGGATTTTGAATACCAATGATTGCATTTCCACTATTCCAATTCGAGCAAGTTGGCTTACTTGCCACATAAACTTCAATATTATTGGAAGTTTCGTTTAACACAATCATGTGCCGACTAGTCAAATTTCCACAAGAAAAATGACAAACAAAATCGTAAGAGACAATAAATTTACGACAAGGTGCAGCTCCAACAAAATAGTAAGCAATATTGCCACAAACAGAAGGAGCGATATCATGGTAAACTCCGAAGATGTTTCCTGCTGGAACCAAGGCTGGAGAAGGGCAATTACTTGAAAATTGTCCGGGCGAAATCCCACTGGCATTGGATAAATCAAAATTTAAGTTGCCATTTGAACCCACTAAAATTGAATTGTAATTCACTCCATAAAAACAAAAATTAAAAGGTAAGTTGATGGCAGAACTCCAAACATCTCCCGCATTAACCGATAATGCATTTCCTAAGGGTTCATTGTAAAGTATGGGTGGTGGGTGAGGGATTGATTCAACATTGTAACTAGTAGTTTCGCGAAGATCAATAAAGGATGCATCTAAGGTAGTACAAGATTGATTGCAAGATAAAGTCTGATTAACACCCGCTTGGAGTGAGGGACATAAAGAACCTGCTTGTCCATACACCTGTGTGTAACAAATCAAACTTACAACTAGAAGTAGAGAGTTGATGATTTGTTTCATTTTAAAGTTACTTAGACTTTTAAGCCTCTTGCTACGCGTTCCTTTCGCTTAACTCTATCAAGTTTCTTTTTCGCAACCATTAATATGGCACTTCGGGGATTCCCTCTTACCATATCAATTTTATATACATTATCGCCATAATTAATTTTCGGCCCACCTTTTTGCGTCCAGTCCACATTAAAATAATACCGTTTTGAGGCATCAGACTTAGAAATAAAACTAATTACTTTTCCTTCGCCCGTTTCAAAACGAACAAATATTTCATCTTTAGCACCGAAGTGATCAAATATACATCGCGTACTTGCTGGAATGATAATGGATTCTTTTTCACTATTTGAACTAGAAACAAGCGTTCCATTTTGAGTAGTAACTTGATTATCAGCTTTCAATTCTTGATTCAATATGATAGTTCCCGAAGTAAAGAACTGAACTTTTGCCATTTTCTCTTCCGAATCTAAACCAAATTCTTCTTTAATTAAATTAGTATATGGCACTTTCATACCGCAAGAAGTGAGAATTAAAATAACTGAACAAAGAATTAGTGTGGTTTTCATAGCATAAATTTTAATTCAAAATTAATAAAACTCTTTGAATATTTCATCCTTACACGAGCAAATGATTAAATTTGTGATCATGAAGCAAGTATGTTATTTTTCGTTAACACTATCTATTATTTTTTTAATAGCCTGTTCGTCAAAAGGCGATGAGAAACCTAAAAAGTTCGACCCCTCAAAAAAGACAATTAGCGACCATAAAGTTGAAATAGTTGCGGGGCCAGATTCTTTATTATTTTGGAAAGAGCGGTACCAAAGTGACAGCGTAAGAATTAAATTCGATAGTGTTTTCCCATCCTTTACGCGCCATTTCATGGATCGATTTAACGCCAAAAGTTTTATTAAGAATAAATTATATGTTGAAAACGATAGTATTATTCATTATCGATGGAGTTTTAAGGATTCAACAACGGCAAAAAATGCATTATATAACTGGCTAGATTGTTTTGGGAATAAATGTAACCCCATCAAAATGTACGAATCTTTTAAGTCTGAGAAACAACATTCCCTCATTTTTATAAATCAAAAATCGATCTCCTACATCAGTAGTAATCATAATTTGTCAAAGGATTTATGGATGAATTTTGAGAAATCAGTGTTCTCAAAAGACTCAATGCAACTCTTAATTGTTCAACAGCCAGGGAAAAATGCGCTATGGTATCGCTTTCAAAAAAATAAATTTAATCAAATAAAAATATGAGAATTGTAAACAGAGGATATATTTCTGTGCTTCCTGG
>CAJAII010000058.1 GCA_903939755.1 uncultured Flavobacteriales bacterium | reverse complement strand
TTTATTTTCTAATAAATAAAAAGAAACGATTATTTATAATTTCATTATTTATTATCCTAATTGGGTCAATTGATGAAACAATTTAGAAATATTCGGTGTAAATTTACCGCGATTAAAACAATACTTATGTCAGATTTAATGATTGTGGCAACGGACAACAGTCCTGAAATTAACTTTAAAATGAATGGGGTGTTGCAGATAAATGGCCGTGTTCTTTCTGATCAAGATGCCACTTTTTGGTTGACAGCTCATGAATGGCTTGCTAACTACGTTAATTCCAATCCAATTCATACTTCCTTAAGGTTGCAATTCGATTGTGTGAATACGACTTCCTCTTTAGAGATATTAAAACTTCTTTATTTGCTTAATGAGTTAGCAGAAAAACAAAATCACTTAGAAGTACATTGGACCTATCCAATCCATGATGTTCAATTAGAAGATATGGGTAAAGATTTTGAAGAATTGTTAGCTTATAAGTTTATTTTTGATGCGATTAGTGACAATGAGGTTGTTTCTTGCTAATTAAACTTTTTAGTTTGAATTAAAGCGTTATTTTTGTTTACTATGCGATTGGTTAAAGAAATCCCCCACCCAAGGTATTTAATACAGATCCATGAATACAATTCAAAGTATTTATTGAAGATCACGCTCGATTCATATGAGCAAATATTTAAATTTGACAAGGATCAATTTTCCAATTTAGATGATATAGAAGTTTTACTTTCCGATGAATTTTTCACGAATTGTTTAAGTCGGTTCATTAGCATGCGTAAGGATATTTTAGAATTTAAAAAGACAAAAGAATGAAGTCACTTGCTTATATTATTTTACTCGCTCCATTTTTGATGATTAGTTGTACATCGAAAAAACCTAAAGAATCTTCAGTTCCTAAAGTTGTTGCCCATGATAGTAAAGGATTAACCATCGTTTATTATTCCAACGATAGCATTAAATCAAACTTTTTGTACTACAAGGAACAAGATGCAATTGTCACAAAAAAACAGCAAGTTTTTCAAGCAGAATTGGAGCGCAGAACAAACGAATTAAAAGGGTATATCCAACGAAACTCAGAAAAAGAGCGAAGTGGTTTACTTTCTCAAAATGAGGTAGTTCAAATTCAGCAAAAAGCGCAACAAATGGAGCAGGCTGTTATGCAATACCAACAAGTGGAAGGTGCGAAATTGGAAGAGGAAACGATGAAAAAATTAGAGGAAATTA
Source organism: uncultured Flavobacteriales bacterium (assembly GCA_903939755.1). GTDB lineage: Bacteria > Bacteroidota > Bacteroidia > Flavobacteriales_D > Crocinitomicaceae > UBA952. The sequence goes on along the minus strand of CAJAII010000058.1, from coordinate 56,501 downwards.
GCAAGAAAATTGAAGCGTTAGGCAAAAAATATTGTGAATTACATCACATCGACTTGATGATGATTCATGGTGAAGGTGGTCAAATTAATTATATTAATCCTTCCATGGACGTTACCAAGGAGTTTATTAATTTCTTGAATGAAAATCAAAAATCAATTGAAAAAGACATAAAGAAATAATGCAAACTGCGGCCCAAAAGAAACTAGAAAATATTGCCGAATATGTACTCTATATGTATCATGTTGAAGATACAATTCGTAAATTTTCATTCAATATTCCTTTATTAATTGAGAAATATGTAAAATTACAATTGCCTGACACTTCATTTTTAGGGCAATATGAAAATTGGTATGCTTCCATAGCGCATGAATTGCAACAAACGGGTAAGGAATCGAGTGGTCATATTGGTGAAGTAGATGAAGCAATTTTAGAATTAGTCTATTTACACCAAACGCTATTAACAGTTGTAAATGATAGTAAGTACCAAGAGTTGGTTGAACGATCGCTTGTATACCTGGAAGAATTTAGAAAAAAGGCAGCAATGCCTGGAAATCATGACGTTGAATTATTATTACACGCTATGCGTATGAAGCTTCAATTAAAGATGCGAGGTAAAGAGATAACGCAAGAAACGGAGGAGGCTTTTGATGCTATGCGCATCCAATTGGCTTATTTATCGCGCGAATTTCATAAAATGAAATCTGGAGATTGGGTAACGAATCAGAATTAGTAGCTCCCAATTGCTTGGAGGTCGTTTAAAATTTCTTCCTTCTTCTTGATATTATAGCAAAGAGTCTCTTTTCCATTGGTCAATAAGATATTTTCTGACTGAATAATCTTTTGGTAAGCAGCTGCTTGTAAGAATGTATCAATGCTGATCTTAATATCTGGTTGTTTACACTCTACCAGAAGCTGTGGAGCAAACGCTTCATTGTAAGCAACAATATCCCAGCGTTTAGATAAACCATTATAATTGATGGACTTTTCTACAGACAATCTTGAAAGGGGATAGTTTTTGTGAATTATTAAAAAATGAAGGACATGCTGTCTAACCCATTCTTCTGGTGTTAGCACCAATAATTTATTGCGAATTATGCATTTGACATAAATCAGCTCATTTTTTTTTGTAAGGTCTAAGGCTGCTTTTGGAAATATTAAAGGAACGAAATTCGCCATTACATTCCAGGTAGAATTAAATTAATATCCTTGTAATTCAAATTAAATACTTTACCAAGGACCTCATTGGTCAGGATACCTCTGTAAATATAAACGCCATTTCTAAATCCTGGATGTTGTTTTATTAATTCTGATGCACCGCCTTTGTTGCCAATTTCCAACAGTAGAGGTGAAAATATATTTGATACGGCAAAAGAAGCTGTTCTTGCTACGCGGGATGCAATATTTGGAACGCAATAATGAATCACACCGTGTTTAACAAACGTTGGATCATTGTGATTAGTGACTTTAGAGGTAGCGAAACAGCCACCTTGATCTATGCTTACATCAATTATAACGGAGCCGGATTTCATTTGCTGAATCATTTCTTCAGAAACTACACAAGGAGATTTACCCAAGTCAGATCGTAACGCACCAATCACAACATCCGCTCTTCGTATTGCTTTTTCTAATACTTTAGGTTGAATAACAGAGGTGAAAACACGGCTTCCTATGTCATTTTGTAATCTACGTAAGCGGGTTAGAGAATTATCAAAAACTTTTACGCTCGCCCCAAGTCCAATGGCAGCTCTGGAAGCAAATTCTCCTACTGTACCTGCACCAATAACAACTACTTCAGTAGGTTGCACTCCAGCGATTCCACCTAGCATCAATCCCTTTCCAGTGGAAAAAGAAGAAAGTAATTCTCCAGCAATTAATATAGAAGTGGTACCTGCAATTTCTCCCAAAGTTCTCACCACCGAATAAACTCCTTCTTCATCTTTTATGTAATCCCATGCGATGGCCGTAATTTTCTTCTTTATTAACTTTTCAAGAATTTCCTTTGGTTGTGAGGAAATTTGCAAGGCGGAAATAAAGGTTTGGTTGCCTGGCATTAAGTCCACATCTTCTTCCGAAGGAGGAGCTACTTTTAAAATTAAATTACATTGATAAATAGCACTGCGGCTTTGCGTAATTTCAGCTCCAGCTTCGCTGTAGTCGTTATCAGTAAAATTAGACCCTTCACCTGCCAATGATTCTATCATTACATGATGACCATTTGCAACAAGAAGTGCAACCGCTTCAGGAACCAAAGCAACGCGCCTTTCTTGGAAGGATAATTCTTTAGGAATGCCGATTAGTAAGCTTCCTTTTTTTCTTTCAATTTCCAGCATTTCTTCCTTAGGGAGAAATTTACCTTGTTGCATTAGGGTCTTTAATATATCAGGATCAGTAATCATCTTTGAAAGTTATCAGACGTTTATTTTGCTCAATTTCACGAATATACAGCCAAATTGTGTTAATAGGAAGAAATTCTTTTATTTTTTCAGGCCATTCAACAAAGAAGTAGGCATCTTCTTCAAAAAGTTCTTCCAGCCCTATTTGATATGCTTCTTGCGAATTTTCTATTCTGTAGGCATCTAAATGATAGCAATTCTGATTGGTAGGTAATGCATACGATTGTATAATGGAGTAGGTGGGTGATCCTTGAGGATTTTCAATACCCATAGTTTTTAGGATTTCAGAAATCAGGGTGGTTTTTCCACTTCCCATATCACCTGAGAATGCCACACACGTTGCTTGGGAAACTTTTTTTAAAAAGAAATCGGCAAATTTTTTTAAATCAGCTGTCCCATCAAGGATAAACTGATTTGATTCCTTAGTTGTTTTCATTGAAAATAAAAGGCTGAACTTTTCCATCTACCCAACACTTCATTTGTAAATCTTGCCCATCAAATTGAGCAAAGGTACAATGGTTTAACCATTCTCCTAAATTATAATAAGTGGCTTGATCTATTGGAAGTTCAATGGGTAAATGACGGTGACCAAAAATAAAATAATCTATTTTTTCTTTTTGAGCAATTTCTTTCGAATAGAGGTAAAGCCATTCATTCTCTTTACCTAGGAATTTCTCATCATTATTTCCATTGGAAGCACGGCTTTTTCTTGAAAAATAGTTGGCGATACCGATTCCAAAATTAGGGTGAAATCGGGCAAAGCTCCACTGACAAATTTTACTTCTGAAGAATTTTTTAATGATTTTATATTTGAGGTCTCCGGGGCCTAATCCATCACCATGCCCAATAAAAAATACTTTCTGATTTATTTTTCGTAGCATTGGTTGATAATAAATCTGGGCATTGAATTCCTTTTTAAAGTAATCAAAAATCCACATGTCATGATTTCCAGTAAAAAAATGAAGTTTAATACCTGCATCGCTAAGACTGGCAAATTTCCCTAATAAACGGATATATCCTTTTGGGACCACTTCTTTATACTCGAACCAAAAATCGAAAACATCGCCAAGAAAATAAATTTCAGCGGCGTCTTTTTCAATTTCATTTAGCCAGTTGATGATTTTTTTTTCACGAAGAAGACTGCTTTCCCAATCGGGTGCACCCAGATGAAAATCCGATGCAAAATAGATATGGGTTTTTGTAGCATTCAATTTTTAACGGTTGAAAATCTTTTTAAGTTCATTTTCGAGTTCTTCACCACGAATATTTTTATTTATAATCTTTCCTTCTTTATCAACAAGTACAGTATAAGGAATGCTATTTACATAATATAATTTCCCTACGCGACTTTCCCATCCACCTAAATCACTTACATGATTTGGCCATGTCAATTTGTCTTTTTTGATAGCAGCGATCCATTTGTCTTTTTCGGTATCTAAGGAAACACTCATGACAGTAAACCCTTGATCTTTATATTTTTCATATAAACGAACAACATTTGGATTTTCTTTACGGCACGGCCCACACCAAGAAGCCCAAAAATCTATCAACACTACCTTCCCTTTTAAACTAGCCAAACTAATAGTTGTCTTTCTATCGGTGCCTAACTCTTCAAAATTTGGAGGGACACTTGCATCTCTCGGCATATTTTGCACTTCCGCTTCACTAAATATGGATTCAAGTTGATTCTCAAGTTCTTCACCGCGAAGATTAGTTTTAATAATATTTCCTTCCTTGTCAATTAGGACCGTAAACGGCACGCTATTAACTTGATACATTTTACCGACACGGCTGTTCCAACCCCCTAAATCACTTACATGATTTGGCCATGTTAGTTTGTCTTGATTGATAGCTGCAATCCATTTGTCTTTGTCTGTATCTAATGAAACACTCATGATGGTAAAACCTTTGTCTTTATATTTTTCATAAATACGAACAACATTTGGATTTTCTTTCCGACAAGGGCCGCACCAAGATGCCCAAAAATCTATCAACACTACCTTCCCTTTTAAACTAGCCAAACTAATTTTCGTCTTTCGATCGATTCCTAGTTCCTCAAAATCTGGCGAAACTTTCCCTGGAGAAAGAAGTGCTGCGTCATTCAATTGTTTTGCCTCTGCTAGCTTTTTGTCTTTGATACTTTGTACATATTTCGCATATTCTTTGACCGTTGGACTTTCACCAAAAGAGGCCGTCACTTGATTCATAATGCTTTCATACGCTTCAAACTCTGTTTCTATATTCATCGATACTAAGGATATAATTAAGGCCGGAGAGTTTTGATTACTTGCAATAAATTCTTGTCGATCGTTTTGGTATTGCAAAAATTCTTTGCTCATGTAATCATTAATTGCTTTTGCTTTTGAAGTGTCCGCTTTAAGCGCTGTCATGGCAGAGTCACTTTTAATATTCCAACGATCCATTCGGTTGGAGAATTGGTTCATTGCATGTGATTCATCAGATCCTACTATGTTACAAAATTTACTGATTTTCTTACCATCGCCATATATTTTAATATCGCTTTTATCGCGTAAAATTAAATGCGCTTGACTTTTTCCGATTCTCAGAACGTAATAATCCATTGCCGGTAAATTCCCTTTAATGGTAAAATTCCCTTTTTTATCGATTGGTACTGAAAGGTAGTCTTTATAGTATTTTCCGAAGAAATGAGAAATTTTTACCGAGTCGAAATCGGCATTGAAGATGTTACCAGAAACAGTAACATTAATGCTATTTTGAGCAAAGGCAACGCCATTAAAAATAGTGATCAGCAATAAAATAGTTAGTTTTTTCATGTGATAAATTTATAAAATACTTTTTATTTTTTTCTCTAATAATTCACCTCGTAAGCCAACCCCTAGAATTTTCCCGTCTTTGGAAACTAAAACCGTATGTGGAATGGCATCAAATCCATATACTTTGGTCATTGGGGATTGCCAGCCTTTTAAATCACTAACGTGATTCGGCCATACCAATCCGTCCTGTTCAATAGCCGCTTTCCAAGCTGCCTCCTTGTCATCTAAAGAAACAGATAAAATGGTAAACCCTTTGTTTTTGTATTTTTCATAAAGCTTAACAAGGTTCGGGTTCTCTTTTCTGCAGGGGCCGCACCACGATGCCCAAAAATCTATTAATACCACTTTTCCTTGGAGCGACGATAGGGTAAGCGCTTTTCCATCAGGAGTTGTAAGTGTGAAATCTGGCGCTGGCATGGTGCCATTTTCAATTGTTTTATATTGCTCGTATCCAGCGGCTATTTGTTCGTATTGAAAAGCGACTGAATTGCTAGCAGGAGAATCTCCGTATTTTAATTGGAAAGCTTTAGCAATTGTTTCCAGCGCCTTTAAATTGTCTATGTTCCATGTTTCAAATCCACTCGAAGGGAATAATTCCATGCCGAGAATGATGTTGTAAGGATTATCAGGTGATGTATTAATTTTATTTCTTGCATATACTTCAATTTCTTCCTTTGTTTGGCTAATCATTTTGGAAAAATCCGATTCGCTAAGTGTTTTTTGTTGACCAGCAATTTTATCCATATTTACATCCACTTCCCGACGTAATTTTAAGTATTCATTCATCGTTGAAGACCAAGATGTGCCGCTTGCATTTGGAAGTTCCGTAAAAGTCGTTAAAGTGGTATTAATCTTTAGATGATCTTGGGGCTTTAGCGGTAATGCAAGACTTTTCTTTTCATCATTACCAATGGTAATTATATAATAGCCGAGTCCTGGTACATTGCCATCGATGGAGAAAGTTCCATCGGGATTTATCGTGCTACTGGCAACAATTACGTTTCCATTCTCACTTGGGGCATTGACAGAAATGGTTAATCCATCCGCATCCATTACTTTTCCAGAAACATGAAAATTTATTTCCAGCTCTTCTTCGCTCTCTGAATCGTTACAAGCGAATAATATAGAAAGTAATGGCAGGAGCATTAATAATAAATATCTCATAAAGCATCGAGTGTTGAGCGTAATAAACCATTTGATTTTTTAGGGTCTGCTTTTCCTTCAGAAACTTTCATAAGTTTTCCCATAAAAAATCCAATGAGTTGCTTGTCTCCATTTCTATATCTTTCCACTTCAGCAGGATTTTCATCGATTACCCGTTTGATGTATCCATCAATTATACCTTCATTTGCTTCTTGGAACAAGTTTAATTTTTGTGCAATTTCTAGTGATGATTTTTCAGAAGTTAACAGCATAGGAAAAATCCGTTGTGCAGCGATTGTCGTAGAAACTTTTCCTTCATCAATCAATTGAATCAAGCCAGCAATTCGTTCAGGTGTTATGGGAAAAGAGGTTATTTCAACCCCATTTTCATTTAAGAACGATTTTATTTCTCCCATCAACCAATTCGCCGCTGCTTTGGTATTTTTTGTATGTTGAAGTAATTCTTCAAAATATAACGCGATGGCTTTATTATCGGTGATGTTCATGGCATCGTAGTCCGTTAGGCCAAGCTCGTTGGTATATTTTAAGTACAGTGCTCTAGGTAAAGGAGGCATTTTAGCTGCAACTTCATCAATTTCTTGTTGCGTTATAAAAAGTGGTTGAAGATCCGGTTCCGGAAAGTAGCGATAATCATTCGCTGCTTCTTTTGCTCTCATTGCAATAGTTATTCCTTTAAAAGCATCAAAAGAGCGAGTTTCTTGACGAATATGTTCTTGCTTTTCGATGCATTCAATTTGTCTTATTATTTCAAATTCAATGGCTCTTTGAACATTGCGAATAGAATTCATGTTTTTAACTTCTACTTTGGTTCCAAAAGAACTAGCTCCTTTCAAATTAACAGAAATATTAGCATCACATCGTAAGGATCCTTCTTCCATATTTCCATCACAAATTTCTAGATAACGCACTAATTTTCGAACTTCAGAAACAAAGTAATACGCTTCGCTAGACGAACGCATGTCCGGTTCAGAAACAATTTCAAGAAGTGGCACGCCTGCTCTATTTAAATCGACCAAGGTATCGTAGACATCTACATCATGGATGCTTTTTCCCGCATCTTCTTCCATGTGTATTCTTGTAATTCCTATGGTTTTCTCCTTCCCATTATCATCTTTAATGATTAAATGACCACCGACACAAATAGGTGTTTTGTCTTGGGTGATTTGATAGCCTTTTGGCAAATCGGGATAGAAATAATTCTTTCTTGCAAAATATTGAGACCTTGCAATATCGCTTTGGCAAGATAAGCCTAAACGAATTGCAAATTCGATCGTTTTTTTATTCATTACCGGCAAAGTACCTGGGTGCCCAAGTGTTATGACGCTAACATTTGTATTGGGGGTCGCGCCAAACTCGTTACAATCATTCGAATATGCTTTTGATTGTGTTAACATTTGGGCATGGACTTCCAAGCCAATAACTACTTCGTATTTATCACGAATTGATTGGTCCATATTAAATCCGTGCGATTAATTCTTTCATGATGATTGTCATCTTTGGCTCCTGCTTGCTTGCCACATTAATAACATCTTGAACACTTACTTTTTCAATTTTCCCAGGAACACCTAAATCAGTTATGATTGAAACTGCAAAACAAGGAATATCCATATGTCGAGCAACAATAACTTCAGGAACGGTTGACATTCCAACGGCATCAGCGCCAATGATTCGCACATATTTATATTCGGATGGAGTTTCAAGCGTAGGGCCAGTCATACCGGCATAGCAACCTACTGCTACTCGGATGTCATTTTCTTTTGCAATTTGAACAGCAAGTTCGATCATATGTTCGTCATACGCATCGGACATATCAGGAAATCTAGGTCCTAATTCATCGATATTTTTTCCTATCAATGGATTGCCAGGAAATAGATTAATATGGTCATTCATAATCATGATTTCACCAACTTCGTAATCAGGATTCACGCCACCAGAAGCATTTGACACAAAAAGTTTTTCGATGCCTAATAATTTCATTACACGAACGGGGAAGGTGACTTGTTGTAATGTATAGCCTTCATAGTAATGAAAACGACCTTGCATGGCCACTACGTGTTTTCCACCCAATTCACCAAAAATTAACTTTCCAGAATGACTTTCAACCGTTGAAACAGGGAAATTTGGAATGTTTTCGTAAGGAATTTCATCAATGATATTTATTTCCTTCACTAATCCACCGAGGCCCGTCCCGAGTATGATACCAATGGTTGGATTTACTTTTGTTTGGCTTTTTATGTAAGCTACTGATTCATTAAATTTTTCTAGCATAATTTCTTATTAGTTGATTAAATTCATTTTCATTTTCTATCGTAACAGTCATGGGTAAAATATACCATGGATAATTTTCTAGCTGTAATTCACTAAGTACGTTTTTCAATCGCATAAAATCTTTGTGAGTGGTAACTATAATAGTATTTTTATTAGCAAAGGTATCAAATTTTTTATGAATTAATTCGATGTCTTTTTGGCTAAATTCATGATGGTCTGGAAAATTAATATGGTCCGTTGTATATAATGAAGCAAGATGATTCTGCATTTCAATTGGATTTGCAATGCCACTTACAATCAGTACTTTCTCAATGTTCGCAACCACTAACTTACTTATTGGAGCAAGAGGGGCATAGCTAATTTTTGAAAAAAAGATTTTTTTCTGGTATTTCGCTAATTTCTTTGTCACCGCATCTTTTTGTTCTTGTGTTATGTCATTTGGACATTTAGTAATAACTAGGATATCGGCTCTATTTGCACCAGACTTAGCTTCTCTTAAATTTCCGGTTGGCAATAAAAAATCATTATAAAAAGGAGCATCGAAAGTGCTTAGAAGGATGTTAAGTCCAGCTTTTATTTGTCGATGCTGGAAAGCATCATCTAACAATAATACCGCATTGGCAGGAAATGGTAGCAGTTTCATTATTCCCTTCAGCCTATTTTCAGACACTGCTACTTGTATCGAATCTAGGTGTTCTAGTTTATACGCTAAAGGCTCATCACCAACATCCAGGCTACTATCTGTTTGCTTCACTAAATGGAATCCGGTGGTTTTTCGACCATATCCTCTAGAAAGAATGGTAATAGAATGGTCCAATTTTAAAAGCGTAACCAAATAATTAGTCATTGGTGATTTTCCTGTTCCGCCAACTCGTAAATTACCTATGCAAATAGAAGGAATTTCTGGGGAACTTGAAGCAAGTAATTTATTGTCATATAAAGCATTTCGGACAATGCCAATGAGCCAAAAGATGATTGAAATAGGAAATAAAAGCCAACGCAAAAGTAGCATGCTCAAAAGTAAGGCAATCTTTTAAAAGAAATAAAAAATTAAGGTATTAAGTTTAGCTGGTATGATAATCAGATAACGCTTGTTCATCTGCGTAATAATAAATTCGAATTTGTGCAGTATCATTAAGAAAGTCAATTCTTCCCACTTCAAATCTATTAATCACTAAGCCAGTTCTGCTTTCCAGGTCTTTTTTCATCTCATCGTAGTGGTCTGTGCCAATTAAATCTATGCGTTCGTAGTTAATGGTTTTTCTTGTTTCATGTTTGATTAACCAAACGTATTCTAACACAAAAATGATTAGAACAATGGATAAGTTGATTAAGCCCATTTCCACTAAGTTAATCTGAAAAGCATCTTTAACTACAATAGATGGCGTAGCTAAAAGCGCATTGACAACACTGAGACCAATGATCACAAAGAGATAGGTCATTTCTTTAATTTCTATGGCATCTGTACGGTAACGGATGATGCCGAAAATAGCGAATAAACCAAGTCCCATGCCGGTATCTATGTCTAATTTCTTTAACCCAAAACAAAGGAAAAAAGTAATGAATCCAATTAAATAGTAGGTAAATAAATAATCTTTTCGATTCGTTTTTGGATAGTAAAGAAATCGGATTATTATGGTTAAGATCACTGTGTTAATGGCTAAACGAATAAGTAAAGTATATATATCCGCATTATTCCATGTGAAAATGGAATCTAAAGCGTCGGTATTTACAGGATTTCCCCCTTTTATTAATGAGATTAAATTAACAAGCATGATTTTCTATTTTTTGTAGGTAAAGGTATTTTCTTTTAAAGCGATTCATTTTTATTTTTTCATCTTTGAATAATTCGATCGCACCTAAACAATATTTGCTTAAGCGATACGGACGAATAATTCTATTTTTCATCACCATGAAAAAGGGCGATAATCGATCTATTTTTTCTTGTTTTAATTCGGCAATAACTAAATTTTTAAATTCTTTCGATGAGTCTTCACGGGTAAATTTTAAATCAAAATCAAAAGTGAGGCGCTCATTTCTAGTTTTATTAACTAAGGTTATTCGTTGGAAAGCATTTTCTAAAGTTGGTAATAAAGTTGATTTTGTTATGCTATTGTCAGTAATAAATTTATTCATTTCGCTCGACAACGTAGACTTAAAATCATCTACTTCAATTCTTTTTTTGTTGGTTCGTCCTTTGTATTTATGTTTAATTTCAAGAAATAATAGATTGGACTCCACATATTTTCGAATTCGAACTTTAAATCGATTGGTCCTTCCATTGTGATGATCGCTGTAAAAGCTTAGGTTTTTATCATCAAAATATTGACTTTGATAGCTAGGAATTCTTACAGTATTAATTTCTAATACAAAGTAGTGTTTAGCTAATTCAGGAAGAATTTCTACCAAGACTTTTATGTCAAATGCAAATTTTGTGTCTACCCGATTCATTAATTTAACTCTGTCCATTTGTTCTAAATGAATAGGGTCAAAAGTATTTAATAAATTAACAAATTGTTCACTCAACATTAAGGCAAAGTTAATTTATTACTTTTTGTTTTTAATGATTTGCTAAAATAATAAATATAATCGAGTATTGATTTTTATATTTGTCACATGAGAAAACGTATCATGTTATTGGGTTCAGGGGAGCTAGGTAAAGAGTTTGCTATTGCGTGTCAACGGCTAGGTCAATATGTTATTGCTGTCGATAGTTATCCAAATGCGCCTGCTATGAATGTCGCGCATGAATCTGCAATCATCAATATGCTTGATGCGCCTGCGCTTGATTCCTTAGTGGCAACATTTAAGCCGGATATTATTGTTCCCGAGATCGAGGCGATTCGCACAGAACGTTTTTATGATTATGAAAAACAAGGTATTCATGTTGTTCCGAGTGCGAAAGCAGCAAATTTCACCATGAATCGGAAAGCAATTCGAGATCTTGCCTCGAAGGAGTTGGGAATTAAGACGGCTACTTATCGCTATGCTACAAGTTTAGAAGAGTTGACAGCTGGCGTTGCAATCTGTGGTATGCCTTGTGTGGTAAAGCCATTAATGTCTAGTTCTGGTAAGGGGCAGAGTGTCATTCGTTCAATTGACGATATCGAAAAATCGTGGATGTATGCAATGGAAGGTTCTCGCGGTGACCTAAAAGAAATAATTGTAGAATCTTTTGTCGATTTTGACTATGAAATTACGCTTTTAACGCTCACTCAAAAAAATGGTAATACCTTATTTTGCCCACCCATTGGACATCGGCAGGAGCGAGGAGATTACCAAGAAAGTTGGCAGCCTATGCCGATGAATCCGGCTCATCTCCAAGAAGCCCAAGAAATGGCGGCGCTAGTAACAGCTTCTTTGGGGGGGCAAGGAATTTGGGGAGTAGAGTTTTTTATTACAAAAACGGGTGCGGTTTTTTCTGAATTATCACCAAGGCCCCACGATACAGGTATGGTAACGCTTGGGGGCACGCAAAATTTTTCTGAGTTTGAATTACATGCTAGGGCGATTTTAGGAATTCCGGTGACTGAAATAACCTTAGCGAAAAATGGAGCGAGCGCAGTAATTTTAGCTAAAGATAACAAGGAGGATTTCCCGATAATTACAGGACTTGAGGATGCTGCTCAATTTTCGAATTCAGATTTCCGTATTTTTGGTAAACCTTCTACGCGGGTAAATAGAAGGATGGGTGTTGCTTTGGCATATGGAGATGAACCTGTCGAAGCCTTGGTAGATTCAGCAAAAATGATTGCTAACACGATTAAAATTAATTAAATGAAACTAATTATAGGATTATTATTTACAGTAACTTCTTTTCTTTCTTGGTCGATTGAAATAGCTTATTCTGTTCACATGTCTAAACCTCAAAATCATTATTTTGAAGTGGAGATGTCAATTAGTCAAATCAATCAAAAGTCGTTAATCGTTAAGTTGCCCGTCTGGGCTCCGGGATCTTATTTGGTGAGGGAGTTCTCCAAAAACATAAATCTTGTTCACGCTTTTAATGAGCAGGGTAAGGAATTGGAGATTACAAAAAATGCCAAGAATGCTTGGCAAATTAATACAACAGGCATTAAATCTTTGAAGGTTCGCTACGAGGTTTATTCATTTGAATTATCTGTCCGTACTTCGTTTTTAGATTTAACACACGGTTACATTAGTGGTTCTGGGATATTTATGTACGTGGATAATTTTAAGGATACAAAAGGAATCCTCAAGATTTTTCCTTTTGAAAAATTTAAAAAAATAAATACAGCATTGCCGATTGCACCTCTTGAATTACAGGGCGATGCTTACCAAGCTTTTGAATTTGAAAACTATGACCAACTGGTTGATTGTCCAATTGAAATTGGAAATCAAGTGGTATTTGAGTTCAATGCTGCTGGGGTAAAACATACCGTTGCGATGTATGGCGAAGCTAATTACAACATCCCTTTATTAAAAGTGGACATGGCTAAAATTATTGAGTCAGAAACGGCTGTTTTTGGTTTTAATCCGAATAAGAATTACTTATTTATTATCCATAATGTCCCGGGTGGTGATGGTGGGTTGGAGCATGTAAACTCTACCACCTTAAGCGTAAATCGTTGGACTTATGCTGGAGCAGATTACCTGGGTTTTTTAAACTTGGTAGCACATGAGTATTTTCATTTATGGAATGTAAAACGTATTCGTCCAATTGAGCTAGGGCCATTTAATTACGACCAGGAAGTTTATACTTCTTTGTTATGGGTAATGGAAGGGTTTACTTCTTACTACGATGAATTAATGATGCTTCGTACCGGTTATTATAGCCAGGCCGAATACCTTACCAAATTACAAAGTCTAATAAATTATGCGGAGGGAAGTGTAGGTTCTCGGGTACAGCCTGTCGCTCATGCAAGTTTTGATGCTTGGATAAAGTCGTATCGTCCGAATGAGAACAGCGCAAATACTACGATGTCTTATTATTCCAGAGGTGCGGTGATAGCTGCAGCAATTGATGCAATGATTATTAATAAATACAACGGTACAAAATGCTTAGACCATTTTATGCAGCACCTCTATAAAACGTATTATGAGAAACTAAATCGTGGGTTTACTGTGGCTGAATTTAAAAACGAATTAGCCATTTTTACAGGGCAGGACATGAATGATTTTTTTAAAAAATACATTGATGGAACTGAAATAATTCCATTTGCTGATTATTTTTCAAAAGTAGGAGTGACTGTCAAACAAAATGCACTTACGCGTGCATCTTTCGGTGCAAGTGTCCAAAATAGTGGTGGTAAAGTAATTATTAAATCTATTCGTTCGAACTCAGCAGCTGAAGATGCGGGATTAAGTGTAGATGACGAAGTTATTGGTTGTAATGGATACCGTGTTGATCAAGCGATGTTAGAAGGAATCATGAATGGTTTAGAAGTAAATGAGGAAGTCGAGTTATTGCTTTCTCGGGATGAAATTTTATTTTCGGTTAAGGTGAAAATAACAAATTACACGCGTCCGCAATTTATTCTAACACCGACAAACAGTACAGAAGAGGCTATGAAATTTAATTATTGGCTGAGGTAGTTGGTTTTCAAGTTATTCGTCCAATACCTTTAATTTAGCAAAGCTTAAGAGCATTGTTTTGCTTCCATGATGTGGGAAAAAGATCACTGCTTTTTGATCAGACCCATTGTGTTCTAATTTGGTAACCTTGCCTTTCCCGAAACGCTCATGCAGCACATTTGTTCCGACCATTATTTTATCATTATTTGCTACATTTCTGTTTGAATTTGTATTCAATTGATTAATGGGAGTTAGGCTGGGAGCAGGGGAGTTCAATGGCTTGTTCAGCCCGCCGCGTATTTTAGTTTCAAAACCCCCACCCATTAATGATCGTCCATTTCCTCTATTGGGAGTTTCAAATTCTAGGTATTGAGCATCAATTTCATCGATAAAGCGACTTGGTTCACACATGACAGATTGTCCCCATGTAAATCTAGATCCTGCGTAAGATAGCGTACACGTATGCATCGCACGAGTAACGGCAACGTAAAATAGTCTTCGTTCTTCTTCCAATTCACTACGTGTATTCAATGCCATTTGAGAAGGAAATAGATTTTCTTCCAAGCCAACCACGTATACATGTGGGAATTCTAAGCCTTTACTAGCGTGGATGGTCATGAGCGAAACATGGTTTCTATCTTCCGTTTTTTCCTGATCAGTATCGGTTAACAGCGCGACATCAATCATGAAATCAGCTAAAGTCTTAAGTTCTTCATCGTCATCCGATTTTACAAATTCTTGAATACCTGCGAGTAATTCTTCAATATTTTGCACGCGTTCTACTTCTTCTGGCCCTTTTGTTTTTTCGTCGTTTAATTCCTTAAAAATTCCCGAAGATTTGGTGATTTGCTCCGCCAATGTAAAAGCATCCAGTTTATTAATTTCCGATCCAAAACTGTTAATCATGGTTACGAATTCGTAAATCCTAGCTTTTGTAGGCATGTTTATATCTGCTGGATACATTTGAAAATCATTAATTACATCCCACATACTTACGCCGTGTTTATTGGCGCTTATGATTATGTTTTCGATGCTCGTTTTTCCAATGGCTCTTTTTGGATAATTAATAACACGCTTCAGTGCTTCTTCATCCCTTGGATTGGCTGCTAATCTAAAATAGGAAAGCAAATCTTTGATTTCTTTACGCTGATAGAAGGAGATACCTCCATAAATTTTGTAGGGAATATTTAGCTTTCTAAGTGATTCCTCGAAGGATCTTGATTGCTTGTTGGTTCGATACAAGATCGCAAAATCATTATAAGTAGGGGATACGGATTGCTTTAAATCAAATATTTTAGTGCTGATTACCCTTCCTTCTTCGTTATCTGTCAAGGTACGAACAACGTTTATTTTGTTGCCAACGTTGTTGTCTGTCCATACCTTCTTATTGATTTGATCTTTGTTTTTTTTAATGACACTGTTTGCAGCCTCAACAATGTTTTTCGTGCTACGGTAATTTTGTTCTAATTTGAAAAGTTTAAAATCAGGATAATCTTGTCTAAAATTTAAAATGTTCTTGATGTTTGCCCCACGAAAAGAGTAAATACTCTGGGCATCGTCTCCTACTACGCATATGTTTTCATAGGCAGCGGCAATTTTTTTCACGATTAAATATTGTGCGTAATTCGTATCTTGGTATTCATCGACTAAAATAAATCTAAATTTTTGCTGGTAGTAATGCAGCACATCGGGAAAATCCCTCAGCAATATATTCGTAAAATAAAGCAGGTCATCGAAGTCCATGGCACCGGCTTTCTGACATCGGTTAGCATAAACGCGGTAAATTCGACCTATTTCTGGTCTTTTTGACATTTTATCTTCTGATTGTATATCATCATTGGATGCATATGCTTCAGGGGAAACCAAGTTGTTTTTTGCAGCTGAAATTCTTCCAAAAACATTGCTTGCTTTATATGTTTTATCATCTAAGTTATTTTCCTTAATGATATCTTTTATCAGACTTTTACTGTCTTGGGTATCGTAAATTGTAAAGTTGGTAGGAAATCCTATTCGATCGGCATTGTAGCGCAGAATTTTCGCAAATACGGAATGGAAGGTACCCATCGTGATATTCTTTGCATCTTGTCCACCACAAATTTTACCTATTCGTTCCGACATTTCTTTGGCGGCTTTATTCGTAAATGTCAGTGATAAAATGTTAAACGGATCAACATCGTTTTGTAACATGTGCGCAATTCGGTAGGTTAGCACCCTTGTTTTACCGGAGCCTGCACCTGCGATCACCATGGTTGGGCCAAAAATATTTTCGACCGCAATGCGTTGGCTTTCGTTTAATTCTTCAAGATATGACATGATTGTTTCTGTGTATTCAAAAGTAATAAGAATTTGGCCTCAAAATGTATTTAAAATAAGTAGTTTTTAACAACGGGTAATGCGCCTTATCTTTGTCGTATGTCAGTCCATAAAATTTGGTTCAGTTTATTTGATTTATCCTTTGATTACAAAGGGAGCGAGCCACCCTTTCAATCGCCTAGCTACTTTCATTGGGCCAAAGATTTTGAGGAGAATTACGAAGGGATTTATTTGGAATTACAGCATTATCTAGCAAGCAATGCACCGAAACCCTATTTTAAAAGTACTATGGTTGATACAAGCAAAGGGTATCGTACCATTTCCCTTCGATGGTGGGATTTAGAATTTCGAAAAAACAGAAAGCATTTCCCCATTACAAGCGCCATTATGTTAAAGTATCCAGAAATTACTACGCTTTCTTTTAATTTTTTGGGGCCTGATTCAAAAATAATTCCTCATTGCGGGGATACCAATTCGGTATATCGTTGTCATTTTGGTTTGAAAGTACCGGCAGGTTTGCCTTCTTGTGGCATTAAAGTGAAAAATCAAGTAAGCGCTTGGGAGCAAGGTAAGTGGCTAGTTTTTATGGATGCCTACGTACATGACACATTTAATACTACCCAGGAGGAGCGTGTAATATTATTGATGGATGTAATAAGACCTGAATATATAGCTAAAAGAACATGGATTACATCGGTGGTGCTCACTTCATTGTTTCTTCAGAAACGGGCAACTATTTTCACTTTTATTTATAAATGGCCGCAGTGGCTTGTAAATAGCATAGCAATGCTGTTGATTCCTTTTTCGTATTTGACTCGAAAACTAGCCAATTTATTTCGCTTTTATTAAGTTACTTATTGGAATCCGATTGAAGCTGTACCTTTGCCATCCAAAAACCATTTGTAATGATTATTTATCACAATCCTAGTTGTTCAAAAAGCAGGTGCGCATTAGCTTATTTGAAAGATGAAAAAATACCATTTGAGGTACGAACTTATTTATCACAACCATTTTCAAAGGAAGAGTTTATCGCGCTACTTTTGAAATTAAATCTGCCGGTTTTAGATATAGTTCGTAAAAATGAATTGGCCTATAGTTCGTTGCTCAAAGATAAAGTGCTAAGTGAGGATGAAATTATTGATATATTATTGAAAAATCCGAAACTTATTCAACGTCCAATCGTTGAATGGGGGGCGAATGCAGTGGTAGCTAGACCACTTGAGAATTTGATTGCTGAACTGGAAAAATAAACTTGGATAACTGACTGTAAATGAGAACTAGATACATTGATTTAATTGACCAAACATTTGATTTCCCCCAAAATGAATTTAATTTACGAGAAGATCGTTTATTTTTTCATGGAATTGATTTAATGCGTTTGATTAATGAATACGGTACGCCCTTAAAGTTTAATTACCTACCTCAGATTTCAAATAATATTCAACGCGCAAAAGGCTGGTTTAGGGAAGCTATCAATAATTTAGGATACACGGGAAAATATCATTATTCCTATTGTACCAAAAGTAATCACTTTTCTTTCGTGCTTGATGAGGTCATGAAGAATGATGTACATATCGAAACGTCTTCCGCTTTTGATATTGATATTGTGCTAAAATTAATCGAAGAAGGTAAATTCGAAAAAGGGAAGTTTGTTATTTGTAATGGATACAAACCAAAATTATACCTTGACAACATGGTTAAATTGATGAATCTTGATCATGTCCAAGTTATTCCTGTTGTAGACAATACCGATGAATTAAATCAAATACTCTCTCGTACAGATCGGGAAATTAATATTGGAATTCGTATTGCATCAGAGGAAGAGCCAAAGTTTGAATTCTATACGTCCCGCTTAGGTATACGCTACCGGGAGATTGTTCCTTTTTACAAGGCTATTCTACAAGAAAATCCAAGGGTTAAGGTAAAAATGCTACACTTTTTTATTAACACAGGGATTAACGACACGGCCTATTATTGGAACGAGTTAACCAAATGCTTGCGTATTTATAGTGATTTAAAAAAGATATGTCCAGAATTGGATTCGTTAAACATTGGTGGTGGTTTTCCTATCAAAAAATCGTTGGCTTTCGATTTTGATTATGCGTACATGGTAAGAGAGATTCTGACACAGGTAAAGCGTGTATGTACTGACAACGACATTCCTGAACCCAATATCGTGACTGAGTTTGGTTCGTTTACTGTGGGTGAAAGTGGCGGAGCCATTTTTAGTATTCTACATCAAAAACAACAAAATGACAGAGAAAAGTGGAATATGATTGACTCTTCCTTTATGACTAATTTGCCAGATACCTGGGCCATAAATCAACGGTTTATCATGCTGCCAATTAATCGATGGAATGATGATTACGAGCGTGTTTTACTAGGTGGCTTAACATGCGATAGCGATGATTATTATAATTCTGAACAGCATTCCAATGCTATTTACTTGCCAAAATTTGATAAGAATAAAGAATTATTTATTGGATTCTTTAATACAGGAGCATACCAAGAAACCATTGGAGGATTTGGAGGATTGAAGCATTGCCTTATTCCGGAACCGAAGCATATTCTCATTAATCGTGATGAAGATGGTAAAATTGAAACTTCGATGTTCAGTCAAGAACAAACGGCATTGGATTATTTACAGATTTTAGGTTATAATGCCATAAAATAATAATAGGTGCTTTATCTCTTTAAATTACTATCTTTGCACCCTTAAATTGATTAAATGTTAGTTGACCGTATTATTTTAAAATTAAATAAAAAATTCTCTAATTCTATTACGCCTTGGGCTACAAGTAATTGCAATGATTTAGTTCAATTAGCGGATAAAAATTTAGATATAATTTCCATCGATAGCTTGTTGATTTTTAACCAAAATCAAATTCTTTCTCAAGATGTTTCTGATTTACGTGCTCAATTTGATAAGTTACAGAAACCAATTCTGCATATTGACATCAATGGAACGCTAGCCGTAGGAATATCCAACTTGGAATTATGGATTGAACGAAATAAATGCCGTTCAATATTGATTTTAGGAGCCGATGACCTGGTAAATAATATTAATCTAGAGCGATTTTTAAACAGTATCAATTAAGATTTAACGTAAGTTCGCTCCCAATTCTTTTTCAAGGTTTTTTCTAATCCTCTCCATACAAGCATCGATTACTTGATCGGTTAGTGTCTTTTCAATATCTTGAAAGTGAAACGAAACGGCGTAAGATTTTTTGCCATTCTCTAATTTATCGCCCTCATACACATCGAATAAATTTACTTTTTTAAGAAGCGTTTTTTCAGATTGATAGGCGATGCGTTCTATTTCTTGATAGTTCGTCGTTTCATTCAGCAACAATGAGAAATCTCTTCTTACTTCAAATGTTTTTGGTAGTTCTTTGAACAAGGTTCTTTTCTGTTGTATAAATTCAAAGAGCAGGTCCCAATTTATGATGGCTATAAAAACATCGTTTTTAATGCCAAAGTTTGATTTTAAACGTTGGTTTAGGGTTCCAATTTCTGCGATTACTTGGTTTTGAATACTAAAACTTAGCCCTTCTGAAAAGAAGGGTTGGAGTGCTATGATCGATTCTTGTATTTCGAATATGTTGAACCTTGCAAGTAAGGAATAAATCGTTCCTTTAAGGGTGAATATAGTACTTGTCTTTTTAGCATTATTCCAGCTTTCAACTTCTTGCTTTCCTGTAATTGACAGCGCCAATTGATTGGTTTGAACGTATGCATCCTTTATTTTATGGTAGCTAGCACCAAATTCAAATAATTTCAAATCACTTTGTTGCCGATTTTGATTGTAAACAATTGTTTCACAAAGGCCAAAAATAAGTGTTTGCCTCATCTGGCTTAATTCACTGCTTAATGGATTCATGATTCTTACTGGTTCTTGATCTTCAGGAATGAAAGTGCTGTAGGATGACTTACTCAATGAATTCATCATGATTTCTGCAAAGCCTTTAGCTACTAAGAATTCACTAATTTGTTTTTCGCAATTGTTTTTGGTGACGATTGGGGGAGGGGTAAAGGCGTAGTGAAATTTATCAGGAATTGGGACCGAATTAAATCCAATAATTCGTAGGATTTCTTCTGCTACATCAGCCATTCGATTTACATCGGTTCTGTAGTTTGGAGCAGTAACGGTCCAGCAAGATTCGTTTTTTGTATTGATTTGGAAATCAAGATCTAGTAGTATTTTTTCAACAGCTACAGCACTAAGTTGGATACCAATTAATTTGTTTATTTGCACTATGTCAATGTCAAATTCTTTCCGTTTCGGTGTATGAATAATTACATCTTGCGGCCCTTGAATTAGATGCCCTCCGGCTACCTCCAATAACAAATCAATGGCCCGATTTAGCGCAAAAAAGGTGAGGTCAGGATCAACTCCCCGTTCAAATCGAAAACTTGCATCGGTATTTAGGTTGTGTATTTTGGCGGTTTTACGGATTGAAACAGCATTAAATACTGCTGATTCTAGAAAAAGTGATGTTGTTGCATTGGATACCGCTGCTTGTTGCCCCCCCATAACTCCGGCAAGACAAAGTGCTTCTTTTGCATTGGCGATAACGAGTTCAGTCCCTTTTAATTTTCGTTCAATGCCATCAAGCGTTACGATTGATTCATTTGCGATCGCTGGACGAACTTTTATTTCTCCGGAAAGCGCCATTTTATCAAATGCATGTAAAGGTGTCCCCAACTCATGCATAACATAATTAGTAACGTCAACAACATTATTGATAGGATGTAGTCCAATTGATTGCAAGGCGATTTTCAACCATTCGGGTGATTCGCCAACGCTTACATTTTCAATAACGGCGGAGCAATAGCGACTGCAATTTTCTGGATCAGTAATTGAAACAGTTACCTCTTGCTTGTCTATTACGTTGTAATTTTTTAAGATTGGCCAAGTAATAGCTAATTCACTATTTCGATGATGATTTAGGAAAGCTTTAAGGTCTCTTGCTACCCCTATATGCCCCATGGCATCAGATCTATTAGGCGTAAGTCCAATTTCGAATACAACATCAGGATGTAGTTTTATTACTTCGCTGATGGGTAGTCCAATTGGGGTATCTTTTTCTAAAATAAGAATTCCATCGTGTGAGTTTCCAATTCCTAATTCATCTTCTGCGCAAAGCATACCAAAGGATTCCTCACCTCGAATTTTTGCTTCTTTTATTGTTAACGGATTATCTGGGCTTGGATAAAGTGTTGTTCCTACCAATGCCACTGCTACTTTTTGTCCGATAGCCACATTTGTTGCACCACAAACAATTTGTAATTGTTTTGTGCCGATAGAAACTTGTGTGATTTTCAAACGATCAGCATTGGGATGCTGGACGCATTCGATTACTTCTCCCACCACAATTCCTTCTAAATCGCCTTTAACTTGCCCAATTGCAGTAGTGCTTTCAACTTCTAATCCTGTATCTGTCAAGATTGTTGCAATTTCAATTGCGGATAGTTTGCTATCTAGGTAATTAGTTAACCAATTGTAAGAAATTTTCATTTTAAAACGCTAGTGCACGAAATTAATCATTCTTATTGAAAATCAAGCTCGCACTAAATGATTTTGAATTAAGACTTGGGTACCGCGCATCTCAACACTGCTCGATTAACTAACCGAGTATCGAGCGGAGTCGAGAGACAAGGCGGAACTTCATTCTCTCTTTACTAATCTACCAGCGGAAATCAAAAAAGGACCAATAGAATAAGTTATTGGCAAATTATGGTGTCGTACCAAGGAGAATAACCAACCCAAACCCCATAAGCCCCTCCATCAATGTTACTTGGTATGTTGGTAGGCGTTGCAAAAGGATTACCAGCAGAATAAATTTGATTGTATTTCTTCTCAAAGAAACTATATTCACGCTTGCCTAACTTTGACATTTTAAGCACAACCGTATCACCTAAATGGAAATCACGTTGATTCGAAATCGAGGTGTCAGCATAGCCCATTGGATTTGAAACGTCAAAATCAAACGTTAATCCATCAAAGAATTGATCATTGAAGAAAGGATTAAAATCTTTGGTATAAATAGGATCTTTCAGGTATTTTAACTCCCATTTATAAGCATCGTACTGTCCGGGAGGATCGGATAGTACCCCTTTCATCTTTGCGTGATCTTGACCAGGTGCTGGAGTCCACACAAGCGAACTTAACGGAGTTGGTTGACCGATAGTGGTCACTGAATTATAGGTTTTACCTTCATGGGTTACCGATAAGGTGTAGGTTTTTCCTACTTCGCCCCAAATGGAGGGATCTAACGATGTATAAGCACACAGATGAAAATTAGCCAATTGGTCTACGGGAATTCCAAAAATTGATGCAGCATAAGCCTCGGAACCAGCAGGAAGGTTATCGGTGCAGAACTCCGTCAAGGTTACTGTATTTGTACCATTAGAAACGGTAACAACTGCTCCGGAAATAAAGCCGTCAATGTAGGCTTGTAAATTTGTTGGAGAAAATATATCCTGGGAGGAGGAAAGTAGCACGATTGGTGGCTGGCCAGTTGTTATACTTCCGTCAACTACAATAGTTTTCACATAACCCGGGATATCAATGTTTACCTCTTTCGTGCACGAAGAAATTAGTGCGAGCAAAAGTAATAAGGGGAAAGTTATTTTTTTCATATTAAAATTCAAAATTCCAAGTTACACTTGGTATGATTGGAAATAAGGATACTTGTTTTACGCTAATTTTCACATCTCCAGCAGCAAAGCTTCCGTCGTTGTCTACATACAAAAAGAAAGGATTAGCTCGGTTGTAAACATTATAAACGGAAAAGGCCCAGTTACTTCGAAATTTTTTCTTCACATCCACCTCTATGTTTGTAACAGGATCGGTATGTTTTTTTGTTGGCTTGGAGTACAAGGTAGCTGAGATGTCCAAGCGATGATAAGGCGCCATTCGCGTTGAATTTCGTTCACCATAATTGTATAATAAATTTTGTTCTTGGATATACCAAGAAGTAGGCAAGGTTAGGGTGTTTCCCGTTGCGTAAATAAATGCTGTGCTAAATGTCCAACGCTCATTTAGTTTGTAGGTTCCTACAATACTTAAATCATGTCTGCGATCATATTTTGCCGCAAATACCTTCCCTTCATTTAGATCTGGAAATGTACGTTCTGTTTTCGCTAATGTATAGCCAATCCAACCTGTTAATTTACCTACCGATTTCTTAAAAAAGAACTCGATACCATAGGCTCTACCTGTTCCAAAAACAAGAAGATTATCTGTGTTATCATTTACGTTGTCACCTGGTAAAGCACCTTCTTTGTATTCGATCAAATTCTTCATTCCTTTATAATAAACTTCGACAGAAGCTTCGTATTTGTCATTGAAAAAATTTCTAAAATAGCCAATAGAACCCTGCCATCCTTTTTGAGGTTTCGCCTTATCTGTGGTGGGAAACCAAATATCCGTAGGGAGAGACACAGCACTCAATGAAGTTAAGTGAACGTATTGGTAATTATACGAATACCCTGCTTTGAATGAGCTTTGGTCCGAAATCAACCAACGAAATGACAAGCGAGGTTCCAAACCATGATAAAATTTAAGTAAATCTCCTTTGCCGTAGACAATTGCTGTGTCTGGCGTACTAATATCACCTTTAATGAAACGAGTAAATGGCCCAACATGTTGGTACATACTATAACGCAAGCCAACATTGAGTCGTAATTTATCATTTAAATCAAAATCGTCCATTACATACAACGCTGACTCATGGCCAAATAGTTTTTGAGCTTCACCGGTATTAAAGACAACACTATCTGCCTCAGCGGAAACGCTAGTTGGGGTGAAAGTATGATAAATGTAGTCTGCCCCCCATTTAATTCTGTGCCTTGCATTCGGGAAATATGAAAAATCGACTTTCCCTCCGACATCACGCACACCAGAAGCCAATTCGAAGCGAAACTGATCCTGCTTGGAACCGAATTTGAACATGTAATCGGAAAAGGTACCAGTAACATTCATGAATAATTTATTCGTAAATAAATGGTTCCATCGTAAGGCTACAATTCCATTTCCCCATGGCATATCTGCCCCAAAGCCACCATCACGATCGGAAAAAGAAAAAACATCTTTTCCGTAATATCCACTTAAAAATATGCGGTCTTTATCCGATAATTTGTAATTAAATTTAGCATTTACATCATAAAAATAATAACTGGAACCAGCAAAAGGAGAGGTGTCTGGAATTGCCGCTTTCATGATAAGATCGATATAGGTTCTTCTTCCGGAAATGACAAATGAGCCCCTATTTTTTACCAAAGGACCTTCAATCGTAAAACGCGATGAAATGGCTCCTATTCCACCTTTAATATGGAATCCTTTGTTGTTTCCTTCATTCATATTCACTTCCAACACTGAAGACATTCTACCACCATAATTCGCGGGCATTCCACCTTTAATAAGATTGACACTTTTAACGGCATCAGAATTAAATACAGAGAAAAAGCCAAATAAATGTGCTGCATTATACACAACGCCCTCATCAAGTAAAACCAAATTTTGATCAGGACCACCACCCCTCACATAAAATCCTTGTCCACCTTCAGAAATAGAAGAAACACCAGGCAATAATTGAATGGCTTTAATAACATCCACTTCCCCCATAAAGGCAGGCAATGTTTTAATTTGATCAATTTGTAATTCAATTTGACCCATTTTTGTTGAGTTAACGTTCTCACCTTTCTTAGCGTTAACCACCACTTCTTGAATTTCTTGGTAATTTGCTCCTAACTCGTAATTAAACCGCACGTCCTTGGTCAAATCAATTTCTTTTGTATCAATCGGATAAATTAGCGAACGGAATTCTACCTTGTATTTTCCTGCCGGAACGGTTAAAGAATAAAATCCATAAGTATTAGTGACTGCGGCCAAGTTTAAAGATGCAATTACTACCTTGGCACCAATAAGCGCTTCACCATTCTTAGAATCAGTTAAATAACCACTTAAGGTTGACCGTGATTCTTGTGCTTTTGCAGATGTAAGGCTAAACAAGAAGAGTAAAAAAAATAGCTTTTTAAACATAAGAATCCTCAATTAATTTCGTGTACAAATTTAACCTATCTAGCTTAATATTCTAGCTGAAACAATAATTTAATATAGAATCGATAGAAATATTGGCTAAATTAAAGAACATTTAAAAACGTGTTAAGTTTTGATTAGGTGTAGAAGTTCTTTTGCTTTTTAGAGGAACAGGCATGATGCCTATTCCCCTTTTAATTTAGTTAACCACGTGTTTGATTAACTTTCGCTCGTTATTAACGTCAGTTAATTCAATCATATATACACCAGGAGCTAAATCCGCTTTGATGTTAAAGAGGTTAACCCCTAAGTCTACTGCTACTTTTTCTTGAAATACCTGCTGACCGTTTGTATTGAGGATGCTTATTTTAACATCACCTTTGGATTTAAATTGCTTCCAATAAATCGAGAAGGAACCATGACTTGGGTTAGGGAAGGATTCAATATTACTGTTGGTGTTTTCACATTCGCTAAACAGAGTACTCAATAATTCCTCGCTACCATCCATGTCGACTTGGTATAATCGATAGTAATTGTTGATGCGTTGGTTTTCATCAAAATAGGTATACGTTTGTTGGGTGGTGCTGTTTCCAACTCCATCAACATAACTCAAGAACTCCCATTCGTAACCATTAGTTGACTTTTCTATGCGGAAATAGTCGTTGTTATGTTCGGATTCTGTAGTCCATTGAATTTGAACGGAATTATCTTCACACGTGGTAGTCATGTTTGAGAACTCTACGGGTAATGCTTGGTTGTTTGAAGTGCCAATGTTAAACCAACTGAAACCTTGAGCTACTGTACTTGTGATAACAAACGCAGTTGGAATTGCATTTCCAGGAATCGCTGTATGGGTACCACAACTTTGCCAAGTGATATGGTGTTGATTCGCTGTATTAGATCCTGGACTCTTGATTAATCGACAAATTTGGGGTGTTTGCATTCCCGTTAGGTTGTTCGCATATAAGGAAACGCTGTAGTTTACCGAATTGATTGGTGCCGTGTAATTGTTGTTGGTTGGAATCACACTCCAGTAGCCATCGTTTGAATAGTTCTGAATCAATGCGCCTGTTGCCATCAAGGGTAATCCACTATAGAGTGCGGAGCCTCCTTGCATCGGTGGACCTGAAACATATTGAACGGTTAAAGATTGATCCATGCCTGGTGTTGTTTCAAAACCAAATTGTGCATAGCGGTTGTAAGTCGCCGTACCAACTGGGAATCTTCCAGCTACTCCAGTAACAGCCGCATTGGCGAAGAAACGTTTGAATGGTCCAACAATGGTTCCGTTGGTATAAACCAATTTACCTGGTGAGGCGCTATTAAGTCCTAAAGTCAGGAGGTTGGTTGAAGTGGTGTAAATGTTCCCCAGTACCATTGTTAATGAATCGGAAACGGTAACGGGTCTTTGCAGTGTTAAAGATGCTCCAGCTAATTTATTTACACGCATTTTGGCAAATTGAATGGATCCACTACCGCTAATCGAAGCTGAGCTTGAACCATAAAAGTTCGTAAGTCCACCTGTTGAATTTAAGGTGCCATTGTTTGAATAATTACCATATAAAAGAAGGCTTCCTCCTGATTGGGTCAATTGAGATCCTGTTTCAACTACAAGGTTGTTAATGATTATTGCTCCCGAAGAAATGGTTGGTTGACTCACAATACAAGCAGAGTTGGATGGAATGACAACAGTATGTGTATTGCTTGGTAATGCTGTGGCAGGTACCAAACTAGATCCATTGTAGGAATACCAATTGCTCAGTGTTCCCCAATCGCTTGAACTTTGTCCATTCCAAACATATGAATTGGCAGTAAGCGCCGTAAGTACATTCACATTGGTAGGGGAGAGGGTAACTGCATTCGAAGGCAAAACGCAAGTTCCATTAGTTACCATCGCTCTTATATATTTCGTTCCTGACATTATCCCAATAGAATTAGCCGGTAAGGTTGCTGAGGTTTGCCCCCCAATGTTTGTAAAATTTACATTGTCGTTACTTGTTTGCCATTGAAGGGTTCCACTGTAATTTGTCAAGGTAATTGGGCTTGGCAGTAATCCTGGACACACCGTTTGACTGCTGCTTGCAGTACTAGATGGTATTACCGTGGCGATAATTGACGTTCTTGGATTGGATGTACAACCATTGTTGGTTACATCTGCATAATACGTCGTCGTTGTTGCGATGCTCGGTGTTGTGTAACTCGATCCTGATCCCAATGAAGCGCCACCGGTTAATGCTGCATACCAATTGATGGTTCCTGCTGCCGTGCTTGCTTGTAGGGTTCCTGTTCCTGATATACAGATGGAAGCACCAGTAGTAGAAGTGATTGTGGGTATTGCATTTACTGTGGCAACTACCGCAACTCTTGGGTTGGTAGTACATCCATTATTGGTCACCTCTGCATAATAGGTCGTTGTTGTGGCAATACTTGGCGTGGTGTAGCTTGTACCAGTTCCCAAAGAAGCCCCACCTGTTAATGCTGCGTACCAATTGATGGTTCCTGCTGCTGTAGCTGCTTGAAGGGTTACGGTTCCTGTTCCACAACGAGAAGCCCCTGTAGTTGAGTTGAAGCTGGTTGTGTTTACCGTTGCAGTAACTGCGGTTCTTGTTGCAGAAACACAGCCTGTCGATACATTCCTTACCGCAACATAATAGGTAGTCGTTGCCGCCAACGCTGGTGTCGTATAAGTTAATGTTCCTTGGGAAAGTAAGGTTCCACCACTTGCTGCGTTGTACAAATCCAAGGTTAATCCTGCGGCCACTGTACCTGTGAAAGTTGCAGATGTTGAACCGCACACGGTCACATTTGGAACGACTGCACTGGAGGGATTATTGAAAGCAAACGTTCCATTGCTATTAAAAGTGTGAATGGTGTAGCCACCCGATTGTGTTATTGTACCGCCTGTTCCTGATGGTGAACCCAAATACCTGACGATTACAATTCCAGAACCTCCATTTTTTGATACAGCAGTTGATTGTGAATTTCCGCTGCCACCGCCGCCACCGCCAGTGTTGGCGGCTCCAGATGTAGCTAAGGGAGATAAGGCTGTTCCTCCTGAACCACCGCCTCCTTGACCACCTTGACCACCACCCGTTCCAACTTGCCAACTTCCACCGCCACCGCCGCCGCCATAAAACGTTGCGCTTCCAGAAATTGAACTTGAAACGCCAATTCCGCCATTGGAACCTGTTGCTGAACCCCCAACACCTCCTGCGCCACCGCCACCGCCACCAATGACATTGTTAGCATTGCCGCCTGCGAAACCTCCAACAGCGGCTGTTCCTCCAACTCCAGGAGGATTACCGTTATTAAGGTGTCCGCCTCCACCACCGTTTCCTCCCGATGAACCATTCGGAGATAAACCCATTCCACCGCCACCGCCGCCAATGGAGACAACTGGAGTAGGCAGTGATAAGGTAGTTGTTCCTCCATTAGAAGCCGGCGTGCCTGCGCTTGTACCGCCTGTACCGCCGTTACCTATAGTAACTCCAAATGACCCACTTAACAAGGACACAGATCCTGTTTTTACTTGCCCGCCGCCGCCGCCGCCACCTCCAGTATCGCCACCTCCGCCGCCGCCGCCAACAACCAAATAGTCAATAACTGTACCTGAATTGCTTGCCGCTTGTGGTAAGGAATTTACCGTGGCAACAACCGCTGTTCTTGGATTAGACGTACACCCATTATTGGTCACATCGGCATAATATGTAGTGGTTGTTGCAATGCTTGGTGTCGTATAACTCGTTCCTGTTCCCAATGAAGCGCCACCGGTTAAGGCTGCGTACCAATTGATGGTTCCTGCTGCAGTAGTTGCTTGTAGTGTTCCGGTACTTGTACCGCAAATGGAAGCGCCTGTCGTAGAGCTGAAGGTTGGGATTGCGTTTACCGTGGCAACAACGGCTGTTCTTGGTGAAGAGGTACATCCATTATTAGTCACTTCCGCATAATAGGTCGTCGTTGCAGCAATGCTTGGTGTGGTGTAACTCGTTCCTGTTCCCAATGAAGCGCCACCCGTTATTGCAGCGTACCAATTGATGGTTCCTGCTGCTGTAGCTGCTTGAAGGGTTACGGTTCCCGTCCCACAACGAGAAGCCCCTGTAGTTGAAGTGATTGTAGGTAAAGGATTTATAGTTATAGTTACTGTATTGCTGTTAGAAGGAGGACAAACTGCACTGGTTGCATAGGCACGATAATAGGTCGTTGCATTCAAGATACCCATTTGTCCTGAACTTAGGGTGGAAGAAGTTGCACCGGCAATGTTTGTAAAGTTTACGTTGTCAGTAGACGATTGCCATTGAATTGTCGCTGCGTTTCCAGTTAGGGTAAGGTTTGCTGGGGATGTTCCGCTGCAAATGGTTTGGTTGCTACTGGCTGTAACCCCCAAAACAACGCTGCTCGAAACAGATGCTGACTGACAACCCGCTGAAGTTACCACCGCTGAATAAGTTCCACTCGTCGCAGCTGTAATTGTATTCGTAGTTTGGCCACCCGGAGACCACAAGATGGTATTTTGAGCTCCTCCGAGCACCGATGTAGATGGTACTTGCCATGTTGGGCCATTAGACAGCGTGCCGTCGTATCCATTGCCTGTAGCATCTGACGCTATATTTCCAGTGCTTTCATCTAGTTTGTAATAGGCTCTTAATCCAGCTGAGTTGGTTGGTACAGTTGAATTCATTGATGCTTGGATTTGACCCTGCGTTCGTGCAACATTCCAAATTCTAATTTCATCCATTACCCCTCCTAATGTTTCTAAGTGATCCCATCGCTTGCCTAAATACCATGGTTGATTACCGCTAATTGGTAAGGTTTGGTTGGAGTTGAACGTTGCATTTAATACCCCGTTAAAATATAGTTTGATTTGATTTTGATCGTAAGTTGATGCGATGTGAATCCAGGTGTTAATTGGAATAAGTGTTGAGCTCGAAGCTGCTTGCCATCCTCCATTATAGAATCCAGCAATAATTATATTGCCTTGTCGATGCATACAATAGGTTATGTTAGCATCTACATTATACGCTTCTCCAATAAGCATTGGTAAATAATTAGTGTTAGCGACTAATGATGTAAAATAGAACCAGCCCTCTAGTGTTATGTTATTCGTATTGATCGTTGAATTTAAGGTTGCTGGAATGGTAACGTATTTGGAGCTGTTATAGACACCTAAATCAAGTGCGTTTCCTGCGCCGTAATTTCCAAGGGTTAATACCCCACAACCTGATTGTGTAATTGTTGGAGTAGGAGGGGTGGCGTTTACCGTGGCAACTATCGCAACTCTTGGGTTGGTGGTACAACCATTATTGGTCACCTCCGCATAATAGGTCGTCGTTGTTGCAATACTTGGCGTGGTGTAGCTTGTACCAGTTCCCAATGAAGCGCCACCTGTTATGGCTGCGTACCAATTGATGGTTCCTGCTGCAGTTGTTGCTTGTAGGGTTACGGTTCCTGTTCCACAACGAGAAGCACCTGTAGTTGAGGTGAAGCTGGTTGTGTTTACCGTTGCAGTAACTGCGGTTCTTGTTGCAGAAACACAGCCTGCCGATACATTCCTTACCGCAACATAATAGGTTGTTGTTGATGCCAACACTGGGGTCGTATAAGTTGATGTACCTTGAGAAAGTAAGGTCCCGCCGCTTGCCGCGTCGTACCAATCCAAGGTTAAACCAGCGGCCAATGTGCTTGTAAAAGTTACAGAAGTTGAACCGCACACGGTCACGTTTGGTACGACTGCACTGGAGGAACCATTGTAAGCAAACGTTCCGTTGCTATTAAAGGTATGAATCGTATAGCCACCCACTTGTGTTATTGTACCGCCTGTTCCTGAGGGTGAACCCAAATACCTAACGATCACAACTCCAGATCCTCCACTTCTTCCGGGATTTGACTGTGCTTCACCGGCGCCGCCTCCGCCTCCACCTGTGTTTGGGGTTCCAACTGTAGCTATGGGAGAATTACCCAATCCTCCTTGACCACCGCCTCCAACACCCCCAATACCAGTTCCAGAATTACCGTAACTTCCACCGCCACCGCCGCCGCCATAATACGTTGTGTTTCCGGAGATTGAACTTGATACGCCACTTCCGCCATTTCTTCCACCACCTCCTGTAATTCCCGCGCTTCCTGCGCCTCCGCCACCACCACCTCCATCGCCATTGGCATGACCGCCAGCGAATCCTCCAGCAGCGCCTGCCGCTCCAGCAAAATTACTATGTCCGCCTCCACCACCATTTGCGCCCGATGCCCCATTTGCTCCTTTGGATCCACCGCCACCACCGCCAATTGAGACAATTGGGGTAGGTAATGATAAGGTGCTTGATCCACCATTACCAGCCTGAGTACCATAGCTAGTAGCATTTGCACCGCCGTTGCCTATCGTAACTGCATAGGTGCCGCTTGACAGAGATAAAGACCCCATATTTACTTGGCCACCACCACCACCACCAGCGCCATCGAATCCGCCTCCGCCTCCGCCTCCAACTACCAAGTAGTCAACTGAACCTGAATTGGCCGCCGCTTGTGGTGCAGCATTTACCGAAATGGCAGCACTGACATTGCTCGTTGTTGATCCTTGGTTATTGGTGCAAATTACATAATAGTATTTGGTGCCAACTACATTATTTGGTGGGGTGTAGCTTGCACTGGTTGCGCCACCAATGGCTGTACCACCCGAGTTTGAATTACTTGTGTTGCTGTACCATTGGTAAGATATGGCACTACCATTGGGACTCGATGCGGACACACTCAATGCAGTTGTTGCCGCATTTAAACAGACCGATTGGGCCGATGTTGAAGGTTGGGTGTTTATTACCGGGCCAGTTACTACAGCCACCATGGGCGCACGAACCAACAATTGAAAGTATGCTCCATTTGGGATATCGCCGGCGCTGTTCTTAATTTGTTGCATGTTAAAGTATGGGATCCAATGGATCCCGTCTCCATTGTTTCCTGCGTGAAAGAAGTTTGAGTGGAGACCATAAGCCGTCGTGTTTCCATAATTGGTGAATTGTGTTGCCAGGGTGTTGGTTCCGGTCCAGTTCGCCCCATTGTCAGTATTATCGTTAGGTACTGCCAAAAGGGTTTGGTTGTTTACAATTCGGGTTATAATTCCTGGTCTTGTGTTTTGAACATCTAATTGACCATTGCTAGTGAGTAAACGGGTTACGGTTGCACTTCCTAGTGTGCTCAATGCACCTGGAGATAATATGCCACGAACCGTATTGTTTAAAGCGGTAGATTGTGGAAGATTTCCTATACCCGGTCGAAAGTCAATGGCTACTTGTACCCACCCTCCAACTCGAACATAGGTGCTGAAATTAGTTCCTGACAATGAGAAATAATAAACCCCATCGGATGTTACGTTTTGTGCTTGACCCAAGGAAGTGAAGGGTTGACTAACACCTCCGTTTTGTGCATTGGAAATAAAATTGAATGCAAAAAGTGTAATAAATAATAAAAGAAAAGTAGAACGCATGTGAGTGTTTTTGTCAAAAGTACACTATCATTGCACGAGTTATTTTTTTATGTTTAGGATATAGTATAAATATGCATGATTTAGTAACTTAAATTTAAATAGAGTGGTCAAAGTTTTTATCTAGTTAGCCTAATTTAGTAACTTAAAATGAAATAGAATTATATGAGTTTTAATCTGCTTATCCTTTGGTCATCTGTGTTTTTTTCTTTGTTAATTGCATTGATAATACTGGTAAATATTAAAAAGAATCCGTACATGAATCTTTTTATATTACTCATTTTTGCATCGAATTTCATAAGGATTTACTTTTCGCTTTCCTATGAATTGGGGTGGCAAACTATTAGCCGAGATATCCCCAAGCCTTACCACCTACTTTTTATGTGGAACTTGGTTTTTTTAACTCAGTACATTCGTTCCATGTTGGGCCTAAAAAAAGATTTGATTAATAGTTTTTGGATTCCATTTCTAATTCCTTTGATTCTATTTCTTCTTAATTTGATCTACTTATCATCAGATACTTATAATAGTATAGCACGCGAGTTAAACTTCCCAGTAATCGCAGCCTTCTTGCTTTTCTACCTTTATAAAATTTCTCAGTTAGTATATAAATTCTTATGGTCTAAACCTATAAAAAACTTAAAATTCGAAAATGTAAAATTTGTAAAGTTGTGGATTACAGAATTGCTTTTGTTTTCCTTTATAGCCACTATTGCATTAATGGGAATGTTCCTATATGAATTAATCACCCAAAAAGATTTTGTGTATGCTACCTTTCCCCATCTTAAATCGATTATTCACTTGTTAATGTGTATTCAATTTTTTCTACATCCAGAAATTCTTTATGGTCCTCAACGGGTACCTAAACCTGTATTAGAGGCAGACCAGCCTCATGCGATTAAGCCGGTCTTTAATTGGCTTTCGTCACCGA
The DNA here is from genome assembly GCA_903939755.1 of uncultured Flavobacteriales bacterium. Taxonomy (GTDB): domain Bacteria; phylum Bacteroidota; class Bacteroidia; order Flavobacteriales_D; family Crocinitomicaceae; genus UBA952. Next base: position 22,591 of record CAJAII010000058.1, on the reverse strand, counting down.
AAGAAATTAAGAATAAACTAGATCTTGAGTTATCGGATAAGTTTAATAGTCGGATCAATGAGATCATTAGAAAATTAGAATCTAAAACCGCAATGAACCTGATTGTGAAGAATCCAGATATGAACGCCACTGCCTTTGCGGAAAAATTAAACATACCCAGAACCTATCTCCAGTATTTTTTTAAATACCATTCAGACATCTCTTTTGTTCAATACCGTTCAAAGATTCGTGTAGATTATGCCATCGAAAAAATGCAGGACGATTACCTCTCTAAAAATACAATGGATGCATTGGCGAAGGAGTGTGGATTCTCTTCCTACAACCCCTTTTACGCCGCATTTAAAATGGAAATGGGTGCGGGGCCGAGTGAAATTTTGGCTGAATTAAAAAAGAGTACCATTAAGGCCTAAGATCTTCTTTATCTATCCAAGGTATTTTTTTGCACTTAATGACACCATTATTTACCAATAAGTCATTCAATTGGTCCTTTTTTTATTTCCGCATTTCCACGCTTTAGAGGTAAAAAGTATTTCAAGTCTAGGCTTAAATACGATCCATTAACATCGGCAATTGCTCCAGTACGATAACTTTGGTTGGTGTATACAGCAATATACTGAAATAAAGGTTGTAGTGGGATACGAACTGAGCCACCTAAATTAAAAATCCCCCTTTTTTTAGTGCGATATTCCACGCCAAAATTCCCATTAATATCTAATCCAATCTTAGATTTCACGTAACCTGTATGCGTAATGGTGTGTAATCCTCCTGGATAGTTTATGACTCCAATATTTGTGGGCTTAAAACCAACAGCCATACCAATAGAAGCGTTGGCATACCAAATTTTTGAGAGTTGAATGTAGATTAATGCATTTAATGGAATGTCATACTGAATGAATCCCATGGTATTTGTTCCAGTAATATTTGAGTCAATTAGGTCCATTTGAATCGAGAAATTACGCTGTGTAAAATTTATTCCTGTTTCAAAGGAAATTAATTTTGTAATACCTGCTCTAACGGTACCTCCAAATGAATAACCTAAATTTTGTGTTATTGTGCTCGTAAATCCATTTTTGGAAACTGTAATTGGGGCATTTCCAATCGCATTACTCGGAAAGACTGCTCTAGCATAAATTCCAAAATACGAAGGGAATTTACTTTCGTCCCCTAGTTGACAAAAACCAATAATGGGCATTGACACGAGGAAGGAAAAAACCAATAAATGTTTTAGAGGCAACAGCACTGCTTTATTTATTTCTAAAATTACGAATTTATCCATTCCGTATTGTATTCCAATGGTTTTCTATGTGAAGATGGCCAATCTATGGAAGGATATCCGATATAAAATAAGCCAAGGCATTTGTCTTTTTCACCAATAGCTAAAAATTCATTCATTTGCGGGGTATAGATTAATTTTGGTGTCGACCAAAATCCACCTAAGCCATAGGCCGTGCAACTCAAATGTAAATTTTGAATGGCACATGCCACTGCTTCAATTTCTTCAATTTCTGGTATTCGTTCTTCTTTTTGTCTTTCCATGCAAATCGCAATTACAACCGACGATTTAAGAGGTCGAGAAATTAATTTGGCAAGTTTCAGATCATTTTGTTGCTCTTTCGGGGTTTGGTTTAAATAAGTAGTTCCTAAAAAATCACTTAACTTTTCCAAGCCCAGCTCTGTAAAAACCTTGAAGCGCCAAGGTTGTGTATTCCCGTGTGTTGGCGCCCATTGCGCATTATTTAATACTAATTCTATTTGTTCTTTATGAACTTTTCGCGGTGAAAATTGCTCCGGATAGATAGTCCTTCGCATGCGCATCAGGTCATTTATTTCTGATAAATTATATTTCATTCGGTGTTTTTTACAAATTTACTATTTATCTAATAGCAATAATCTTATAACTATACTTTGCCTAATTTGTTTTTATCTTTATCTTTGCCACGTGATTAATCACATAAACGGCTTCGTAGCTCAACTGTATAGAGCACCACATTACGGCTGTGGAGGTTTAAGGTTAGAATCCTTACGAGGTCACAAAAGGAACCCCGACTTAAATAAGTCGGGGTTTTTCATTTTACAGCGCGTTCAAAATTTATTTTGAAAAGCGACGTAAAATGAAAAAAACTACAACTGCAAAGCAGTTGGGGTGCTATGCTTGGGTAAGCCCAAAACGAAACGGATCATGCGCAGCATAATCCGTTAAAACCGTTCAAAATGTATTTTGAAAAGCGACGGAAAATGAAAAAAACTACAATTGCAAAGCAGTTGGGGTGCTATGCTTGGGTAAGCCCAAAACGAAACGGATCATTAAATAATCCTAAAAAGTTTAAACGTTAGTTAAATAGCCCCCCCCTCTTAAAATCCTGACAATAAACTATCATACGCATCATTGAAGGAAACTCCGGAGTCGGTTCTTTTCTTGGAAAGTTGTTTGAATTCGACTAATGCCCAAAGGATAAATTCCATTAAAAATGGTGTGTCAATAGCAGCTACTTTTGGTTGGTATTTCTTTAAAAGTTTAACTAATGGCTGAATTCCCAAAAGCGCTTTAGTATACGTTTTTTCACTAGCTTCATCGGACAATTCGAAGGCATCAGCTTCAAAAAACCAACTTAATACTTCATCATAAGGTGTTTCTTGCTCTTGCTTCTTAAGTTTTTCGATTTTTGGAAAATAGTGCAAGAACAATGTTTTCGTTGCTTCACTAATTAAGTGCTGCGCAACAAAAGAAGTTCCTTCTTGTTCCCCTTCATATACCAGCTCCATTTTACCAGTAATTGATGGAATCATTCCGATTAAGTCGCTGAAACGAACGGTTGTTTCTTTTTCGTTGTTCATTAAAGCCCTGCGTTCTGCTGTGCTGATTAAATTCTCATATGCTGTAATACTCATTCGCGCACTCACCCCACTTTTATGGTCGATGTACTCGCTTGCTCTTGCTTCAAAGGCGATTTGTTCAAGAATGTCCTTGGCTAATTCTGGTACATGGACTTTACAAGTACGATTATCCATCTTTTCAGATTCTTGTTGCGTGATTTTCTTTGCTGTCTTAATATCAGCGGAGTAATGGGTTAAAATCTGCGATCCAATTCTGTCTTTTAATGGGGTCACAATACTTCCGCGATTGGTATAATCCTCCGGATTTGCTGTGAAAACGAATTGTAAATCCAGGGGTAAACGCAATTTGAATCCTCGGATTTGTACATCGCCTTCTTCTAAAATATTGAACAATGCCACTTGTATGCGTGCTTGTAAATCTGGTAATTCATTGATCACAAATAAACAGCGATTGGCTCTTGGAATCATTCCGAAATGAATAACACGCTCATCGGCATAACTTAATTTTAAATTGGCTGCTTTAATAGGGTCAATGTCTCCGATTAAATCGGCAATTGTTACATCTGGCGTAGCTAATTTCTCAAAGAATCGTTCTGATCGATGCAACCAAGAAATAGGGGTATTATCTCCGTTTTCAGCAACCAAGTCTCTAGCGAAACGGCTAATTGGATGAAAAGGATCATCATTCATTTCACTTCCGGTAACATAAGGAATGTATTCATCTAATAAATGAATCATTAAGCGCGCTATCCGTGTTTTTCCTTGTCCGCGTAATCCTAACAAATTGATGTTGTGCTTGGACAAAATAGCGCGTTCCAATTGTGGAATTACGGTATTTTCATAACCATGCATTCCTGGGAAGGTCGCTTTGCCTGTTTGAAGTGCAGCAATTAAGTTGTCTCTTAATTCTGTTTTAATGCTTTTAGATTCGTATCCAGACGCCTTCAAAGCGCCAAATGTGGTGATGGAAGTATTCATTTTCTTAGTTAATTCGTTTTTTTCTATTGGTTTCGTAATCGTGAAAGATCATTTCGCCTAGTCCTTTTAAACCGGTGAAAAATGCTTTCCCTTTGTTCGAAGCGGTAAATTGTTCTACAAAGGATTGTAAATAGGGATCCTGTGCAATCATAAAGGTAGTGATTGGAATGTGCATTTTTCTTGCCTGAGCGGCCATCGTATAACATTTTTCGACAATCATTTGATCTAGTCCATTGCTATTCTTATAGTATTGTCCATCTGATAAACGAAGACAACTTGGTTTACCATCCGTGATCATGAATATTTGCTTGTTGGTATTACGTTTCCTGCGAAGAATATCCATTGCTAATTCCAGTCCGGCAACGGTATTAGTATGGTATGGTCCCACATTCAAATAGGGGAGGTCTTTGATTTTTATCGGCCAGGCATCATTTCCAAAAACAATCACATCCAAGGTGTCTTTCGGATAGGAGGTGGTAATTAGTTCTGCCAAAGCCATCGCTACTTTTTTCGCTGGAGTGATGCGATCCTCTCCATACAAAATCATACTGTGACTAATGTCAATCATTAATACCGTACTCATTTGAGATTTATGGTGCGTATCTTCCACGACTAAATCTTGTTCCGTCAGTCTAAATTCATCGGCGCCATTATTAATTTGAGCGTTTTTTAAACTTTCAGTGATGGAAATATTCTCGAAGGAATCGCCAAATTGAAAGTCGCGAAACTCCCCAGTGGATTCATCTCCTTGACCACTTTTTTTGGATTTGTGATTTCCTGCGCCATTTTTTCGAATCTTTCCAAATAGTTGATCCATGGCATTTTTTCGAAGAACGCGTTCCGTTTTGGCGGTGATGGACAATTGACCTTTGCCATCCGGTTGAATTTCTTCGCGCAAATATCCTTTTTTCTTAAGGTCTTCAATGAAATCCTCCATCGTGTATTCCTCTGTGGTTAATCCATATTCTTTATCTAGGATATTCAACCAATCCAAGGCTTCATCAACATTTCCTGAGGTATGTGTAATTAATTCACTAAAAACTTCGAACAGTTTCTCGAAAGGAGATTGATTTGGCGCTTCGAATGGGGTAAATACGTAACCTGATTTTTGCATGTGATGAATCTATTTTTAATAACACAAAGAAAACTAAATAGTTCGCAAAATAGCCACATGGTAGCGTTGTTTTTTCATTCAAAATAAATGCAAGACAATCAACAATCTCTTCTTAGCTTTGCGGAAACTTGTTTTTATGACATTTCGCGATTTAAATTTAAAGAAACCACTTTGGAAAGCCTTGGATGAGTTGGGTTATCAATTCCCTACAAACATTCAATCTTCCGGTTTCAACGTGATGATGTCGGGAAAGGACACGATTGGAATTGCGCAAACTGGAACGGGTAAAACATTGGCTTATCTACTGCCTTGCCTTTGTATGTGGGAATTTTCGAAAGAACCCCATCCTCAGATTTTGATAATTGTACCTACACGAGAATTGGTCACACAGGTGGTGAGTGAAGTGGAGAAGTTAACGACTTACATGAACGTGACTACTTGCGGTGTTTATGGGGGCACCAATATGAATACGCAAGCAAAAATGGTAATGCTAGGATTGGATATTTTAGTGGGAACCCCGGGGCGTATTCTCGATTTAGCAGCATGTGGTTCTTTGCAATTGAAACAAATAAAAAAAGTGGTGATTGATGAGGTGGACGAAACCCTTAGCTTGGGATTTAGACCACAGCTATTGCATATATTTGACTATTTACCTACCAAAAGACAGCACATGGTTTTTTCGGCCACCTTACCGGAAGAAGTCTCGTTGTTTTTAGATGACTTACTGATAACGCCTGTTCGCGTTGAAGCTGCTCGTGCTGGCTTGCCTATCGATAAAATTGACCAAACAGGGTATCGAGTACCTAATTTCCTTTCCAAAGTAACTTTATTACAGCACCTCATTCAAGAGACCGAAGCTAACTCGAAAATACTAGTCTTTGTATCTTCCCGTACTTTAGCCGATTTATTGTTTGAAGCGTTAGAACCAAGTTTATCTGATTCGTTGGGTATTATTCACTCTAATAAAGCACAGAATTTCCGTTTCGATACCGTTCAAAAATTTCAGAATGGCGCCATTCGTGTATTGATTGCCACCGACTTAATAGCCCGCGGAATTGATGTTATAGACGTAACACATGTGATCAATTTTGATATTCCAGAAAGTCCTGAAAATTACATTCACCGTATCGGTAGAACGGGTAGGGCTGATAAAAATGGTATAGCGATCACTTTTGTTTCCGAAAAAGACGAATCAGCACTCCTTGCGATTGAAGAACTTATGCAGCAACAACTTTTATTCACGAAAGTTACTGAGGACATTGAATTTACAGAAGAGCTTTTGGAATTTGAGAAACCCAAAATTATCGTTCCAGGAAAAAATAGCAAGTTACCTTCAAGCGAAAATAGAGGGCCTTCTTTTCATGAGAAAATAGCGAAAAACAAAAAGGTAAACGTGCGTTACAACCATAAAAAAGCCATGTTGGAAAAGTATGGAAAACCCAAGCGAAAGCGATAGGAGTAAGGCGCTATGCTGCATCGATTATGGCATGTCAAAAATGAACATACAAAATCTTTAAGTAGACAAAAAAAAAGAACCCTGACGTTATACATCAGGGTTCTTTTTTATACAAGGTATTCAAAAATGATACTATAAAAATACCGTTTGAAAATAGTTCTATGATTAGTCTTCCATTTCAAATACACGTTTTACGCTACCATCTGAATAGATGAAAAACATCAGGGTATTTTTTCTACGAGTAATCAATTTTCCATTTAAATCTGTTATCCTTACCAGTGATTTATCTGCACCGTTTAATTCATTAATTCCTGTAAAACTAAGTGTTAGCGTTAAGGTAATTACACTGTCACATCCATTTGCTGAAGCGATGGTTTGTGTGTATACGCCACTTTGCGTATATACTTGACCATTTAAATTAAAGGAATCAATCGCTGTCTGTGTAAGGTTAGACGAACTTAATGGCAACACGGTAATATTAACCGTATCCATCCCCATACATCCGTTCAGATCTGTTCCAGTTACGGTATACGACCCGCTAACGGTTGGAGTGAAAGGTGTGTTATTTAGTATGCCATTATTCCATTGGTATTGGTTAGCGCCACTTGCATTAAGTGAAATGCTATCACCATTACAAAGCGTTTGATCTACTCCTGCACTCACAGCTGGAAGTGCATTCACAGTTATGGTGCTGCTTACCGCAGCACTAGGACAATTTGGTGCAGTTACATTTACCACAACTACTGAATAGTTTCCAGCGATATTACTAGAAAAGGTCGCAACATTTCCAGGATTTACTACGCCATTTGGCACGGTCCAGGAATAGATATATGTACCACCAAGTGCAATACTCGCAGTAACATTTGCTGTTTGACCTTGACAAATAGTAGCATTGTTAAGTGTAACAGTAGGAGCAACACAGTTCGGTAAAATAATTACAACACCGTCATTTTGATTAATTCCAGGTGTATTGTTTTGGTTTGTTCCTGCATTGAAAGAACCGCCACCACCTCCGTGGGTAGGATCTGTTCCACCTCCACCACCGGAATACCCTCCACCGCCGCCGCCGCCACCGTAGTGATTACCGCCACCACCGCCGCCGCCAAAACCGCCGTATCCACCGCATCCACCGCCGCCTCCGCCACAAAACGGTAAGCCTGCCACCCAATTGTTTGAAATTCCACCACCTCCGTAGGGTCCACCACCAACATTTAGCCAACCAGTTCCTCCACCAGCACATGGCGTATTACTCCATAATCCTGCATCACCTCCTGCTCCCGCTATTCCACCCAAATAAACACCTGATTGGTCAGCACCGCCATTTGGCGTTATTTTTCCATGGCCATCAGCATGAATTGCTCCGTTGTAGTTACATATGCCACCACCACCACCAGCAGCAATGAGCAGATTTGCGGCATTTCGATAAACAAAAGTCCCACCTCCACCACCGGAGCTGTTTTGTGCTTGACCACCTTGTTGTAATTGACCTTTTTGTCCAACTACAATATATAATATCTCACCAGGTGTTACTGTAAAAGCCCCAGACATTAAAGCGCCAAGACCTCCTGCATTTATTGAACCTCCTCCTTGTGCACCGGCAGCTGATATGTTTATGGAAGTTACACCCGCAGGTACGGTATACGTTTGAATGGCCCCATTGTAGTTATATGTTACACTTTGGGCATTCAGCGTCGTAGTGATAATAGTAATTAGAAATAGCGCAATGAAGCTGCTAAATAGCGATAGATGTAATTTTTTCTTCATAGTTAAACGGTTTAAGTTTTTTGTAAAGATATAAATTAATCGTAAGGAAATACGAGCTAAACTAAATTAATAAGTTGATTATTAATTACTTGGTAAATTATAACGCAAACCAAGGGTAGATCCAAAACCAACATTAAATTTCACGGTATTATTTGGTATGGAATTTAATTGAATCGTTGGACGGAATTCATTGTAAATAACAAATGGCTTCCAAAATTCTCTTTTGTTGCCTAATTTAAAGTTTATTCCTAAAGGAATGTAGGCACTTCCACCCATCACCATAAAATTGCCATACGACTCTGATTCTATATTTTGAGTAGAAGTACCTTCATACCCCGAATAAGGTTGAATATATTCTTCTGCACGTAATGTTGTTGTCGAGCGGTAACTCATGCCAATTGAAATACCAAGTCCAGCATGAAAAGCCCACCTTTTTCCCGCATTCGCCTCAAAAATATATGCGGCATCTAATCTCAATTGGTCGTTACTATAATTCCCATTATAATAGTTGGAAATAGTGGAATCTACGTAATACATTTGACCTGTCTGCGAAGAAAATAGGGTATCAACCACATAGCTCTCATACTTAAAACCAGAGGTGTTAAGTAGTTCACTGTGTACATTTGATATACCTATGCGTAATGTCCCTTTTGGGCATTTTGCAAAACTCAAGCCCAATTGAATGGATTGAAAATTAGATGAATTGGATAGAAATGAATTATCGCGCATCAGACCACCAGAAAAATAATACCCATTTGTTTGATAAGCACTAAAATCTTTACTCAAAATGTCAGATCCAGGTGCCAATAAACTAAAATCAGACAACTTGTTATTTGATTGATCAATATCCATAAAAGAACCGGAATTAATATGGATCTGAGTTATTTTTATTTGTGCATTTAGGTTACTAAAGATAAAAAATGCGATAAATAGAAGTTGGTTTTTCATAGCTAATTTTTATATGGATTTACAATTAATTGAAACCAAATATACATTATTTTTTGGTCTATAAATTTTTAACAAGGTCCACCAACGGCTAAACTGAATTAATATTGTTTAGAAAAGTGATCTCTTACAAATGCATGCTGTTGGTTCTCGGTCATTTTATCGGTTTGTTGTGTTTCAATTTTTATGTTTTCAAATCGATGATCTGCCTTTAATAGGTTATGTAATTCTGATTTTGCACTGGTAGGACCAAAAAGAAGGACCGCATTGTAATTTTTAATTTCTTCTCCTAACTTCTTGTAATAATCATGTTGTTCATGTTGCTCTTTATTGTGCATGACATGCTCCCCTTTTTTAGTACTTTCTTGTTTTTCCTCAAATGTAAATTTGGAATGAATGATTTTTGTTTCTATGGCTTCTTTCGAGAATTCCATAAGGTTAGCGCTTGAATGATCCATCCAAATACCGATTTTTTTTACTAGTGTCATTTTTTTGGTTTAAGTATTTATCAAATGTCGCTATGTCTTTTTGATAATAAAATGACGGAAATCATAAAATCAAGTTATTTGTTGTTATTCGGATTTAAATAGGTAAAGTACTCCTTATTTAAACCATTTTTGAGCAGTTGGATTGCGATGCGGGCAGCCAGGCCAACAACATGGTCTCTTTTTTCCTTCCAATATTTCAGCACATAATCGATTAATATGCTCTAATCTTGTTTCTGGCTTTTTGACAATGGTTGTCCAACAGATCCACTCATTTCGTGCGAGTGCCGTTAGCTTGTTCCATTTCTCTATAGCCCCTTGATTTGAAATCAAAGCAGCTCTTAAATCATCGGGCACTTCATGAACGACGCCTTCTGCGATAGGGGTATTTGTCATTTCATATTTATTCGTCATAAAAAAGCCAGCGTTGCTGCTGGCTTTTTTGATTTTAATTGATCTTCTATACTGTTAAGTATTGCCCAAAAATTAGGCTGTTTTTTTTACAAATTGCAAATCTGCACTTATTTTCACTTCTTCACCTAAAAGAAAACCACCCGTTTCTAGTGGAGCATTAAAATTCAACCCATAGTCATTTCGGTTAATTTTTCCGTTTATAGAAAAACCCATTTTCTCATTTCCCCAAGGATCTGTACTAGTTCCGCCATATTCTACACCAAGTTTTATTTCTTTGCTAATGCCTTTGATAGAAAGCATGCCCGTTAACTCAAAATTTTCATCATCAATTTTAGTTAAAGAGCTTCCTTTAAATGTCATTTCTTTGTGATTATCTACATCAAAGAAATCTGCATTTTTTAAATGTGCGTCGCGGTTATCTTCGTTCGTGAAGATAGATGACGTATCGATAGTTGCAGAAATAGCCGCATTGCTAAAGTCTTCTCCATCGATTTCAGCACTAAAATTTCTGAACTCACCTTTGATATTCGTAATCATAAGGTGTTTAACCTTGAATCCAAGTTCACTGTGTGTTGGATCTAATTGCCATGTTGTTGCCATGATGTTTTTTTTTAGTTAAATGAATAATTATTGTTTATTATAAAATTGGGTCATGTTTTCCGTTATTATCAATCATAATCCAACTGTTTATTGCTAAAAGTACGATTGAAATAACTATCCCTGAAGGAACGTTACAAAGGTATAATGATAAATCATATTATTGCTTGTTATATGTTAAGAAATAAAAATATAACTGTTCATATGCGCTTCTTAAGGATTTCATTACAAAAAAAAAAGCGCTCTAGGAGCGCTCTTTAAATTCATGTAGCAAATTGTGATTATCTAATCACTAATCGCTTTGTAAACATTTGACCATTAACTTCAATTGAACAAAGGTAAAAACCTTCTAATAAATTCAAATTGTTTAAGTTCACTTGATTGGAAGAAAGATTAGTTTCTTCTTTTACCAGTTTTCCTGCAGTTGAGTACATCTTAATTGAATTTATTGTTCCGTTTTCAGAAAGAATGGTAACGTTCTGATTAGCAGGATTAGGATAAATTTTAAGACCTGCTTCAATAACTGTTAATTCATCAATTCCTGATTGACCATCTAAGTTAGTAGCGCGAACAATTCTTCTACAGAAATAACCTAAAGTTGAATCCATGTAAGCCATTGACTTTGGTAATGACATATCAGGATTTTGAGCGATATTTGTTACGTGTGCCTGTGTTCCTTGTGACGCAGGTAAACCCAACGCTAAAGCTATATAAACCGTTGTTGTTGAATCCCAGAAATCCCATGGAGATGCTTCATATGGATTTCCTGTAATGTAAGGGAATACATTATCAACTGGAGCTCCAATCGTTGTTCCACCAAAATCCATCATTCCTTGTGCTACTGTAGAGGCAGCCTGTGCTGCTAATGTGTAGGTGTCACTTCCGGCGTTAACTGGATCAAAAACGGTATTATTTCCTAGGATATTTGCTTTTTGTATCACGTCATAGCTACCACTAATATCAGTAGTTACCACACCAATAGATGCAATTGCAACATCACCAGTTGTATAAACTGCTACAGGATCGGTAGGACAATGAACGGCACACATTGGAACATCACCCGCTTCTAACCAACTTAAGTCACCAATTCCACCACCCATGCTACAAACCATGTGAATGTCATTTGAATAACCTAAATTACTTTCCATATTATACAAACCACCAATTCCATCCCAGTCACCGATAACTGCGGTATCTATAAGTGCAACTGGATTTGTTGGGTTAGATAAATCCAAGAATTTTGGTAATTGTATTTCAGCTAATTTGTCTACAGTAGCGTAACCCAAAGCAACCCAACCACCTGAACCTTGTCCACAAAGGATAATACGAGAAGTGTCGATACCCCATTGATTTCCGTTGGCGTAATCCTTTCTGAAATAACGAACGGCACTTTTAGTATCCTGAATCGCTCTATAAACAGCTTTCATTAAACTTGCTGCTCTTTCGGCTTGTGTTGGTAAAGCTGGATTCCATCCTAAACGGTATTCCATATTAGCAACAGCATATCCTCTTTTAGCGTAACTCTGACAAATTCTAGATGTTGCAAAATCATCACGCATACCTGTTGGATTGCCATTGTAAATAATTGGCGCAAAGGTTCCTGTATGAAGCATGATAATTAATGGTCGCTCAGCAATCGTATCGCCAGCTGGCTCATACAAATCGAACGCTAAGGCTGGAATTCCATTCGACCCGGTTGGTACATACGGAAATCCTTGTGATGCTGCTAAAACAGAAAGATTGGTAGAATACACAATACTACTATCTACTGTGAAATTTGCAAAAACTTCATCGATGTATCTTTCCTGAGAAAATGCACCGGTAATCGTCATAAAACTAAAAATGAAGGGTAAAATTATTTTTTTCATAGGTATTCTTTTAAGGTTTAAGTCGCCTAAATTAGTGTTAATTATTAAACAATACGATTTCTATTTTACCTTATCGTTAAAATCAAAGGAAATACTAGTATATATGATTCTTCCAACGAATGGTCCGCCAAAAACTTGAAGCACTTTATTATTCAGCAGGTTGGACGCACCAATTTTAATGGTCATTTTGGCTTTAGCGATCAATTTATTCACTTGAGCATCCAGTAAGCCATAGGTAGGAACGCTTCCAGAAAATTGAGGTGATCCTTCCGAATAGAAACCTTGTATCCATTTATAATTGATGTTAAAGCCAAAGCCACTCCAATTTTTGATAGAAATGTCTCTGCCTTGAAATCCTAGGTTAAATTTATGTTCAGGGGTATTATAAGCAGGTATAATAGGGTCGTCTGATTTCTTTTCCAAGGAATTCCATGAATAATTTCCATTAAGCGCATAGTGGTTTCCAACATAATAGTTTAAGCCAATTGTAATGCCCTGCGTTGTAATTGACTCTTTAGAATTAGTCGCAATACGATAAACATCATTGATTATGGGCGTATTTAAAGGAGTGACAAATATATCTACCCCGTTAACATAGCCAATAAAGTTGGTGTAATAGTTAAAATAGTAATTGAGGTCTAAATAGAATTTATTGTAAAAGGAACCTTTGTAGCCGATTTCAAAAGATTTTACTTTTTCTGGTGCAATGGGGTCTAAATTGAAATAATTTAAGGTATCGGGATTTTGCGTGTAATAGAAATCTCGAAGCGATTCTATGGTGACCAGTGAATCGTAGCCGCTAATATTTCCAACAAGTTTGGCTCTTCCCACATTATAATACATGTATTGGTTGAGCAAGGTCGGATTTCGGATGGCTGAGGTTATGGTTCCTTTTACTGAATGTTGTTTACTCGGTTGCCAGATAAGCGATGCTGCTGGGGATGGAAGATATTCAAAATTTTGATTTTTATCTACCCTCATGCTTGCCTTTATTAACCATTTATCATTAGCAAATCGTTTTTCTATGCCGGCATAGATTCCAAATTCTTTATTCAATATACGAACACCATTTGTATCACTAAAGAGCGAGCCTTGTGATCTTGGATTGTATATTCGGCCATTTCCACCAAAGGTAAAGGTTCCAAATTTCGATGGGATTATTTTTTCAGCATGTAAATGATACAGTCCCGATTGATCTTGAATTCTAGAACCACCTTCTAAAAAAGAGGTCTTCATGGTGATGTCTGCCATTAAGGAATCAAATCGATACGTGCCTGGTTTGAAATAATCCAACATGCTCCAATTTCCATAGGCGCTATTGGCGAAGTTACTCGCTTCAGCATGCCAACTATACATCGAATCTTGATTGGCATCAATGACAGCTCCGATGGCTGCGAGATCAAACGGCACACCGATTTGTGGCGTCCAGGTAACATTGGGGTCTAAGTCTCTGACACGATCAACAATCTGACTCGACCAATATTGGCGATAACGTTCGCTCCAATCCCAATCTTTTGCAGCAGCATCTTGCAGCAAGAAAGCAGTTAGCACCGCATCGTAGGACTTTCCAGCATCTTCATTTGTTGCATACGCCCGAATAAAGAAGTCATCTTTTTTTCGAATTTCCATACGATTTTGGAAAAACAGAATGTCTTTCAAGCAAAACCGATTGTCACCTTGATAAACGGTAGTTCCTGTTCCAAAATTAGAGGCCAAAATGAATTCAATTTTCGGATTTAACATATAGTGAAAGGCAACTGAAGCCTTCAGGTTTTCCGTTTTATAATCTACAATATCTTTCTCCCAATAGCCAGTGCGATGCCATCGTAATAATCCAGGTGTATTGATTATTGCACTTGGATCCAAGGCATTATTAATATTTTGGTATAAATTCTCATCCCCATACCGATTGACCGCATCATAGCCACCTGGGTTATTTTCATCCGTATCTAATCCTTCTACTGAATTGGTGTTATTCGCTTCCCAATCATTTGCATTTAGGTAGGCGATGTTTATTTTGAAGGCAAATTTATCTTCGCCCGATTTATTTTTGAATGCTTTGGCATAACGAACAGCATATTCATTTAACATGCGTTCACCCCCTTTAACACTCGCACTAAATCCCTGGAACTTAAAGGGGCTTTTCGTTTGCATACTTATTACCCCATTGAATGCGTTGGGGCCATAAAATGCAGAGCTTGCTCCGGAGACAATATCAACGGAGAGTAAGTCTAATTCAGAAGCGCCTAAAAAATTACCTAGAGCAAAATTAAGCCCTGGAGAAGCATTGTCTACACCGTCAATAATTTGTAAGGTTCGTACAGGCGAAGTAGAATTAAAACCCCTTGTATTCACAACTTTAAAACCAATACTAGCAGAGGTTAAATCTACCCCTTTCATATGGCTTAAACCATCATAAAAATCGAGGGCGGGGGTTGCTTTTATTTCTTTTAATGTCATAGTTTCAACCGTCAAGGCTGATTCTTTTTCCTTTTCACTGGCAAAACTTCGAATGTTAACGGTATTAAATTGCTTGATATTTTCAGGTTTCATTCGAATCACTAGGGTATCTTGATTAGCTGCAAGGATAGTTTCCTCGCTAACATAACCCAAAACTGAACTTATTAAAGTGATGGGAAAATCTAGGTCTGTGCTAATTGAAAAAGATCCTTTTTGATCAGTAATTGACCCCGAATTTGCCCCTTTTACTTTTACCTTTACATTTTCTATGCCTACTTCAGTATACGAATCAATGACCTTTCCTGCGATTATGGTTTGCGCGTTGAGGAAACTGAAATTTATAAAAAAGAGGGCAAAAATGCCAATTCTTAACTTTATTATAGTGTTTAATGATGTAGTAATAACAGTCAGGGTTAAAAAATAAATAATACAATAATCAACTAATTATAGATCCAAATTTAACTAAATAAAATTTAATCGTTTGGGCTCTCAATTATTTTTATATAAGATTAGCCTTGGTTTTAATTGATCGTAAATTTATATCCGACCGACCTTAAATGTAATTGTTTTATTACCTGAATTATCTTCATATTTTATGATTTTGAAATCTTTTTTTACTGCATCATATTTCATTTCTAATTCTCCATATTGTCCCATACTACCATTATCTGAAAATAGTGTAAGTGTTCCATTTTCATAATTTAAAGTATGCATCATAAAAGTCCAATCACAATATTTATATGTTTTAGAAACTTTAAAATTTGAACTAAGATAAATGCAGAAAATAGGAAGTTTTTCTTCCATATCGAATAGAATTATTGCTAAATCTTTAATTCCGTCTTTATCAAAATCATTGTTTGATACTGGTCCTAAATCTCCATTAGAATCTTTTAATTGATAACCTTTAGGCAAGAATTGATAATAATTAATTGAATTTTGTGATTTCACAAAACTGCTTAAAAATAAAATTGGCACTAAAATCAATATTTTTTTCATTTTGTATTTTTTTATTTTACCTACTCTTTTCGATTTTCGGAATACTCGGTTTTTTTTAGTTATTGCATTTCAATTTAGGGGCAACTTTCAATTCAATTAATTGATAAGGCTTTCAAACAAACCATCTCAATGTCTTCTTTGGTAATTTGTAAATGGGTAACCATTCTGATAAGCCCAGGGCCAAAAGCGATCACTTTAATTCCGTTTTTAGCTAATTCCAAAATTAGTTGATCTCTTCTTTCCATTTCGGTTAATTGAATGATGACAATATTGGTTTCAACGGGAACAATGTCGGCCACCCAAGCACATTTTTTCAAGCCAATTTCTAAAAGTTTAGCATGGCTATGATCGTGTATCAGTCGGTCAACATTGTATTTAAGCGCAAATAGTCCTGCAGCCGCGATAAATCCTGCTTGTCGCATTCCGCCACCAAAAACTTTCCGAACCCTGCGCGCTTTCATGATGAAATCTGCTGAACCAAGTAACAAAGAACCTACAGGTGCGCCTAGTCCTTTAGATAAACAAATTGAAATTGAATCAAACGGCGCACAATAGGTATGCGTATCTATTCCATTAACAGCCAAAGCGTTCATTAAGCGCGCTCCATCCAAATGCAAAGGGAGATTATTTGCTTGGCAAACTGCTTTAATTTTTAGTATTTCTTCGAAATCATAAATGGCTCCACCACCTCTGTTTGCGGTATCTTCAATTGAAACCAACTGGGAAATTGGGAAGTGTACGTCGTGAATAGGATTGATATATTTTTCAATTTCAGCGGCTGTAATTCTACCTCGATCTCCCCGTAATAATCGAACGGAAGCACCAGAATTTCTAGCAATTCCACCGCCTTCGTATTTATAAACATGGCTTTCTTCGTGACAGATTACTTCACCACCTGGTTTAACGTGAACATTGATGGCTATTTGATTTGTTTGGGTTCCCGATACACAAAAAAGGGCCGCTTCTTTCCCAAAGTATTGAGCGGCAAAAGCTTCCAATTCATTCACGGTAGGATCTTCGCCAAAAACATCGTCTCCAACAACTGCTGCCGCCATTGCTTTTATCATTTCTGGACAAGGTTTTGTAACTGTGTCGCTGCGTAAATCAATCATCTTGTGTATTTTTGATTCAAAGTTAAAAACATTTGGCAGATTTAATTCCATACCTTGTAATCTCGCTAGTTGCTTTTGGTGCTTCCACCCTGACTTTTTTCTCCGGTTTTGGATTGGGCACCCTGCTATTACCCGTGTTTGCTCTATTCGTTGAGTTAGAATTGGCAATTGCAATGACTGCAATCGTTCATTTGGCAAACAACCTGTTGAAGGTTGGATTGGTTTTTCGTGGAATTAATTTACAAATCCTATTGTATTTTGGGGTAGGGGCCATACTCGGTGCAGGAATAGGCGCTTATATCTTAAGTATAATTAGTGGTTTTGGCACTTTTTACCAAAGTTCAATTTGGGGAAAATCAAGCAGTGTTAATTATGTAGAATTTGTGCTTGGCATTGTAATACTTGGTTTTGCTATCATTGAATTTATCCCAACGCTTAGCTTGACAAAAATTCCATTATCAGTAGGAGGATTTATTGCTGGATTTTTCGGTGGCTTGTCGGGGCATCAAGGGGCATTACGGACGGCATTTTTAGCACATCGCAAGCTAAATAAAGAAGTTTTTATTGCCACTGGCGTTTGCGTTTCATTATGTGTGGATCTTACCAGGCTTATTTTTTACCGGGTACAACTTTCTAATGTTTCAATTCCTTATTCATTATTGGCTATTGGGATTTTAGCTGCCTTTCTAGGTTCTGTTATTGGGAAAATACTGTTTGCTAAAACAACGATGAAGTCGATTCAAAAGATGGTTTGTATCGCATTATTACTACTAGGATTGAGTATTTTAACAGGCTTGATTTAAGGCTTTTTTTTCTTTCCTTTCTTTCCTTTTTTATCTTTTTCGTTAATCACATCTTGAATTTCATCGTCTTCTGCACCATCTTTCGCTTTCTTTTTATCATCCTTTTCTTTTGCTTTATTTAATGCTTTATCAAAAGTGTAGGTAATTTTTCCGTAATCGTCTATCTTTTGCTCGCGAATAACTTCACCTGCTTTATAGATTATCTGATGTTTTAATTTTCCATTAGGATAATTTTCAATGAACTCACCCTCGGGAATATTTTTCTTGTAAGATTCTTTTTTGAGCAATCCCCCCTTATCGTCGTAAAGAATAAAAAGTCCATCCTTTAATCCGTTATTCCAAGTTTCTACTTTCGCTTCTTTACCATTCAAATGGAAATATTTCCAAACACCGTGATTTTTTCCTTCTTTGTAGTTGAGGTCGATTTCAATTTTTCCTTCTTTGTCAAAAGTTTTATGAGTTCCGTGCAGTAATCCATTTTGATAATGCACCACCTTTCCCAATTTCCCACCGGGATAATATTCTCTTTGTTCACCGCTCTTCATATCATTGCTATAATTTTCGCTGGCCAGGCTATCACCATTCGGTTCAAACCATAAAAACTGCCCGTTCTTTTTGCCATTCAAATAATTGCTTTCACTGACAATTCTGCCTGTACTGTCATAATAGATTAAAAACTTTCCATTTTTTACTCCCAATGTATGACTTTGAATGGATTGTATACATCCGGATTTAAAAAAGGACGTGTCAGAACCTTCTCTCTTTCCGTTTTTAATGGTGATTCTTTCCATTAACACGTTGTTTCGATAGCAGGTTTCACACGTTCCTTCAAAGCGAGTTCTATAATCCGATTTCATGAAATAGGTTTGCGATTCCTCATCAAAAGCTAATTTATCATATGCATCCACATATAACCTGCGATCACACATTCTCTTTTTTGCGAAACAGGCATTTTTTTGTGCATTTGTACCTATTGAATAAAACAAACAAATGATGATAATTAGCTTAGTTTTCATGTTTCATAAGTTTTGTTAAACCTTCTTTCATTATTCTTGGAATTTCAATGGATTGCTGTTTGGCACTATTAAAACAGACCAAAGTTGATCCACCGCTTGTGTGTTTTTTACCATCAATTTCGATAGAATAAGTTAATGAAAAACTTTTGTTACCAATTTCTTCAACAAAAAGATGAATACTTGGTTGATCGTGCAATAAAATTGGAATGTGATATTCCACATTATTCTTAACCAAAAGCACCCCTTCGTTAAACCAATCCCATTTAGGACCAACCAATGCCGTAAAATAATGAATTCTAGCCATCTCAAAATAACTTAGATAAATCACATTATTAACATGTCCGAGCATATCGAGATCAGAAAATCGTACTTGAATTTTTAATGGTTCTATTTTCATGTATCTAATTTTTCAAAGGTTGAATTTTGGCTAATATACTCAGGAACTAATTCCTTCATTTTTTGTACAATTTTTTGGTTGTCTTGCTGATCGAATAAGTTAAGCAATACTTCTATTTTTTCTGACAGGTCCACAGGATTTTCTCGCGTATTGGCAATTAATATTTTGGGATGGTGGGTAGGCTTTGTATTCTCCTCATCCGCTAATAATTCTTCGTATAATTTTTCCCCTGGACGAAGGCCTGTTATTTTAATGTTGATGTCTTTATTTAATTCAAGACCACTTAATTGAATCATTTTTTTCGCTAAATCAATGATTTTAACAGATTCTCCCATGTCAAATACAAAGATTTCGCCGCCTTCACCTATGATAAACGCTTCCAGAACTAATTGGCAAGCCTCGGGAATAGTCATGAAAAAGCGTGTAACGCGTTCGTCTGTGACAGTAATTGGACCACCATTTTCAATTTGTTTTTGAAACAATGGAATTACAGATCCATTGGATCCCAAGACATTTCCAAATCGTGTCGTAATAAATTTAGTAGTTCCAATTGCATTTTTTTGCTGTGCGTACATTTCTGCAATTCGTTTACTTGCCCCCATTACATTCGTAGGATTAACAGCTTTGTCTGTTGAAATCAGTATAAATTTCTCCACGTTATGCAAAAGGGATAAATCAACTAAGCCTTTTGTTCCTAAAATATTGGTATTTATTGCTTCAGAGGGATTTGACTCCATCAAAGGGACGTGTTTATAAGCCGCAGCATGAAAAACAATTTCGGGTTGATAGGTACTAAAGATATTTTCCATTCGATGAAGTGAACAGACATCCCCGATGACAAATTCAAGAATGGTACTTGTATCGAGCAATCTCAGTTGATTTTCCAAATCATAAAGAGGCGACTCAGCTTGATCTAAAAGAACTATTTTTTTTGGGTGGAATCGTAACAATTGGAGTACTAGTCCGCTTCCAATGGATCCTGCGGCACCAGATATTAATACTGTTTTGTCGTGAAGAGCGGCATGCAAACCTTTTTGATTTAAGGCGATGGGAGTTCGTCCTAATAAATCTTCGATGGGAATTTTTGAGATTTGTAAGGCACTTAATTCGCCATTTACCCATGTTTTTGGGTCCGGTACTTTTTGAACGCCAATATTTACTTCAAAACAATTTTCAATAACTTTTTTTAATTCAATGGGACTTGGATTGCGAATAGAAATGATTAGCTTGTTAATCGCTAATTTTTGGTGGAGTTCGTGTATTTTACTGCATGAATATACGGTTATCCCATCGATTCTATTTCCCACCAATTTTTCGTTGTCGTCTATAAATCCAAGTACCACTTGATTGTTTCTTGTGTCGTTTTCGATGGTTTTCTTGGTAATCATCCCCATTGTTCCAGCGCCATAAATCAACACATTTTCTTTAGTTTGATTTGATTTAATAGATTCTAAGTAAAATAATTTGATCACAAATCTACTTCCAACAACAAAGCAAAGGCTGAAAATAAATTCCATTATTAAAATAGACATGGGGAAAAGATAAAATCCGTCTAAAAAATTCTTTCGAAAAATGCTAGAGAACAAGAAAATCAAACTGCAAGTGACGTTCGCAATTAATATCCGTTGGAGATCTTGTGTGGAGGTATACCTCACTAATCCTTTGTGAATTTTAAGGAAGTAGAATACGAAGAATTTCAGTAGGAAATAAAAAAGTATAGATTTTGATAATACTGCCCATTCAGTCTGAATGGTTGCCAAATCAGTATTTAAATCAAAACGAATTAAGTAGGAGAGAGCTAAGGAAAAACCAGCTATTAGTATATCAATTAGCTGAATTATCCACCTTGGTGTTCGTGCCCTAAATTGAATCATATACAAAAGTATAAATTCTTTGCACGAATCGTAAAATTAAAATAGAAGATGTTCAATGTAGTAATAAGCGTTTGGAAACTCAAATTACTTAAAAACGAACTACTTGTAATTTGTAATCGGTTAATACCTGTTTGTATATACCATTCACTTGGTGATCCCAAATCTTTAAAGATGGATGAGAATCAACATCACAAGTACCTTCTAATTTTTCGTTAGCTTCTATCTCGTAACTGAAATTATATTCTTCATTGGGACAAGTAACACAGATGTTATCGTAGTATAATTCATGTTTAGCCTTGAGATTCACTTTTGTGGCAGTTTCATTTTCGAAAACCAATAATTGATAAACCGTGTTTTCGTTTCTTTTTGCGTCAAAGCAGTTAACTTCTTTCGAAGAAATTTTAACGCCACTTTCATTATAAATCACCTTTGGTGCAGATAAAGTAGTGGTAATAATTTTTTGTGAGTAGCTAGTTAATCCAAAAAATATTACGAAGAAACTAAGAATTGAAATTTTGTACATAAATCGGTTTTTAAAGATTAGGTCACAAGGACGGATAAAATTAAATATTTGTTGCGTTGATTTCATAAAATTATTGAATAAATTTGATAAAATTGATGATTTGAAAGAAATAGAGCGAAAATTTAAAGTTAACGTCACACTAATGGGTTTTATTGGAGAGATTATTCCAAAAAAAATTGTTCAAGGATATATTTATAGTACTCCGTCTTTGAGCACGCGAGTAAGACGAATGGATGACAAAGCATATTTAACGATTAAAGGTGGAGTGGATCTGCTTTCTCGTGATGAATTTGAATATGAAATCCCCGTTGTTGATGCCAATGAAATGTTAACATTATTTTGTAAAAAAATACTTCAGAAAAAAAGATACTTGCTTGTTCAAGATGAATTATGTTGGGAAATAGATGTGTTTGAAGGGAAATTGGAGGGGTTAATCCTTGCCGAAATTGAGCTTCCAGCTATAGATACTCCTTTTTCATTACCTGATTGGATCGTTGAAGAGGTGACACAAGATCCTCAATACCTCAATGCGAATTTAATAGAGCGCTGTTAATCTTATTCGCTTGTAATCGGCTCATTTAATAAATCAAATACCATATTTCCAGAGGATACCGTAAAATAGGTATTGAATTCCGCTACTGTTGAAATAATTGGCCAAATCTCTTTTGTTGGGTTGATCGTTTCAAATTCACTATGCACTATTTTTAAAAAATAGGAAGCAATAATCGTTTCTTCCTCCCAGAAATCCTCTTCAATTAGGTAGATGGATGGCTCATCGTTTTGAAACAATAAGTTATCTGCGGCGCAATTTAATTTTGCCCAATCCCAGAATTTCAATCCAGGAAGCACAGAAATATATCCTCTGTTTACAATTCTCATATTTTTATTTGATTAAATTTATTTTTTTGAAAGCGATACCATAGCGCATTTTTCCCTGGCTGTTGAACAATTAAG
>CAJAII010000057.1 GCA_903939755.1 uncultured Flavobacteriales bacterium | reverse complement strand
CGATTCAGAAATATAATGCAGCATATTGTTACACCTAATTAAATAAAATAAAAATTGAAAAAAATTAAATTACTTATTGCTTTGACCATTTGTACTACAATTGGACAAGCACAAATTACAACACCAAAAGCAAGTCCTTTATGTAAAATTGAGCAAAAAGTTGGACTAGCTGATATTAGCATTTCCTACTCACGACCAGGAGTGAAAGCAAGAAATGCTTTCGGAGATGTAGTTGAATTGGGGAATATTTGGCGACTCGGAGCAAATGAAAACACAAAAATCACCTCTTCTGAGAGTTTAATCTTTGGGAAAGACACGCTAAAAGCTGGAACTTACGCGCTTTATGCAATACCTGACAAGAAAAGTTGGCAATTAATCTTCTACACAGAAACAAACAATTGGGGAGTCCCAGATAATTGGTCAGAAGATAAGATTGCCTACAAAACAACCTTGCCAGTGTATAACCTCAAAGATCGGGTTGAAAACCTAACAATATTTATCGATAAGATTAGCAACAATGGTGCTGAAATTCAAATTGCTTGGGATGAAACAAAAGTGGCGTTGCCATTTAGCTTAAATACCAAAGACAAAGTAGTTGCAGGTATTTTAAAAACGATGAGTGGCCCAAAAGCAAATGATTATCATCAAGCGGCCAACTATTATTTCACCGAAAAAATTGACATGAAGCAAGCATTAATTTGGTCTACGCTAGCAGTGGAAATGCAGGGGGAAAAAGCCTATTGGATGACGCGACTTAAAGCACAATTACAAGCTGAAAATGGCGATTTTAAAGGGGCAATTGTAACCGCAAATAAATCAATGGAGGCAGCTGCGCTTGATAATGATTCGAATTATGTTAAAATGAACAAGGCCTCTATCGAAGAATGGTCTAAAAAATAAAAAGGATGTGGCAAAGGTATAAATACCATGCATTAATGCATCTTATTATATTTTTATGGGGTTTTACCGGAATCTTAGGAAAACTAATTCATAAAGATGCATTACATATAGTTTGGTATCGCATTTTAATTGCTTTTGTCGCTCTTGGTCTATTCTTACTCTATATAGGAAAAGATATTCGTTTGTCTAAAAAAATAGCCCCCAAAGTTATAGGGGTGGGATTTATTGTCGCTACCCATTGGATGACGTTTTATTATTCGATTCAACTTTCCACTGCATCGCTAGCAATTTTATGCCTATCGACCACTACGCTGCATGTTTCTTGGCTGGAACCTTTGGTGATGAATAAAAAGTTCTCATTACGTCAGCTACTTATGGGTTTGGTAGTAATATCAGGGATTTCATTTGTTTCACTTGATTTTAGCGGACAAGAATTATTGGCGCTTTTTTTCGGATTGTTTTCTGCTTTATGTGCTGCTTTTTTCTCTGTATTTAACGCAAAATTATCAGAAGAAACTAGTGCAGAGCAATTAACACTTTACGAAATGATGGCGGCCTTTGTTCTTGTCTCCATTATTCTCTTATTCCTTGGAAAACTTCATGCTTCTGATTTAATTATATCCCTTAGCGACTTCAGCTGGTTACTCTTTCTTGGGATTGTTTGTACCTCCTTTGCCTTTTTAGCAACGATTATTATTGTCCGTAAGTTAGGGGCGTTTACCGTTTCATTAAACATTAATCTAGAGCCAATCTACACTATCTTGCTAGCGATCGTGCTATTAAATGAACACAAATCTCTTTCAACAAATTTCTACTGGGGTGCAGCTATCATAATACTAGTTTTGTTACTTAATGGCTTGTTTAAACATTTCGAATTGAGAAATATAAATCGTGAAATAGGTTAATATTATGGATTTATTTAAATTTGTTTTGTGTTAAAAAGATTCCTTCTATTCTCTACCATTATATTACTTTTCGTCGGGAACGTTGGCATCCGTGTATTTAGCCATGCTTGCAGCAAAGAGGGGGTTTTTACATCATATATTTTTGAAAATCACGACGCCTGTCCAAGCGAAACAAAGAAGGTGCCACCCTGCTGCCAAAAAGAAGATCCTAAAAACGATGGCTGTTGTTCCGATTATTCCTCTATTTATAAAATAGATATTGATTACAGCAAAACGGATGATTTTAAAACGGATTTTTCATTTAATGCACCGATAAATACCCCTTTTGTCTTTGACAATACCGTAAATGTGAACTATGAAGCAACGCAAATTGCTTGTTTATTCCCACCTCCTTGGAAACCCTCCGGAAAATTATTATTAATCAAAAAACAAGTGTTTCAGATTTGAAGATGAAGGCGAAATTATTTCTAACCTTTCAATTCTTTATTTATGAAACTTATCTTAACACTGTGCTGTAGTTTTTTACTTGCCACACTAAATGCTCAAAT
>CAJAII010000056.1 GCA_903939755.1 uncultured Flavobacteriales bacterium | reverse complement strand
ATTGGTACCTCCGGTACATCCGCCTGTCATGGTTACGATATAATTAAATGATCCGCTCACAGTTGGTGTACCTGAAATAGTAAACACATTGGATGCCCAAGTTCCGGTAACTCCGGCTGGCAGTCCTGTCGCTGTTGCACCTGTTGCCCCTGTGGTGGAATAGGTAATACTCGTTATCACATTGTTAATACACAATGATTGTGCATTGGTGCCTGCAGCAGAGTTAAGTGCTATGGTATTGTTTGCATTCACTGTTATTGTTCCTGAAGCAGTATTGGTACCTCCGGTACATCCACCAGTCATGGTTACGGTATAATTGAATGATCCGCTCACAGTTGGTGTACCTGAAATAGTAAACACATTGGAAGCCCATGTTCCGGTTACTCCTGCTGGAAGTCCTGTCGCTGTTGCGCCCGTTGCAGTTGTGGTTGCATAGGTTATTCCTGTTATTGGGGTGTTAATACATGCTGTCTGCGTATTGGTTCCTACAGTTGAAGTAAGCGTTATTGTGTTGTTTGGTGTAACTACTAAATTTGCTGTGTTGGAAGTTGTTGTTCCATTTATATTAGAAACGATGCACTGATAGGAGTAATTATTCATAATCAATGTTGTTCCAGTAATGTTTAAAGTAGAGGTGTTGGCATTGGAATAAGCACCTGTGTTCACAATATTATTCCATGTTAATCCATTATCTGTACTTACTTGCCATTGAAACCCGGTTGAATTAGAGCTGTTTGTAGAAAATGCCACATTTTGGCCAATACAGCTATTCGATTGCGTCGGTTGTAAACTAATTATTGGGGGATCACCGTATAAATCGCTATCCCACGTGCCTCTTCCATAAGTTGCGGCGCGTAATCTAGAAGTTGGATAATAAATTTCAAGATCATTTACTATTACATTGGGTAGCCCTGTGTTAAATACAATCCAAGAAGTCTGATTATTATCTCTGTAGAAAACTCCTAAATCTGTTCCAATGTAAAAAGCATCTATTGCAGAATTGTTGTTGTAGACCACACAATTTACAGGAATGTTTGGTAAGCCTGTAGATAAATTTGTCCAAGTTGTTCCACCGTTGGTTGTTTTAAAAACTTTGTTTGTTGCAGTATAACCAGAATAAGTTAAAATCGCAACGTCAGGGTTGGTATTTGAGATAGCAATATAGGTAGGAGTTGAAGTCGTTGGTAATCCTGCCGATACGGCTGTAAAAGTTGCCCCGCCATCGATTGATTTCGTAATTCCACTTGCGCCTGATTTTAGGCTATAAATTACTTGATTATTGCTTGGTGCAATGGCAAATTCAATGATGTCACCTGTCCCGGTTGGGGTTCCAAGTGCTGTCCATGCGGTTCCTGAATTGGTTGTTTTATATAAAGCGGCTCTACCACCAGCATAATACGTGTTTGCCGTTACGGGATCTTGGTGAATAACACTTAGCCATTTTCCTCCGGCTGGAATACCTGTCATTATAGTTGTAAAAGAGGTCCCACCATTTGTAGATCGATAATAATCGCCATAAACATAGGAACCAACCATATTGTTATTATTTGTTCGATCGATGAAGCAATCCATGCCATCTCCGCCATATACTTGTGTCCAATTTGTACCATTGTAACGATTCGTGCCATTGTCTTGATGTCCAGTAATAATCAGATTAGGATTTGTTGTGGAGAGTCCAAGTCTATATTGTTGTGCTATGGCTAAATTGGAACTAATATCTGTCCAAGCTGTACCATTATTTATAGTTTTAAATAAACCTCCATCATTGGCCGAATAAGCTGTTGTACCGTTTAAATACACAATGTCGTGAATATCTGCGTGAACATATGGTTTAGAAAACCCCCCGTACCAATGCGAGTTTAAAGTCCAAGATGTTCCTCCATTAGTAGATCGCCACATATTTACTCCACCGATCATGATTTCTTGGCTGTTGGTTGGAGATGCTCCAATAGCTAAATCATACCAGCCTTGTCCTCCCACATCACCGCCATTATCCCATCCTAAAATATTGGGCGATGTTGATCGCGTTGTAAATGTAGCGCCGTTATCAATGGATTGAATTAATCCTAAAAATCCATTATCGTAATTATTAGCAGCCAGGACGTATACATACGCATTGTTTGCGGGTGTAACAGCAATTGATAAACGAGTAATGCTTGATAATCCTGTTGCGACAGGCGCCCAATTCAAACCGCCATCTATCGAGCGACTGAAAATTGTTCCTGCAGCGTAAAGAATGTTTGCATTCCCAGGATTCATTTCTGCATCCATAATACCGGTAAATGTTCCCGTTGGTTGCGTCCACGTTGTGCCACCGTTGGTTGATCTGTAAATCCCAGAGCTTCCAAAGGCCATGACTATTTGTGGGTTGGTAGGGTTAATTAATATCTTGGCAATTCTTCTGCCTTGTGAGGTAAGCCATGTGAGTCCGGTTGTTTGCCATGTTGCCCCCGCATCGATTGATTTCAAAACGCCAATACTGTAGCAATCCGCTCCATCTGAATCGCCAGTTGCAAGGTACATAATTGAGGGATTTGTAGGGTCAAAGGCAATATCTGACGAGCCAATTACGCCCAATAAATCGGTATTTGTTGTCCAAGTGGTTCCCCCATCGATGGTTTTCCACAATCCACCATCAGCGGATCCAACATAGATAGTATTAGCAATTGTTGGGTGAATTCGAACAAAATTCAATCTACCAGCTCCGCCGCCAACCGGTTTTCCTACCGGTCCCATCAATGACCAATTTCCTGCCACTGACTTTACAATCCCCGCTGCTGCCAAATTTGTTTCCCATTGTTTGTAGTTTTTTGCAGTTTGTGAGGGTAGGGTGGTATTTCCAGAAGGATATACACGTGGTTCCATGTAGGCCTCCCATCGTCTAAATGCTTTGTATCCTTTACCTTTTTCAATTGTTTTTCCCGCCCAATAATTATTAAAAGTCGTTTGTACATCGTAAAAATTTGCGGTAGGATCTAGCATCATAGTTACCCATGCTTGGCTATGTAATTCAGTTCCAATGAAGATAAAAAATAATAATAGGAGGGATCTGAATCGTAGAGTAAAGGTCTTTAGCATGGTAAGAAAATGTTTCAACGATGGGAAAAAATAAATTTTTGGCTAAATTTAATTAAAAATTAAATTGTTTCTTTTCTTTCTTATTCGCTAAATAATGATTCAACGAAAACGGTACGGTCGAAGAGTTGCAGATCTTCCATTTTTTCGCCAACACCTATGTATTTAACAGGGATATTCATTTGATCCGATATACCTATGACTACACCTCCTTTTGCTGTCCCGTCTAGTTTAGTTACGGCAAGTGCGTTTATTTCTGTTGCTAGTGAAAAATGTTTGGCTTGTTCGAAAGCATTTTGACCTGTTGAGCCATCAATTACCAAAAGGATCTCATGAGGTGCACCGGGAACCACTTTTTCCATGACCTTTTTAATTTTGGTCAGCTCATTCATTAGGTTGATTTTGTTATGTAATCGTCCAGCTGTATCAATAATAACTACATCAGCATTTTGAGATTTTGCAGATTGTAGGGTGTCAAAAGCCACACTGGCTGGGTCTGCATTCATTCCTTGTTGTACAATAGGCACACCTACGCGGTCAGCCCAAATAATTAGTTGTTCAACTGCAGCCGCTCTAAAGGTATCTGCTGCACCAAGTACTACTTTTTTATTCGCTTGTTTAAATTTGTGTGCTAATTTACCGATGGTGGTTGTTTTTCCAACTCCATTGACACCCACTACCATAATTACATATGGTTTCTTGTTTTCCAATTCGAGTGATTGCGCTGCCCCAAATTCTTTTAATGGGTTTTCTTCTAATAATAAGCTAATTTCTTCCTTGAGAATACGTTGGATTTCTTCCGTGTTTAGCACCTTATCCCTAGAAACTCGTTCCTGAATCCTTTTAATGATTTTAAGGGTGGTTTCCACACCGACATCAGATGTGATTAAAAGTTCTTCTAGTTTATCAAGAACTTCATCGTCTACGCGTGATTTTCCAATAACGGCGCGCGCAATTTTGGAAATAAATGATTGTTTGGTCTTCTCTAAACCTTGGTCTAGTGTTTCTTTTTTAGGTCGCGAAAAAAAATCAAATAAGCCCATAAAAGTTTAAAAAAAAAGCCCCCTTTTTTTAAGGAAGCTTATGTAATTGAAGTAATCCAATAATTAGTTTTTAGTAAACCATTCTTTAACCTTGTCGTTATGAACGATTTCCTCTTTGAAGGTATAGGCGCCTGACTTTTCAGACTTCACCATTTTGATAACCTTAGTATGCTCTTTTCCACCACCTTTTTGTAGGGATGCTACAACTTTCTTTGCCATGGTTTAGTTATTTAATTTCTTTATGAAGTGTATATTTCTTAAGAATTGGATTAAATTTCTTTATTTCCAATCTGTCCGGTGTGTTTTTGCGGTTCTTTGTCGTAATGTAGCGAGATGTACCAGCCATACCAGTTGTTTTGTGCTCTGTGCACTCTAGTATAACTTGAATTCTATTACCTTTTGCTTTCTTTGCCATTTCTATTTACTTAATGCTATTTTGTGGAGGAACTATTTTAAATACCCTTTTTCTTTTGCTTTTTTCAAGCAAGCAACTAGGCCATTTTTATTGATCGTACGCAACGCAGAGGTTGATATTTTCAAGGTTACATATCGATCTTCTTCCGGAATAAAGAATGTTTTTGTGATAAGATTTGGGAAGAAGCGACGCTTCGTTCTGCGTTTAGAGTGGGAAACATTGTTTCCGACCATAACTGACTTTCCTGTTAATTGACAAACTCGTGACATGTATATTTTTTTACTTGTAATGCTATAAGCGGGTGCAAAGAAAAGAATTTTTTACAATTAATACAACTTAATTTTAAACTTTTTTTGATTTTACGTATTCCAATTTGCTTCTTGACTATTCTTTATTTAGAATAGCTATTGCGTAATTGTTGTGTAATAAGCTACAATGTAGTTACTTATCAAATTTGCAAAACTTCAAAACGCAAAAAATTAAGGGCCGTTGCAACCATCATTTGTTGGTTTCTATCCCTGCTATCACCAAATTGAAATGATTTCACAAAGGTCTTCTCTTTTGTTGCAATGGCTATCCAAATCAAACCAACTGGTTTCTCACCGGTCCCTCCTGTTGGGCCTGCAATTCCAGTTGTAGAAATGCAAATATCAACGCCAAGTGTTTTTCTTCCTTCTTCTGCCATTGAACGCGCTACTTCTTCACTTACGGCTCCATTTTCTTCTATTAGCTTTTCGTCAACTTGCCCCACTTTTATTTTTATCGCATCACTGTAGCTAAGCAAGGATCCTTCAAAATAATCTGATGCACCAGAAATTGAGGTGAGTTGTTGCGCTAATAAACCAGCGGTACAGCTTTCAACAGTTCCTATACTTAATTTATGTTCAATTAATCTTTTTGCTATCACACTAACCAGTGTATCGCCTTCGTAACCAAAAAGCGCCTCGGGAATAAGTTCTTCGAGTTTTTTAAAATACGTGTCAATTTTATCTTTATCGCTATTTCCCTTGTAGGAATTAATTCTTAATTTGACATATCCTGGGGAGGGTAAATAAGCCAGTTCAAGTCCGTCTTTTCGAAGTGCATCTTCCCATGATTTAATCTTTTCTGCTAAAAAGGATTCGCCAATTCCTTGGGTATGGGCTGTTTTATGATAATGGGTGGATACCTTAAATCGATTAGCTAATAATGGGAGTAGTTCCTCATCAACGATTCTTTTCATTTCGTATGGTACTCCTGGTAAGCTAATAATGATTTGCTTGTTATGATTGAACCACATGCCTGCAGCGGTTCCATTTTTATTCGGCAACACTATACACCCTAATGGTAACATGGCTTGTAGATGATTCGCTTCGAGCATTGGACGATTTCTCTTCTCAAAGTAATTTTCAATATGCGCTAGTGTTTCTTGGTGTATCGCGAGTTTTAATCCATAATAAGCCGCAAGGGTGTGTTTGGTTATGTCGTCTTTGGTTGGACCAAGACCACCGGTAATTATAACACAATCTATTTCTTCGGAAATGGCATCTAGCGCACTTCTTATTTCTGAATCCTGATCTGAAATGGTGCTTGTTCTAATGATTCTTGCACCAAAAAGCGTTAGTGTTTGTCCTAGCCAGGCGGCATTTGTATTTATAGTTTGGCCAATAAGTAACTCATCTCCAATGGAAATTAACTCAACTTTCATTTTTTTACAAATTTAGCTATAGCTTCAATATGTCCTGTATGCGGAAATTGGTCCACTAACGTATAATTTTCTAAGCTATAGCCGGCATCAATTAATAAGGAGGTATCGCGCGCTTGGGTGGATGGGTTACATGAAATATAAACAATAACTTTTGCACCCAAATTAATTACTTTCTGTAATGTTTTTGGTGCAATACCTGCTCTGGGAGGGTCTAAAATTAACGCGGCAATTTTCCCTTCTAAATCAGGGTTTTCTTTCAGGAATTTCCCTACATCCAGTGCGATAAATTGCACATTTTTTAATTCATTAATTGATGTGTTGCGACGGGCATCTTCAATTGCCTCTTCTACAATATCGACACCAATAATTGAAAATTTAGTATTTCTTTTTGCGATTAATTGGGCTATAGTTCCTGTTCCGCAAAACAAATCTAACACGACGCTGTCGGGATCAATGGCGTCTGATAACAAGTAATCTATCGCTCGGTTATAAAGTAGTTCTGCGCAAAGTGGATTTGTTTGAAAAAAACTTTCCATGCTGATTTCAAATCGCAAATCATTGATTTTCTCTTCAATCTTAGCGTTTCCATAAAGTAGTTTTGAATCGCCATTTTCTATTTTTGCGCGGTCAGCTACATTGTCATTGACGGTATGTTGAATTCCTGCAATCCGTTCTCCAAATTGTTCCAGCATGAACGAAACAAATGACGTACGATCAAACTTCTTTAATCCTACAGATGATGTAACTAAATTGACTAATAATAAATTCGATTGAAATGATTTTCTGATGACGATATGTCTGAAAAAACCTTCCTTTTTTGGGGGGTGCCAAGCTGGTAAGTTGGTTTTAAAGAGGAATTCTCGGATGTTAATTAATTTTTGTTCCCATTCCTCATCAAACAAACCACTTGGTTTATTTAGGCTTTCGACTTTCCACCACGTCCCTCTACGTTTGAATCCTAATGCAAAGGCATTGTCTTTTTCTTCACCTGAAAGTACACAATGTTCAATGCAAGAAAAGCTATACTCCATTTTATTCCTATAGAAGTAATGATGGGGTGAGGAAATAAAACCGTCGTATTTTTCTTTGATGTTTTTGACGCCTGAGATCCTGGAAAATGTATCTAATGTCGATGTTTCTTTTACCTGTTCTTGTAAATTAGGTGGAACAAAAATATATGGTCCACCGGATATTTCTTGATATTCGGATACAACTTCTTCCTTGGATCGTGTAATAACATCAATCAATTTTGCTTCCGCATGGTTTTTACGTTTAACATCAATTTTTGCGCGAACTAATTGACCAGGAAAGCTATTGTCCACAAATACAACAAAATGGGAATCGTCAATGGGTATTTTTGCGATGCCTCGTCCGCCGAAAGCGTAACCAGTAATAGTCAATTCTACGATTTCTCCTTTGCTAAACATGTTATATCATGCCTCGAATTACACCCTTATCTGATCCTTCTATGAAATGGATAATCTCATCTCTTATTTCGCTCGGAACTATGGTTTCTTTTACAATTTCCAATGCTTTGGACACGTTGCTATTTTGAATGTAAATGATGCGGTATATATCTTCTATGGTTTTAATTTCCTCATCCGAAAACCCTCGTCTTCGCAAACCCACTGAATTTACTCCGGCAAACGTTAATGGTTCACGTGCCGCTTTTATAAAAGGGGGTATATTTTTTCTCACTAGCGATGCTCCACCCACAAAGGCGTGTCTGCCTATATGTGCGAATTGTTGTGCGGCTACTTTTCCCTCTAATATGGCGAAGTCATCGATGGTTACGTGCCCTGATAAGCCAGTGTAACTTGCTAGAATCACATTGTTTCCAATTTGACAATCGTGGGCAACATGAACATAGGTCATGAGTAAGCAATTGTTGCCAATACTCGTTTTCCATTTGTCTTTTGTCCCTCTATGAATCGTAACGCACTCTCGGATAATTGTGTTATTCCCAATCTCCACGGTGGTGTTTTCCCCCTCAAATTTTAAATCTTGGGGAATTACGCCAATTACCGCTCCTGGATATACCTCACAATTTTTTCCGATTATTGTCCCTGGATATAAAGCAACATTCGAGTGAATTTTAGTCCCTTCACCAATGCTAACATTTTCATGAATTATTGTAAATGGCCCAACTTCTACACTTTCATGTAATTGAGCTTTGGGAGAAATAACCGATAGAGGATGCTTCATTTATTGTTTGTCTTTCGTTACAAGGGCAAGCATTTCTGCCTCCATTACCATGTTACCATTAACATAAGCTTTACCTGCCATTTCCACCAATCCTCTACGAATAGGTGAGAGCAAATGTAATTCAAAAACAACCGTATCACCCGGAACAACTTTTTGTTTGAATTTCACTTTATCTATTTTCATAAAGTAGGTAGTATATAAATGCGGATCTTCCACCTGGTTCAAGGCAAAAATACCACCCGTTTGAGCCATGGCTTCAATTTGTAAGACGCCTGGGAATACTGGGTTACCGGGAAAATGACCTGTAAATATGGGTTCATTCATGGTAATGTTTTTAACTCCAATAATGGAATTTTCATTTATTTCCATGATTTTATCAATCATCAAAAAAGGATAGCGATGGGGTAGCATTTTTTCAATTGCTATGCTATCGTATAATGGGGGTAAGGATAGGTCAAATTCCCGTCCTTTATTTTGTTGTTTTTTAATTTGATCTTTTAACACTTTAGCGAAACGTACGTTGCCTGCGTGCCCGGGTCTAGCGGCTAAAATGTGTGCCTTTATTGGCATGCCTACTAAGGCTAAATCTCCAACGATATCTAATAGTTTATGTCTTGCTGGTTCATTTTCATATTGAAGCTTAACGCTATTCAAAACACCCAGTCCTTCAATGGAAATTTTCAATTCTTCCTTGCCAAGAAGCTTAGCCAAGCGATCTAACTCAGTTTGATCAACATCCAACTTATCTACTAATACGATGGCATTATCTAAATCACCACCTTTGATTAGGTTGTTTGTAGCTAAATATTCTAATTCTCTTAAAAATACAAACGTTCTACATTTAGCAATTGATTCATTAAATTCACCGATGTGGTACATGCTAGCATGTTGGGTGCCAAGAACGGGTGAATTGTAATCTACCATTACCGTTAGTCTATATTCTTTATCTGGTATTGCCAAAAATTCCACACCAATAGTTGTGTCTTCCCAAGGAATATTCTCACTTAACTCAAAATACACTCTTTCCGCATTTTGCTCCACTTTTCCTGTCGACAAAAAACCTTCAACAAATAACTTTGCACTACCATCCATAATTGGTATTTCCGGTGCATTTAACTTGATTAGTACATTGTCTATTTGGCAACCACATAATGCGGCTAATAGATGCTCTGGGGTATAAATTCTTGCTCCTTTTGATTCTAATGTCGTCCCACGATTGGTGGCAACAACTAAATCGACATCCGCTTTAATTTTTGGCTCACCAGGCAAGTCTGTTCGCTGAAAAACATACCCATGATTTTCAGCTGCAGGACAAACTTCTAAGGTTACTAATTCGCCAGAATGCAATCCTATTCCTTTAAAAATCACTGAGGTTTGCAAGGTGCATTGTCTTTCTTTCATGCTAATCTTTTTTTGAAATAAGCGTTTCTATTTTTGCTTCTAATTCACTAATTCTATTCATTAGTTGGGGCAACTTCCTGAATCCAATAAATGATCGTTTGAAATCATCAATTGGAAAGCTAGGGGATCCCATTAAGGTGGTGGCTCTCTTTACCGTCGAAGGCACACCCGATTGAGCTACAATTTTCGTTTCATCTGCAATGTGTAGGTGTCCACTTATTCCTGCTTGTCCACCAATCATTACACGACGACCAATTTTTGCCGATCCAGCTACTCCAACTTGGGCAGCAATAGCCGTATTTTCTCCCACTTCAACGTTGTGTGCCAATTGACAAAGATTATCAATTTTCACTCCTTTTCGAATAATAGTCGAGCCCATAGTAGCTCTATCGATGGTTGAATTGGAACCGATTTCTACCTGATCTTCAATCACTACATTGCCAATTTGTGGAACTTTTTGATAGGCACCGTTTTCATCTGGCGCAAAACCAAATCCATCGGATCCAATTACGACTCCCGCATGGATGATGCAATCATCCCCAATAATACAGGAATCATAAATGCTCACGCTAGGGTGAAGCGTGGTGTTTTTTCCAATTTTCACATTGTCTCCTAGATATACATTCGGATATATGGAGCAGTTTTCACCAATTTCGACGTTTTTTCCCACATAAGTAAAGGCCCCTAAATAGATTCCATCTCCTAATTTAGCACTTGAGTCTATATAGGAAGGTTGTTCAATAAGAGCTTGTTTTTTTGATAGGTTACTATATACCTCCAATAGCTTTGCAAAACATGCGTATGCATCGGCTACCTTAATGATGGTAAGCGTTTCCGGAAGGGGTTTGCTGGGCTGAAAAGATGCATTAACGATGCAAATACTAGACTTAGTAGTGTAGATATAGCTCTCGTATTTTGGATTGGAAAGAAATGATAATGTTCCTAATTCACCTTCTTCTATTTTGGCTAAACCTTTAACGATAGTGGCCGATTCACCAATGATTTCGCCATTTAATATACCTGCGATTTGTTCAGCCGAAAATTCCATATAACAAATGTATTAATTATTGAAACGTAGTGTCAGCACAACGCATTAATTTATTAACATGAATTGGTTTGTTTAACTACGGATTTTCTTTTGGAACATCGAAATCGAGGGATGTTAAAGCGATTTTTTCTTTATACCAAGATGTTTGAATTGAAAATTTATTAACAGCTTGATCAATCACCCAATAATAGGATGATTTTTCACTATTTAATGTGGAATTCGCAAAATCAATGTAGCCATTTTTCTTAATCAACTTTAGCAATTGTTCACTTTTATTAATCCCAATAGTTTTCAATTTCGAAATTATCTCTCTGTCATTTCCTATGTAGAATAGCTCTTTGTTGTTTTGAAAAAGAACAGGATACCCTTTTCCTTTGATTGAATTTTTTACATTACCTATTTTAGTAGGTTTTATTATT
This sequence comes from uncultured Flavobacteriales bacterium, assembly GCA_903939755.1. Lineage (GTDB taxonomy): Bacteria > Bacteroidota > Bacteroidia > Flavobacteriales_D > Crocinitomicaceae > UBA952. Next base: position 56,099 of record CAJAII010000056.1, on the reverse strand, counting down.
AATTCCGATACACAACTTCTATCCGGCAAGGTTAAAATGAATTGGAATGCTTTGCCGTTTGGTAATTTACCTGCTAGCTTATAGGCTTTAGGTTCTCCCTCTTTTTTGCTCTCAGAAAAAGAAATAGAGGAATTTTGAATGATTTTGTTGAGTTGTACATCCGTTATCCCTAATGCTTTGAAGGCTGAAATTTCATCTTCATGAACTATTATAACGCGCTCAATTATGGATGATTTTACACGATTCTCAGGTAGCCAATTACAGCCCCTGTTGCGAAAAAAAAGAAATACGCAAACCAAACCTATGCCAAAACCAATTCCATAAAGTTTTAATCGGCGAAAGAAATTATCCATTTTGAAGAAAAAAAAACCAGCTGTATGTGGTTAATTGTTAGTTAAGATAACAAGGCATTTAATTTTTCAGTAAGTGTCGCTTTTGGAACTGCACCAACTGATTTATCAACAACTACCCCGTTTTGTATAAAAAGAACGGTAGGGATACTTCTAACACCAAACTTTGCAGAAACTTCAGAATTCGCATCTACATCAACTTTTCCTATGATCGCTCTTCCTTCAAATTCTTTTGCCATGTCTTCAATAACGGGACCGATCATTCTACATGGCCCACACCATTCTGCCCAAAAATCTACAACTACTGGTTGCGTTGAATTCATTACTAACTCATCAAAATTCTGATCTGTAATTTCTAATGCCATGATATAAAGATTTATTTTTTTAATAATTATATGCAAAATTACTTCAAATTTTTGTCTAACATATAATTGTAGGCCGTTTTTAAAAATTATTTTTTATTCGGCATTTCTTTTTTTAAGTAGTAAGCAGTGTGCGATGTGGCTGCATGTTTTTTGATGATCATTTCTGGCGTGCCTTCACAGCAAATTTTTCCACCTCCTTTTCCTCCTTCAGGTCCTAAATCAATAATGTGATCAGCCGTTTTTATGATATCTAAATTATGCTCAATTACTACAACGGTATTTCCTTCATCCACTAATCGTTGAAGCACTTTTAATAGCATTTTGATGTCTTCGAAGTGTAAACCTGTAGACGGTTCATCCAGTAAATAAATGGTTTTGCCTGTCCCTTTTTTTGTTAATTCACTGGCTAATTTAATGCGCTGAGCTTCCCCTCCTGAAAGCGTTGTGGATGATTGTCCTAATGTAACATACCCAAGACCAACACTGTTTAGGGTGCTAAGGACTTTATGAATTTTTGGTAAATTTTCAAAGAAAACAACTGCTTCTGATAGGTTCATGTTAAGTACATCTGCAATGGACTTTCCTTTGTATTTTATTTCAATGGTTTCTTTATTATACCGTTGTCCCTGGCAGTTTTCGCAACTAACGTATACATCCGGTAAAAAATTCATTTCTATTAAACGCATCCCACCACCATTGCAGGTTTCGCATTTTCCTCCAGAAACATTGAACGAAAATCTTCCTGGTTTATATCCCCTTATTTGTGATTCGGGTAAGGAGGCAAATAAACTTCGAATGTCATCAAATACTTTTGTGTAGGTAACAGGATTTGATCTGGGTGTTCTTCCAATTGGGCTTTGATCTATTTCTATTACTTTATCTATATTTTCTAATCCTTCAATGCTTTCATACGGAAGTGGTTCACGAACGCCTTTGTATATGTGTTTAAGTAAGATTGGGTAAAGCGTATGACTAATTAAGGATGATTTCCCACTACCAGAAACACCCGTAATGCACGTCAATGTTCCCAATGGTAAGGTTAAGGTTACATTTTTTAAGTTGTGACCCGTTGTTTTTTTGAGAACAATTTTTTTTCCATTTCCAGCGCGTCGCGTTAATGGTATTTCGATTTTCTTTTCACCATTCAGATACGATGCGGTAAGGCTATTCGATTTTAACATTCCGACGTAATTACCGGCATACATTATTTCCCCGCCATTAATGCCTGCTTCTGGACCTATATCGACAACGAAATCTGCTTCTTCCATCATTTCCTTGTCGTGTTCGACTACTAGCACACTGTTACCAGCGTCTCTCAATCTTTTTAAAGAGGAGATTAATTTTGAATTGTCTCTTTGGTGTAATCCAATTGAAGGTTCATCCAAAATATATAGTACATTGATTAGTTCTGTTCCAATTTGAGTAGCTAATCTAATTCGTTGAGCTTCCCCACCAGATAGTCCTTTGGATGAGCGATTCAAGGTGAGGTATTCCAATCCTACCTCTAAGATAAATTGTAAACGTGCCCGTATTTCTTTAATTATTTCATGTGCAATTATCTTTTGATCATTCGATAAATAGGTTTCAATATTTTCTAGCCAAAGGGCTAGTTCTTTTAAATCCATCGATGCAATTTGTCCGATGTGTAAGCCACCAATTTTGAATTGAAGGGCTTCTTTTCTTAAACGAAATCCGGTACATGCCTCGCATTGTTTTTTGTGCATGAAGGTATTGGCCCAACGTTGAATTCCAGCAGTACTTTCTTCTGAATGCCTGGATAAAAAGTTAATTATCCCTTCAAATCGTAGGGTGTTATCTTCGTTAAGTAGCTCCATGTCTTCATTGCCATAGAGTATTAATTTTAGTAATTCCTCGTCAAAGTCTGAGAGGGGAGTGGAGAGCGTCAGTCCATTTGTGATGACAAGTTGTTCAATTTTGTCGTATATCCAGCTTTTTTTATATTCGCCCAATGGCGCAAATCCTCCTTTACGAATTGATTTAGATGGATCAGGAATTATTTTATCCATAGAAGCGACACTTACTTCTCCTAACCCGCTACACGTTTGGCATGCACCATAATGTGAATTAAATGAAAATAAATTCGGTTCCGGTTCCGGGTAACTTATCCCACTCGACGGGCACATCAACGAGCGACTGAAAAATTTACTTTTATTCGTTTCTAAGTCCAGTACCATCATGCTTGCCTCACCGTGTTTCATGGCGACTTGAACGGCATCCAATAATCGTTGTCGGTCTTTCTCATTGGCAATCAGGCGGTCAACAATTAACTCAATATCGTGCATTTTATAGCGATCTAGCCGCATGCCTTTCACTATATCTTGTACTACGCCATTCACTCTTACTTTTGTAAAACCAATTCTAAGTATTTGTTCGAATAATTCCCTGTAGTGGCCTTTCCGCCCTCTTATCTTAGGCGCTAAAAGGGCAATTTTCTTTCCGTTATAATCCTTTAGAATGATATCTGTGATTTCATTATCCGAATATTTTACCATTTTTTCTCCGGTAGAAAATGAATATGCGGTGGAGGCTCGGGCAAATAATAGTCGAAAGAAATCGTATAGCTCAGTGATTGTTCCAACAGTGGATCTTGGTGATCTAGACACTGTTTTTTGTTCGATGGCAATTACAGGGCTAAGTCCATCAATTTTTTCTACATCGGGGCGTTCAAGTCCTCCGATAAATTGACGAACATAGGATGAGAATGTTTCGATGTAGCGGCGTTGCCCTTCAGCAAATATGGTGTCAAAGGCGAGTGATGATTTTCCGCTGCCACTTAAGCCCGTAAAAACAACTAGTTTATTCCTTGGAATTTGTAAATCTACGTTTTTAAGATTATGTTCTTTTGCACCATAAATTGAAATAAAATCGCCTTCTGTATCTTTCGTTTTCATTGTTTGTAATCGACGTAATTTTTTAAATTATAGGACCGTTTTGGAAGGGTGATGACATAGTTTATTGGTTTTATCGTTAGGGAATTAGCGAGTAACCATGGATTTAATTTTCTAACAATTTTTAAATTCACATGCTGGTTCTTTGCCCATAGTGCCAGATCAGGTATTGGCGCATCAATGTTAACTTTTTGTGTGCTTCTTATTGGGTATAAATCCGTGGATTTAATATTAAAACCATATGCTTTTGGATTTTCTAAGATTAACTTCATAGCCATAATTCTAAAAACATAGCGACCGGTTTCATTGTTCATTTCAGTGTCAAAATAATTATTGGTGTATTGTGATTTCATATCTGAACGAACACCTCCCATTCCTCTATTGTAAGAGGCGGCTGCTAATATCCAGTTCTTAAATTCAGCATGCGATTTTTTTAAATAAGTACAAGCTGCAAGTGTACTTTTTTGTATGTTGAGTCGCTCATCTATTTCTGTGTTTAGTTGTAAATTATATTCTTTCGCGGTTTCGGGCATAAATTGCCAAAATCCTCTCGCTCCTGCAGGACTGATGGCTTGTGTTAAATTACTTTCAATAACGCATAGGTATTTAAAATCACTTGGAATTTGTTGTGCTTTTAAGAGTTGGTCTATTTCTGGAAAATGCCTATTGGCTCTTTTTATGATCAAGCTAGTGGAGCTATGAAGGTATGAATTTACAATTAACTCATTGTCTAAACGCTCCCTAATATCTTCATCCCTAAGATCTATTTTCTCTCCAAAAAGTTCCATTGATGACGGAATAGGAGGTAGCTGGTTAAATTCACTGTTTGAATTACGGGTATTAACTTTATTCTTTTGCTCTTTGCAGCTAATTGCAATAAGAAATAGAAGAAGGACGCACCAAATTTTCATGGTAGATAGTTGGAATTTAAATGGAGTTTTTTTGATTAAATTTTATCGTATTCCGGTAAAGGAAATAAAAGATCAAAACAAACCAACTAGACACAAGAACTGCTATCCAACATCTAGTTGCTTGATCGGTTGTAAGTAGTAAAAGGGAAAGTAAGCTAGCGGTTAACCCAATCAGTAGAAAAATAAAAAACACTTTCTTTTCCGAAAAACCAGCATATACTAAATGATGGGTTGTATGATCTTTTCCTCCAATAAACGGTGATTTTTTATCTCTAATTCGGTTCAAAACGACTGTAAATGTATCGATACAAGGTGCCGTAAAACAAATTAACACGGCTAAAGTTATTTCCCCAAATGAAATTCCACTAACTACATTAGAAATTCCCCAAATATATTTGATTGAAAAGAAAGCGCTCATCAAGCCTAAAAACTGACTCCCTGAGTCACCCATAAACATTTTTGCAGGTGGAAAATTAAAAATCAAAAAACCGACAAGAGAGCCTATAATTGTAATTAATATAAAATTCAATGCTCCGTGGCTATCGATTTTAAATGCAAAATTTGCTAATAAGCAGGTTGTAAAAATAAACAGGCATACAATACTCGTTATCCCATCCATGTTATCGAGCATGTTTAAGGAGTTCATAATTAGTACTACCCAAAGTGTTGTGAAAAGAATATTAATGGATAATACATCTGTAATATTTATATACGTCCCTCCGAATGAAATTAGCAAGCCACAGATAATTTGAATCATTAATTTAAGAAGTGGTTTGGTATTATAGGCATCGTCTGCTAAGCCCATTAAAAAACCTAAAGATGCTGCGATAAATAAATAGACAAATTCCTTTTGGCTAAATAAATTTATTTTGGGTGTTATGATCATGTAAAGAATTAATGCACCTAAAAATCCAATAAAAATACTAATACCTCCTAAAGATGGTTTGGAGCTATTGCTCCATCTTACGGTAATGTCATTCTTTATTCTAATTCCTAATGATTCCGAAAAACTTAATAGCAGTCTATTAATAATTAGGCAACAAAATACACCTAGTAAAAAAAATAAAATATAGTCGATTGGATTTTCCATGAATTAAAAAGGACTATTAAATTCAGTAAATAGGATTCCTTGCGTGTCTTTTAACGAAACAATTGGCTGCGTTTCTTTCCAATCTATGGCTAATTGAGGATCATTCCATAGAATTGTTTTTTCATGCGCGGGAGAATAATTGTTGGTGCATTTGTAAGCAAATAGGGTATCGTCTTCCAGCGATAAAAATCCATGTGCAAATCCAGGGGGAATCCAAAATTGAATTTTGTTATTCTCGCTAAGTTCTACACTGAAATATTGTCCGTAGGTTTTGCTGTTTTTTCTAAGGTCAACCGCTACGTCTAAGGCACGGCCTTTAATCACTTGAACTAATTTTCCTTGCTCAAATGGAGGAAGTTGAAAATGAAGCCCACGTAAAACATTTTTATGCGATTTAGATAAATTGTCTTGAACAAACTTCACATTAGGAAGCAGGGAGTTATATTTATCATAATTATAAGTTTCAAAAAATTCCCCTCGCTCGTCCTTGTATACTGTTGGATTAAGTAGCAATAGTCCTTCTATTCCGACGGTTATCTTTTCCATTTATCTTTCATTTTTTTGATCCATTTGTAAAGAAAAAACTCACTTTTATCATCGGAGTAATAACCTGAATTTGAATATCCATATTGGTATCCATATTGGTACCCATAGCCATAGATGGAGTGGTGCGATTCAACTCCGTTTAAAATTATGTTGAGGCTTTTTAGTTTTTGTACCTTAAATAATTCGTCAACGCGCTCGGCAAATATTCGTTTTGAATAATTTGCTTTAAATACATAAATGGGAATATCTGCTTGTGCCAAAATATGAATTCCATCCGACACTATACCAACTGGAGGATTGTCGATAAGTATAACGTCGTATTTTTCTTTCAAACTAGACAGAATTACTTGAAAACTTTCACTTTGAATCAATTCAGATGGATTAGGTGGTATTAAACCTGCTGTAATAAAATCTAAATTAGTTATGGATGAATGGTTAATTACTTCTTCAAAGCTTGCTAAACCAGAAATATAATTACTCATTCCATTATCATTTTTTGCTCTGAATCCATGATGAACCTTTGGTTTACGCAAGTCTAAATCGATGACAAGCGTCTTTTTTCCACTTGCAGCAATTAGTCCCGCAAGGTTAAGGATAACAAATGTTTTACCTTCTCCTGAGATAGATGATGAAACAGCTATGACTTTGGAATCTTTATTAATGAAGCTCATATTTGCCCTAATATTTCTTATTGCTTCTGCTAATCTCGATTTGGAAGATTCATTCACAACAATTTCTGAATACTTTAACTTTTTACGATAAATAGGAACTGAACCAAGTATGTTGGCTTGAGCTGGGAGTAATGTTTGAAGATCTTGAACACTTGTAATGTCATTATAACTTAAATATTTAAAGAATATAAATCCTAATCCTGTTAGAAATCCAATCAAACAACAAAAGAAGTAGATAAAATTTGACTTAGGGTATAATGCAACAATTGGCAATGTTGCTTCATTTAATATTCTATTGGAGGAGGAATAACCGGCATTGGACAACTCATATTCAATTTTTTTCTCGGTGAATAAAGAAAAATACCTGTTATTTAATTCTTCCATGTATTTTAATCGATCAAATTCCATTTTCTTTTCTGGTAAACCATAGTATTTACCTTCAATTTCATTGATTTTGGCTTGCACCATTGCCCTGTCATTTTTTAGACGGTCATCGATGATTTTTAGACTTTTTTTAATGGAGATAGTTCGATTTGATATTCGTTCGTTTATTACTTTATTTTGTTTGTTCTCTTGCGTTACATCTCGTAATAAGTCTTCCTGGGTTTCAAGCAATTTATTTAAGTCTTCTATTTGCCTTAGAATCGTCCCTTCAAAACTCTTTTTACCCACCATCTCTGGGATAAGCCGATATATTTCTAAGCGATTTGGGTCGACGCTTATTTTATTATTTACCATTGCTAAGGTTGAAATTTCCTCATTTATTTCAAGCAATCGATTAGTTAATTCATTAATGTTGTTAGATAATTGGGCTTCTACATTTTCAACATTTGGCAATCGCTCGTTTCGTTGAAAATCACTTAAACTGTCTTTTGAATTTTTTAAAATGCGAGAAAGTGAATCCAATTGTTGATCAATAAAATTGATTGTTAGGTCGGTTTTTGATTGTTTATTCCTTTTGTCATAGTTGAGGTAGACATCCATTAAATTTTGAACAACATTTAGGCAAATCTTAGGGTTGTTGTGCGCATAGGAAATTTGTATTGTTTTTGCATTGGGATCTAAAGGGTTAATTGTCAGACCGCTTTTCATCTGATTGAGCAGGGCGCTTTGATTGTTAAAGTTGAAATGTATCTTATTATTCTCAATGGCTTCTTTCGCCCCAGTAAAATCGGTTGTTCGTATTACAATTTCAAAATGTTTATTGTTGATTTTTTGATTGAAATCTCCAAAAACATCATACTTCTTGCCCTGTAGTTGGTAACTTAATTTCAGTTTTTTATTATCGATACTTAAATTAATTTTTGACCCGCATAATGATGAATCTTTCAATTCGTAGGCAATTATTGTAAAAGGGGAGAAGCCATAAAGATCTTGTGTTAGTAATTGTCCTTCTGAAAAAATACTAATGTTTAAATTTAATTTCTTTAGCATTTGACTAAACAGTACATCTGAACGCAATAATTCTACTTCTTTCGAAATATCTGTTGATTGTTGTGAAATGCCCTGCTCGCCTAAAACATCTTTTACCCTATCTTCTTCAACCACTTGAATAGTAGAAGAAGATTCAAAAGTCTGCTTCGTATATCTTAAGTAAATGTATGATGTGATTAATCCTATAAACAATAAAATTAGGGGCTTATACCAATGTTTCCTTAGTACATTTTTAAAAATGATAGGGTTAAATTCCTTATTAAGTATTATTGATCCCATTTTTTTAATGTCTATTTAGTAACAAGTGCATAGATGGCTAAAGAGCTTGAAAAAATACTCAACCATGGTGCTACCTCTTTTAATATTTCTCTGGCAATTCTTTTCTTGGAGTTGATGTAAATGTAGTCATTACTTTGAACAAGCATTTCTCCTTGCTTTAATCCTTCAATGGTAGACAGATCTATCTGGTAAACAGCTCTTTTGTTTTGTGTTTTACGCATTAATATAATTGAATTTGCAAATCCATCTTCGCGAATGCCATTTGCTAATGCGATGACTTCTAATAAAGAAGTATTCGTGTTTTGTAGATTAACTACTTGTGCACTATTTTTACCTGGAAATATAATAACTCGTTGGTTAGTGACTTTTATTTGCACAAAAGGTTGTAAATAGTCTTTTGAAAGTAGCACCTCGAGTTTCTCTTCTAATGCTCTTGTAGTCATTCCTGAAACTTGAAGTATGCCAATCAGAGGTAGTTCAACGCTTCCGTCTTGCTGCACTAAATAATCATGTGTAGTTGTGATGTTATTTGATTGGTTGGTATTTGTTGGGTTGGAGAGTCCCGATGAACCAAATATTATTTTTTCGCCATTATTCGTTGAAAACATAAAGCTGAATCGATCTCCAGCGCTTATTTTATGCTCGTCTAAAGGGCCATGGGGAATAGAATCATATGTGAAATTACTGTCCTTTGAAATATGGAACATTTCATTTGTATTTATTCTTGCACAAGAGGATAAGAGAAAGACAAATAAACCGAAAATTCCGACTGATTTTAACTTATTATTTAAGGCCATATTTTCATCTCTTTAAGGAGTGATTTGTAGTATTCATCCATGTTTTTAATCAAATTTGGAAATTGAAATTTATCTTCTACGAATGACCATCCATTTTGTGACATTAAATGACGTTTATTTTCATTTTCGATTAATTCTGTTAATTTTTCTGAGTAGCCTTCCATATCATCTGCATGAACTAAATACCCGGTTTTATTCTCTAAAATTACATCTTGTATCCCACCTACATTGGTACTTATAATTGGAATTCCAGCTGCTTGTGCTTCTATCAAACTCACCGGGGTGCCTTCATTTTTTGATGTTAAACAAATAATGTCCATTCCAGCGTTAAATGTGGCTATATCCTTAATCCATGAAGTCATCCTTATGTCCATGCCTTTTTCTTTTAATGGCTTGATCGATTCCCGGATATTATCGGATTCTTCACCGTCCCCAACAATAAAATAAACCACCTTTTTAGTTGTCTTTTGATGAACATTTTCAATAATATTGATAAATAGCTGATGATTCTTTACAGCAACCAATCGCCCAATAATCGCTACGGCAATTTCAGTATCCTGGATTTCGTATCGTGCTCTGGTAAGCAGACGATTTTCGTTTCGATTTTCGTTAAAAGGTCTTAAATCGAAACCTAAAGGAATCACTTTGATTTTCGCGGGCTTGCAAATTTTATATTTTAAGGAAAGCTCATTTTTTTGAATGGCTGAAATCGCAATTATCCCGGTCGTTTTTTTTGAAAGTCTTCGCTCAATCAGCTGGTATAATTTTGTTTTCCACCAACTGAAATAGGAATGAAAAACATGTCCGTGAAAGGTGTGTATTACAATCGGAACACCGCAATCAAATGCAGCTTTCCTTCCTAATGCCCCTGCTTTCGATGCATGGGTATGAACAATGTCAGGTTGGAATGTACGTATTATTTCCTTTATTTTTTGTAACGCGCTATTATCATTTTTGAAATTCGGTTCTCGTTGCATTTCTGAAATTAATACTGGACTTATACCATACTTTTCGGCGATATAAAGTGAATTAGCTTCATTCTCTTCGGGCATGCCGCCAATAAGGAGTGTTTCATATTCTTCGGGCATAAAGGCAGTTAATAACACCGCATTATATATCGGGCCTCCAATATTAAAGCGATTAATAATCCTTAATACCCTAATCTTTTTGTTTTTTGACATAACAAATATAATCCGCTGTATTTATTATTATATAAAAATTAGATAGTCAAATTCAGTTTAAATATCGATTTTTACATAAAAAGTAAGCAATGCAAAGGTACATTTTATTCCTGTTTCTATTTTTGATATTTATTTCGAATGGGCAAAAGGCTCAGAATGCGATAAATAGTTTCGCTCAAGACCCAGCTGTTAAATCTGGAAGTATATCTTTTTTAGCGATTGATTTGGATTTAGGATCAACGGTCGCCTCTTATTCGCAGGACAATGCCTTAATAAGTGCATCTTTAACTAAGTTGTTTTCTACTTCAACTGCTTTTGAAGTGTTGGGTGAAAACTATGCTCCGATTACTAGGATTTATGCAGATGGACCTATAGATGATAAAGGCATATTACATGGAAATATATGGATCAGAGGTGCGGGAGATGTTTCATTGGGCAGTAAGTATTTTAATACGGCAGGGCATGAATTTGATTTCTTATTGCAATGGGCTGATACGCTAATTTCTTTGGGGATAAAAGGTGTTGAAGGTTCAATTATCGCTGATGGGTCTGAATTTGGTTATAATGGTGCACCTAAGGGATGGGCTTCGAATGACCTAGGAAATTATTATGGAGCAACGCATGCGGGCATAAATTTTTATGATAATACCATTAAACTATTTTTTGACTCGGGAAAATTAGGGAGTAAAGCAAAGCTAACAAGCGTATATCCCAAAGTGGATAATTTAGTGATGAATTGTAATGTTGTTGCTGGATCATCTAAAGGCGATGATTGTAATGTCTTTGGCTCACCGTTTTCCTTAAATAGAAAAGCTACAGGGGAAATTCCCGCTAATAAAAAAGGTTTTGAAGTGAAAGGCAGTATGCCTGATCCTGAAAATCAATTGGCAAAGGAATGGTTGAGTGTTTTAAAACAAAAGGGGATTGTTGTTTCTAATGGGGCAAAAATCTATCGCTTATTAGCACCAAAATTAGTGAATGATTATTCCAAAAATTTTAAATTGCTTTTTGCCCATTCTGGTAAAAGTGTAAAAGAAATTGCTTATTGGACGAATCTTAAAAGTGTGAATTTATTTGCTGAAGGATTGTTGGATTACCTTGGTTATGCAAAAAAAGGCGATGGATCTACTATTACAAGTATTGGCGAATTAAAAAAATATTGGGCAGGTAAAATTTCTTTGGAAACGATGATAATTAATGATGGTAGTGGATTGTCACGAGCGAATGCCATTTCTGCAAGTCATTTTTGTAATTTGCTTAAGTACATGTATACTTCCACTAATTATCTAAATTTTAAAGCGACATTGCCAATTGCGGGTGTATCAGGAACAATAAAGAGTTTGTGTAAAGGACAACTAGGAGAGGGGAGAGTAATTGCTAAAAGTGGCACATTGAATAACGTTAAGGCATATGCTGGTTATGTAGAAACGATTTCTGGAAAAAAAATAGCCTTTTCTTTTTGTGTAAATAATTTCTCTTGTACTTCCTCCCAATTGGTTTCAAAAATGGAGTCCGTGTTGAATGCTTTAGCGGATTATTAATCCAACTCAATAGAAATTATATCTTCCCAAAATTCATCCAACGAAATTTTTGCAGCTGCAAGCATTTGTGGTACAATGGAAGCGGTAGAAAATCCAGGTGTTGTGTTGACTTCTATAACATATGGCTTGTTCTTAACCAACATAAAATCAACCCTGGCGATTGATCTTAATTGCAAAAGTGAATAAATCTCTTTTGCCATGGATTGAACTTCTATTGCGATAGAATCTTCTATTCTTGCAGGGGTTATTTCGTTGGATTTTCCAAGGTATTTCGCTTCATAATCAAAAAAGTCATTTTCTGAAACAATTTCTGTAAGGGGTAAGGCGGAAATTCCTTTCGATGACCGATATACTCCGCATGTAACTTCAATGCCATCTAAAAATGATTCGATAACAACAGTACCACCTTCTTTAAAGGCAAGAGTTAATGCGTTTGGTATTTCTTCGATGTTTTTCACTTTTGAAATACCATAGGATGAGCCAGAATCGGAGGGCTTAATAAATAGTGGCAAGCCTAAATTTTTAACAATTTCTGTCAGGGTAAATTGCTCTTTTTTAGTTAAAAATAATGATTTTGCTACTGGTATATCAAAAGACTTTAAAAATTGATTACAGTACCATTTATCGAAGGATAAAGCGGATGCTAATGGGCCTGAATTAATGTATTTAATTCCATGAAGTTCAAGCATGGCTTGAATTTTACCATTTTCTCCTGGATCTCCATGTATATATACAATCGCAGCGTCAAGTGTTATTTTTATGTTGCCTTTTACAAAACTGCAATCATTTAAATCAAACGCTTTTGCTCCTTCTTCCGTTTCAACTTCCCATTTTTCTTTAGATACAATTATCTTATATGCGCTAAAAGTTGGTGGCATATGTTGCAGGATCGTGGTGGCGCTTTTTATTGAAATCTCAAATTCCGATGAAAATCCACCACAAAAAATACCAATTGTTTTCATTTTTTACTTGCTTGTTCTACGAAGGTATGCTTAACGATTTATTCTAAAATGCAATCGCTTGAAAGTTATGCCATGGCAATTGTTAATTCGTATACTATTCTCTGGGTAATTAATAATTAGGTGTCTTCCTTTCTTTTATGGGTGGCTTTTGTTACTTTTGAATTTGACTATGAGAATTCTATATTTATTACTCTATTTGTTACTTAATGTCGGCTTACGCATTTTCTTTAAGCGCGCCAAGACAGTAAATAGTAAGAAAGGCGTTGGCAGAACGATATTTGTATGCAACCATCCTGCCGCTTTTATGGACCCACTTGTTGTAGCATTGTATGGCGGAAACGCTGTGCATTTTATGGCTCGCGCAGATGTTTTTAAACCTTTCTTAAAACCGTTTTTTTGGGCTGCTCACATGTTGCCAATTTATCGTCAATTGGATGGGGGAGATACACAAGAAAAAAATAAGAAGGTTTTTGTTAAAACATCAGAAATACTCCGCAACAATAAAAATATTCTAATTTTTGGAGAAGGATTTACCGATGAGATTTTTATCCGTAGATTAAAGCCCATAAAAAAAGGAGCATTTAGAATTGGTTTTTCGGCTCTTGAAGCAATGGATTGGCAGCATAATGTTTATGTTAATGGTTTAGGATGTAATTATTCTTCTCCGAATATGGCTCGAAGTGAATTGCTAATTTCTTACGGTATGCCAATTTGCTTAAACGATTATCGCCACGATTACGAGGAAAATCCTTCTCGAACAATTGCAATTCTTACTAAAAAATTAGAACTGGATATCATAAATCAAATTACCCATGTTGAAAACGAAGATTGGCTAGAATTTCATGAGCAGATGATGGTCTTAACAAGAAAAGGGATGCATCCAATTTCGTATGACTCACACTATTCATTGGAGCAGCGACATTATTATTCAAAGGATTTGGCCACGAAATTAAATGAAGCAACAGAGGGGCAATTAGGTCATTTAGAATCCTTGAAAAATGAAATTAAGGTATATTTTTCTCAGCTAACTTCATTGGGAATCACTGAAAATGAACGGTTCTTGCATGAAAATAATTCATGGAAAATATCAAAAAGGTTGATTAAAATGGTAGTGACTCTCCCTTTTGCCTTGTTGGGTTTTGTTCATGCCGGATTGTTGTATTTACTGGTAAAGTGGTTTGTAGAAAAACAATTCGAACGTCCAGTTTTTTGGGGGTCTACTAAACTTTTATTGCTCTTAACTTTTGTGGGATTATGTAATATTCCAGTGATATTTTTGATCGCTAACTACTTTTCTTCATTGGGTGCCGGAAGTGCTCTATTAATTGGGATTTCTTACTATTTATTAATTTGGTTTTATGGCCTAATGGCGTATAGTTGGAAAATTGATGCCATATATATATACAGGTATTTTACAACCAGAAAGGTGAATTTAACAGCGGTTAATGCCACGGCATCAACGCTGGTTGATGCTGTAAATTCAATTTGACATGTCCGAATTGAATAGTCTTCTGCATTCGGATTGGTTTGCTTTACTTGATGAAAGAATAAAGGTTAACTTTTTGGCTGTCTGTCAAAAAATAGATTGCATGTACGATAAAAATCCAGATGGTATTTTTCCACCAAAAAAAGAGGTCTTTGCGGCCTTCAACTTAATGACTATTGCCGATGTTAAAGTAGTGATTCTTGGCCAAGATCCATATCCTACTGAAGGGTATGCAAATGGATTTAGTTTTTCTGTAAACCCGAAAAATAGCATTCCAAAAAGTTTGAAAAATATCTTTGTTGAATTGAAGGATGACGTTGGTAAAGAAATTCCGTCCGATGGTGATTTATCGAATTGGGCAATTCAAGGAGTGTTGTTGTTAAATTCGGTATTAACTGTTGAAAAAGGAAAGCCTGAAAGTCATTCAAAAATCGGTTGGGAAGAATTTACAGATGCTATAATTCAGCTTCTTTCCCTACGAAATAATAAGTTGGTTTTTTTGTTGTGGGGTGCAAAAGCAGAAAAGAAAAAAGAATGGATCGATCAAAGTAAACACCTGGTATTAATTGCCCCACATCCTTCGCCGTTGTCTGCTTATAGGGGGTTTTTCGGTTGTCGGCATTTTAGCCAAACCAATACCTTTCTTTTTGCTAACGGAAAACCTATTATTCGTTGGTAAAACGGAATTTTGAGTATTAATTTTCATAATAATGCGCATCAATAATTGAGCTATTGATTCGAAATCTTAACTTTGTGCAACATGGAATTAAAAAATGATTTATTTCTGCGCGCTGCAAGAGGGGAAGCAATTGAACGCTACCCTGTTTGGTTAATGCGACAAGCTGGGCGTATTTTACCCGAATATAGAGCCTTAAGAGCTACATTATCTGGATTTAAAGAATTGGTTGAAACTCCTGCGTTAGCGGCTGAGGTAACTATTCAACCAGTTGATCATTTGGATGTGGATGCGGCCATTATATTTTCTGATATTCTCGTTGTACCGGAAGCTATGGGCTTGCCTTATCAAATGCTTGAGCAAAAAGGCCCTTGGTTTGAAAAAACGATTCGTTCAAAACAGCAACTGGATTTGTTAGATAAAAACATCGATGTTGCCGATCGTCTTTCTTATGTTTTTGAAGCACTGAAGATTACGAAGAGAGAACTAAATGGTAGGGTGCCTTTAATTGGTTTTGCAGGTGCGCCATGGACGATACTTTGTTATATGGTAGAAGGGAGCGGCTCAAAAACGTTCTCAGAATCTAGAAAATTATTATACACTGAAACAGCCTTGGCACACGAATTGCTAAACCGAATCGCTGAAGTAACTATTGCCTACTTGAAATTACAAGTTGAAGCAGGGGCTGATGCCCTCCAATTGTTTGATTCTTGGGCAGGTATTTTGGGTAAAGAGCAATACGCTGTTTTTGGATTGCATTATATAAAAAAGATTGTTGATGAATTTCCGAATATTCCATTTACCGTGTTTTCTAAAGGTGCAGTCGCATCTCTACCCGAGATTACAAAGGTTAATTGTACAACAATTGGTTTAGATTGGAACATGGATATGGGTATAGTTCGAGATTTGGTTGGTGAAACGAAGACTTTGCAAGGTAATTTAGATCCTTGTCTTTTGTACGCCTCCAACGAAATAATTGAGAAAGAGACATTAATATTGTTAAAATCTTTTAAAAGTCAAAGACATATTGTAAATTTGGGTCATGGAGTTTATCCAGATATTGACCCTGAAAAGGTAAAAGTATTCATTAAAACCGTTAAAAATTATGAAAATTAATTCTACAAGCTGCAAGTTATTTCTTTTGTCAGGTATGTTCATACTATTGGGTTTCTCCTTAGAAGCACAGCGAAATGGAAAGGGGGACAAAACAAAAGCATTTTTGAATTTTACATTTGAAGATTTTATTGAAGAAGGTACTATTTCAGAACCATCCCAAATAGGTTTGTTAAAAAATGTTTATTCTCCAACATCTATTGGTGCTGATCTTTTTAATTTAAATTCTCCCGGTGATTTTGGTGTAGGTCAAAATTTATACGGCATGCAATTACCAATTGAAGCAGCCGCTGAAAGGTTACCAGAAGTTGATAAAAATTTATTTGATAAAAATTTGAAAGGTGGGGGCGATGGATTTGCAGGTATTGTAACCTACAAGCCAGGAAAATTGTCAAAAGAGCGTTCTTACATTACAATTCCTTTTATGATCGGCAAGGATAAGCTTAAAATGACAAAGGGTATGAAATATTGCATTGAGTTTTCTGTATCTCTAGGCGAATCATCTAAATATGCTACAAATAATCTTCAGATGTTATTTTCAAAAGATATGATGGATGTGCCAATTGATGGTCTTGTTGCTAAGGAATCTGGAAGGACATTAAGTAATGTTAAAAATAGAGTTTACACTGGTTTTTTTGGATGGGAAAAAGTTTGTGCCATGTATGAAGCTAAAGGAGATGAGGTTTGTTTGGTAATCGGAAATTTTGAAACCAATGAAGAGACAAAAGTGGAGCAACAAAAAAAGCCAAAAGATTCTGAAACTGAAGTCTTGCCACATGCTTATTATTTTATTGATAATGTTCGAATTAAAGAGGTGAACAGCAAAGAACAGTGTAACTGTTATGCTGCGGATACATCTGATATCGCTGAAGTGTACTCTACCTTGATTTATGATAAAACACCCATCCTTACTGATAGAATGACATCCGCTCAAAAAATTCAGGAGCAAGTTGCTTATTTTGGATTCGGTAAAAAATCATATACTCCTTCTGGTAAGGAATCGTTTAATTTTATTATTGCTGAAATGAACGCAAATCCAAATATGCGTATTGAAATTATTGGTCATAATGACTCAAAAGAAGATGAGGTTGCCGAGCAAAATCAAGAGCTAACGAATATGGCAAGACAAAGAGCAGAAGCGATTAAGGCATATTTTGTAAGACAAGGGATAGATGAAACACGGATCGTTCCTTTATCAAAAGGTGCTACTGAAGCAAGTATGGAAATTCAAAGTGATGACGATAAAGAGGTTCGTGATGCTAAAAATCGTCGTGTGATGTTTAGAGTGATCGATTAATAAATATTTATATCATTGATAAAAAAAAGGCGAAAGCCTTTTTTTTATGCCCCTAATTTTTTGAGCCGCTCAAATATTTCAACCGTTGGAAATCCCATAACGTTCGTGTAGGAGCCAATTATTTTATGCACTCCAACACATCCTATCCAGTCTTGTATGCCATATCCACCGGCTTTGTCGTAAGGATTCCCATTTTCAATGTAATAAAGAATTTCAGCTTCTGATAATGCTTTAAACGTGACTAAGGTCTCTATGGAGTCAGAGTAATAAATCCCATCTTTTACAATGCAATAGGCTGTGATGACTTTATGTGTATTTCCTGAAAGACGTTGTAGCATATCTTTTGCTTGGCTGGCATCTTTTGGTTTGCCAAGAATGACTTCACCTTGTATCACAATGGTATCAGCGCAAATTAATAGTTGATTGGTTTTTATCGCTGGGAGTAAAGCATCTGCTTTCGCTCGTGCAATAAATAATGCGACTTCTTCGAGTGGAAGATCTGATGGATAATCCTCATCAATTGCAGCAATTTCAACGTCGAATTTATAGCCTAATGCAGCTAGTAATTCTTTTCTTCTAGGGGATTGAGACCCAAGTATGATTTCCACGTGATTAAGAAAAATAAAGTGAGCAAATTCCTATAAATAAGCTGATTTTTAATAAGAGACTACATCGCTTCATAGTTGGTTTTCTAACAAGAGGAATGAGTACCAATAGTATGTTTATTGATGCACTAACAAATAGGATAACCCATACTTGTTTCGATATGGGAAATACTTCACTGAAAAACACATATGAAATCGTACAGCTAACCAAGCTTAATTGCGCAATGATCGCTGCAATCCAATATGCTTTTGTTTTGCCTATTAGCATGGGTAAGGACCGAACGCGTATTTCCTGATCTCCCTTCATATCTTGGATATCTTTGATGATCTCTCTTGCGATGTTTGTGATCAATGCACATACGGCAAGTAAATACAGTAAATTATAATTAATATCAATACCCCAAGTAGTTGAATGAAAGGGAGAAAATAACTCGTTTGACTCGTTACTTACTTTGAAAAATTGGATGACTAAAATTGGAATTAATGCTGTCATTAAGGCGATGATTAGATTGCCGATTACAACGCGCTTCTTTAATTTTATGCTATAGTACCAAAGAAAATTGCCGGTAAGTATATAAATAAATACAAACCATAAGGAGTGGTATTTCACACTTAAATAAATTGAAATAATTACCGCTAGTCCATTAAAAAGCCAATGAATTAAAATGGCCCATCTTTTTTTGATGTATTTTCCTATTATTATTTTTTTTGGCTTGTTGATTCTATCGGCCTTTATGTCGAAATAATCATTAATTATATTTCCAGCCCCAGCGATAAGTAGGGTTGAGAAAATTAACAAGCCAAAATCAATGGCGTTAAATCGGATAAATTGAAAGTAATTGGTAGAAGATATATGATAAGCTCCACCAATCATGGTAAATACAATGATTAATAAATTAATCGGACGTAAAAGCTTAATAAATTTCATTATTTAATTACTTTATATACGGTCCTTCTGTTTTTTTGATGGGCGATTTCTTTCTCTTCATTTGTTTTCATGGCTTCAATCACTTTATCGCTAAAAATAGCTTGAGTTTTTCCGTATCCTTTATAACTTAATCGTTCTTTCGAAATATGTTCATTCACAATTAAATAATCATAAACCGCTTTTGCTCGTTCAGTTGAAAGAGATAAATTGTCTGCCTCATTTCCGCGAGAATCGGTATGCCCACCTAATTCAATTTTTAGGGTAGGATTTCGATTCAAAAAGGAAGCTAAGGTTTTTAACTCAATGAAAGATTCTTTACGCAAAGTTGATTTTCCTAGGTCAAAGAAAATATTTGCGAGTATATTTTCTGTTGAACTTGTCAATGGGTTCATCGGAATATCTATGTGGTAATGGTCAGATCCATCAGGAATTTTTAAATTAAAATTAATGGAATAAGGTGCATAGCCTACATGGGTAACTTGGATCGCATATTCTTTATTTATTGGTAGCGCGACCATAAATGACCCATCAGTTTTATCGGCATCAGAAATAATCACTATTTCCCCACTTTCAATATCGGTTAGCTGAAAATGTCCAGGTAATGCTGATTTAGTTATTTGATCGAAGACATTGCCATCAAAATATAAGGTTTTAGTGGGGCGATATTCCAATGGTAACTCGAAGTAATAAATGTCTAAATCACCAAATCCCCCTGTTCTATCTGAAGCGAAAAAAGCTAGATCCCCGATGGGGGATACCAACAGTGAATTTTCATCAAATTTTGTGTTAATTGGGTAGCCTAAATTTACCGGTTTGCCCCAATTTCCATTCGCATCCATTTTGCTGACAAATAAATCCGATCCTCCCATTCCAATATGACCTCGTGATGCAAAGTATAAAGTTTTTCCATCTGGGTGTATACAAACAGATTCCTCTGCAAATGGCGTGTTTATTACGTCTGATAAGCGTAGCGCGTTACTCCAATTACCATCGTTTTGCAAATGTGAAACATAAATGTCGCTATTTCCATTGGTATTTTTTCCTCTTAATCCTCTCACAAAATAAAGCGTTTGGCCATCAGCGGAAAGGGACGGTTGTGATTCCCAATGGGAAGAATTTACCCCTCCGGGCAAATTAATGGGATTGATCCATTTTGACCCTATTTTTTTTGTGTAAAATAAATCACAGCTTCCTTTACCAGATCTGTTTTCGCCATAATAGGTACCTGTTTCATCCGAGCATGCTACAAATATTAAACTCTTTCCATCTGCCGAAATAGTCGGCGCCCCTTCGTTGTTTATGGTATTTACATTCGAAGCCATTGGTATTGCTTTTTGCCAATTATTGATTTTATCCCAATTGGAAACAAAAAAGTCTTCTTGTTGCTGGTATCCTTTCACTCGATTATCAGGGATGCTTCGGGTAAATAACAAGGTTTTTCCGTCTACTGTTATGGTTGGATAATATTCTGGGTCTGCTGTGTTTATTCCATCTCCAGCATTGATCGGATTGAAATTCTTGGGGTTTTTCAAGGCGTTTATAGCAAAACTTGCATTTTGTTTTATTTCCTTGGCATTTCGTAAAAATTCATCACTTGCATTCGGATTTTTCATGAAAATATCTGCGTATTTTAGAGCTTGTTCATATTCGGCCTCTGCTAGATAAAGCGCTGATAAATAATAATGCGTTGAACCATACCTGGAATGTTCAGGATTGATCCGTAACGCGCTTTCATAATGGAAAATAGCTTGTTTATAATTGTTTATATTTTCGTTGAATTGGGCCGAAAGTATATGTGCTTCCCAAAATTGGGGGTCTTTTTTTATGGCTTGATCTAGCAGTAAGATCCCTTCTCTATAATTAGGGCCTCTAGTTTTTGGGTCTAATGTTTGCCCAGGCGCCTTTTGAGCAGCTTCCAGAAGTTTTATTGCCTTCTTACTCTTTGTGGAATACCTAAATTGAGAATAAAATGAAAAATTAAGAAAAAGTATAGAGATGAATACGAGTAGAAATTTAGGCATGAAGAATAGTTAAGGTATGTTCATAAATTTGTGTGTCTGTAACGAAATTTTCCACGTCTGGTTACTTTTCACAAAGTCAATTATTAAAGGTAATAATTTTTCGGCTTTTGACCATTCTGGTTGAAGGTATAATTGGCATTCATGGGAAACTTTTAGCGCATGTGATTTCGCCCAATCTAAATCAGAAGGGTGACTTACAATTACTTTTAGCTCATTTGCTTTTATGTAGGCTTCTTCGCAGGGTGCTTTGAATTTTTTGGGAGAAAAACAATACCAATCAACGTTGCCTTTTAATGGATAGCAACCCGATGTTTCAATTGCGACCATTATCCCCAACGATTTCAATTGATCAACCAAAGGATGTAAATCATACATGGCAGGTTCGCCTCCAGTGAGTACTACAAAATTTGCGTTGCTTTTAACTACATTTTCAATTATTTCGCTTATCGATAAAAGGGCGTGCTGCTCTTTATCCCAACTTTCTTTGACATCGCACCAAACACATCCAACGTCACACCCAGCGACGCGAACAAAATAGGCGGCTTTTCCTGAATACTTACCCTCCCCTTGGATGGAGAAAAAGTGTTCCATGATCGGGTAATTTATATTATGTTGCATATTCAATGTACTAATACCACAAATGTAATGATAAGAAAATTTCAGTGGGGAATTAATTTCTGTCAAGTAAGCATATTTTTTTTATATTTGTTACTAATCTTAAACTTAACACAATGATAAAAATAGTTACTATCTTTTCTTTTTCTATGTTTTTCGCTCCGATTTTTAGCCAACAAATTGGCAATAGTGATTTGGAGCAATGGGAAAATGTTACCGCTCCAACTGAAGAACCAGTAAACTGGAATAGTTTCAAAACAGGATCAGGAAATTTCGCTGGATTTGCGAATAAGCAAATAGAGCGATCTGCAAATGTCCGTGCAGGTGCTTCAGGAATGTATTGCGCTCGTATATGGTCTACCAGTGTACTAGGTATTGTTGCCAACGGAACTATGACCTGCGGTCGAATCAACATGGGGAGCACAACGCCTGCAAACGCAGCAAACTATAACTATTCTTCCATCGCTGATGCAAACTTTTCGGAGACTTGTGCAGGTGCTCCCGATTCTATCGTGTTTTGGGTAAAGTATACGCAAGCAGGTGCTGGAAGTCAAAATGCCCGTATTCATGCCATTTTACATGATGCATTTGATGTGCACGATCCGATTGATGCGAATTCTCAGTCACACATTATTGCCACCGCTGAATTAAATTATGCCCCAACTGGAGGAAATTGGGTGCGTAAGTCAATTCCGTTTACATACACAGCTAATCCGGGATTATTACCAGGATATGTATTGGTTACGTTTGCAACTAACTCAACACCTGGAGGAGGCGCTGCCAATGATGAGGTGTTAATTGATGACCTTTCGTTAATTTATAACAGCGGAGCTAACATAAATGAAAATCAATTATCTGATATAAGGGCTAATTACAATGAACTTTCCGGAATTCATTTTTTCTCTAATGAAACGATTAATGGAAATCTTTTAATTTTTAACGCTACAGGAGTTCAAGAATATAAAGGCGAAATGACTGAATATACGAAAGTTAAACTTCAGTCAGGTGTTCATTTTGCTAGGTATCAATTGGCATCTGGTAAATTAGGAACGATTAAATTTATAGTTGACTAATTCGCTAATGGTTTTTCGGTTAGTCTTTTTATTCTATTTCCTAAATTGTTGTGTTTGTTTCACTCAAAATGGAACGATACAGGGTGTTGTAACTGATAGTAAAGGAAATGTAATTGTTGGTGCATCGGTTGTATACAAGTCCGATGTCACCATTGGTTCTGTTACCAATGAGAAAGGCAACTACAGCCTGTCCCTCCCAAGTGGTCAAGTTCGAATCGTTTGTCGTTATTCTGGAATGAAATCCGATTCATCCACTCACGATATCGTTGCGGGTAAAACGATCGATTTTAATATTGTAATGCAGCCATTTGTCTTGGAATTTGAGCAAATTAAGGTGAGTGTTGGTAAATTCGACAAGCCGCTTGAAGAACAGACGGTTACGATGATTGTTCTTAAGCCTGAACTTATAGAAAATAAAAATACACGAAGCATTGAAACGGCATTAGACCAAACGCCAGGACTAAATATTTTGGATGGTGAGCCTCAAATCAGAGGGGGGAGTGGTTTTACTTTTGGTGTTGGTTCTAAGGTAGCGGTTATTGTGGATGATATGCCGATGCTTTCCGGAGACGCAGGTAGACCAGAATGGGGATTCATTCCAGTTGAAAATATTTCCCAAATTGAGGTGATAAAAGGTGCGGCCTCTGTATTGTCAGGAAGTGCTGCTCTTTCTGGTTCTATACATATTCGAACCGCTTATCCTAAGGCTAAACCGTTAACGAAGGTTAATTTATATTCCGGATTTTATTCAAATCCATCCATTGATGGCGCTGCTTGGTGGTCTGGCTCGAGTATTCCATTAATTTCAGGTGTTAACGTTTTGCATTCAGAAAAAAAAGGAAACTTAGATGTAGTGCTTGGTGCAAATTTAAATTATGACCACGGTTATATTGGCGCCCCAAAACCAGGACCTTACGTATTAGATTCAATCACTAATTTTTCTGATAAGCAAATGGCGTCTGAACGAGCAAGACTGAATTTTAATTTACGTTATCGATCTAAGAAGTTTAAAGGCTTAAATTATGGTGTGAACGGAAATGTAATGGTTGCCAGAAGCAACATGTCTTTTGCATGGTTGGATGATTCTGTCGGCTTATACAGGGCTTATCCTGGTGCTGTTTTTTTACAAGATCAATTTATTTTTAATTTAGATCCCTTTATTCAAGTATTAACCGAAACGGATGGACGTCATTATTTAAGAACTCGAATCTTACATGCGGACAACAAACGATCGGCTAATCAATCCAATTCTGCTACTACATATTACGCAGACTATATGTTTCAAAAAACATATGCTCAATTAAAGGGAATTGATTTTATTGGAGGGATAACTTCTACATTCACCAATTCATTCGCTAATATATATATTGGATCTGGTTCACCAAATAATCAATTATTAAACCTTTCTGCTTACACGCAGGTTGAACATAAAGTGGAAAAATTACTTACCCTTTCTGCAGGTGCGCGTTTAGAGTATTTTCAATTAAACGATACAATTAAGGCTTTCAAACCAATTTTCAGAGCAGGGGCAAATCTGAAAATTTATCAAGAAACCTATTTGCGCGCATCATTTGGACAAGGATATAGATTTCCAACTATTACCGAGCGATTCATAAAGACAGGTGTGGGTAATTTTGGTGTATTCCCGAATCCTACACTAAAACCTGAGAGTAGCTGGAATGCTGAAATTGGCTTGAAGCAAGGTGTTAAGATTGGAAAAATATTGGCTTATTTTGATGTGGCAGCTTTTTGGCAGGAATATCAAAATACGATAGAATACATGTTCGGAATTTGGGATGTTGATAATGCTCCAGCGTCATTTGCCGGGTTTAAATTTCTAAATACAGGCGCTTCTCGTGTTATTGGTTTAGACATGTCTTTTGTTGGGACAGCTAAATTTTCGAAGAATATTGAATTAAATTTTTTAACGGGTTACAATTACATTGTGCCAAAGACCCTCAATCCAGACTATGTTTATGCAGTTGATGACATCAATCGAAAATATAGCTATAACTCCACATCATTGGATTCGGCAAGTCAAATATTAAAGTATCGTTTTTTACATAACCTAAAATTTGATGCTGAGGTGACTTTGTTTTCCAAATTTTCAGTCGGGGTAAGTGCCAAATATTTTAGTAAAATCGTAAATATGGATGCGATTATTAAGGATTTTGAGGAAACGACTGCCAATTCTGGTGGTGACAAGCAAAATATTCGCTACATGGATTATTTTTATGCCCATCGCTTTGGAAATTGGATTTTTGATACACGTTTATCCTATGCATTTAGTCCCTCACATAAGATAGCATTAATCGCAAGTAATATCTTAAATCGGAGTTATTCTTTGAGACCGTTAAAGATAGAACAGCCTCGTTGTGTAATGCTTCAATACACTTATAAATTGGATCGGAATTAACACGCTTTGTTCTTTCAAAGTCTCTAAATTTTAAATTTTCTTTTATTTTCGATTTAGAGTAGTGCTGGATTCGAAATTGTTTTTTATTAAAAACTGTTAAGGGATAATTAAAAATCAAATTAATAGCTTATCTTTGCACCCTTAAAATAAATTATAAACCGAGGTTTCGGACCTCAAATTGTAAAAAAATAAATTATGGCAACAAGACTTAGATTACAAAGACACGGTAAAAAAGGAAAAGCATTTTTTCACTTAGTAGCAGCGGATAGCAGATCGAAAAGAGATGGTAAATTCATTGAAAAATTAGGAACATATAATCCAGTAGCTAATCCTGCTGTTATTGAAATTAATTTTGACAATACGCTTGCTTGGTTGCAAAAAGGTGCTGAAATGTCTGAAACTGCTCGTGCAATTTTAGCTTACAAGGGTGTTCTTCATAAGAACCATTTGTTAAAAGGCGTTGCGAAAGGTGCATTAACTTTGGAGCAAGCTGAAGAGAAATTTGCAAAGTGGTTAGTTGAAAAAGATAGTAAAATTGAAGGAAAAAAGGATTCTTTATCAAATACTGCAACGAAAGAAAAGAATGCTAGAATGAAGGCAGAAGCAGAAGCAAATATTGCTAAAGCAGCTGCAATCGAAGCTAAGAATACCCCAGTTGAAGAAGTGATAGCTGAAGAGGCAGCTTCAGAAGAAGCACCAGCAATGGATGATTCTACTTCTGAAGAAGTAGTAGCAGAAGAAGCTCCAGTAGCAGAAGAAGCTCCAGTAGCAGAAGAAGCTCCAGTAGCAGAAGAAGCTCCAGCAACAGAAGAAGCTCCAGCAGCAGAAGAAGCTCCAGCAGCAGAAGATTCAAGTGCTGAAGAGGCACCTGCCGCTGAATAAAATATGCAAAAAGAAGATTGTATTTATATAGGACAAGTAGCGAGACTTCACGGATTCAAAGGTGAAGTCTCTTTGTTTTTAGACGTTTCTGATCCAAGTGAATACATTGCAAGTACTATGTTTGTTCTGGATATAGATGCTTGTCTCACCCCATTTTTCATCGAACATGTTAAGTTAAAAAACAAAGGTTTTATAACTGTAAAATTTAAAGGCGTAGATGATGAGGCTTCGGCCAAACGCCTATTAAAAAAGAATATTTATGTTCCTGAAAAGTCGCTGCCAGTTTTGGGAGAAGATTCTTTCTACGATCATGAGGTAATTGGTTTTCAAGTAATTGATTTAAAGAAAGGACCAATAGGCATAATTACAGAAGTAATTGATCATGCCGCTAATCCATTGTTACAGTTAGATTATAATGGAATAGAAATATTAATTCCAATATTTGACGGATTGATCCATCGCGTAAGGCGAAACGAAAGTATTTTAGAAATAAAAGCGCCAGAAGGGTTAATCGATTTGTATATCAATTAGTCTTTAATAAACCCAATGCTATTTTCATGCGGATGATGCGCTTCGCAGATTCATCAACTCGCTTTTTAAATGCAGGGTCTGTCCGGTATAAGGTAAGCAACTCTGAATGTGTTTTTACAACGTTAACCGGCATTAAGATAATGTCACAGCCAGCTTTCACTGCTTTACTCGCTGACATTGGTACGCTTACTACACCACCCATGTTCATGGCATCAGTGACGATTAAACCTTTAAAGCCTAAACTATCTCGCAGTAATTGAGTCACTATTTTTTCTGATAAGGTAGAAGGTAATCCTTCGGTATTATATCGCTTATTATTCATTACAGCAATATGAGCAATCATAATGGACAATACGCCGCTGGCGATAAGTGAAGGATAATTTTTTATTTCCAGCATTTCACCATCAATCGTTTGTAATTCTTTGTGCGTGTCTCCACTTACCAATCCATGTCCTGGAAAATGTTTTGCGGTCGCTAGGATGTTGTGTTGCTGCGTATGTTGAATAAAGGCATTCGACCAAGGGATAATGTTTTCGGGAATAGCTCCAAAGCTTCTAAATCCTACTGTTTTATTGGGTGACATATCTACCACTGGAGAAAAGTTGTAATTAATACCAATTTCATTTAAGTCGCCTGAAATGATATCCGTTACGTTCATAACTTCTTCAATAGTCAATAATTCATTGGCTTTTTTCACCGGTTTGGAGCCAATTATTTTTCGATTGACTAAACTTGGTTCTGCATCAGCACTATATAGAAAGGGTAAATTCCCGATTGACTTATTCGCTTTTTCAAATGATTTTATCCAAGAAGTAAATTCTTCTTTTGTACCATTAAGCATTAAGACACCACCAATTAATCGTTTATTAATTTGGCTTAAGATGGTATCCTTACTTAGTCCCAAACGCCCCACAGCTGGCATTAGTAATTGCGCCACAATGGATGTATCGTCCATCATTAAAAACGCACGATCCACTTCTTTATCTAAGGATTTATTTTCGGATAAATAATCGCTAAGTTTAAAATCAATTTTGGTGTTAAATTGAATTTTAGTTTGTCCATTTGGTGACTGCGCACAGCCATAAACAACGAATAAGGCAATAATGGTTGAAAGGTATATCTTAGGCATACAATAAATTAGATATCAAATGTAAATGTATATTTTGATCATAAACTTTTATGAACCGGCAATTATTCACAAAAACCGTGTCAATATCTAAATTTAACCATAAATAGTTCCTTCATGGCTTTTTATTATTGGTAAAATCGCCCAATGTTAAATTATTATTAACTAATGCAAAGGTTTTTGTAAATTTGAGCATCTAATGAAACAATCGATCCTTTAAATTTTAAGTGACTAAATTTATTTATATGAAATCTAAAATAATATATTTTTCCCTCTTACTTTCTTTCAATTCTATTTCTCAAAATTTTTACGACAGAAGTGTAGTTCAAAATATTGAACTGTTTTTTTCTTTTGCGAATTGGGACGCGCAGTTAGATGCTGCTGCGACCACAGAATCTTATATAATTGCGGATTCGGTAAGAATTAACGGAATAGTTTACGATAGTGTTGGTGTCAAATACAAAGGAAACAGTACCTATAATCCAACGAACAACAAAAATCCATTTCATATTAAGTTAGATTACATTAAGTCGAATCAGGATTATCAAGGGTTTGAAGATATTAAATTGCAAAATGGGTACCGAGATCCTTCTATGATACGTGAGGTTTTGTCGTATGCCATTTTAGAGCAGTACATGGATTGTCCTCGTGCGAATTTTGCGAATGTATATGTCAATGGTGCTTTACGTGGCTTATATTCCAATGCTGAGGACATTTCAGATGATTTTAATGCAGCTCATTTTTATGGTTCAGATGGCTCTTTTTTTAAATGTAATCCCGTTGGAGGTGCTGGTCCTGGTAGCACAATTAGCCCTGATCTAAACTACATTAATAGCGATACAGCGTCTTATATTCAGGGTTATGAGTTAAAATCTACCTATGGTTGGACCGATCTTGTGGATATGATTAATGTATTGAATACTAATTTCACCCAAATAGAAACAAAATTAGACATCGACCGGGCTATTTGGATGTTGGCCTATAATAATGTACTTGTTAATTTAGATTCATACAACGGGGCTTTTCGCCAAAATTATTATTTGTATAAGGATTTAAATGATCGCTTTGTGACTACTGTTTGGGATTTAAACATGAGTTTTGGCGGTTTCCCAGGAGGAACAGGTTCGGGACCTAACGTAACAACAACCTTAGATCCTATGTCTAACAGTACTTCTGCCATTCATCCATTAATAAAGAAAATCCTTGGTGATCCTATGTATAAACGTATGTATATGGCACACTTACGGACAATTACCCAAGAAATTTTTATGTCTGGAGATTATTTAACTACAGCTAATACTATTCGGACTACCATAAACTCATCTGTTCAGGCAGATCCTTATAAGTTCTACACCTTTGCCCAGTATCAAAATTCCCTAACCACTTCTGTAGTGAGTGGTGGCGGTGGTGGTGGCTCTATTCCTGGAATTCAAGAACTGATGACCCCAAGAGTTGCTTATTTATCAGCTAATGCAAACTTTACACTTGTTGCTCCGGTGATCACAAGTTATGCTTCGAGTGTTCTTTCTCCTACAATTAATTCTACGTTTTATATTACTGCTACGTGTACAAACGAAACAGGCGTTTATTTGGGTTATCGGACTTCTCATCCCTTGAAATTTAATCGCGTAGTAATGGTTGACGATGGAGCACATGGCGATGGCATTGCAGGGGATCATGTTTATGGATACCAAGTTTTAGCGGATGGACCTGTATTTGAATACTATATTTATGCTGATAATAATGTGGCCGGATTATTTAGTCCTCAGCGAGCAGAACATGAATTTCATTCTCTTGCGTTAACGATTCCTTCGCCACAAATAGGTGATGTGCTAATAAATGAAGCCTTAGCATCTAATTTGAATACGGCATTTGACACGTATGGCGAAAGCGATGATTGGATCGAGTTGTTTAATACTACCGGTACAGCATTTGATTTATCCGGACTTTATTTATCCGATAATGCTACCAATTATTTGAAATGGACATTTCCCGCTGGTAGTATTATTCTTCCCAACGATTATTTAATTGTTTGGGCTGATGATGATTCTTCTCAAATTGGTTTGCATACGAATTTCAAGTTAAGTTCAACGGGTGAGACCGTTTATTTTAGTAATGGGATAAATATGTATGATGCAGTAGGATTTAGTTTTCAAACTACCGATGTCTCTTATGCAAGATGCCCAGACGGTGGCTTGGCCTTTGCGGCTGCCACACCAACATTTGATGCATCAAATAACTGTTTTGCTGGTATTATTGAGCAAAGTGTTGCTGCTAAAGTGTATCCAGTTCCTTTCCAAGATCATTTTATTATTGAACCAGGGTTCGATGGTGAAATGAGTTTTTCAGTAATTGATGTGCAAGGGCGTTCAATCTTGTCAGATCGACTTATTTCTACTAAATATACGGTGGATGCCTCTTCTTGGAAGAGTGGTATTTATTTTTTATCGATTGAACATGATGGCAATCAAACTACTCATTCGATTGTGAAGTTCTAAGGAAATGTATTATTCTTCTTTCAAGTGTAATTCAACCAATTGAAATAAGCGATGTCGCGCATTGATTTCTTTATATAAATAGGCAAGTCGTTCTCTCTTGATGTATTTTTTAATCGAATATCCAAATGTGAGGGCGTTTATTATTCTTCTCCCAAGACCAAACGAGGGCGTGTAGTTAATATCAATTCTACCTATTGCTTTCGCTTCACTTGTGATGATATCACTTAAAGACATACTGATGATTTGTTGGCATATTTCTGCTGAAATAATATCGAATCGGATTAATGACTCATCATCAAATTCCTTTGTTTTTATGAATCTTTTGTATTGAAATTCTATATCTGTAATACCTCTAAATAACTGATCAATGGTCATATTTGTCTTTAAGAAAAGATAATAAAGTTGCAAAAATAGTGTTTTGTTCGGCTTCTGTCAAACAATACGGTGGATTGATAAAGATGGTATTTCCCAAAGGCCTAATTAAAAGCCCTTTTTGGATGAAATAGGGGGTAATTTCGGAACTTATTGAAGAAAAATAGTCATTTTGCCCATCATTAACCTGAAGATCGATTGCTAAAATAGTTCCAAATGAGCGAAGTCCATTCAATGGAGATATGCCTTTAACATTTTTATGTTTCTTGACAAAATCAATGTTTCGCTCTGTGATTTTTAATATTTTCTCCCAAGTAGCTGCTTGATTAAATAGGTCTAAACTCGCACAGGCAACTGCACAGGAAATGGCATTTCCAGTAAAACTATGTCCATGTAATAAAGCTTTTGTTTTGTCTTCAGCTAAGAAAGCATCGTAAATTTTTTGCGTGCTGACTGTCAAGCCTAAAGGTAAAACGCCGCCTGTTAATCCTTTTGATAGGCAAATAATATCTGGTTTAACGGTTGTGTGTTCGAAAGCGAATAACTTTCCTGTTCGCCCAAAGGCGGTCATAACTTCGTCAAATATTACGATGACATTATTTTTCTTTGCTATTTCTACGAGTGCTTCAAGAAACTCGATTGAATATACACGCATTCCAGCTGATCCTTGGATGAGTGGTTCAAGAATTATTGCTGCATAAGTATTGGAGGACATTAATACCTCCGCATTTTCCAAAATAGCTTTATAATTTAAATCAGTTGGAAAGTCAAGAAAATCCACATCGAAAAACAACTTTTCAAAGGGCTCATTAAAATAGCCTCGTTGACCAAGTGACATTGCTCCGAATGTGTCCCCATGGTAGGCGCCATCCAATGCTAAAAAGTTTGTTTTCGGCTGATTATTATTTTTCCAATATTGGATTGCCATTTTGATAGCGACTTCAACAGCTGTTGAACCATTATCCGAAAAAAAAACTTTTTGAAATGGAGCGCCTAATTTATCAATGATTCGCTCGGATACTTCTATCGCTTTTGGATGGGTGGCGCCCGCAAAAATACAATGATCAAGCGTGCTGGCTTGTTCAATTATTGCGTTAACTATTTGCTCGTTGGAGTGTCCGTGAGTATTGACCCACCACGATGAATTACAATCCAGTAATTCCCCATGACTTTCAGTATACAATGTTGCATCCTTTGCCCGCAGCACCACAATAGGGTCAGGCGCCGTTTGGGCTTGTGTAAAAGGGTGCCAAACATAAGTAAGGTCTTTTTGTAAATACGACATTAGATGAGTGATTTTAGCGTCCCGTTTTTAACTAATTCATTTACAAATAATTTTATGGTTTCCTTATCGACCTTATCGAATATAGGAACCGTGAAAAGTGTTTTTACACCAGTTATTTTTTCAATGATTTCGCAAGTATCAGGTAATGGTTCTCCCACATAAATAATCCCATGTATGTTCACATTACGCGATTGAATAGATTCGATTGATAATAGCGTATGATTAATACTCCCCAAATAGTGTCTTGAAACTAAAATTATGGGAATATTCCATTGTTCTGCTAAGTCAGCAAATGTAATACCAGCTTCATTAATTGGTACTAGCCATCCTCCGGCACCTTCGACAATAAGATTTCCAGCTGTCTTTGGTAAATTTAACATGGCTGGATTTATTGATACACCATCTATTTTTGAAGCAACGTGTGGCGAAAGTGCTTCGGAAAAAAGGTGGGCTTCAGGTATGATTTCAACAGTGTTATTTAACCATTGCTGTATCTTTTTACTATCGCTGTTTTGAAGATCTCCGGATTGAATTGGTTTCCAATAAGTGGCATGTAGTAATTCACACAATATGGAAGAAACTACGGTTTTACCTACGTCTGTTCCTATTCCGGTAATAAAGTAGCTGTTGCTCATTCATTGCTTTTTTTGAAAAATAAGCCAAGAAATTCTTTATTGGAATGTTCACCTAGCATTGGCGAAAGTTTGAAGTCTTTATAAATCAGTTGGTTTCTTTCTCCTAAATCTATGCATTGTAATTTTAAAAATGGAAAATGCTTGCTTTCAGCATTAGTACCCGCTTTATTTAATTTTGTTTTGTCAAGTTCAATTTGTGGTTTAATAACCAAAATTGCCATACCATTTGGTTTCAAAAAGGTTGTAATAAATGGTAAAACCTCTTCTAATGGCGACATGGTATCAATGATCATCCCATCTACTTGAAGGGGAATTTGTCCCTCATTCATTGTTCTTATTGATGCATTTTGGATTATGCTTATTTTTTTATTGTCCTTAAATCGTTCCTTTATTTGAGCGAACTCTTCAACAATACAAATTGTGTTTTTTGCTCCTTCGCTTATCAACACTTCTGAAGCGGCACAGGCATCAATTCCAATTTCTAACCAAGAGGTTCCTTTTACATTAATTTTCCATTTTGAAAGGCCTTCAATGATTTTTTGCGCATGAATGGAAGACCATCGCTCATCGGAAATTAACAACTTGATTTCGGCATCTTCAGGAAATTTCTTTCCAATTTTATTGAAAAGTTTTCCGTTAACAATAACGCCATATTTTCTAATAATTTCTTCTGCCATGGTTCTGTTTTGAACCAAATTCCGATCAACTAATAATTTGTCTAACCTAATTTCCATATTTTTATGGGTAGATGTATAATAATTTGTCTTCCCATCCATCTAGTTGAAGGTAAATGGCACTGCCACTTTCTTTTTTATAGGCAAAAGATGACAAGTCAAATTTCAAGTCTTTTATCACAAGGGCTTTACACGCATCTTTACGTGCTCGGTGAATTAATTGTATGGACCGAATAGGAGGGAGCGACTTGGAGATGTTTGAACTTCCAATTAAGTCAAATTCATGCACTTCACATCCACCACCATAACTTACTTTAAGTTCCAAAACTTGACCGTTAATTTTTGCCTCTTCTATTTTTATAGCGTCGGATGAATCAACGGGATTAGCAATGTGAGCGGTAAGAATCATATCGTTTTTAGCTTGGTTCTTTTGTTCACTTATTTTTTTTTGGCATTTACACCCAACAAAAAATAGGCTACAAGAAAGTAGAATAATAAATCTCATAGTTGTGTTTTCTTTCAAAAGTCAAAATTAATACCATTAAGTTTAAAATAACTATTTAATTCCCTTTGTTTAAAAAAATTAATTCTTTCCATTTGCTTGCCTTACCTTTGTCTTAAGATTATTACATGAAAACAAAAACCTTAAAGAAGAACAAAGTGAATGTCGTTACGCTCGGATGTTCAAAGAATATATACGATTCCGAAGTGCTAATGGCTCAATTGAAAGCCAATCAATTTGATGTTGAACATGAATCAATGGACGATGATGCCTCTGTTGTAATTATCAATACCTGTGGTTTTATAGATAATGCGAAGCAAGAATCAATAGATACCATCATTAGGTACGTTGAAGCAAAAAAGGATGGCTTGGTGGACAAAGTGTATGTTACAGGTTGTCTTTCTCAACGCTATAAGGATGATTTAGAAAAAGAAATTCCAGAAGTCGACGCTTATTTTGGTACGCGGGATTTACCTCGCTTATTAAAAACATTAAAAGCGGATTATAAACACGAGTTGGTCGGGGAACGATTGTTAACTACTCCTTCTCATTACGCTTACTTTAAAATTGCGGAAGGTTGTGATCGTCCTTGTACTTTTTGTGCGATACCAATTATGAGGGGAAAGCATCTTTCAACTCCTATTGAGGATCTGATTATTCAAGCTAAATCATTGGCGGCAAAAGGGGTGAAGGAATTAATGTTAATCGCTCAAGATTTAACGTATTATGGCTTAGATTTATACAAAAAGCGGGCATTGGCTGATCTGTTACGACAGTTATCTGAAGTAGAAGGCATCGCTTGGATCCGTTTGCATTATGCTTTTCCTAGTGGTTTTCCGATGGAGGTATTGGATGTTATGAGGGAGAAGGAGAATATTTGTAATTATTTGGATATGCCTTTGCAGCATGGTTCTACGCGTATGTTGCAAGCGATGAAAAGAGGCACCACAAGAGAGAAAACGGAAGAGTTGATTGCTGCAATTCGTGAAAAGGTTCCTGGTATAGCAATAAGAACTACGCTGATTGCAGGTTATCCAGGAGAAACAGAAGCTGATTTCCAAGAAATGTATGATTGGGTGCAACGCAGTAAATTTGATCGCTTAGGCATATTTACCTATTCTCATGAAGAAAATACGGCGGCATATGCTTTTGAAGATGATGTGCCCGCTAAGGTTAAAAAAGAACGTGCGGATGCCATTATGGATTTGCAAGCTGGAATCAGCTACGAATTGAATCAGTTAAAGGTGGGGAAAATATTTTCCGTTCTATTTGATCGTGTAGAAGGCGATTATTTTATTGGTAGAACTGAGTTTGACTCTCCCGAAGTGGATAATGAGGTATTGGTGAAGAAAACAGCTGATAATTTTATTCGAATTGGTGATTTTGCTCAAATTCAAATAACAAGTGCTGATCATTACGACTTGTACGGAGAAATCATTGGATAAAATCTAGCAATTAATAGAATTACTTCTACTAAGTTACTGCGATACGAAAGTGTAGCTGATTGTTCCTATTTGTGCTGCGGAAGCAGCGCTGGAAAAATTAAAACGAGACAGTTTTGCATATTTCAAGGCTTGTTGCGTCATGCAGGCATTGGCATTCGAAGAAGATGTTACCACCGCTTCAATAACATTTCCATTTTGATTCACTTTAATTTGTACCGTCACCTTCCCAGAAGAACCTGTTCCACACGTATAGCCCGGATTTCGAACGAACCAGTTATTGTTTTGATAAGCGGTTCGTTTCGCTAATGACCAATTCACCATCACATTTCCTGCATACACGGTTGGTCCGCCATTACTACCGTTGTTATTTTTTGGATTTACTTTAGGATTAGTTACTTTATCATTACGATCTTTCATTTCCTTGAGAATCGTTTCTCTTTTTGTTTCACCACCTTCCGCTTCGTATAGGCTCTTTTCGAAGTCCTTGATGGATTGTTCGATTTCACTCGCGGACATATTCTCCTGCCAATTTTCATTGGAGCGTTGTCGCGTATCGTTCATGTCGCGCGAAATATTTTTTAAGTCACCCGAATTTAAATCTTGCTGTATCTGAATTTGTTCTGGTGTTAGTAATAATTCCTCCTTTTGTAATTCAAGTAAGGGTTCATCATTAAAAGGAATAATTGGAAAATAACGGGTGTAAGTTTGCATTTCAAGGTACATGAAAAAGCCAATGTACACCGCGAATGCAGTGAGAATGCCTAGTTTGTACCTGTCAATGAAAACAAACATTTTCTTTTAAATAGTAATTACATGAGTATTGGAGTGAAAGTTACAAAGATTATTAACTATTTAGCGCACGCTTTCACGAAAAAATACTTGGGAAGGTGTTCTGATGATTATTAATGGCTAGTTTTTTCAATAATATAATTGGGGATTGATAATTTTCATTTGTAGTATCAAGTATTCATTTCCCATTCATAATCTCGAAGATTAGGATCATTGAGAATGGCTTTAGTTTTGAATACTGTCAATTTTTTTATTAGCTGTATTATTGAATTTTAGTTTAAAATTGGAATAATACTAATTTATTTCTGTGAAATAGAATGAATAGTAAAACCTTTATTTACTAAATCACAGATATAATCAAAATCAGCAATATCTGCTTGATTCATAACAATTTTAAGCACTACTGTGTTAGACCATAACCACATTGGGGTGCCGTATTCTCTTCCCTGCATACTTGATAGTTCTGTATAAAATCCTTTTACAAAAATTAACTCTTTAGAAGCATTTTCTCCACTTATAACAAAACCATCAGAAACATTTTCAATTTTTACTTTATTTAATCCTTTTGAATAATAATCAATTGCATTTTTTACTTTATAAAACAATGGATTACCTTCATATTCATCTGACCAAAACGTTTCATTATGTTCGAAAAAAATCTTTATTTTTTTATCCTTAGAAACTAAAATATTATTAATTGGCGATTCAAACTGTGCTGTTGGTATTAGAAGTTTTAAATCAAATTCCATTTGATTCCAAGTTACATCCGTTAATTGCCAAAATAATGTATCTATTTTTTTATTAGTGTTAATCTGAGCAATAGAATCTGTAATGTTTTGTAAATATCTTCTAAGAACTGATATTTCATTTATACTTGTTTGTA
Source organism: uncultured Flavobacteriales bacterium (assembly GCA_903939755.1). GTDB lineage: Bacteria > Bacteroidota > Bacteroidia > Flavobacteriales_D > Crocinitomicaceae > UBA952. The sequence goes on along the minus strand of CAJAII010000056.1, from coordinate 19,211 downwards.
ATTCTTTATCCTTAATAGCTAATATCTCTTGGGTAATTGAATGTTCGGAGTTTAATTGGTTAATAATAGTATTTAATTTTTCTATTTCGTTTTCATTATTTAATATTTTTGTATTGTTCTCAATTATACTATAATTGTTTGCATCTACAATTTTATTTAAACTATCAATTTCATATCTGTTTGCATTAACTATATAAATTAAACTATCAACTCTGTTGTTTAATATCTCTATCTGCTTTTTTTTTGATTGAGAGAATGAAGCTATACCTATAATCATAAAGGTAAAAGCAAGAATGTTTTTGATACTAAAAGAAAACAGACAAAGGAATTTTTTCATTCGAATTTCATTGATTTAGGATTGTACTTCAAGATCTTTTTCTTTACAGGCTTATCTAGATTATAAAATTTTCTCTCTAAATTAAATACCTGATTGTTAGATGGTAATGGCTTGTAATTATAATACCAGGCAATTAGTGGTTTATCATAACCTCCCCCGCCGAGACCATTATTTTCCCCTGATAACTCTTCTAATAAAAGAGAAATTTTATCGTCAATAAAGCCAACTATATAAGTGCCAGAAGAATGATCTCCGCCACCAATATGAAAATCATAGGTGCCTTCATAAGCAAATGAGTTGATTCCTAAAATATATTGATTTTGTATTTCAAGTGATTCGGCATCATTTTTATCATACTGAACTTGCAAGAAATCAATAAATATCCATTTCGAATTTTTATATTCAGCCAATACAAAACCACTATGTCCTATAGATGTACGCCTGCCAAGAAAAGCATATCCTACACATGCAAAAAATCTTATTGCGTTACCCTTTCTAAAATATGTGATTTTTGTAACATTCTTAACACATATACCATCTTCATGCAGCATCATCTCGTCTATCGGGCAAGGATCTATCATTTTACTATCTGTTATTTTTATTATTTCAGAATTTGAAATTGAAAAACTCGGTGCATCTATTATTTCAATTTTTGAATTCAATGAAAATTGTTCAAGTTTCCCATTTAACTCGTTCACTTGACTTTCCAGAACCTTTATCTCCATTAATTTATTCATTAACTCCTGATTAGAATTTTTTAATTCGATTTCCTTTTTAGAAAGTTCTTCTTTGGATTTAGTTAGCGAGGTGTTTAAACTTTCTAATTGTTTTTGAAGAGTTGAAAGTTGATTCACACTTTCAATTTCTTTCTGGATATAAGTATTTCTTTCTAAAACCAAAATACTATTCAAACTATCAACTCTGTTGTTCAATATCTCTATCTGCTTTTTTTTGTTTTGGGAATATGCCATGTTAATTGTCAATCCAAATAACATCATTAAAATAATTTTGCTTTTCATTATTTTTAGTTTCGAATTCCATTGGAAGGATTCCAGGAAAAGCTTTTCATAGCTAATATTCCCATTTCTTTTTCTAATGCCCATTGGTAAAATATTTTTATATGTTTGGGCGAACATAGCAGTGTTAAAAGGTAATAAGAGTTAAAGATAGTAAATAATGTTTAAGTATGTTTGTGATTCTTTTGTGCTCCCTCTGGGAGTATTTCATGAACCCGGTCCTTGGCTCATTCCAAGCATTGAGTCCACTATGCTACGCATAGTTTGGGCTTTTCTATTTTTGATCCCTCTGGGAGTATTTCATGAACCCGGTCTTTGGCTCAGTCCAAGCATAATACCCAAACTGCTGCGCAGTTCATGGTTTTTTATTTTTTCTAACTTATCAAAATAAATTTTGAACGTCATTAAAAAGAAAAAACCCATTTCCTGTTGGAAATGGGTTTCTTTTGTGATCCCTCTGGGATTCGAACCCAGGGCCCATACATTAAAAGTGTATTGCTCTACCAGCTGAGCTAAGGAATCATGCTTTTTGGGGTGCAAAGATACATTGATTATTTTGTTTTTCAAATCATTAATTTGGTAATTTTGTTTTTTTATTGATTTATTTATTTAAATCTTTCATTTTCAATTCATAAAAAAAATCATTTGCTACCAAAAAAAGTTATTTTTCTTGTCGGATTCATGGGGGCAGGCAAGTCAAGTGTAGGTAAATTATTATCCGTTCTTCTTGGTGTTGATTTCATAGATTCAGATCAATTTATTGAGGATAGTGAAGGTTTGTCCATTGATGCGATTGTCAAAAAGCAATCTTGGGATTATTTTCGTGAGAGAGAAGTTGCTTGGTTGACTAATCTAGATCCTAATAAAAATATTGTTTGTGCAACGGGTGGTGGATTGCCCTGTTTTCACGATAACCTAGATAAAATGTTGCAAATGGGTACGGTAATTTATTTGGAGTGCTCCAACGATGTGTTGTTTGAAAGGATAAGTAATCAAAATGCCAATAGGCCCCTACTATCAGCGCTTTCTGGAGATGAATTAAAGGAGTTTATCGCTGCGACTATTGCAGATCGGGTACCTTATTATAGCCGTGCGAATATTATTATAAATGGAAATGGAAGCGTGGAAGCTATTGCGAAACAATTAGTTAAGATCCTTGCTAATTAGCTTAATATAAATCTTTTCGGAAGCCCACATTAAAAATAAATATCATGGGAGCGTATAAAGCAGTATTTTGAGCGGTTGTGTTACTTGCTTTGCCAAAAAGTGCATAATTACCGGTAATATCGGCATAAATGGTTCCTCTAGCAGGAATGGTATATTTTATTCCACCTTGTAAACCTAAAGCCAAACTTAGAATAGTTCCTTTAACTTCTTCATTAGGAGGTAATTCATAGCCGTTTTCCCAAGTGTATTGTCCTGATACATCTAGTTTTTCATACTTTCGTTTCACGGAGTTAATGAATAGCATAAAATTACTTCCGCCGTAAAAAGAAAATCCATTGTCGTAATCATTACCAAGATAATAGCGCGTTCCACCTTCTATCGTCGTATAATTCGTAGATGTTAAGTAATTTACGCTGAGGTTATAGGGGCTAGCTGTAAGATCAGTAGCCGTTACATTGGTCATCATAACATCATCTTCTTTCCTCGGTAAATAATAGCCCATACGTACATAAAAAGTAACATCGTTATTTCGAGGAAGTTCAAAGCCTCCGTGAAAACCAAAAAATGATTTTGGCACACCGAAACCTTTTAAGACACCAGAACCAAGGTTTAAACTTACTTGACTTTGAATGGTAAAAGCAAATAGAATGAGGATAACACTTGATATTAATTTTGAATACATAAATTAATTTTTAAGGAAACTTAGTAAGCAAAGTTAAGGGAACTTTTAGGTTTTTAATGATTTCAAAACATATTTTATTTCATTAAGAGGATAATTAGTATTATTCTTTTTGTTTTATCAAAAAATAGATACATTTGTTACACTAATTATAAAGTTGTGAAAAAGCAATATTACTTTTCTTTCGTTTTAGCTATTCTATCTGTGATAGCAGCAAAGTCAATAGAGGATATTGGTGTATCAACTTATTATAATGAAAAGGCCACGTCGTTTTTGAAGGAAGACGGTTATTTCGACCTCGATCATGTAAATGCTGTGCAGCAATTACCAATGGGAAATGACCCTTTTGTTCATTTTTCAATGTTAGATAATTCAAATTATGCTTGTATTCAATCGGAGCATGGCAATGTTGTATTGTACAATATAGCATCAAATAGTGTTAGTTCTGCCTTGAAGTTTGGTATCTTAAATGATATTCGTGATGCAGTGGTTGTTGATTCAAGTTTGATGCTTTTTACTGAGGACATGTCTGTTTATCGATCATATGCGCCGTTCGATTCTTTACACACAACGCTCTTGTTAGAAGGTAATACCTCCATAAAAAGTGCCGCTATATGTCACCATGCGTTAACACATCGATTATTTATTATTGGAGATCCTTCTGAAAGTGAAATACAAAGTGCAGAACGTTCCGTGTATACTTACAATCTTAATAAAGGAATTTTTAATGAGAAACCTTTGTTTACGTTTGATGTGGCAGATTTAGAGGTTTTTGCTGAGAAAAACCACATCAAAATCAATTCTTTTAGAATGGATGAATATGGCGATACGGTAATGGGGTTAAACTTTATTCCAACTTCTATTTCAGTTCATCCAAAAACAAATGAAATCTATGTTTTGTCTTCTATTGATAAATCAATGGCTGTTTTCAATCAATTTGGTGAATTAGTGAATTTTGCTATTCTTTCCGATAGGCAATTTTCGAATCCTACAGGAATGACATTTAATGCTTTTGGAGATTTGTTTATTTCCAATAATGATTTAATGAATAATTCAATCGTTAAGGTAAATTGGAACAAATTATTTCAAAAAAAATCTACCAATTCCCTTATTTTTGGTCTGTAAGGATCCAGTTTCTTGCAAAAGGTCCTTCATTAAATAAGACGTCTAAAATCGATAAATTTTGCTCAAATGGTGTATGATAACTGAATACTTGTTGGTATTTTTTGGTTTCTTCATCTGAATTCAAAAAATCATAGGATCTAAAATCTGCTTTATCTTCTTGCAGATAAGTTGCTGAATATTGCCTTTCCAATGAAATGTCCAATAGATTACTGAGCATAGTTAGAATAGCGCTGTTTTTTTCAAACAAATAGAAATGAGTCGTCAAAATACAATCTTTTATTTCCGATTCATATGCTTCGAAATAGGGGGCATGGGCGTATGCAGCATGAATTGCTCGCCAATGAATAATGGGCCATCGTTCCGTGTAATCAATTTGTATTGCTCCACTTGTTAATTTAGTGCTGCGATCGTGTTTGACGGGCACGATTAATTTTAATTTGCCATTTGCGCTTAATATTTCACATCTATTACGAATACTTTGTTTGACAAAGTTTTCGTGTAAATCAATTTGCGCATCTTGAAATTTGTTTAATAATTTAAGGTACCCAATAGAAGGGAAATAGGCACTTGGAAAAAGGGGCATTACTTGATTAACTTAAACAGTCTATCCCATCTAATTCCTTTATACGCGCTTTTTGAAAACCAAACAAGGGAAGCTCTTCCTACCACATGATCCTCCGGAACAAATCCCCAAACTCTTGAATCTGCCGAGTTATACCTATTATCTCCCATAAGCCAATAGTAATTCATGGCAAAAGTATAGGTAGTACTTTTCTTTCCATCGATTAATAGTGTTCCATTTTTTGACTCTACAAGTGTATGACCTTCATAGGCTGTAATAATACGTCGGTACCACGCAATATTATCTTTCGATATTTTTATTGTTTGTCCTTTCCGTGGCACTTGAAATTTATCAAAGTCCGTCATCGTATTGTTTACATAGAAATCTTTTGGAAAAATATTCAAGTTTTCAATCATTTGTTGAACATCAGGTTTTGCACCGTACTTATCTGCCCTTTCGCTAGGAATATAAATTTCAAAGACGGCTTGAGGATACGCTTTTTGTATTTTGTTCTTTTCTTCTGGTGTAAGGGTAAGTAAATAGAAATCTGGGTAGCGATCTTCGAAGTCAGTTCGCGCGCCACTAGGGTCATTTTCAAGACCAAAGCGTTCGCACATTTCATTTTGCATTGGAAATGCAAGGTTGCTCTTCATTACCTTGTATTGCAGACATTGATTTGGAGCCACCCAAGCAGATTTACCATTTACATAAAGAATGGAACCTTTTACTTGAAGCCAATCTCCAGGAGTTCCAACACAACGTTTTATATAATTTTCTCTCTTGTCAACAGGACGATATATCAATCCTTTGTGTTCAATATAATCCAATCCTTTTTCGGGCATGCCACCTCGACAGTAGGTCTCTCCATTTTCCATTCCTTGTCTTGCCAATTTTTTCCAATAGTTAATATTGCTTATAAAATCTTGGCCATTTTTATTCATGAAATTATAATAGGCAGAGTCACTTGAAAAAGAAGCATTTTTATCTGTTCTCCAATAATAAAGTGCTTCTGAAATGAGTACGCCGTGGTAATCGTGTCCCATTAATCCTTCCGGTACGCGGGGGTCATAGATGGCTGTATCGCCAGAAGGGTAATTAAAAACAACCACATCATTACGATTCACTTTTCCAAATCCTGGCAAGCGAAAATAACTTCCTTTTTCTAGAAGTGTATAAGAAGGGATATTTATCCAAGGCACGTTGTTATGCACAAGTGGGTAAGAAAGTGGCGTAACCGGTACTTTTGGACCGTATGCTAATTTGTTAACGAATAAAAAATCACCTACGAGTAGTGTCTTTTCCATGGATCCAGTTGGTATTTGAAAGGGTTCAAATACGTAAGTTCGAATAATACTTGCTGCTACCAGCGCAAAAATAATAGAGTCTCCCCATTCCTTGATTCTTGATTTATTGCCCGGTTTATCGCGGGAAACTGCTCCAATTGCTAGGGCAATTACATGTCCGATTACCGGTAAGCTCAAGAATAATGCAATGTGATCACTCCATTTTCGACTTTGAATTTCTTTTGAGTTGGACCAGTTTGTTTCTTTTCCAAATTCAGCGTTATCTCTTGTCGCCTTGTAACTTAGTAGGTAGGGAAACAAGATGGCTTGCAAGGTATCGGTGAAGGAATAGTAGCCAAATCGTTTTAAATAACTGGCATTAGCAACGGCAAGCATCACAAGGTGTACACCTGGAAATAGCATTAACAGTGACCAAAAAGGTTTTGAACACGTAATCTTAAATAAAATGAAGTAATTATAACCAGGAATTAAGGCTTCCCATGGTTTTCTTCCGGCTTTTGGGAACGATTTCCACCACATGGCTAGGTAGGGGTGAACTAGTATTAATAGGTAAAAAAATAAAAAACTCATAGGTTATTATGTTAATTCTGTAAAACGTCTTTCATGGTAAAAATACCTTTTTTATTCTTGATCCATTCTGCGGCAAGAATTGCTCCCAGCGCAAATCCATCTCGTGAGTGTGCTATATGTTGCATTTGAATGCTGTCGATGGGAGAAGAATAATTGATAATGTGTGTGCCGGGAACATTTTCTTCACGAAGCGCATGAATGAAAAATTCATTTTCATTTTCAGGCTCATTTTTTTCTGCTAAGCGCCAATTCTTGTAATTATTATTGTGTTCCATAATTCCTTCGGCAAGGGTGACAGCGGTCCCACTTGGTTTATCTAATTTTTGCGTGTGATGAATTTCTGTCATTTCTAACTTATAGCTTGGGTGAGCCTCCATAATTTCCGCGAGTTTTTTATTCATCTCGAAGAACAAATTTACACCAATACTAAAATTACTTGCATGTAGAAGCGCACCATTACATTGGAAAACATTTTCCGTAATTTTTGTTAAGTCATTTTGCCAAGCGGTTGTTCCTACAACGATTGGCAGACCAATCTCTAAACAAAAATTCATATGTTTCACTGCTAACTCAGGTCGTGTAAATTCGATGGCAACATCGACCCCATCAAAGTTGATGCTTTCAATGGGATTTTTACTATCTACAATGGCCGCAATCTGATGCCCTTTCTCTAAGGCCAATTTTTCGATGGCTTTCCCCATTTTTCCATAACCGATTAGCGCAATTTTCATAGAGCAAAAATAAGCTTTTGTTATTAACGAAAGGACATTTTAAGCCTAAATCCAGGAGAATTTAGATTCATCAAACTGGGGTCTATTGATAAACTCAGTTGGTCACTGACATCAAATTTGATAAAATGGGCCTCTACACCAGCATCTATGATTTGGAGTAAGTAGACCGCACCAAGTGCTAAAATAGATAAGTCCCTCAAATCTAGGTATTGTTGGTACAAGGAAAGAACAGCTTGGTCGTCATAGTCTACCCATTGTTGACTTCCCCCACCTAATTGTCTTAGGCTATATTCATTTTTCAGGTTGTTTTTCATTTGCTGATTCGAAACTAAAAAATAACCTGCAGCGCCCAGTCCGGCATAGATTAGGGGAACTTTCCAATAAGCATTTTTCCTACCATTGGTCATTTTGATAGAATTGAATACTTGCCCCGCTCCAGGTAAGCAAGCAGAAAGTAGAACGGCTTTTTTAAAATAATAGGAACTTGAATCCTTCTTTACGATGGGGCTGTCTTGCCCAAAGAGAAGTAAAGGAGTAAATGCAATAAGAAGAATTATACTTTTCATTCACCGTTCAGTAGTGAAACAATTCGTTTAAAATCCTCATCAGATTTAAAAGGCACAATTAATTTCCCTTGACCTTTTTGATTTTTTTGAATCGAAACCTTAGCAATTAATCGTTTCTCCAGCTCTTCCAGAAAAATTAGTTGGATTGAGCTTAGCTTCATATCGTTCTCGTTGATAGTAGAAATGGCTTTTTCCTTTGGTTTTTTGAGCAGTTGTTCTAAGTCTCTAACGGATAATTTATCTTGCGTTATTTGCTCAAAAAGAGCCATTTGCGCAATCTCATCCGTTACAGCAACCAGCGCTCTTGCGTGGCCCATTGAAATTACTCCATCTCTCACACCGGCTTGAATATTGGCTGGCAACTTTAACAATCGAAGGTGATTAGTTACGTTGGATCGAGATTTTGAAATCTTTTCGCCTAGCTGTTCTTGGGTAAGCGAACATTCTTCAATTAAACGTAAGTAGGACAAACCAACTTCAATGGCATTTAAGTCTTCTCTTTGAATATTTTCTACGAGTGCCATTTCGAGCATTGCTTGGTCATTTGCAATTCTAATATAGGCAGGCACTTCCGTCAAACCCGCAATTTGAGCCGCACGGAAACGTCTTTCACCTGAAATTAACTGGTACCTGTCACGCCCCATTTTCCGAACGGTTAAAGGCTGAATAATCCCATGTGTTTCTATAGATATGGCTAATTCTTCCAGTGCTTCTTGTTCAAAATGCTCACGTGGATTAAAGGGGTTGGTTTCAATTGAATGAATTGGCAATTGTGAAATTGATCCAAGAGTAGCTCCAGATAAAGAAGTGATATCCGTATCTACATTGGTTAAAAGTGCGCCCAAACCTCTTCCGAGAGCAGGTTGTTTTTTAGGGTTATTGCTCATTGTCAAGTTCAATTATTTTTTCGTCGTTCCCGATCTTAGTTAAATTATTTTTTTGCAATAATTCTCGGGCAAAATTAAGGTAATTTATAGTTCCTCTTGAAGCTGCATCATGCATAATTACGGTTGCACCATGACTCGAGGCTTCCGTTAGTGTGGTGTTTCTGTGAATAATTGTATCAAAAACCAATTCTTGAAAATGAGTTTTTACTTCATCAACTACTTGATTGGCTAAACGTAATCTGGTATCATACATCGTTAAAATCAAGCCTTCAATTTCCAAATCAGGCTTTAACCTAGCTTGCACAATTTTAATGGTATTCAATAACTTACTTAATCCTTCTAGTGCGAAATATTCGCATTGAACAGGAATCATTACTGAATCTGCAGCTACCAACGCATTAATGGTAATTAACCCGAGCGATGGGGAACAATCTATTAAGATAAAGTCATACTCATCTTTTATTTTTGCAATCGCTTTTTCGAGTAGGTACTCTCTGTCGGGTAAATTAATCATTTCCAATTCTGCCCCAACAAGATCAATGTGCGATGGCAACACATCTAAATTTGGATTTTGAGTCGTTAAGATGGCCAGTTTTGGATCCAAATCATTGACTAAACAGTCATAAATATTTCGAACGGCCGAAGGGTCAAACCCTGTACCGGAGGTAGAGTTGGCTTGAGGATCGGCATCGATAATCAATGTTTTATATTCCAATACACCAAGGCATCCGCCTAGATTTATTGCTGTTGTAGTTTTTCCAACACCGCCTTTTTGGTTTGCTATTGCGATTACCTTCCCCATGGTTTTATTTATTCTATAAAATTAATTCAAGTTTATTGAATTATTTCAATTAATGTAAGGATTTTATTAACTGAATTTAGCTAGATTTGTTTATAATTGTTGTAGAACCATTGGTATAGTCAAAATTCATTTTTTTATCATCCTTATTTCTGCCCTTAATACAAATGCAAAAAAACATTCATCTTCGTTTCGGTACCTCACCAAAAAATGACATTGTTGTCCAGAATAGTTCGGTTGACTTATTTCACTTAGAATTATTTAGCGATACGGAAGGCAATGTTTTCATAACTGATTTAAATTCTAAAAGCGGCACTTTTATCAATGGCAAACGATTAAAAGGCTATACTTTATTAGACAGTGGTGATGAGGTGTTTTTGGGTGAATCCTATCATTTGAATTGGGAAAAATATAAATTAATTCCTTCTAAAAAAGTAGAGATAGCGGATAAAAAGAAGGATTCCCAAAATACGAATTCCACTAAAACAAACTCATCGAGTTCCACTAAATCGAAGCCATTGGCCAATAAAAGCTCAGAAGGTAACATTAACAAGCAATTGATGCTAATCTACGGATTAGTTTTGTTCGTAATTCTACTCATGATACTCTTCTTTTAGGGAGAAGAAATTCTATTCGATTCATTTTTTTTTTAGCATAAAAAGTTGACAATAGTTGGAAAAACCAACTTGTTTTAATATATTTAAAAATAGCACACATTTTTCAGGGATTTATTAACTCGTTTAAAACGTTAACCCATGAAAAATGCACTTTTTGTACCGAGAAAAATTCAGACACATCGCTACCTTTTTCATGTAGCGCACCCGATTTTTCGGGAAGGAATAGTAGAGTGGGGCTTACTTGCCCAAGACCGTGATTATTCGATAATTCCTAAGGGAGTTTATGCGCATAATTTAATGTCAAATCCAACTTATGATTGGTATCCTTTTGTTTATCCCTTTGCGCATGATGAGGAATTGGGTAAAATGTATGGAGACAATCCAATTAGAGCATATGATTACTGGAGAATTGACACTCAAATAATTGATAATGATTGGTTTATTGACTATGCTGCAAGGAATGATTTCGCGCCATTTTTGGGATATGATCCTAATTCAATGTATGTATATACAAACAAGGATGTTTCGCTCCGGGCCCTGACTTTATTCCGTTTTCAAAACGAAGTATGTTGGGATTATCCTGGTGAAAAAGGAACGTTCCATTATAGAGCTATAGATGAATTTAGACCTTTTAATTAATAATATAATTATATGAAAAGTGAATTTTATTTCCAATATGATGAGATTGGAAACCCCTTATTTTATTTTGAATTTGTCCCTGAATTCAATTACACCTTTTTCACTACCTCATTTATTGGTGTTGATACAGAAGTGCATTTTGAACGATCAATTTCCTATCCTGTTGGCTGCAGTTTGGAGAAGAAAATTCCGTGTAAAAAACATTTTTTTGAGTTGTTGGATTTGGATAGTCAACGCTATATTCACTATGTCGATCCTCTCGAACACGATTTTATTTCACCCTATTATTTAATAAACAAACAAATTGATTTTAATTTACTTAAGTCGGAACGCTACATTATTAAAAAATTGCAAAACAATGGGATTTTTAGAAGTGAAGATTATGCTAATTCCGTTTTATCAAAATGCTTGAATCAACTGGGTAAAGAAAAATTTGAAAGATTGATGCAATTAAAATGGCAACCCATTACTAAGAATTTTTTCTTTGAAGCAGTTTTTGAGAAGGCTTCAACAATTTCTGCCATTACACAAGGTGAATTTTTCATGGCTAGTGTTGGAGCTTATTCACTTTATATTCAGCAAGATATCAATAGGATATTTAGCTGTTGCTTAAGTAGGGAGTAAAATTAAAAAAGAGGTCAAAAACCTCTTTTTTAATTTCGTGGAGAAGATCGGGCTTACCTCGGCTCCGTAAAAACTTCGCTCGGTACAAACTTCTCGCCCAATTTATTTTGAATTAAAAAAGAGGTCAAAAACCTCTTTTTTAATATCGTGGAGAAGATCGGGCTTACCTCGGCTCCGTAAAAACTTCGCTCGGTATGAACTTCTCGCCCAATTTATTTTGAATAAAAAAAAGAGGTTAAAAAACCTCTTTTTTTTTAGCGTGGAGAAGATCGGGCTCGAACCGACGACCTCTTGACTGCCAGTCAAGCACTCTAGCCAACTGAGCTACATCCCCATGTCAATTATCAAACTCTAGCCTCCGCCTGGGCGGATGAGCTACATCCCCATGTCAATTATCAAACTCTAGCCTCCGCCTGGGCGGATGAGCTACATCCCCAACTATTTTTTGAAATGAAATACAAATGTAGTTAAAAGTAGTTGATACTAGGGTGCTATTTCTGTTTTCTTTCCTGTAAAATCTGTAACTTTACGGCGCTATGAAAAGCAATACTTTATGTCTTTAGAAATTCAATTTATATTTAATCCATCAGAAATTGGTGCTGGAACGCGTGGTGCTTCTCTTGGTCCTGCAGCGATTGTTTCTGCTGCAAGGGACCAAAATAGCTCATTTTTTTCTGTTTTTCCACCCATAATTCTTGCCGATTGTAATTATTTACTAGATGTTGATTCACCCTATCGAAAAGCAAAGCGCATTGATGGCATGGTGAAGGTTTTTGGATTTATTGAACAGGAAATTCAAAATCAACATGCATTAAATAAGCTTCCTTTTATTATTTCTGGTGATCATGGTTCTGCGGGTGGTACACTATCTGGTCTCAAAAAGGCGTACCCTGGTAAAAAAATAGGCGTTTTGTGGATTGATGCACATGCCGATATGCATACTCCTTATACCACTCCATCAGGAAATCTACATGGAATGCCTTTGGCCACCGCCTTAGGAGTAGATAATCTGGCTTGTAAAGAAAATGAAGTGGATGTTGCAACGGCAACTCAATGGAATTCGCTAAAAAGTACAGCGATTCTTCCGGAAGATTTAGTTTTTATTGGGGTACGTGATACAGAATCTCAAGAGGATTTTTTGATGCAGCAATTAGGGATAAAAAATTATTCGGTGGCTGAATTACGTTCAATGGGGATCAATAATTTAATACTTGAACTCAAAGCTAAATTCTCATCCTGTGATATCGTTTATGTTTCTTTTGATGTCGATTCAATGGATCCTTTCGAAACCAGTAACGGAACTGGCACACCTGTTCCTAATGGCTTATCAATTTCGGAAGCTAATTGTCTTTTAACTGAAATGATCCAATTACCAAATATTGCAGCCTTCGAATTGGTAGAGGTTAATCCTTGTTTGGATGATAAAAAAAATAAAATGGCGGAAGTCGCTTTTGAATTAATACAAAACATGGTGAAAGTCCTTGAAAAAGCAAAAAATGGAAAATAAAATCAAGGAATTATTACTGCTTAATTCGGTCGAGCTCTTCAATACTCAAATTTCGGAAACTTCGATTCAATTTCAAGCCACACGAAAGGATGTTAAAGGGGACCTCACACTCGTTGTTTTTCCATTTGCTAAATTAATGCAAACATCGCCCCAACTTGCGGGGGAGAAAATTGGAACTTTTATTTCCGAGCATTCTCAAGAGCTGGATGCATACGAAGTAATTAATGGTTTTTTGAATTTGTCTTTTTCTGATACGTATTGGTTTAATTCGTTTCATGCCATTAATGCGGATCCAACTTTCGGAATGGCTCCGAAAAATAGTCAGCCAATGATTATGGTGGAATATTCTTCGCCAAACACTAATAAACCGCTTCATCTAGGACACTTGCGAAATATCTTTTTAGGGTATTCTTTAGCTGAAATAGTGAAAGCCGCTGGGCATGAAGTGATTAAAACTCAAGTGATCAATGATCGTGGTATACATATTTGTAAAAGTATGTTGGCTTGGGAGAAATTTTCACCATTAAATGCAAAAGGCGAGCGTGAAACCCCGGCTAATACCGGATTAAAAGGCGATAAGTTAGTTGGGAAATATTACGTTGAGTTTGATAAACGTTTCAATGCGGAAGCCAATGAGATTATTTCTCAATGGGAAAATGGCGTATTTGATGGTTTTTCAAATGGGGTAGTGGATGCCTACAAGAAATTTCAAGAAGCCCTATTCGGAAAAGAGGAGAAGGCGCAGCAAGCCATTCAAGATAAAATTAAGGATTTAGCGAAAAACGAAACGGCCTTATTGCGCGAAGCAAAAGAAATGTTAGTAAAATGGGAAGCCCGTGATCCTCAAACCTATTTGCTTTGGACCACTATGAATAATTGGGTTTATGCCGGTTTTGAGCTTACGTACCAAAAAATGGGGGTTGATTTTGATAAATTGTACTACGAATCAGAAACGTATTTATTAGGAAAAGATGTTATCGTGGAGGGCTTGCGTTCAGGCGTGTTTTTTAAAAAAGAGGATGGTTCCGTTTGGATTGATCTTACCGCAGAAGGATTAGATGAAAAAATAGTATTGCGGTCTGATGGAACAGCAGTTTATATTACCCAAGATATTGGCACTGCCATTGATCGATTTTCTGATTATCCTTCTCTTGATGGAATGGTATATACCGTTGGAAATGAGCAAGATTATCATTTTAAAGTCCTGTTTTTAATTCTTCATAAATTAGGGTACGCTTGGGCAAAAAACTGTTTCCATCTTTCGTATGGTATGGTAGATTTACCAAGTGGTAAAATGAAATCTCGGGAAGGTACAATCGTGGATGCGGATGATTTGATGGAGGAAGTTATTGAGAAAGCTACTGAAATAACCAAAGAAAGAGGTCATTTGGAAGGAATGACTGAAAATTTACGCGCTCAATTGTATGCGCAGATTGGAATGGGAGGATTGAAATATTATTTACTGAAGGTCGATCCTAAAAAACGTATGTTATTTAATCCTGAAGAATCGGTTGACCTTACCGGGAATACTGGTCCTTTTATACAATATGCACATGCTCGAATTTGTTCTTTGTTAAAGAAAGGAAAACTAGAAAATTACGAGCTAAAAAATTCATTTCAATTGCAAGTGGAAGAGAAGGAATTGGTTAAATGCTTGGCTTTATATCCAACGATTATCAAAGATGCCGCAGCCAATTATTCTCCCGCATTATTAGCCAATTATTTGTACGAATTAGTTAAGCAATTCAGTCATTTTTATCAAACAATTCCGATCTTAATTGAAGCGAATGAGGATGCTAAGGTCGGCCGCTTGTTGCTATGCGCAAATGTGGCCAAGGTTATAAAAAGTGGATTGGCTTTGTTGGGAATTGAAGCTCCTGAAAAAATGTAATCTTTTATTAATAGTATTTTATTCTATTTGTCCTATCTTAGTGATCTAGAATTTTACTATGAAACTTACATTTATCCTTTCTATTTTATTCGCAGCATTACAAGTTACTTCCCCCTGTTCTGCCCAGCAAGTTTATTATGGCAATGAAGCCTCTCAAAAATATCCCTATGCAACTGTTTTAAGGTTAAAAGGAGAAAATAGGGTGCCAGATTATATTCAATTTAGTGCTGAACTATCAATTAATGAAGGACAGATTGTCGATTTTCTGAGTAAACTATTTAATTTATCTGCAGATTATAGCTTCGAATTAATGAAAGCTGAATCCGATAATCAAGAACAAAAACACCTCACCTTTCAGCAATATTATAAAGGAAGTCCAGTTGAGTTTGGAATTTATAAAGCACACTTTATAGCCGGTAAATTATCTTCAATTAACGGGGCGTTTTATACGAATATTGATCAAAGTGCTAGTCCTTCAATTGAAGCATCGGTTGCTGTTCAATCTGCCATTAATGCTGTTAATGCTTCCACATACAAATGGGACGTTCCAATGGAAGAAGCATTGCTGAAATATGAAACTCAGAATGCTGAAGCAAGTTATTTCCCGAAACCTGCGCTAGTTTGGGTAGCAACGAACGGAGATTATAATCGAGCAGTATTTCAATTGGCGTATAAGATGGATATCTATGCGAGTCAACCTTTAAGCCGTCAAAATATTTATGTTGATGCGCATACCGGGCTCGTGGTTTATTCAACTGATCAAATTCATACAGCGGATAGCTTGGGGAATGCGGTAACGGTATATTCTGGAAATCGTGCCATGATGGCTGATTATTTTAACAATCAATTTAGACTTCGAGAAACTGGAAGAGGAAACGGCATTCAAACCTATGACCTTAATAACACATCGAATTATGGCGCTGCGGTAGATTTTATAGATTTAGACAATAATTGGAACAACGTAAACGCATCAATGGATCAATATGCTACAGATGCCCATTGGGGTGCAGAAATGACCTATGATTATTTTGATCAGGTGCATAATCGAAACAGTATTGATGGAAATGGATTTATGTTAAAAAGTTATGTGCATTACAATACAGGATACAATAATGCATTTTGGGATGGCCAACGAATGACCTATGGAGATGGAAACGGTACTACCTTCACGCCGCTAACTGATTTAGATATTACTGGACATGAAATTACCCACGGACTTACCTCTAATTCAGCAGGTTTAGTGTATGCGAACGAATCGGGTGCGCTAAATGAATCCTTCTCAGATATTTTTGGTATTTCGGTTTCGTCATTTGCGAACAACAATACCCTTAATTGGAGTATGGGCGAAGATGCTACGCCCAACGGATTAGGAATAAGAAGTATGAGTAATCCCAATGCATTTCAAGATCCTGATACGTATTTAGGAACAAATTATTATACAGGAACGCAAGACAACGGTGGAGTACACACGAATTCGGGTGTTCAGAACCATTGGTATTATAGACTCACTGTCGGTGGAACCGGAACCAACGATATTGGGAATGCATTCAACGTTACAGGTTTGGGTATTACGAATGCGTCAAAAATAGCCTTTAGAAACTTGACTATTTATTTAACGCCAAATGTGGATCATCAAGATGCTCGATTTTATGCCATTCAATCCGCTATTGATTTATTCGGACCCTGTACACCGGAAGTTATTGCCACGACAAATGCATGGCATGCAGTAGGTGTTGGCGCTGTCTTTTCTTATACGGTTACAGCTGGTTTCTCCACTACTTTTCAAACGTATTGCCAATCTCCAGCATTGGTTACATTCGCTAATGCGAGTACAAATAGTGGTTCTTTCCTATGGAATTTTGGTGATGGTGGAACGTCGACTACTTTGAATCCTTCACATACTTATATGAATCCAGGTTCTTATACAGTGAGCTTGACTGCCTCGGGTGGTGCGTGTGGATCCGATACAGAAACCTTACTCAATTATATCGTGGTTGATCCAAACTTACCGTGTTCCATTACCATGAATCCAAATGGGGTAAATCAAACCCAAACATCTTGTGGAGGTTCGTTATTTGATCCAGGAGGCTTAGCTAATAATTACCAAGATAATATAACAAGTACGATTACCATAGCGCCGGCAGGAGCCTCAACAATTACACTAAATTTCAGCAGTTTCAACTTGGAATTAGATTACGACTATTTGTATATTTATAATGGAAACTCAGTGAATAGTCCTTTAATTGGACAGTATACCGGAACAACGTTGCCAAATGGTGGCAGCATCACGAGCTTGTATGGTGCAGTGACATTAAAGTTTTTTAGTGATACCTATCTTAATAATCCGGGTTTTGTAATGACATGGACGTGTAATTTACCAAGTACACCTCCTCTTGTTGATTTTTATGCAACCACACAAAGCACCTGTGACGGCGTTATCAATTTTATTGATGTTTCTACGAATGGTCCGATTGCTTGGCAATGGGATTTTGGTGATGGTACTTCTTCGAACCTGCAATCACCAACGCATGTTTATACACAAAATGGGATTTTTTCTGTTCAATTAATTGCTAGTAATGCACAAGGTCAAGACACGTTAATTAAACCTGCTTATATCAATGTCTCGAGGCCAGTTAGTCCAATCGCCTCTGATTTAGCAATTTGTCAAGCAGATTCAGTAACTATTACGGCCAGTGCATTTGGAAATGTAGTTGGGTATTCTGATGAATTTTCTGCTACACCGCTTTGGTTTGGCAACACCTATTCAACCTATTTGGCAGTAACAGATACTTTTTGGGTGGAAAATAATGAGCCTCAACCTTTGTCTTATGTTGGACCTCTAACAAATGCTATCGGAACAAGTGCCAATCATAATAATGCTTCGGTTCAATATTTAACATTTAATGTACAACAACCATTAACGATTATCTCAGCTTGGGTAAGTGCAACAGGAGCAGGTGATCGAACAATCACACTTTGGGATGCATCAGGCAACCAATTGGACACTCGATTTGTGAACATACCAGCAGGTGCTTCAAGGGTGGCGTTAAATTTTCACGTCCCACCAGGAAACGGTTACCGAATGGGAGGTTCTCAAATGAATTTAGTTAGAAATAATGGCGGAGTCGTTTACCCATATAGTACACCTGGAATGCTTCAAATTACTGGTTCTTCAGCTGGAGCAACTTATTACTATTATTTTTATGATTGGGAAATTCAAAAAGATGCCTGTATAAGTCCACGTGTTCCAATAATTGCTGCGATGGATTCTGTTGATGCTGTTTTTACTGGCAACACAGTTGGAATGACGTATTCAACCATTAGTAATACGTCTTATAATGCTACTAATTATGCTTGGGATTTTGGCAACGCTACTTTTTCAAATCTAGCTACACCTTACAATTTATATACAAGTCCTGGCACCTATAATGTCATGTTGGTGGCATCGAATGCGAATTGTTCGGACACGGCTTATTTTACCTCTTTTGCTGATGATGCAGGATTAGATGACTTGACAGGAGGTCTTTTTCAATTGAACGTTTCACCCAATCCCTTTAACGAATCTTGTGTACTCGATTTCGAAATAGATAGCCCACAAAACATGCTTATTGAAATTGTGGATATGTCTGGACGCTTAGTGTATACAAAATCAACAGGGAATTTAGCTATAGGAAAACATTCGATTCAACTTCCCTTGATTCAATTAGTAACTGGGCAGTACATGCTAGTTGTTAAGGAATCAAGTACCTTAAAAAAGCAGGTGTTGAAAATTCAAAAGTTGTAAGAAAAGAAGTTACGAATTAATTGAATCCTAAGTATTGGTAAAATTAATCAGTACCCATTAGCAGCCCCTTCTTCAGCTAGATCGGTTAAACTAATCCAACCACTGGTAGTTTTATCGCCTTCGTTATTGCTATATTCCACGTATCCAAATCCATTTCGCGTTCTCAAAAGATTCGCTATATCGTATTTAACTAAATAAGCTTTTCGTTTGGTAGAAAAATCGGGTGCGTCATGAAAATATGATTTGTTTGCAATAACAAGTACACCTGAAACATTTTGGAATTTTTTCTCTAATTTTTCTATTGCTACAAGTCGATCTTTTTCTTTCGTTTCTTCCAAGGCTTTTTTTTCAGCAGCCATGGCCAGTTTTTCTTCTTCTATACGCTTACGTTCGTCTTCTAAACGTT
>CAJAII010000055.1 GCA_903939755.1 uncultured Flavobacteriales bacterium | reverse complement strand
ATTATACTTGGTTCGATGGAACAGACAAACGCTGAGTTGAAATTTCAATTATTTGGTATAGATTAGAATTTAATCGATACTTTCGTAAAAAAAATATATCATATGTCAAACAAGATTATTGTCACAACCGTGGATTTGAAGACTGAATACGAGGTATTGGGTCCTGTTTATTTCTCTTTAAGTAATAAAGGATTATTTGGAAGTCAATTAGGAACATTAATTAAAAAATATAAGTCAGAAATTGAAAACTTGAAGAAAGAAAATGCACTTAATCCTGCAAGAGCAGATTGGGGTTTCTTGTGGGGTGAGTTTAGTGCGGGGCAGAATGATTTCGACAAAGCATTTTATGTATCAGTACAAGAGCTTAAGTCTAGAGCATCAATGTTAAATGCTGATGCTATAATAGGACTAAGACAAGATATAGATTTGGACACAAACGGATTTCAGTATTTTTATCTTCAGATGTATGGAACTGCTGTTAAATTTAAATAATATATAAGTTATGATTAGTACATTAATATTTTTAGGTGTTGCATTGGTAATTGTTTTTTCAGGGTTAGTAACCGTTAATCAAGGTACTATTGCAATAATTACAATGTTTGGTAAGTATAGAAGAATTTTACTTCCGGGTTTGAGATTCAGGATTCCTTTAATTGAAAGTATATTCAGAAGAGTCAGTATTCAGAACCAAAGTATTGAACTCGAATTTCAAGCTGTAACGATTGACCAAGCAAATGTTTACTTTAAGAGTATGTTATTATATTCTGTTCAAAATTCTGAAGAAGAAACAATCAAAAAAGTTGCTTTTAAGTTTATTAGTAATAAAGATTTAATGCAAGCTCTTGTAAGAACTGTAGAAGGTAGTATTAGAGCATATGTTGCAACAAAGAGACAAGCTGAGGTTTTGACAGCAAGAAGAGAAATTGTTGATTTTGTTAAAGAACAAATTGACAATAGTTTAGAAGAATGGGGATACCATTTACAAGACCTTCAAATCAATGACATCACTTTTGACCAAGTGGTAATGGAGAGTATGAGTAAGGTGGTTGCTAGTAATAATTTAAAGGCTGCTGCCGAAAACGAAGGACAGGCTTTATTAATCACAAAAACAAAGGCTGCAGAAGCTGAAGGTAATTCTATCAAAATATCTGCACAGGCAGAGAAAGAAGCTGCTCAATTAAGAGGACAAGGTGTTGCCCTATTCAGACAAGAGGTGGCTAAGGGTATGACTGAAGCTGCGGAAGAGATGAAGCAAGCGAATTTAGATACCAATGTAATTTTATTTAGTATGTGGACAGAAGCTATTAAGAACTTTGCTGAATACGGCAAAGGCAATGTGATATTTTTAGATGGTAGCCCAGATGGGATGGATAAGACGATGAAACAAATGATGGGCTTGATTACAAAAAAAGAGAACAGTAAATAACTAAGTTTAATAAAAAGGGTTTTATAAAATCTTGTGCCCTGAACTTAGAAAATATTCTAATTAATAATGAGTAATAGACTCTATTCCTTTTTATTCTTCATTTTATTTGTCTCCTGTACAAAGGAAACATCTTCAATTAATGCTCAGAGTTCAGTTGTTAGTTCTACTTCATTAATACCGACCACCAATAGAGGGTATTTTATACAACACACCTATTTCGCCTTATCTTATAGTGAAACTAACAGACAAGCTGAATGGGTGGCATACAATCTTACTCCTTCTTTTATTAATGGGCCACAAGAGAGAACTGATGATTTCAGGATTGACCCTAAGGTGAAGAATAATCCTGTAGGAAGTGGTGATTATTCTGGTAGTGGATATGATAGAGGACATCTCTGTCCTGCCGGGGATATGAAGTTGAATTTAACCTCAATGAGTGAGACCTTTTATATGTCAAATATGTCACCTCAAGATCCGTCATTTAATAGGGGTATT
>CAJAII010000054.1 GCA_903939755.1 uncultured Flavobacteriales bacterium | reverse complement strand
ATCTTCAATCAAAAAAAGCATCAAATACTATTAAATATGGTAATATCTCTCGTGCTGTTTACCACTAGTATCGTTGTATATTCAGCTATGGACTCAAATCTAAAACTTATAGAGTGTACAGCATGCGACAATGGGTTACGAACACTTGAATATAATAACATCTTGTATGATAGAATAATGATTTTGGCATTGATAAGTACTTTATTACCATGGGTGTTTACTGAATTCATAAATAGAAAAAAAAATGGAAGCCTAAAATAACTGTAAAGCGCAAACCCTCCTTCGTACGAACGGAAAATTTGAAAGAAAATATGTTTAACTTCGAAATTATAATTTAGTTAAAGAGTCGGCCGAGCGCTTGATGGCAGAACGTTAGGCGGCAGCTTATGACCTTACAACACGACCATAGAATTAACATGACATCAGTATGTTTTTAATACTTAATATTTTTCCACTGACAATTATTCTAATTGTAATATGGGCAATTACTAGGAAAAAAATAGTTGGAAAAATTCTGGGATATTTCTGGCTTGGTTTGGTTGGACTTTTTTGTCTTGGAGTGGTAATTAAACTTTTGACAGACCAGAAAGTACTTGATAAAGAAGATTATTATGGAGAATACATTGTGAACCGTGACTATTTCCACGGAAGTCAATCGGACTGGCAATACAATAACTTCAGATTTGAAATTAAAGAAAACGACTCAATTTACTTTTACCTTACTGACCAAGAAAAAATAGTAAAAACTTATCGTGGGACAATTACAACGACTAAACGATATAGTTCGGAACGACTGAAACTAAAAATGGAACAACCAACTCACCATATTTTGACAAGTAATCCGACCACTTACAGAGGGGCTTGGAGTTTTTATTTAGTATTTCAATCCCCGAAATTTAATAACGTTTATTTCAAAAAAGGAAAATGGAAACCTCTCGACAAATAAGTGACAGAAAAGATGGCTGACCGTATAATATGGAGTTTGTATCAGTCGTTATCTCCCAAACAAAGCAAACTTTGAAACAAAAAACGTTAACTTCAGAAACTAATTTATTTAAACAGTCGGGCTTAGCGTCTGGCAGCAAACCGATATGACCCATTATAAAATGACCGTAAAAAGGACAATACTCGGACTACTATTGATACTATTTGTTTCGATAAATTTGTTTGGCCAAGACAGTTTGATAAGACGAAGTATAATTTGTTTTACACCGACAAAAGCAAATAAAATTAATGGAATTGCAATTGGTCTTTGGAATAGGCCAGAATCTCAAATCATTCAGAATTTTAATGGACTTAATTTTGAAGTTTTGGGTTCAGGATGGGCGACACCTTTTTTGGGATTAGACGATGCTGGTTACACGGAGAATGACTTACATAAAATAAATGGACTATCATTTGGCTTAACACTTTTAAATGGAAGAATGAATGGCTTGACGATTTCACCGACAATAAATACAACATTCTTTTTTAATGGTGTAAAAATCGGGCTATTTAACTTTGACCTTAATAAATCAAATGGTGTTCAACTCGGGCTTGTGAATGCAAATGACGAGAATAACGGATTAATTATTGGTATTTACAATAAAGCTGTTAAAACACGTGGACTTCAAATCGGATTGGTAAATAAATCTGACGAGCTTAGGGGACTTCAAATCGGACTTATTAATATTAACGGAACAAGGACATTACCTTTGATAAATTGGAGAACAAAACGAAAATAATAACTGGGCATAACAGCACCTACAAGAAAGTGGCGGTTAAGTGGTTCAATCGAGCTTTCATGTACCTGATGAAGTCTAGTACAGAAAATTCTTCACTTCGGCCAGACCAAACCTTTACCAACCATAATAAAACATAAGTCACAATGAAACAGACATTAACACTTTTGACTCTTTTATTCAGTTACCTTGCTTTTGGTCAAAACAGCAGAATTGAACTAGCGAACTCTAAAATTTATATTCGAGCAACCTACTTTGACGATAAAAACGAATATATCGGACTGCAAACAAGGACCGACATAAGCGATACAATTATTGACAGCGTAAAATTTCGCAAGTTTCAAACAGCAGACTTTATAGATTATTCAGCTAAGCAAGAAACAAAAACATTCTATGAAACTTT
>CAJAII010000053.1 GCA_903939755.1 uncultured Flavobacteriales bacterium | reverse complement strand
GAAGTTTCTTCTGAATTTGACCCTAACCATCCGTATGTTGGCGTAAGTGAAAATATGCTTGTAAGTTTAACAGCATCAACGCCTTTGGGATGCTCTGATATTTTTGAATTAACGTTGGTTGTAATTAGCGATCCTATATTCTATGTTCCTAATTCATTCACGCCCGATCAAGATGAAAACAATCAAACATGGCATCCTGTATTTACAACAGGTTTCGACCCTTACAAGTTCTCTTTGGTGATCTATAATAGATGGGGAGAAATCATATGGGAAAGCCTTAATGCGGAGGGAGAATGGGATGGCACCTACGGTGTTAATGGCCTTGATGTTCCATTAGGAGTTTATACTTGGGTAATTAATTATTCCAATAAAGAAACAGACGATAAGAAGGTGATTACGGGTAACATTAACCTTATTCGATAGGAAAGTAATAACAGGCACGATTAACTTTATTCGATACGAATAAGTATGATTCAATTATTTCTTTCGGAAGAAAATCTTAATAGGAACTCCTTTAAAATCAAAAACTTCACGCATACGATTTTCTAAAAATCGACGGTAAGCCTCTGTTAAGTATTGCGGCAAATTACAAAAGAATGCAAAAGCAGGTGCGTGTGTCGGCAATTGTTGAACAAACTTTATCTTGATGTATTTCCCTTTATTTGCAGGAGGAGGTGTTTGTTGAATAATTTCCAACATCACATCATTTAATTTTGAAGTAGGTATTTTCTTCGTGCGATTAGCAAAAACCTCCATTGCCGTTTCTAGCGCTTTATGGATGCGTTGTTTTGTAATCGTTGAAGTAAAAATAATAGGCACATCATTGTAAGGCGCTAATTGATTTCGTAAATTTTCCTCGTATTCCACCATCGTTCTGTGGTCTTTTTCTACTAAATCCCATTTATTAACAAGTACCACTACCCCTTTAGAATTCTTTTCGATCATGTAATAAATGCTCAGGTCTTGTTTTTGAATTCCTTCAGAAGCATCAATTAAGAAAAGGCAAACATCTGCATTTTCAATGGTTCGAATAGAACGAAGTACAGAATAAAACTCAATATCTTCCGTAACTTTTGCTTTCTTGCGAATACCCGCCGTATCTATCAATAAAAAATCGAATCCAAAAGATTTATATCGTGTATGGATAGAGTCGCGCGTTGTTCCTGAAATGTCTGTCACGATATTTCTTTCTTGTCCCGTAAAAGCGTTAATTAGAGACGACTTCCCAACATTTGGTCGACCAACGATTGCGAACCTTGGTAAATCATCTTCTTCGCGAATTGATTCATTTTCCTTATCAAAATAAGGAACCAGCGCATCTAAAATTTCACCTGTCCCACTACCATTCGTGGCTGAAAGATCAAATACTTCTCCCAAACCTAGCGAATAAAACTCAGCAGACATTCCTACACGATCATTGCTATCCACTTTATTGGCAACAACGATTATTTTCTTTTTACTTTTTCGCAGCAATTGTGCCACCACATTATCCATTTCGACAATTCCGGTAGTTACATCCAACATGAACAGAATTACATTGGCTTCTTCAACCGCTAATTCAACCTGCTTTCGAATTTCACCTTCAAAAATATCTTCTTTGGTCGTAGCATAGCCACCTGTATCAATAACAGAAAACTGATACCCATTCCATTCCCCTTTTCCATAAAGACGATCGCGCGTAACACCACTAATTTCTTTTACAATCGCATCCCGAGATTCGGTCAAGCGGTTAAAAAGTGTAGATTTTCCAACATTTGGTCTTCCAACAATGGCGACAATATTGCTCATTTTTTATTCTCCTATAGACTATTAATATCCGTATTTTTTTAGCTTCGCTTCCGTAGATCGCCAATCTTTATCTACTTTAACAAAAGTATCCAAATAGACTTTCTTATCAAGAAATTTTTGAATTTCAAAGCGCGCACTACTTCCGATTTTCTTTAGCATCTCCCCTCCTTTACCGATTACGATTCCTTTTTGGGATTCTCTTTCCACAATAATAATGGCTCTAATTCGAGTGATATTTTCCTCTTCAATAAACT
>CAJAII010000052.1 GCA_903939755.1 uncultured Flavobacteriales bacterium | reverse complement strand
TTAGTAGTAGTTACTAAACCATTCAAGTTAGTACTTGAATACGCAGCATTCAATTGGTTTTGAGTTGGACCATTCATTCCCGTTGCACCAGCATTGGTAAATGTATAAGTTGTTCCTCCGGCTTGACCTGAAGCCGAAGCAACATAATAAGTTGTATTAGCAGTTAAAGAAGGCGAAACAAAAGGAGAGCCTGAACCTACATAAGCAGTTCCTGCTTGATTGCTATACCATTGGTAACCGTTTCCTCCACCTCCTGTTGCGGTTAATGATGCCGTTGCACCACATGCCACTACTGCATTAGAAGCAGTTGGAGCAGCTGGTAAATTAACTGAAACATTAATTGTTACAGGTTGGCTTGCGCAACCGATTGCATTCCATGAAATAGTAAGTAAACCATTACTTGATTTAAAACCTTGCGTATGTGTTACTGCTGTTGCGGTGTTAATAGCATAGCTAGATCCACCACCACCACCACCACCAGCGTAACCAGATCCACCTCCATAGTAGCCACCCCCACCAGAACCAGCATAATATCCTGAACCACCACCTTGTCCTAATGAACCTGCAGGACCTCCTTGGTTGGCACCTGCACCACCAGCTGCTTGTGTTCCACCTTGACCACAGTAGGTTGGGTTATATCCATTATTCGTTTTACCTGCTTCACCAGTTGTTCCACCACCATGTCCACCATGGTCATTTGTCCAATTCCAATAATATCCGGCTCCACCACCACCTCCAGCAACAACTGAACGGTTAGCAACACCATTTCCTCCTACACGGATATCAGTAGCACCACCGCCACCGCCGACACAGTTACAGCCATAAGGCGTACCTCCACCATTCCATCCTCCAACATTACTAGCACCTGCGCCACCTACATTAATAAACAATGTCTGACCTGGTGTTACTGGAATTGTTGCTTGAGTTCTACCTCCTAAACCAGCACTTCCATATCCAGTAGCTCCACCTTGAGCTCCTTGCGCATCTACATTTATAGAATAAACACCTCCAGGTACTGTCCAAGTCTGCTGTGAACCAGTATAGTTAAACGTTTGAGTCCCTTGATTAATTGAGGCAGCAAC
Source organism: uncultured Flavobacteriales bacterium (assembly GCA_903939755.1). Classification (GTDB taxonomy): domain Bacteria; phylum Bacteroidota; class Bacteroidia; order Flavobacteriales_D; family Crocinitomicaceae; genus UBA952. The sequence continues at coordinate 125,650 of CAJAII010000052.1, read as the reverse complement.
TGCGTAAACTGCCGTATTAGAAGTTAATGATGGAGTGGTATACGTAACTCCCGTACCCAATAACGTTCCATTAGCCGCTGCATTATACCATGCTGTGTTAGCACCTGTAGATGATGTTAATGTTGTTGTGTTTCCACAAGTAACTGTTGTATTTCCTGTAATTACTGGCTGAGCTACATTTGAATTTACAGTAACTGTTGCAGGAGTAAGGTTACTTTGACATAAGGGTTGTGCCGCTACAGTGGCTGAAATTTGAGTTAAGAAAGTTGTAGCGATACTTGTTGCTGCATTATCATCAATATATGAACCATTGTTTGATGCATATAATAAATAATATAAACGAGTTGTTCCAGCAAGGCCAGAGATATCGTGTTGAGTATTATCTGTATTTGTTGCCCATGTATGGGTTGCGTTTGCATTATTTGGAATAATTACCATTTGGTTTATCGATGGATCTCCCGCGTTGTACACTCTTTTCAACATTACTTTATAAGTTTGACAACCTACAGTAACGGATAAGGTAGTTCCGTTGTAAGTACCCGATCCATCTGCACCATTATTTCCTGAAATAGAAAATGTAGAAATGTTAGCTACATCGGCTGCAAGAACCCACATGTTAGTGAGTTTTTTGGTGAAATATTGCCCGCCAGCACCGAATGCGTTAGAATTGACAATACTACCATCAGAGTAGTTGATGTTACCTCCAAGGTTCGTACCTATATAGTTACCACCATCATACATATCATTTCCACCATCACTGATGTAAGTACTATTAGCACCATTCGGACCATCCATTGAGAAATTGTATCCATTACCAACTGATGAACCAATAGCACCACCATTTGCATTTACTGCAGTTAATATATTTGAGAGTGTATTATTATTACATCCTGCCTGACCTGAGGCAGTACCTACATAATAGGTAGTATTGGCTATTAAAACTGGCGTTGTAAAAGAAGCTCCTGTTCCTACCTGTTGTGTTCCTGCTGCATTTGAATACCAATAATAAGTTCCTGTTCCATTCGCTGCCGTTAAGGTGGCTGTTTGTCCACAGTTGATTGAAGCGTTATTTGCTGTAGGAGTTGCTGGGGGATTAACCGTTACAGTGACAGGAACTACCCCTGTTTGACAAGCACCTGCTCCGGCACGAACATAATAAGTAGTCGTTGTAGCTAATTGCGGGGTGGTCCAACTTGCACCTGAACCAACCGAGGTTGTTCCTTGGGCGTTGGAATACCATGTAAACGTTGCAGAATTTGAAGAAGCCGTTAAAGTGGCGGTTTGCCCACAATTGATTGTTTGATTAGAAACTGTTGGAGTTGTTGTTGCAGCAACCGTTACCGTAGTACTAGCACAAGCATTACTCCATAACCCACCATTGTAATTTCTTGCGTAGTAAGTCGTCGTTGAAGCCGGATTAACTGTTATTGGATTCCCAGTTGCTATTTGTCCAGAAGTATTACATCCAGAAGTAAACCAGTAAACTGTTCCTACCGGGTTGCCTGCCGTTAAAGTAACTGCAGCATTGGGGCAGCTATTCGCAATAGATGGGGTTACAGAAGTTGGGTTGGATGGAGGTCCGGTGGTATAATTAACCGTTACACGTGCAAAAGATCCATATAGAGAGTTGTTATACTGATATAAACCAAAACAACTTGGCGGATTTATTATTCTAAACTGATTTTGGCCATTGGCCACAAAATTACCCGGATTTAAGTTTAGGGTAAATATGCCGTTAGCGGTGCCTGAACAGTTACAATAGCTATTCGTGTTGAAACTTGGCGCGCCGACGTTGTTAAAAGTAGTCGTTCTAGTTCCACCTTGACATTCAACCCCTACACTCAACTGCAATACAACACTTGTTATTGTAGCACCACCTGGCAAAGACGCCGTGAAGTTAAAACCGGTAGTTCCAGAACAGCCATTATAATATGAACCGTTTCCGCAACTGCTACTCATATTAACAAGCATCCCTTGGTTGTTAATATCATAGACAGCCGTTTGAGCATAAATTTTTTGAGCAGAAAATGCAATTAATAGCAAAACAGCTAAACTAGAAGGAAGAATTCTTGCGTATACTTTTTTCATGAATATATAATTTGGTCAAATTTACTTGTTTTGAAAGGTTATTGTTTCAAGATTTATATTAATTAATAGTGAATTGATTATTTCGTCGTTTTGAATGAATATTTACCTATAATACATCGAATATTTAATAAACTATACCAGCAATGTTTGCTGCATAATTTGTAAAAAAAAAACACTTATGCCATTCAAGTTTTTTCATTAAAAATTGAATTGAATTAGTTGGATAACTTTGGTTACCTGAAACACATTGAACCGAAACATAAGTTGCTCTAGCGAGATTAATTCACTAGAGCAACTAAGTGCAACATCCCCATTTAATGACTTAGGAAAGCGGTATCTTCCGACTCCTATTATATTATAAGACCACCAACTTTAACGTTTTTGGTGCTACTTGATCTTTAACATAGTACCGAGCAAAATAAATACCTGTTCCGATAGCATTAAATTGAATCGAATTGGTTGGAAAGTTTTCGTGTTTTGACACAAGCTGTCCTGAAGCATTAACTAGCTCTAGCGATATTAATTCACCAGTCCAACTAATGGTTACATCCCCATTCGATGGGTTCGGATAAGCGTGAATGGCAAAGTTAATCGCTTCAACTACCCCTGCATTTTGTTCAATAGTATCTTCGAAGATCTCATAAAAAGTAGCAAAGCTACAACCCGCGGAATCCGTAACAGAAACAGAATAAACACCTGCTGTTAAATTCGTGATATCTTCCGATTGCTCATTGTTATCCCAATTGAATAAATAAGGAGGCGTACCACCTACCACGGTAATGTCGATACTTCCCGCATTTATAGAATCTACATCAATAGTTGTAGCAGAGATAGATAAGGCAGTTGGAGATAGAACAGAAGCTGTTTGCGTAAGTGAACAGCTCCCATTATTGTAAAAAATGGTAGCGGTATAAGAACCAAGTGGTAGGTGATTAATAACACTTCCACTTCCGCCATTGTCCCAAGTTACACTAGCAACTTCTGAAGGATTATTAAATACCAATTCAACTTGACCATTGTTATCGCCAAAACAAGAAACATTTACTTGCTGAGTAGTAAATATAGGTTCTTGTGCGTCGGCAATCAAAAAAGATTGATTAACCAAACAACCATGGGCATCATAAACATTTAAATCAAGATTTCCTGCTCCTAATGAATCGAGGTCCAAGGCAACGCTTCCATTTGACCAAAGGTACAAAAGTGGCAATTGTCCACCAGAGACAGAGGCACTCACTGAAACATCGTTTGAAGTACAGCCATCAATTAAAGACGTTGTTAAGTTCATCGGATTCGCATTTAAACTTGCCAATAAAAGAGCCGCTTGCGCATCTAGTCTTCCCTGCCCTATTTTTCCAGCATAAAGCGGATTCAAGGCATCAATGTTTTGCGAAGAATTTTTCAAGATCATTTCGATGTCCGCATTTGTAATACACTTATTAAGTGACAGCATCAGCCCTACCGTTCCGGAAACATACGCTGCAGCAAATGAAGTGCCCGAACTATTTAGGTACCAAGTTGATGCAGCAGAAATAGCAACATCATACCCCGGAGCAGAAAGATCAACCGCTAAATTATGTTGATGCGTAGAAGTAGCATCATTAATAATACGTTCATGATTATCTGTTGGTCCTACACTTGTTACGGCAAAAACGTTTGCATAAGCGGCGGGATAGACCAAAGCATCAGCACTCCCACATGTCGTTCCGTTTCCTGCTGCAGCAACGATGAATGTGCCGTTATTATAGGCTTCATTGATCGCATCTTGCGCTATCTGGCTATAAAAACATCCAGATGTCCAGCTAATATTTATTACATCAGCGCCTGCATACGAGGCTACCAATAATTCATTAAAAGTCATTTTATATAAAGCCAATTTACTATCAAAACCAATAGAAGATAAACCAACTCCATTATCCGTGTTTCCAGCAGCAACAATTGCAACGGCCGTTCCATGAGTTGCTGTTGTTAGGTTTGTTGAATCATAATAAACGATTTTACCTTCTAATTCCTCATGGTGTTGATAAAAATTTTGGTCACTAATCGCAATCACCACACTATCACTTCCGTGCGAAAGATCCCAAGCACCTTGCGCATGAATTAAATCCAATGCATAATTTGTTGCGAAGGCAAGCGTATAATCATTCGGTGCATACAGCACCTGATAATTGGGCGCATTTTCAACAAGACCAATAAATGGTAGTTTACTTAATGAGTTAGTAACGTCCAACTCGTTACCAAGAAAAGATACTTCATACACATTTTGTAAATTTTCAGATTTTGAGTTGGGTAGAACTTGCACAAAACCATTCAAACCATTAACACTAATTAATTCATTCAAATCCTCACTTGTAGAAAGTAAGCGACCATCTGAATTAAAGTGTGGTAAGAATCCGGGATTGTCAAATCGCACCCATAATTTACTTTGTTGCGAAAAGGTAAAATTTGCTGTTAATGATAATGCTAAAAGACAAAAAGCTTTTTTAAAAAATAGAGATTTCATACTGCCGTTTATTTGTTTGTTGTTTAGTACTATGTGTCTCAATGTTTGTGAGTTGAGACAGCGAGCTATACGGCAGTTACAAATAAGGGTTACAAAATCTTTTCTTTAGGTCATAAGAAAATTAGAGCGAATCGGCTGACTTGATATCTTTAATAATAAGTTGTAGCGTAGAAACATCCCTGAAAACATTCACATCGAATGTACAGGCAAGTTCGTACGCCAATCCAAAAGTAACTAGCGGTTCTCTTTTCGCTAAACCAAATCCGATGGCATCTAATTTAACTGGAATATTTTCCTGTTTCACTTTTAATTTTAAGTGGGCATCTTTCAACACAGAGACTTGATCCGAATACACCTCTTTTAGCATAAAAACCGGTTTCATATTCCCTGGACCGAATGGTTCAAATTTACTTAGGATTCTATAAAATTTTGGGATAGAAGAAGGCAATTCGGTGGGAAGATAAATTTCTGACAAGCTCAAATGAGCATCGATTAGCTGAATTGGATTTTTGTCTTTTTCAGTAATAGACTCTCGTACAACGCGATTAAACATTTCAGTAAAAGCTGCGAGATTTTCTGGTAATAATGACAGTCCTGCCGCATGTGTATGTCCGCCAAATTGCACTAACAAATCGCTGCATTTTATCAAGGCTTCGTGCAAGTCAAAATCATTTACAGTTCTTGCGGAACCTGAAATCATTCCATTTGATTCTGTTAGCACAATGGTGGGTTTAAAATGCGTTTCGATAAGCCGCGAAGCGACAATACCAACCACCCCTTTATGCCATTGTGGGTTAAAAACAACGGTAGCAGATTTTGAATTAAAATCCGCATCATCATCAATTATTTTCAATGCTTCTTGTGTCATCTGTTTATCCAAGACCCTACGTTCCAAGTTATCTTGATTAATTTCATTAGCTAAACTTTGAATAAGCTCATCATCATCTTCCACCATCAATTGCACGGCGGCCCTACCCGACCTTAATCTACCTGCCGCATTAATTCTAGGCGCGATGATAAACACCAAATCAGTCAGGGTTAATGGTCCTTTTTTATTTGCCAATTGCAATAATTCGGAGAAAGCTTTTCGCGGCTTTTCATTCACCAATTTTAACCCAAGAAAAGCCATTGCTCTATTTTCATCCGTAATAGAAACGATATCAGCAGCGATGCTTAATGCCAACAAGTCGAGTTGTTGATATAATTCGTTACGATCCCAATTTTGATCATTAAACAAAGCCTGCATAAGTTTAAATCCAACGCCACAACCGGACAATTCTTTAAATGGATACTTGCAATCCTTTTGTTTAGGATCTAAGACAATGGCATTCGGCAAAACAGTTCCGGGCTCGTGGTGATCACAAACAATAACATCAATCCCAAGTTCTACTGCCAACTGAATTTGGCTCACGGCTTTGATGCCGCAATCCAGGGTTATGAGTAATTCGAATCCATTTTCTTTAGCAAACTCCACCCCTATTTCACTGAGGCCATACCCTTCTTTATACCTATCAGGAATATAGTAATCAATGTTGGCATGATGTCTTTTTAGAACCGTAAACATTAACGCTACCGCGGTCGTTCCATCGACATCGTAATCCCCGTATATTAAAATTTTCTGATTGTTTGAGATGGCGGTATTTAATCGATTCACTGCACGAGCCATATTTTTCATTAACAAGGGCTCATGGAAGTGCTCCACCTTCGGATTAAAGAACCTTTCCGCTTTTTGATAATCATTAATTCCTCTTTGAATAAGCAACGTTGCTATCCTATTGTTTACCTTTAATTCATCTGCCATTTTCTTTACAAGCTCCATTGCTGGTTCAGGCTTGATTCCCCACACTTTATCCATATTACTTTTCGTTTATATTTAAATTACAAAATGTTTTTGAATTACCAAACTTTTGAATTAAGATTTTGATTTTTTTAGTCGTTTATCTTGCTTAAATTAACTTTGTTTTTCGTATTAGCAGTAATAATACATGCTCTTATTGTAGTTAAGAAAAAACAGCTAAAACAAAGGAATATTAGATTTAATAAAGGTGCCTGTTTTAAGCCTTTTTTTATGGCTTAGTTTAAGGAAGTCCATTGCGATTTTAATTCGCCTAAGGTTTGAATGAATGGCGTCAAAAAGGTTGCTGTGTTAGCAAGATCATATGGCCTTCTAACCCAAGCACCTCCTTCCTGTTGTAATACATACAAGCGGTTAAAAAAATCAATATTTAGAGCAGCTCCCGCTTTTTTCATAAAATGCGTTGACGAATCAATTGAGCATCCTGAAGCTTTCACAAATGCTTCATCAACCACTAGAACAATGTACTGAGAAAACAAAATGATGCCATCACACCTTAGCTTATTATTGTGAGCAGCCCATGATTTCAAAAACAATTCTAACTCAGCGTTGAGCCATTCTTCTTCCTTCTTCTCCAAAGGCCTATCCGCTAAGTAAAGCCAAATACGGCTCTCATCAGGTAAATTAGCAAAAAGTGAACTAAAGTTCGGCTGCATTGGCAATTAGTTCAGCAATATCCAACACTTGAATTTCATTTTCCTTATTCACATTTTTAATTCCATCCGTCATCATCGTATTACAAAAGGGGCACCCCGTTGCGATGATAGAAGACTTTGTTTCCAAGACATCATCCGTGCGTTCAACATTAATTTCCTTCTGCCCTTTTTCTGCTTCCTTAAACATTTGCGCACCACCAGCACCACAACATAAGCCATTAGATTTACAACGCTTCATTTCCACTAATTCGGCATCTAGTTTCTCTATTAAGGATCTAGGGGCTTCATACACGTCATTCGCCCGGCCGAGGTAACAAGGGTCATGAAAAGTGATTTTTTTTCCTTTGTACGTTTGGTTTCCTTCCAAGGCCAATTTACCCGTATTAATTAAGTCTTGGATTAATTGAGAATGGTGAACCACCTCATAATTTCCACCCAGCTCTGGATACTCATTTTTCAAGGTATTAAAACAATGAGGACAAGCCGTCACGATTTTCTTTACATTATATCCATTAAGCACTTGAATGTTCATCATAGCTTGCATTTGAAAAGTAAATTCATTGCCTGCTCTTTTCGCAGGGTCGCCCGTACAACTTTCTTCAGCGCCTAGCACGGCAAAATCAACCTTACAATGGTTTAATATTTTTACAACAGCTTTGGTAATTTTCTTTGCGCGGTCATCAAAACTTCCTGCACAGCCCACCCAAAATAAAATTTCAGGACTTTGACCATTGGCCATCATTTCAGACATTGTAGGGACTTTCAAACTCATAGCTTACTCTTCATTTAACCAATTTAAGCGATCACTCTGTGCAAATTGCCAAGGAGCGCCATTATTTTCAATATTTGTCAGCATGCCAGCTAATTCAGATGGCATTGCAGCATCCTCCATTACTAAATTCCTCCTTAAATCAACGATAATAGAAAGCGGATCAATATTAATGGGACAAGCCTCTACACAAGCATTACAAGAAGTACAAGCCCAAACCTCTTCCGGAGAAATATAATCTCCCAATAAACTTTTACCATCCACGACACCCTTTTTCAAGTCCCCCACTTCGACCATACGATCCCTTGTGTCCATCATTATTTTTCGAGGCGACAAAGCCTTACCGGTGATATTAGCAGGACAGACATCCGTGCATCTGCCGCATTCAGTGCAGGAGTAGGCATCTAAAAGATTTTTCCATGTTAAATCCGTGACATCCTTTACACCAAAACGCTCTGGTGTATCGGTCGCATTTGCGGCTGAATAGGGGTCTGCGTTAGGATCGAGCATTAGCTTAACTTCATTTTCAACCGATTTCATGTGAGAAAACTTACCTTTTGCTTCAAGGTTTGAAAAATAAGTAGTTGGGAAAGCTAAGAGAATGTGAAGATGCTTTGAATAAGGCAAGTAATTTAAAAATAAAAAAACCATTCCTATGTGTCCCCACCACCCAATTCGCTCAAAAATGCGCAACGCTTCAACAGTAAAATTATCAAACACCAAAGGTCCGAGCCAGGAAGAAATTGAAAATCCGAAACTACCTTTTGCGTATTCCACATGAGAACCACCACGATTATAAAGCACCTCATCAGCACCATTCATTGTAAAAATGAACACAATGAGAACAATCTCCATAATTAGAATAAGATTCGCATCTTTTTTAGGCCAACCAAGTAATTCCTTCTTATTAAACCTTGGTAGCGATAGCATGTTACGCCGCCATAAGAAGGCGACTGTTGCAACAAAGGCCAATACTGTAAGAATCTCAATAAAGCTGACCATAAAGACATAGAAATCACCCAAATAAAAATAGAAAATACGATGTTTTCCTGAGAATCCATCGGCAATAATTTCTACGAGTTCTATTTGAGTAATAACAAAGGCTACATACAACGCTAAGTGCAGGAAAGCAGCAATTGGGCTAGTAAACATTTTCTTTTGTCCAAGAGCTACCAAAGACATCGTTTTCAATCGTGTTAAAGGCTTATCGGATCTATTTATTGTCCTACCCAACAGAATGTTTTTTCTAATTCTGTACAAATTGAAAATGAACAGTCCGAATGAAAATAAGAATAAAGATATAAAAACGTATATTGACCACATATTATTCAGGCAATGAATCTAACAATAGAGTAAGTTTTTTCTCTTGTGTACTATTAAGTTTAATTCCTTTTGACTTTCCTCCAAATACCGAGATATTGATATATCTTTCTGGATGTTTTTTAATATCATCCACTAATTCTTGAAGTTGCTTATTCGACTCAACTAATTCATTGTATAATTTTTCATCATGCACTAATTTGCCAAGCGTACCTTTACCAGCATTTGTTTCTGCCAAGATGTAGTTTATTTTTTTCAAGGTTGTTTGAGCTTCAAGAATCACACTTTTAAAATCTGCCGTTACTAAATCATCAGAGACAATTTTTAAATTTCCAATGATACTAGATATTTGCTCATTACTTTTTCGGAGGTTCAAGGTAATATTTTCAACATTTGACATAATTCTAGCGAATTGCAACTTTTCTTCCCCAACAAAATCTTGCATTTCCTTGGCAAGGTCACCAAAACGAGCAATCGCTATTTTAACTTCTTTTAAACTAGCTTCAATTTCTGAGGTGGCACTTTCATCCCAAAAAGAAGATAACGAATCCACCATTTTATCAATTGAGGCCATCATCGCTTGTAATTTTTGAGAAATGGGATCCGCATACGCTTTAACTTGAGAAACCATATCAACTGATAAACGACCAGGCAAAACGCTTCCCGGCTTATAAAATCCTTTTGAAGTGTTTATGGGAATTTGAATCAACAAGCCCTTGCTAAGCAAGTCAAGTGATCCTATTTCAACAATGGTACCTTTAGGGAAGACAACGGACGAATTTTGAATTGAGAATGTAATTTTTACGCGTTTTTTAAGCGTACTATTAGGGACATAATCAACCGCCAACACCTTTCCAACAATAACGCCATTAAGAGTAACATTACTCGCGACCATTAATTGCCCTGAATTTTCCATGTAACTATAATAGGTATCATCACCTCCAAAAAAGCTATTACCTTTTAGAAAGTTAACACCCAGCACAATAATAACAATTGCAAGAATAGCAAAAAAACCAGCTTTTATTTCCTTTGTATATTTCAATGCTTTAATTTTCTGCTAATTTAATCGCTTTTTCGATACTAATACGCTCTCCACCTAAGAAAGCGATAACAAATGCATTTTTAAATCCTTTCTCTTGTAATTCGACCTTTAAATTCTTAGCGCCATCTAGATCTTTTAAGAAAGCTCCCGTGTAGTATTTAAACAAATTACCCTGTATATATTCCTTAACAACTAAGCCGTTAAAAAGACTTGAATTTAATGGTATTTTGACATCTGATGTGGTAATTTGAACACTAAAAAAAAGAGATTTTTCTAGGATTTCAGTTGGTTTATTCTCCGATATATTTTCATCAGGCTTCACGGGTTCAACGGCATTATTAACAGGTACTTTATCGCCCCTACCTTCCATCTCGTTTTTGTAATCAACAAAAGCAGCAAACATTGACTGCGACATTTTTTCTTGTCCTTCCGAACTACCAATAAATTTTTCTTCTACGACATTTGGTAAGAATCCTGTTTCAATCAATACGGAGGGCATTGTTGTTTTATACAAGACAAGGAATCCTGCTTGTTTTACCCCTCTATCATATCTACCAATCCTTTTAAATTCTTTCTGCAATAATTCAGCAAAACGGATTGACTTATCAAGATTAACAGACATTTGCAATTGTATGCCAATTATCGCATCAGGAGACATATCAAAATCAACATATTTCGCCCCTTTATCATCTTCAAGCGAAATAATGGCATTTTCTGTTTCCGCCACTTTTTGTTGTGATTCTGTTCGGTGCAACCCTAAAACATAAGATTCTGTTCCGTATGCAGAAGCACTTCCCGCATTGGCATGAATACAGATAAATAAATCGGCATTTGCCCTATTGGCTATATTTGCCCGTTCATATAATTCAACAAAAACATCTTTATCCCTTGTAAAAATGACTTTAACATCCGGATATTTAGCTTTTATTAACTCCCCTAAGCGCAAGGCCATTGCTAAACAAACCACTTTTTCATGAGCAAAAGACCCATGACATCCAGGATCCTTTCCACCATGCCCAGCATCGATAACAACCGTTTTAATTAGTTGTTTTCCTGCATTTTTTGACTGGGAGAAAGAACCAAATCCCTGCATCAAAACTACAAGAGTTAAGAAAATAAATAAAGGTCTAAAACAATCGTTCATTGTGCGCATAACGAATTTTGGTAGTTTTGTATCAAGGTAAACCCCTTGACAAATATAATTTTAATTACTTGACAGTAAATAAGTCTCTTTATCGAATTATCTTCTGCACATTGTTAATAATGCAGCTATCGTTTGTAGTTAGTGCACAAAGCACAACTTTAAAAGATACCATTTCCATTAATGATTCATCAATTGTGGACATCATATTATACTCGTCAAATGATTCAATTTTTAATGATATAAAAGAAAGAAAAGTTCATTTGTATGGGAATGCTAAAGTAGAAATGGGAGACATAAAGCTTACTGCAGGCTATATTTTAATTGATCTTAATGCGAATGAAATTCAAGCATCCTATCGCTATGATAAGGACAGTAACAAAGTTGAATTACCCCAATTTACAGATGGTCAAGAAGTAATTACCTGCTTGCGTATGCGTTACAACACCAAAACAGAAAAAGGATATCTTGAAGAATTAGCGATCAAACAAGATGAGTTTTATTTTCATATGGGCGAAGCCAAAAGATATCCAAATGATGAAATTCATCTAAAAAATGGACGATTAACGACCTGCGATTTAGAAGAGCCCCACTACCATTTTCAGTTATCAAAAGCCGTAATAATTCCAGACAAGCGCATAGTAACTGGCCCCATGAATTTGTGGGTTAAAGGCATCCCCACGCCCTTAGGACTGCCTTTTGCTATTATCCCACAGCAAAAAGAGCGTACTCATGGCCTATTATTCCCAGAATTCATTCCCATTTCACAATATGGGTTTGGAGTTCAAAATTTGGGTTATTATTTTCCTATAAATGATCGGCTTCAAACAAGCGCATACATAAATCTATATAGCAGAGGGAGTTGGGGATTAAGAAATGATGTAGATTATTCCAAACGCTATGCTTTTAGCGGACGCTTATCTTTAGGTTTTCAGCAATTCAGGCAAGGATTTCCTTCTAATACAGCGCAGAACAAATTGTCGATTGTATGGTCTCATAGAAAGGAAGCAAAATCGAATCCATATTGGGCATTTTCATCCAATGTCAACTTTATTTCAGATAACAAAACAAAAAATAATTTAGATCCAATCAACCCCCAATATTTTAACAACAGTTTTAATTCAGACATAAATTTAAACAGGTCATTTCCCGGCAAGCCAGTAACAATGGGAATGAAAATCTCGCTGCGCCAAAATTCAATTGCAAAGAACATATCATTAACCAGTCCGATCTTCAATGCCAACGTTACACGCATTTTCCCATTTAAAAACATGGTAAAAAATCCAAGTAAAGAATGGCAAAAAACCTTGGTTCGTATTGGATTAAGTTATTCCATGGAAAGTCAAAACAAATCCACTTTCAACGATTCACTCTTAACCGTTTTTGATTTTCGTGGCATCGGAAACGAATTTATGAATGGCGTTAATCAAGGTATAGTATTACAAACAACAACTGGATTTTTCAAGAATTCTGTAAAAATAACCCCGAGTATTACCTATGGAAATAAAATTAATTTTCAGCAAATTCAAAAAAATTATAATTCATTAACCAATGGCCCACAAATAGACACCCTTGCAAAATTCGGAATGGCACATGAATTCAGCATGAATGTTAATCTTACAACCGTGTTATACAGCTATTACCGACTTGTAGGCAAAAATAAACCATTAATTCGTCACCTAATGACCCCAAGTATAGGTTATCGATTTGTACCGCTTCTAAATCAATTAACGACCGCAAATGCAGGGGCAAACCAATCACTCATTTCCTATTCAAAATATGAGCGAAGCATTTACAATGTTGGAAATTCCAGTAAATCATCCTTTTTAACTTTTGGCGTTAATAATTCATTAGAATTGAAAGTTAAATCAGACAAAGACACCCTTACAGGCTATCGTAAAATCAGACTTATCGATCAATTTTCGATAACAGGGAATTATGATTTCAACAAGGATTCCATGCCACTTTCCAACATTCAATTGAATTTACGAATAAGCCCATTTTCATGGCTCAATATAGTAGCAAATTCCGGATTTAGTCCGTATAGTTGGAGTACAATAAGTGGAAAGACCATGGGGACATATGCCATAAAGACAGGGCAATCTTTGGGCCGCTTTTTGTCGAACAACTTCACCACTACCCTCACATTTGCCTCAAAAAAAAGCCGTGAGATTATAGAAGATGCTAAAGAAACCGTTAAAACAAATTGGAACAGTGATTTCAATCAATTCAGCTTACATCCTGAGCAAGCCATTTATTTTAACATCCCATGGAAAATGAATTTATCTCATGTATATTCCATCAATGCGAATACATCTAAAACTTCCTTATCGAATGATAATTATCAATTTGTGCAAACAATCGTATTGAATGGAGATATAAGTTTTACCAAACGATGGAATTTATCCAGCAATATCAACTTTGATATACAAACAAAGCAATTAACGAACATTAATTTTTCCTTAAACAGAAATTTACATTGTTGGGCACTTTCCTTTTATTGGACACCAATTGGAGGAAACAAAAGCTTTTTATTAAGTATTAGAAATACGTCTTCCATCTTCAAAGACGCAAAAATAGAAGTGCGAAAACCACCTAGTTTCTTATAGATTAATCCATATAAAGCAAGATTTTAGGTCCAACAACCATGCTGACAGTTGTGATCCTTCTATCAGGATTATTAACCTTACCATTCTCCACTTGTTTCGGGGGTAAATTTTCTCCTTGGCCATAAAACTTAACATTGTAAGTCAATTTCAATTTCGTGTTTAATTCCGTCAATTGTTTTTCAAATTCTGCAGCGACAGCAGCGGCTCTTTTTTTAGACAATTCAAGGTTCTTTTCAGCCCGATCAGTTGCATTACCGGAACCTTGAAGGTCCGAATAACCATTAATGATTAATATCGTTTTATACTCCTCTTGATCAAAAACATTTTCATTGTGCTGATTTAAATAAACTTTCCATTCCGCAATATCCTTCGTAATTGTCTCTATCAAAACCGTTATTGCTAACTTACCTTGTTTGGTTAGTACAGAACTCCCCGTATCAAAACTTATATCGGCAGAGATATTTTTTATTTCTTTATTAGAAACAATTAATTCACCAATTGGGTAAACATAATTGTACAACAAATCATTTAATTCTACAGCTAAGCGCAAAGCCTTTTCATTACCTGCAGGCGAATAAGGATCTGTTTCATTTAACAAATCAATAATTTGCTTAGTTCTTTCTATCAATTTATTCAACTGTACATCTATCTCGTTAATCCTTTCAGAACTATCGATTGAATAAAACATTTGTTTCTGATCTTCCAATCGACGTAATGCCTCATCGGCCTTTTCCAACGTTGCAGCAAGGCTTTTTTCGCGTTCTGCTTGCTTACGATTAAAAGTATTTACTTCAGTTTCGCCTTGTACTCCACGAAAGACGGTTGTTTTAAATTTAGGTTTTACAAGCACACCTGTATCTTTACAGGCAAATAATACAAGAGAACAAATAATAAAAAATACCAAACTTGACTTATTCATAGCGATAAATGTAAAAATTATTGAATAAAGATAAACTTTTTATATAAAATTCATGATAACAGATAAAATTACCCCAACAAAATATAATAATACATTAAAGGATAAAAAAATAATTAGGCAAGGCCTTTAGTTTTTTTGCTGCAGGACATGTGTATATTTTGCGCCAAAAAAGATAATTTGAGCTGAATAGTTTACCCAAGCCAAAAGTATAAAAAGTGAGCCCGCAATACCTGATTTGCCAAGAAAAAAATAATTTTGTAAGTAATATTTTATAACTAATTGACTTGCATACAAGAGTATTGCTGTGAGGATTGCACCTTTCAATGCTAATTTAGAAGACAACTTGGCATCATTCACATATTTAAAAATCACCCAAAAAATTATCACATTACTTGTAATAGAAAGTAAATGATTTAATAAATACATGCTAAAATCGACCACTCCATTGTGAGACATCATCCATTGTTCCAAAAGAGAAACCGCAAAAATTTGAAAAAAATAAAATAATATAATGACCAGTGCAAAAATCGCCAATAAGAAAACAGATAAAAAACGAAAGCCAATAATATTAAGGATAATGTTTTGGTTGCCATGTTGTTTTGCAACAAGAAATTCATTTAAACTTCTTTTTAATGAAACAAGAAAAGCGGAGCAAGCATAAAGCAAAACGAAAACACTAAATACCTCCATCAGCCAACTTCCATTTTTTATATCAATGACATTTAAAAAATCCATAATCTTATCGGAATCTGACAATCCAATTTTTTCTTTGAATAATTGCTGGATGAGAGAAATCATTTTGTCATGCCCAACAATTTTACCGAATGTAGATATAGATAAATAAAGGATAGGAACCAATGCAAAAAGGGTATAATAAGCCAATGCAGCTCCATGAAAAAAAGCCCCTTCTTTAACATAATTTACAAAAGCTAGCTTTAGAATCTGAAAGTTAAAGTACCAACGCTGTGCCCTGTTTTTTTTTATTAATGTCAATAGAGATGTTGTTTTTTAATGGTTCAAAACTTAAGAGAATAACCTCCTCCTTCTTAAGGGAATAAAAATAATTATAATAAACCAAACCAAGAAAAACGGAGGCAACATAATTCAACTGTATCTGTCCATTTTTATTGATTGTAAATTCATCCGGTCGAAACAAGACTCTTTTTTCATTTATAGATACAGCGTTAATTGGTCCAAACAGCAGTGCATCCGCTTTGTTGGACAAATTGTAATACACATTTATAGGCTTTTTCTTAGCACTTAACTTTCCATTTTTTAAAATACAAACCGTATCAGAAACGCCTAAAATATCTTGACCATCGTGGGAAACAATAACAATTGATAGTTGTTCTTGCTCCCTAATTCTCAATAAATAATTGGTCAGCTTAATCCTTAAGCGTGTATCAAGATGAGCAAAAGGCTCATCCAATAGCAGTACTTTTGATTTTTTAGAAATCGCTCTTGCAATGGCAAGTCTTTGTTGTTCACCACCTGAAAGCAAATGTGCTTTTTGGTGTCTTAATTCCTTTAATTCAAGCAATTTTAACATTTGCTCTACCCGCCGGGTTCTTTTTTCAGTCGACCAAGACAGAATTGATTCCCTAATATTTTCTTCTACTGTATGGTATTGATCAAGTTTAAAATCTTGATTAACCATTTCTATTCCTTCAGCGCCTGGCAATAAACGAAAAGACGATTTAGGTAATAATTGCCCATCCAGCAGTACCTCTCCCCCATCTTGATCAATTAATCCTGCCATTATTTTTAGCAATGAAGATTTCCCAGCCCCACTTTTTCCAACTAAGCCCAAAATTTCACCTTTCTTAATTGAAAGAGATACCTGATCTAAAACAGGCCTTTGAAAAGAAAGTGACACCCCCTTAATCTGAAGCATTATACGGACAATTCTTTTGGAAACTGTTTTGTAGCGATATATATTCCAGGCACAGGATTCGCCATAGGCTCTAAATCCTTCAAAAATATCTTAACAATATGTTGCTCTGGCGCATTAACAATTTCAATTTTTTCTAATATTGATTCAGACGCACCCACAAAACATAAGGGAGCGTCATCCGAACTTATTTTTAGTAAGCGCATTTGTGGAATTTCGAATTTGAACCCTTCACCACTCGCATAGGAGCCTTCCAAAGAATAGAATTCATTTTCTAGTTCTTCAACAGACAACACATTCGAAGAAATTTGCATTTCATCTTCCCAATGATGTTTAATATTATCAACAGAAGGTTTTCCTGAGTGATTTTCATCGGCAAAAGCTTGCGAATAGAGTTCATTAATTTGATAACACAAAACAACACATTTCATAAAATATACTTTCGATAAAATTAATTCAAATTCGTTTAGAAAAATTTACATTTGTTTAAACTTATGAAAATAACCATAATAGGCGGAACAGGATTAATCGGAAAACAAGTCATTGAGCTAGCCTGTCAAGATGATTTTTTCACCCAAATTACTGCGGTAGTAAGATCCCCATTACCCCATAAAAACGCAAAAATAAATGAGCTAATCATAGATTTTGATGACCTTTCGAATCAACTAAAAGAACTTAAAGGTCACGCATTAATTTGCACTTTAGGTACTACGCGAAAAGTCACTCCAGACAAAAAGGCCTATCGAAAAATTGATTTAGAATATACACTAATTACTGCTGAAATGGCATTAAAAAATGGCTATGAGCAGATCCATTTAATTAGCTCAATTGGGGCAAATGAGAAATCGCTTGTTTTTTATCCTGCATTAAAGGGAGAAATAGAGCGATTAATCACCCAACTTTCATTCAAGTCAACTTATATTTATAGACCTTCTGTATTGATGGGAAAAAGAAATTCAACAAGAATACTTGAATATTTATCCCAAGGATTTTTATCTCTTATGAATCCATTACTCTTAGGGCCATTAAAAAAATATCGTGGTATTCATGCCAACAAAATAGCCATGAAAATACTCCATGAAATTAAAAATAACGAACCTGGATTACATATCTTAGAATCGAATGAAATAGCAATTAATGGTCAATAAATCATACATAAATAGTTATGAACTACTATTCATTTAATCTTCTAAATATACCAGAATATCTTCACCCATTTCTTAGCTTAAAAAAAATAAATATCATCAAGTAGCTCAGAGAAAATAATATTATATAATTTTAAAGTCATGAAAAAACATTTAAACATAGTAATTGCGTTAGGTTGTTTCTTATTAAGTCAAGAAGCCTATACACAAAAAGACAATCCAAGTGCAATAGACAAGGCCAGCGTTAATTTAATGGTTTCTAAAAGTATTGAGTTATATGACTTAGGACGAGTAAACGACGCTATTTCATTGTTAAAAAAAGCAGAATTAAAAGATACCGCTAATTGGAAGATTCAATATTGCATGGGAAAATGTTTTTATGACCTGACAATGTATTATGCAGCAGAAGAATGCGCCAATCGAGCATTTGATTTAATTACACGACTTGATGATGCTGAAGCGGGTTTAAACGAGCTATTGGGCAATATTAACCATCGATTAGGCCGTGTAGATGTTGCAGCTATGCATTTCAAGAAAACAGCGCAAATAATGGGTACGAAAGCAGCTAAAAACAATGATATTTTAGTGTACATCGAACAATGTGAACTTGCCTTAGCAGACTCGAAGTCAGGGGTTCTTAATTTACGAAAGCCTCTTGCTAACAGCTTAAATACAATAGATGCGGAGTACGCTCCTATTCTAACAAGAGAGGGTAAAGAATTGTTTTTTACAGCAAGGAGGCCAGAGACAACAGGAAACAACATTAATCCAGATGATCAACAATATTACGAAGACATGTACCATGCGATTTGGGATGAATCACTAAAAGATTGGGCATTACAATCAAGTACATTCATCGATTTAAATACGAATGGATTTGATGCCTTAAGTTTTGTGTCTGACGATGGTTTATATGGATTATGTACCATAAACACCTCGGCATCCGAGAAAACTACCAAAAGCTCAGATATCTTCGAGATTACGGGTGAAACACCATTCCGATTTTCAGCAATGGATGTTATTAAGAATAAATCAATAAATACTGATTATTTTGAAGGTTCTGCCACCCAATCCTTAGCCCCAAATGGAGGGGAAGGGGAAATTATGGTATTTATCACTGATAGAAAAGCAGAAGATTCAGGAATGGATATGTTTGTTGTGTCAAAAATAGACGGTACTTGGGGTACAGCCAAAGCATTACCAAAGAACATTAATTCCTTAGGAGATGAAACTACTCCCTACCTTACAAACGACGGTAAATTTTTATTTTTCAGTAGCAATAGCCTTCCTGGATATGGAGGCTACGACATTTATTATTGTCAAAACGTAGATGGTGTTTGGAGTGCTCCAGTTAATTTAGGCTTGGCAGTAAACAGCGTTAATAACGACACGCATTTTCAATTCAACCCGAAAACTAATCAAGGTGTTTTTGCAAGTATCTGTCAAAATGGTGATTACTTTAGCTATGATATATTTCAAGCGGACTTAAGCAAAATGCCGTATCCTTTTGTTACAAAAGAATAAAAAGGCTTCTTTATTTTATTCTAATTTTCTTGCGGCTTATTTTATCTAAATCATACCGAACGAACACTTCCATTCCCCCTTTAAAATTAGATACAATAGATAATCTAGAAAGATTAATGTCATAAGAAAACCCAGTGGAAACTGCCCCCCATTGTGCCATGGCTTTAATAATCATTGCATCTTTATATCGAGCAAATAAACCGATAGAGAAAGAAGCGTCTTTTTCTATTGAGGTTGATCGGGAAGCTTCTTTCAGAAATTGCTTATAATAAAATCCTGCCAAAATTTCATTGTAGGTTTTTTGGCGATTATAGTATATGCCCGGTAAAATAGCACCATTTGCTTGAGGTAAAGCAATGCTACCGTTAACAAATAAAGCATAACGAATAGGCATTCTTTGAATACTTGAATTATAGAAAGACGAAACAGGTCGATTTATATGAAAAGCTGCAACCCCAACATTTAAAGCTTTATCCGCTTTATCATTAAAAGATTTATTATTGGTCTTAAAAGAATAGAGCATTCCGGCTCCCATATCAAAATAAGAATAATTTTGTTTGTAGAATGATTCACCCGACGCAATAGAAGGATTATAAACCATGCCATCGTATTGCACACCCCATTGTCCAGCGCCTGGATTTGCAGAGGCCTGTCCAAACCCTGATGATAAGCCAAGGCCTAATTTACTCAACTTATTGATCATTAAATGGTATGACAAGCTAATATTTACAAGACTCTGATTGTAATTATTCTGTCCCATTCTATCATTGAAGAAATTGATGCCACCGCCAACGATACCTTTTTGCAAACTAGATGCGGGACTTAATTTACCATCCATAGAAGCTGCCATTGTGGTGTAAGGAGTTGCGAAACTTCCGTATTGGGAACGGAACATCGCTACGCCTTGAAAAGTAGAGAAGGCGCCAGCTAATGCTGGATTTAATGTCATTGGCGAATATTCCGATTGAGAAAAATGGACGTCTTGTGCATACATTTTAGGTGCCGAAATAAAGGCCATTAAAATAAGTAACAATAAATTATATCTTTTTATGCTCATAACTATCTAACTAGGGTAATGCTACCGGATGAATTATAGATGGAATTATCGTACAATAAAATACTTAATTTATAAACAAAATTTCCATTAGGCAAAGGTCTTTCTTTGAAATTACCGTCCCACCCTCTTGAGATATCAGCAGATTCAAAAACCATTTCGCCCCAACGATCAAATATTTGAAAACTAAATCGTTGAATACAAGAAGCTTTTCCGAATACCCATAATTTATTATTTTCTTCAGGACCAGTACCATTTGGAGAAAATATAGTTGGAACATAAATATCACCACAAATTAATTTGATTTCCACGTATACAGAATCGTATCCCACACATCCATTAGAATCAGTAGCGGTGACATAGTACATAATACTTGAGTCAGTTAAGGCTGTTGGATTAGGACAATCTACACAAGATAGCCCCAACGTATTTGGCGTCCAGACGTAATCTACACCACCGGTAACAATTAGATCTACAGAAAAACCAGGATTAATAATCGTATCGATAGGTAGGGCAATAATATTAAGCGAATCTATTATGCCTATTGTAAAGTTCAAGGTATCGGAACAATTATTTGAATCGGAAACAATAACTGAATAATTACCGATTGCCAAATTACCGATGCTGTCCGTATTTTGCGCACTTGAAGACCAATTATAAGAATATGGGACTGTTCCACCACTTGCCTGTGTTGAAATAGTACCTAAAACACCCGCAAAACAATCAATCGGAGTAGACGTTCCATTGAAAATTAATGGGGTAGGCTCCGTTATGTTAAAACTTTGTACCACCAAACAATTGGCAGCATCGGAAACAATGACGTTGAAAGATCCCACCGGGAGCCCCGTAATGGTATCGTTTGACCCTAAATTTAGGGGTGGCACTCCTGTTGTATACCATGCATAAGAAATAGGTGCTGTACCACCACTTAAAACACTAACGGCAGCAGTACCATCATTGGCACCATTACAAGAAATATTATCGACAAAATTAAAACTAATAACAGGTGTAACTGGAATAGGATTAATCGTATAGGAGGTAGAACTTACAGAAGTACATAAAGTACTTGAATCAATAACCGTAATTGTATAATTACCGCTTGGAAGATTAGAGAAAACCGCGGGGTCTTGATAAACAATCCCGTTAATACTGTAAGAATAATTAATTCCCGTAGGAAAAAGAACAGTCAATGAATTAGTATTAACAGCACATGTAGGCTGAATAACAGTTGCTACAGGTGCTGGAGGCGTATTAGGAAGCGACACAAGTACCACATTCGCAGACGCTAAAGAAGTGCAGCTTTGGTAATTCGTCACCGTGAAACTGTACGTTATTCCTGCAGTTAAACCATTAATAAGTGCCGTACTTCCAGTACTAGAAAGTGTCATTGAACCAGGCGACCCATTAACTGTCCAATTGCCAGCTGGCAAACCAGAAAGAGACACCGACCCTGTAGATAATGCACAAGTTGGTTGAACTACCAGCCCGATAATAGGAGCTGCTGGCGTGGTAACTGGATTAATAAACGCTTGATTAGTCGGAGAAGAGGAACATCCACCTGGCGTTAACGCAACTGTAAATGTAAAATTTCCTAAAGGAAGACCTGTAAAAATTACGTTTGTTCCTGATCCATTTAAAACAATTGGCGCACCACTAGCAGGTGTAGCTGTAATAGCCCAAGAACCAACGGCAGGTAATCCCGATAATGGTACACTTCCTGTGTTAACCAGACAAGTCGGTTGAGTTGTAAGACCTAGGAATGGCGTACTAGGCCCTGGCGGTAAAGCATTCATAGAAGTAACAGCAGTAGAAGCGGATTGACAACCAGTTAACAAACTTATTACAGAAAAACTATAGCTAGTTGTGGGTAAAAGGCCCGTAAAAACACCAATAGTTCCTGTTCCATTCAAAATTAAAGATCCAGGAGAAGCTGCTACAGCCCAAGCTCCACTAGAAGGCAAACCTGAAAAGAAAACCGTGCCAGTTTGATTGACACATGTTGGTTGTTGAATGGAGTCTATAATTGGAATCGATGGGTTTGCGGGTACGGGGCTAATTGTCGCTGTACAAGTACCAACACATGTGTTTGTATCACTGTAAGTGAAAGTATATGTTCCTGGCAAAAGATTCGGGACCGAAATTGAATTGGTATTACCGTTAATAGTAGTTCCCCCGGGCGTCAAAGTAATAGTCCAATCGTTAATCGTTAGGCCAGTAATATTGACTGTTCCAGTTCCAACAATACAGCTTGGTTGAGAAGTGATCGTTGCAGAAGGGACAACGGGAATAATGCATTGTGAAAAGCAAAACTGAACCGAAAAAGCAATAAAGAAAACCAAATTGTTTCTGGAGAGGAAAACAAATTTGCTTCGTAAAATTTCTTGCATATAAATTTTTAAACGACTAATTTAACTGATCATTCATCGGTAAAGTTACATTTTTTATTAAATAAAAAAAAGCTCCACAAATCAACTTACGAAACTAATTTCTTTTGGTTGCTACTAAAAGAATTACATAACAAATTGATAAATAAAAAAAATAAATAAACTTTGCACGAGAATTATTATGAGACGATATTTTTGCAAGTTATCATTTAAGGGTACTGATTTCCATGGTTGGCAGAGTCAACTTAATGCAAGCTCAGTGCAAGAGGCGATCGAAAATGCTATAGCGCAATTGTTTTCAAACACCCATTATCCAATCGTTGGCTGTGGACGAACTGATGCAGGCGTGCACGCCAAGTCCTATTTTTTTCACGTAGATCTTCCAGAAAAAATGGGCGAAGGCGCCATTAAAAATAAGCTCAACCTACTTTTGCCTAAAAGTATTGTAATTCATGATTTTTATGCGGTAGATGACCAACTACATGCCCGGTTTAGTGCAAAATCTCGCACCTATCGCTATTTTATTCATGACACAAAAGATCCTTTTAAAGATGATTTTAGCTGGTTCATGCGCAAAAGTTTAAACATACCTGAAATGAATAAGGCCGCAAGTCAGCTAATAGGCAAACATGATTTTGCTTCCTTTGCAAAAGCACATTCAGATGTATCAACTACCATTTGCGAAGTAACATCAGCAAAATGGTTTAAAGAAGGGAATCAGCTGGTTTTTGAGATTAGTGCTAACCGCTTTTTACGAAATATGGTTCGTGCTATCGTGGGGACTTTATTAGAGGTTGGAACTGAAAAATTGGCGACGGAGGACATTAAGAAAATTATGGCGTTAAAGAATCGGCAGGCCGCCTCATTATCCGTGCCACCGCAAGGATTGTTTTTATGGGAAATAAATTATTAATGCTAAAAAAAACAGCACTTCTTTTTTTACTTTTCTACAGCTATGCAGTTCTTCGTTATCATGTTGGGAAGGGATTAGGGCAAGAAGAAATATTATTTGTGCTAAACAAAGCATTTGCTTGGACAGCGGGGACATGTTTTGCCTTTACCTTGTTACCAAAAAAATGGTTTCCGAACACAGTAATCTACAGAAAGCAATTTGGATTGTTGGGTTACGGCTTTAGTTTGTTACACATAACAGCAAACATAATTTTGATAAATGCTACAAATTACCCGCTATTATTTAACGCGAACAAGCTCAACTTTCATGGCTGGCAAATAATCATTTTAGGCATCCTAACCATTCTTTGTTTTACCATGCCCTTAATTGCCACCATCCAGAAACAGCCAGCAGGAAATGTTCTTTATAAATTTGGAAAGATCGGCGTATTTGCGTCCATAATTCACGTGAGCATAATTGGAATACATGGATGGTTTTTCCCGTTAGACTGGCCTTATTATTTGCCTCCAATTACCTTATTATTTGTTATTACGGCAAGTGGAATCGTACTATTTAGATCAATTTTAACTAAATAAGAGCTGCTGAAGAAGTGATTAATTCTCGGTCAATTTTTTTAAATAGACCTTGCAGAACCTTACCTGGCCCCACCTCAACGACTTCAGTTACACCATCCGCGAGCATATTCTGCATAATCTGCGTCCATTTTACAGGAGCTGTTAACTGAATCACTAGGTTTTTCTTTATCTCCTCCGGTATAGCGACAGGAAGTGCCGATACGTTTTGGTAAATAGGGCAAATAGGTGTTGAAAAGTGAGTTGCTTCGATCGCTGCCGCTAACTCCTCTCTCGCAGGCTCCATTAGTGGAGAATGAAATGCGCCACCTACCGGTAGAATTAGCGCCCTCTTTGCTCCAGCCTCCGTCATTTTTTCACACGCCTTTTGTACCGCCAATAAAGAACCGGAAATTACCAATTGTCCTGGGCAATTATAATTAGCAGGCACCACTACCCCATCAATTTTAGCGCAAATTTCCTCAATGATATGATCCTCCAAACCTAGAATAGCAGCCATAGTCGACACTTCTAATTCACACGCTTTTTGCATTGCCAAAGCCCTTTTATATACAAGCGAAAGTCCATCTTCAAAACGCAATGTTTTATTAGCTACCAAGGCAGAAAACTCACCAAGAGAATGACCTGCAACCATACTAGGGTTAAACGAATCTCCTAAACAAGCTGCTAGAATTGTAGAGTGAATAAATATTGCCGGTTGTGTTACCTTCGTTTGTTTCAACTCCTCATCCGTTCCTTCAAACATTACTTTTTGGATATCAAAACCCAAAATAGCATTCGACAAGCCAAACATTTCTTTAGCGAGCGAAGATTGTTCGTAAATCTCCTTGCCCATTCCGATAAATTGTGCGCCTTGACCCGGAAAAACATATGCTTTCATACTGTTATTTTTTTTTTTATAATTGACCAAAGGAGTGAAATTTTCCCTCTTTAAAAACTTTCACTTTAATTAACAAACCATTACTACCATAGATATACACTTTACCATCGTATAATTGCCCATCCTTAAAATCCCCATCTTGCCAAATTTCATCATTGTTATTAAAAATAGTATTGTAACCGGATGGAATAAAACGGACTCCCTTTGTCTTTGGGTTAGTGATTTTCGGTGGATATTCATCTTGATATACTTTTTCAATATTGTGTTTATTAGGGTCATTGTTTTTGGTCATTTTACCAGGTTTACCCCCCTGAACAATTTGAATAGATTTAACAACACCATTCCGATAATAGGATTTTATTTTGTCCGATAATTTTCCATCAATTTTTGTATATTCTAATTGAACCTGACCATTATTATAATAGTGTTTTACGACACCCATTTCCTCCCCTTTGTTATTAAATTGTGCACGATAAGCCACTTGGCCATTTTTATGATATCGCACCAATTCGCCTATATATTCATTGCTATTAAAACTTCCCTTTTCACGCAGAACGCCATTAGCGTAATAGCGGCTATACGCTCCTTCCGGGCGATTATTTTTATATTCTCCTTTTAATTTAATTGTCTTTCCATCGGGATAGTACTTAATCCACTCCCCTGTTTTTCTACCATTGGTATAATAACCCTCCTCTACTTTGACTTTTGCACCATAACCGGACGATTTTTTATCTGCGCCTAAATAAATCCATTTACCTTGTTTTTGACCATTACTATCCTTTTTATTTTGGGCAAAAAGCGAATTGGCTCCTATAAAAAGAATGAGTAAAAAATACCGAGTAAAATGACGCATTCAAAAATTATTTATGATGGTCAAAGTTAAACTTTTAAGTTTTAGAGAAACTTAATTGTGTATAATTTATTTATTCAGGTCGAAATATGGGACATATTTATAAGTAAATTTGATCGAATTTTCACAACTATGATTTCATTTACTCCCGATGAACTTTCTGTACCAAAGATGCACCAATATTTATTGAGTTCCATTGGGCCAAGGCCGATTGCTTTCGCATCTACCATAGATTTAGAAGGTAGGCCAAATTTAGCCCCATTTAGCTTTTTTAATGTATTCAGTGCCAATCCTCCGATATTAATTTTCTCTCCTGCTCGAAGCGGAAGGGCAAATACCACCAAGGACACCTATAACAATGTAAAAGCACATCCTGAGGTGGTCATAAATGTGGTGAATTTTGATATTGTAGAACAGATGAGTTTAGCAAGTTCCCCTTATCCTGTTGGTGAAAATGAATTTATCAAGTCAGGGTTAAGTCCAATACCTTCAGACATTGTCAAGCCATTTAGAGTTAAGGAATCGCCCGTTCAATTCGAATGCAAGGTAAACCAAGTCATAGAATTGGGAAATGAAGGCGGCGCCGGAAATTTAATTATTTG
Organism: uncultured Flavobacteriales bacterium; assembly: GCA_903939755.1. GTDB lineage: Bacteria > Bacteroidota > Bacteroidia > Flavobacteriales_D > Crocinitomicaceae > UBA952. Next base: position 98,936 of record CAJAII010000052.1, on the reverse strand, counting down.
TGAGGTCGTTAAATTCCATATCCATGAACACCTATTAGACGAAAATCAACTAATTGATCAGCAAAAAATAGATTTAGTTGCTAGAATGGGTGGAAATTGGTATTGCAGAGCGGATAATCACTCCATGTTTGAACTCACAAAGCCCATTACAAGTTGCGGAATTGGCTATGATCAATTGCCAATAGATATTGTTAATAGCGAACTATTTTCAAAAAATCTTTTGGCGAGATTAGCAGGAATTGAGGAAATTCCAGACGAAACAGAAGTAAATGAATATAAGTTAATCGAATTAAGCGATTTATTTCTATCTTTAGATAAGCAGCCAAAAGAATTAGAATTAGCTTTGCACAAACGAGCGAAGCTTTTACTAGAAGAAAACAAATTGAAGGACGCATGGCTGACCCTTCTTTCATTTAATAACGGATAAAAAAAATAGTATGTTTAAATTAACAGGAAGTATAAAAATGATTAATCCCACCGTTCAGGTGAGTGATCGATTTTCAAAAAGAGAATTTGTCGTTTCAGACACAAGCAGTCAATATCCTCAAGATATTTTGTTTCAATCAACACAAGATAAATGCAGTTTACTGGATCAATTTCAAGTTAGCGATCAAATCGAAGTGTCATTTAATTTGCGAGGTAGAGAATGGACAAGTCCACAAGGAGAGATTAAATATTTTAATACGTTGGAGGCTTGGCGCATTGAGAAAGTTGGCCAAGGAATGCCAGCGGGAGGTCCATCTGCCATTTCATTAGACCCAAGCGATTTCCCTTCTGATTCAGGCAAAAAAGCAGCTCCAGCTGCTGCCAATGAAGAAGATGACGACTTACCGTTCTAAGTACTTAGTTTTTTTGGTATTTCTTCTTGTATTTCAGGTATAAATCCTCTTGAAAATTAGTATTTTCAATCAATTTTCCATCGCGCATTATTAAGTTCACCTTATTGGTGCGCATGTCCAAAGCATTGCCTTGAGATACAAAAAGTGTGGCGGATTTACCTATTTCGATTGATCCATACTTTTCATCAATACCCAATATCTGACAAGTAGAGAGGGAAATCGCTTGAATTGCTTGTTCTTCGGTTAAACCATAAGCCATAGCTGTTCCAGCTTGAAAAGGCAAGTTGCGCGCATTCATTGCCTCCATGTCTCCTTGGTTTTGAAGACAAAACAACACCCCTTGATTTTGCAGTAAATTAGGCAATTGGTAGGGCAAATCGACAGGTTCATCTTCAAATTCAGGTAATTTATGCACACGTTCTAACATGATAGGAATGTGCGAATCTTTTAATCTAGCCCCTAATAAATAAGCATCATGCCCACCAATAATTACAGGATACTTGATAGCGTATTTTTCACAAAACTCAATCACATCTAACAATTGTTGCAATTCATCTGCATGAAAGAAAACCCGTTTTTTTCCTTTAAAACAACCTATCATCGCTTCTAAACGTTGATCAAAATCATCTTCTTTATTATTCGCATAAGCAAAGGACATTTCAAAAAATCCTTCAATAGTAGCCTTTTGATTCGCGTAGTCTTTATTTATAGATTTCGGAGCCGGCTCTGCCCACCATCCGCCGCCACTCGTGGCAGGAGGCCAATTAACATGAATACCGTCATCTTTTAAAATGGTAGCGTCCTCCCAGTTCCAACCCGCCAAAAACATCACTGAAGACGTGCCAGAAATAATCCCTCCCCTCGGTGTTGCTTGTGCAAAAAGAACACCATTTGTAAGAACCGTTTCAATTACGTTGGATTCAACATTGTACGCAATTTGAGTTCGTACGTGGGGGTTAAATTCGCCAACATCCTGAAAATCTCTAGTGGCACGAACGGCATCAATTTCTGTTAACCCTAATGTAGAATTTGGGGCAACAAATCCTGGATAAACATGCTGACCTTCCACGTCAATTATGGTATCCCAATCTGATGGCTCATACCTTGTTGTCATGGCATTTTTTATGGAAACAATCTTACCATCGATGATTCCAATAGCAGCGGTTGGCATTACATCCCCGTTGCCAACATGTAAATAACCATTAATTAAAAGTGTTTTTTGTCCAAAGGAAGAGGACATTACACACATAATAAAAGCAATAAAAAAAAGTAATCTTTTCATATTTAATGGGAATTTTCTAATTCACTTCCCTCTTCGCCAATTGTATTGCAATGGAAATGTTTGTTACGTTTTGGTTTAAATTTTTGATTCTCTTGGCTAGATTTATTTTGAGATAACATCATTGCTGTAAGGCGAGCGCGCTCTAATTTATTTCGCGTTTGTAAGATTTTATCCTCTTCTATACTAAACAATATCTTACCATCAACAACTGTCATTTGTACAATGGAATTAATACTTAAAGGATTGTCACTCCAAAGAACCAAGTCAGCATCCTTTCCGACACGAAGACTTCCCATTCGGTCATCTAAATGCAATAATTTAGACGGATTTAACGTAACCATCTTCCAGGCATCGATTTCAGACATACCGCCATATTTAACACTTTTTGCTGCTTCTTGATTTAACCGTCTCCCCATTTCCGCATCATCTGAATTTATAGCAACCACCAAGCCTTGTTGATTCATAAGTGCCGCATTATAGGGGATGGCATCATTAACTTCAAACTTATAGGCCCACCAATCGGAAAAAGTAGAAGCTCCAACGCCATGCTCTTTCATTTTATCCGCTAACTTATATCCTTCCAAAATGTGTGTAAAGGTATTTACAGTAAAGCCCATAGAATCTGCTACTTTCATTAGCATATTAATTTCAGATTGCACGTAGGAATGACACGTAATTTTCCGTTCTCCGGATAATATTTCACACAGGACCTCTAATTCCAAGTCTTTTCGAGGAGTAATTGAATTCTCTGTTTTCTTACTCGTCAAAAACGTATTCCACTCTTTTTTATAGGCTTCTGCTCGCACAAAACCATCATAGAAAACCTGCTCAACCCCCATACGTGTTTGCGGAAAACGAACCGTGTTAAAATCTCCCCAATTAGATTGTTTAACATTTTCACCTAAAGCACATTTTATGAATTTAGGCGCATTAGGGATGATCATTTCGTCAGGCGATGATCCCCATTTCAATTTTATGAGAGCAGACTGTCCACCAATGGTATTCGCAGAACCGTGAAGTAACTGAGCGGCCGTAACACCACCTGCTAATTGCCTGTAGATATTAATATCGTCAGGATTCACAACATCCGCTATACTTACTTCAGCTGTAACCGTTTGACCACCTTCATTCACCCCTTTAGAAATGGCAATATGCGAATGTTCATCAATGATTCCCGATGTCAAGTGCATCCCTTTACCATCAATAACAATTGCGTTTGGAGGGATCACAACGTTATTTTTAGAAACTATAATAATTTTTCCTGCGAAACAAACAACGGTAGCGTTCTCCATAATTCCCTCCGCTTCATTCGTCCAAAGGGTGGTGTTTTTAATAACGAGGGGGAAATCTTGCAATTCAGCATTTCGCCCGAAAGCTAGATTTGGCAGCCACGACTTAGGGCTTTCATCCGTATTATTTCCTTGTTTTTTCTCTTCTGTGACTTTTGTTTCCGTTTTTTGTTTTTTAATGGCGGCCCATTCCGACCAATTACCATCTGGTAAAAGCGCATCTCCTTCTATTATTTGGCCTTCCCTTTTAATTTTACCATGTAGTTGAAATCCGCCGGTTTTATTTTCGTTAGGAAAATCAAACGCCATGGAAATATCAGCTTGATTAATTGTAATGGTAACATCGGATGAAATGGTATCAATCACCGCCTTTTTCTTTACCATTTTTTCTTGGGTAAAATACACTTTCCCCGTGGGTTTGTCATTCGTTCCTGAAACTTGAAGTTCGTATTTCTTACCCTTAATAATTAATGTAAAATTACCTAATAGCTTGTTTTTTTGAGTGGAACTTAATACCCTTCTTTCGCCAAGCTGCCATGATTCTAATAGCGTTACTTCAGCGTCAAAAGGATTTCCATCAAACACACTAAAACTGGCTAATTTCCCATCTTGTAACGAACCCATCGAACCATCTTTGCCAATCATTTTTGCCGGAATTTCCGTTAATGCTTCTAGCACTTGTTGAACACTTAAACCAACTTCAACTTGTTTCCTAATATTTTTCCAAAATGTTTTAGGAGATTCTATCCCAGCACTCGTTAAAGCGACGGTTAATCCATTATCAATAAGATATTTTGGATTATAAGGTGCTAATTCCCAATGCTTCAAATCGCTTAAAGGAATTTGACGAGCTAAATAAGGATCTTGCACATCGTAGGCCAATGGAAAATTCATTGGGACAATCAATTTAGGCAATATCTTTTTTAATTCATGAACGTTAGCGTATTCATTTCCGGAAGCGATATATATAAAATCCAATCCAAATTCCTTTGAAATTTTATTCGCACGAAGTATTTCCCACTTCTCATCCACCTTAAAAAAAGATGGTCCATGAAGATTTCGCGCCCAACTATCCATCGAAATAGAATTGTCCTGGTTTAACTTATTACTTTGATAATAACTTAAATCATACAAACTCTGCCTCAACAAAGCGATTGCTCCCATTTGAGAAGACGGATAAGATTGAGAAGACACACCTTTAGAAAAGGAATAAAAATTACCAGCATGACTACTGATTAGTTGTTTGTTTACGTTTTCATTTCCCAATGAAATTAGTGCACCTGATCCACGAACAATCCCATCTTGAACATGGGTAACTGCGAATCCAAATCCCATGCTAATCAAATTCTCATTTGCTTTGGCATCTATTTGAAATAGATTAGCTGCATCAACTTCAGGATGAATGGATTCATTCCAATAGTAAGCGCCTTTATTCGCCGTTTCTAATTGTGGTCTAAATCCTCCAGCGCTATTCGGTATTGGAAGTGCAATATTTGTATATAATTCAATGAAAGATGGGACGATTGTTTGACCTTCCATATCAATTTCCACGCAACCTTGTGGTAGACTAATAAGCTTTCCTATTTTCTCAATCTTGTCTCCCTTAATTAACACCGTTGCATTTTCAATAAACTCTGAGGAAGAAACGTAAACATTTACATGGTGCAACGCATAATAGACAACTTTAGAATCCGCGACACCATTGGAAGGAATTAATTGAGAAAAACCACCAGTTGCAATTAAAAAAAAAGCTAACAGAAAAAAAAGACGCGTCATATATTAATTTCAGGAGTAAATTTAAAAATAAAAGAGATAATACTAAATAATACACGAAAATTTGTCACTTTGTTGGAATGTATTTACTTGCCTCGCGTTTCGCTAATCCAGTTAATCGTTTATTCTCAACCATATCTTTAACCCATTCAGGATTCCATTTAGAAACCTCACGCAGTGACCATCCAATTGCCTTTTGGATAAAAAACGTATTGTTCGATTTATACACATTTATCAAATACGATAACCTTTCCAGATTTGTAGCTCGTTTATGCTTCAATTGATAAATTAAACAAGAACGATGCAGCCAAATTGACTTTTCATGTTGCCAATCGATAATAACTTGATCCATAATTTCGGGAAATTTTAAGGCGTATTTCCCCAAATAATTAGAAGCAATTAAATCCACGGTATCCCACCATGACTTGTTTGAAATTAAAAACCTTAATTCTTCTATGTCTTCTTCCCTGTATGCAGAAACAGGCCACGAATTCATCCAATCAATTGCTATGTACTGGTATTCTCTTTGATCCATGTCCCATAATTCACGAATCAGCTCCCAATTATATTTTTGAGTTAAAGTGGGGTCAATCTTCGACTTCCATTTTTTATATATTAACTTTCTGGGAACACTGGAAACGCCATAATAGCTAAACATACCTTTCATGTAAGCTGACATTTTTGACGCTTTCTCCGAGTCTTGTTGAAGTTCAAGCTCAGCAGTTAATGGAGAGATATATAAACGTATCATTTCATGAAAATAAAAAGGGCAAATCGTAAGCCGGGTCCTGTTCACCTCCTCTAAAATAGAGTTAGCTGTCTATCATTTATCTAGCCCCAACTTCACAATTGGGGTCCATCAACCTACCCTCCGAGATTGGGCGAGCAACCCTCAAGCCTCGGTATACATGGTCTTTCAGTTCGTAAGGTTTACCTTGCCATAGTTGTCGCCAACTATGCGGTGGGCTCTTACCCCGCCTTTTCATCTTTTCCTTCCGAAGAAGGTAGTTTTCCTTTCTGCGGCACTTTCTGTTCTAAATAGATTTCCCTACTTAGCCCTTCCCGTTAGGAAGTACGATGCTCTATACTGCCCGGACTTTCCTCTCTTTCGCAAAAGCGAAACAGCGATAAACCGATTTGCCTGGTTAAAGGTAGTTAATTTAGTTCTTAACTATCTTAATAATTTTAGAAGATTGGATAGTGTTCAACTTTAACAGATAGTATCCGGCATTGTAATTTGAGATGTCAATCTTTTGATTTATTAAATCTTCTTCCGTAAAATTTGCAAGCGTTGCACCTTGAGCATCGATTAATTGCGCGCTATTTACTGCAATTTCGGAATCAAAATAAATAAAATCAGTTGTTGGATTTGGATACACATTAAATTGGAAATCAGTAGTATTGATTCCTGCATCCAATCCTAAATAATCCTCTTGGTATTCAATGGACGTTACATTATTATTTGTTGTTACGACTTTTAGCAACCATTCCGTATTATTTAAACCAAACCATTCGTATTCTGTTCGCACTATTGGTGGCGTCCCAAACCAAGTCCCTGCTCCGAAAAAAGTTTGATAAATAGAATCGATTTCATTAATATCATGCTTAATCCTCAACACCTGGAAGGTGCCTTTTGGCGTAGTCAAACTTCCCCAACCATCAACCGTTGTATGTCGCTGTCTATACTGCTTATATTTTATATCGACAATTGGATTTAAATCAATGTATGAATAACCACGTGAATAATGTTGATCATTAAAATTTAAAGGAAATTTATACCTAGTTTCAATTGTATCTGATTTAAATGGAACACCTTGCCCATTAACAGAAATCGAATATCCAATTGATGTGATTGAATCATTGGTAGATTTCGTATACTGATTTAAATCACTTAATGACACAGGCAAGAATTGTGATAATTGATCTAGCGGTAAATCTTGTGTTGTGTTAAAATAACTTGCGCGATAAGGAGAGGATGCTAATGGGCCATACGTTGTAAAAATCAAAATCGATGCAAAGCCAATCGGATTATACTCTTTCAAATACTGACTATTTGCCACTAATGTGCTGAAATCCCAATTAAAATTAGCACCTGTACTCACAAAGTCTAGGCCGGGGTCACTCGCTTGACTCATTCGAATTGTATCACCTGCAGCAGGAAAACTAGGGGCAGTTAAAGTTATTTGAGCGTGGCTGTTTACTACAAGAAGCAGCGCAAGAATAAAAAGAATAGATCGCAACATAGTTTAGCATTATATAAGGTAAAGTTACTTTATTTAATGAATAATTAAAAAAAAAGGAATTCGCCTTATCTTTACAAAGTGGAAGGAGATAGTTTTATTGGACAATTGCAAGAACTACTAAGAGAATTAAGTTTGTTCAAAGGAGATGACATTCTGGTTCATCTCAATGAAAAACAATGCTTAAAAATGGAGAGTGGGAAACACGAACTCACCAAAGAACTCGAAAAAATCATAAACGATGCGAAGAAAATAGATAAAGAAAAAGGTATTTTTCCTTTGTGTAAAAGCTCAGGTGTAGTGAGTTTTACCCATCAAAACAAAGACGTTGAAACCCCCATTTTTATAATTCCATTAACTGTTCAAGTTAATAGAATTAACAAAACGGCGACATTCACAGAAATAATAGAAGAGGCTATTATCAACCCATTTTTAGCGCATAAATTAGAGAAAGAATTCCCCCATATAAAATCATCCAATGGATTTGAAGTATCAGAAACATTTATCGAATTACTTCGTGGTTTGGGCTTTGAAAGAATAGATACTGAAACAGCAACTATTGGAAATTTCCATCACCATCGTTTAGCCTTGATTGGAGAACTAGAGCAAATTATTGAACAAAAAGAATGGTCTAATCCTCTTTTAGAAATCTTTGGAGAAGAAATAAATAAAGACAACGTTTCATTGAACTTGCCTGTTGAAACGCTATTTCCTTTTGATCAAAAACAATTAGAAGTATTTGAGCAATTAAAGGTTGGAAATTGCGTCGTGCAAGGACCTCCAGGAACCGGAAAATCACAAGTTATCTGCAATGTCATTGGGAAATTAGTAAGTGCACAAAATACCGCTGTAGTTGTATCCGATAAGCGGGTCGCATTAGAAGTTATCCAACAGAAACTAGACACAATTGGCTTAGGCAACTTGAGTGTTATTACAACCACTCACTACTCATCAAGTGCCTTCATTAACAGCCTGAAAAAAAATTGGGTAGCCTTAGAAAACACTATATCAACAAACGAAAACCATCAATTTCTTGTTCACGATGAAATTGAATTACTCCAACAAGAATTAAAGATATTAAATCAACCTGGTTTAGTGGGGGGACTTAGAGCGAGTGAATTTATTGCCCTTACCAAAAGTCGAAGTTTTAATACTAGCGAATACCGAAGCAACTTTCCAAGCATCACTAGTTGGCTTGAAAACAAAGCCCTTCTGAAAAAGCTACCACTAGAATTGATGCAATTACTTCGGTATTTAAAGGATATAAATCAACAAATTGAAACGATTCATCAATTTGACACGGTTCTCAAGACCTGGTTGAAAGATGCTGAGCAGCTTCAAATGCAATTCAAAATCGACAATTTTGGGGACTTTAAACTCCTTTTTGATAAAGCAAGAATTTGTCATCGGTTTTCTACCGATTACTTCAAGAAGTTCGAGCAAGTGATTTTAACGAAAAGCAAAGAATTTTTAGATTACAAAAAAAAATATACAAAAGCCTTGCTTTTACTGGAAAAAACAGCTGTCAATCAAAATCATTGGATAAAAATCCCCACTCCTATTGAATTAGCTTATTTGGAAAATAAATATCAATTAAAAGGCATCTTGAATCGTTATTCGTGGAAATACGAATTAAAGAAATGGCTAAGAACGCCTGAAATAAATTTTAGCGATGCCGCAAAAACATTAAAAAAAGCGCAGGAATTAGAAAGCGAAGTAATGCAGATTCAACTTAAGTTTTCTGAAATGGGGATAGAAAACTTAAAAATAGATCTCGATATGATTGCCTCCTTAATTGAGGTTCAAGATCAAAATGATTGGGCGCTTTTTAGCAAAATAAGCCTTGATGATCGAGCGGCACTAACTACAAACTATTCAACGATTAACAACCTTGTTACACAATTTAAGACACAATTTAATTTCACAAATGAGTCAGATTGTGTTGCTTACTTAAAAGAATTATTGTCCCGATTGGATTTTATTATTCCTTTTAGCTCAATACTCCTTACCATTCCAAAAGACCTTATCGATTGTTACCAACAAACCCTTGACCTTGACCAACTAGAAAATCAACTCTTTCATAGCGCGTGGACAACATTTAGGTCGAATCACCCTGTATTTTCTCTTCACGACTCTGGTAATTTGTTGGCTCGAATTAATAAAATTAATGCCCAATTTGATGCAGAAGCTTCCCTATTATCAAAAACAATAAATCAGAAGCAGCAACAAAAGTTTCAAGCGTTTCACCTCCTTTTACAAACCCCCGCTCACAAATTAACAACTGAACAAAAAGAAAAAAAACGGCAATTAAAATTAGGCAAATCCATACTGGTTAAAGAATTTGCAAAAAAACGCAGCCACAAATCCATCAGGGAATTACTTAGCAGCGATGCCTCCGAATGGATTCAACTTCTCAAGCCAATATGGTTAACGAATCCTAGTCAGCTAGCAAGCAATATTCCACTACAAAAAAATTATTTTGACTTGTCAATTATTGATGAAGCGAGTCAATTGTTATTAAGTCATTCTATTGGATGCCTTTATCGGTCAAAGCGAATGCTAATAGCGGGAGATACACAACAAATGGCCCCGAGTAATTATTTTAATTCAAAGGATGAAAATTCACTTACCTTACTTCACAAGGCAAGTTTTTATTTTAAAAATGTTTATTTACACTATCATTTCAGAAGCGAACATCCGTCATTAATAGCTTACTCGAATGAGCATTTTTACAACAATGAGCTAATCGCTTTTCCAACTGTCAATCAAGCACAGCTGCCCATAAAATTTCATTACATAGAAAAAGGACTTTACAACAATCGCACAAATGAAAATGAAGCCTCAAAAGTAGCCAAGTTCATCGCATCTTTATTACCAAACACGAAAGAGAAAATTGGAATTGTCGCATTTTCAGAATCTCAACTAGCCTGTATCTTTGAAAAACTATCCGCTTCAGCGCAATTACAACTCATGTCACGCATCGACGACGACACCATTTTCTTTAAAGCCTTAGAACAAATACAAGGAGACGAATGCGATCGATTAATTATAAGCTTTGGGTATGCGAAAAATGAAGAAGGGAAATTTGAAATGCGTTTTGGACCCGTTAATGAAAAAAATGGTGCCAAACGGCTAAACGTTTTATTTTCAAGAGCGCGAAAAAACATAGACTTTTTCGCATCTGTAAGCGCAAAAGATTTTTCTTTGTCAAGTAACACGTCAGTTAGATTACTTTGGAAGTGGTTTCAATTTATAGAGAGTGAGCAAATAAACAATAGCCACATTCAGTTCCCCTTTAAATTAGCACTTACGCAGCACAAGAATAAACTTAGCTGTGACAATTGGGAGAATTTATCGGATTATGCTAGCGACATTCTTACCATCACGCGAACTTTAAAATCACGCGGTTGGGATTTAACCGTCAATTAAATATTGGATTTATTGTTTCTTTCAGGGACAGGATCATGCCCATGTCCCCCTTTCGGATGACAAGATGCAATTCGTTTAATCCCTAACCACGATCCACGTATTGGTCCCCAAACTTTTATTGCTTCTAAGGTATAACTCGAGCAACTTGGGGTATATCGACAAGTGGCGGGTAATATTGGAGAAATAATTAATTGGTAAAAACGGATTAAGGCGATTAAAGGCCAACTGACTATTTTCACGATCCATTTCATGGCTATAAAGGTAACTAATTCAACAATAGTTTGTGTTAAACTAATCTTTGTAACCTACCATTTTATTAATCGTTTTCAACTACCTTTAATGCAATACTACAAAAATGAAATATCTCCCAATATTCCTGTCCTTATTCTCATCTATACACCTAATGGCTCAACCATTAGCATGGAATAACGAAAAAATTATTGTTACAGCCAATGGAACAAAAAACACCCTCTTAAATGCCGAAAGCATTTTCACTGATCGCTGGGATGAATTGGCACAAGCACAATTTTGGCAAAAAATAATGTTATTATCGCCTGATTCATGTATAATTAGCGTCGCTTCTAATCGACAGATACTAGGTTATTCCTCAGTAAAAAAATGGGAAAGTCAATCTGAAATTGAAAAGGCAGCGTATAAAGAAGCCATAAAAGCTGCGAATAAGATCCCGTTAGAAGAACGAATATACATTACCACAGGCAAGAATGATTTTTACAAATTTAAAGATGTGTTTCATTCTCTTTCGAAGGGAGTAGCTGTATTTGAAAAAAATGGAGTAGATCCATGGTACGCACAATCAATATTACTGATTGAAAGTCCTGGCCAATTAAAAAAATCAGTTGCTGGCGCATACGGTGCATTTCAATTAATGCCATCTGTCGCAAAAAAATATGGACTTATTGTTACTGCAAGTATCGATGAAAGAGCTGATTTTGATAAAAGTGCCTTAGCCGCTAGTAAATTAATTTCTACTGTTTGTATTCCTGAGGCGAAAAAGATCTTAAACAGACATAACATTACTTACAAGGAATCAGATTTATGGTTTAGACTTTTTGTTATGCATTGTTATCATGCTGGTGCGATGAATGTATCTGCCGTCGTTGATAAAATCAAGCCAACAAAAGGATCACAAGATTTAATACTAAAAATGTGGACAACCACCGCCGCGAGTTTTGGAAACAACTCGCAAAATTATAGTCAACTTATTCTTGCGGCTCAAATCATTCTTAACAACATGATTTATACTGATTGTGATGACATTGTTCATTGTGCATCAAAATAATTATTTTCGAAATTTCACCGAAATAGAATTAACACAATGCCTTGTATTATTTGCGGTGAATTGTTCTCCAAAAAAAACATGGCCTAAATGACCTTCACACCCTGCACAAATAATTTCAGTTCTTTTACCATCGCTATCTAAAACGAAGAGCACGTTTTTATCTTTGTGCGCATCAAAACTTGGCCATCCACAACCCGAATCAAACTTTGAGTCACTTTCATATAAAAGTAAATCACACCGCTTACAATGATAGGTGCCGACCGCTGCGTTTAGGTAATATTCTCCTGAAAAAGGCATCTCCGTCCCTTTCTTTTCGATAACGAGCGCTTCTTCCTTAGTGAGCGCATTCCAATTTTCTTTTGGTTTCATTTGCATAAAAATAACATTCCTTTATCAACAACAAGATCAGAGGGTAGATTGTTTGAAAATATTCCCCCGGTGCCAAGACCTTGCGCTAAATTTATGGGGTAATTTCCAGTAAATTGGGCAATAGCCGACAAGCCTATTGATCCTTCTAAGGCAGAAGTCATCCACCAAGCAATATTTCGTTCCTCCGCCATCTTGATCCATTCAGCAGTGCCTGTAATTCCTCCATGCAAACTTGGCTTCAAAACCAAGAACTGCGGGGTAATTTCCTCCAAAACATGGACTTTTTCCATCTCATTTTGAAAATAAATGAGCGTTTCATCCAGTGCAATTGGAATAATTTGTTCCAAGGCTAAATCGCGCAACAGCGCTATATTTTGCGGTGCCACAGGTTGTTCAATAGAGTGAACATCCAGCTTATTCAATGCTGTTAAAGCTCCATAAACAGATGATCCATCAAATGCACCATTGGCATCTACTCGAATAACAATCGTTTCGGAAGAATACATTTTGCGGATGCCTTTAATCAAATTCAATTCAGACTCAAAATCAATAGCGCCTATTTTTAATTTGATCGTTGTGAAGCCTGCTAAAAGTTTTTGTTCGATTTGTGCCAACATAAATTCCTTCGTTCCCATCCAAACCAAACCATTAATTGGTATTGAACTTTCACCACGGCTAAATGAATTATCGAAAATAATTCCATCGCCTCTATAATTCGCATCGAGAAGGGCACACTCTAAACCAAATTTTATGGAGGGAAAATCCTGAAGTTGCTGAAGAAAATCAATTCCCACCTTCGAAAAAGAATTTAAAGAACTAGGTATAAAAAAATCAGCTAATGCTAAATCGCTCAATTTTTCAATTAGCTCAGTTAGTTTTTTTTCATACTTGAATTCATTGGTAAAATCAGGCGATAAACCTTCTATCACACTACATTCCCCCGTGCCAATCGTGGCATTTCCTTCATTAATTATAGATAAAAACCAAGAATTTTTTGTGAGTAAAACACCGCGACTTGTCCCCGCTGGAAGAATAAAATTAAACGTGTGTTTTTTAAAATATGCTTTCATTGTACAATTAATTCATCCATTTTTTATACCACATTTGAAAAACAAGGAGATACCAAACCTTATTCGTATATTCTAATTTCCCGGCCTTAAAAGCACTTATAATTTGATCTATTGGTCCCCAATTAAATAATCCTTGTTGATCAATAGCGATTTCATTTAGATATTCATCAAGCAAATAAGCTATGTCATTCTGCATCCAAGTGGCAATAGGAATAGCGAATCCTTTTTTAGGACGGTCCATCAAATTCTTCGGAACAAGATCATGAACAATTTCTTTCAGCAAAAACTTCTTAATCCCATTATGGTATTTAAATTCATCTGGCAACTGGGCGACATATTCAATAAGTCTATGATCTAATAATGGCTCCCTCCCTTCAAGCCCCACATGCATCGTTGCCCGATCAACCTTTTGAAGAATATCATCCGGCAAGTAGGTTTGATAATCAATCGCCAACATAAAACTCAATGGAGTAGAAAATTGTTTCAACAAATCAGTTGATTGATATGCAGTCAAAATGAGGTCATTTTTTTTTCTTAATATCAACATCAAATCCTCTTCTGTGAATTGCTTGCTTAGCGATAACATGAAGTTATTTTCACTTGGATCTTTAAGTAACATTTTCAATTTTTCATAGCGCTGATGAAAATTATACTTATGGCGCAAATAAGGGAGTTTAGCAGCGGGAACCTGATCCATTAAACGCACCATAACATCACGCATCAATTTAGGCGTCGCGCTAAACTTTCGTTGATATTTCATCATATAATCGTAGCGATTATAGCCAGCGAAAACCTCATCTCCTCCATCCGCACTTAGAGCCACTGTAACTGACTTTTTTGCCGCTTCACTGACCAACATCGTAGGAATTGCACTACTATCAGCGAAAGGCTCATCGTAATAAAACGGTATCTCAGCAATTTTATCAATTGCCTCCTTCACTCCGCAATTAATTTCTGTGTGATCTGTCCCAATAAATTGAGCAATTTTAGCCGCCTCTTCCGCTTCATTGAGACCAATATCAGGAACCGAAATAGTAAATGTTTTTAAGGGTTGCGAACTACTTTTTTGTAAAATTGCAGTTACAGCAGTACTATCATATCCACCACTTAAAAATATTCCAACAGGAACATCAGCTACCATCCTATAATAACAAGCAGAAGATAAAATCTCTTGCGTTTTCAGTTTTGCTTCCTGAAAACTTACCTTTAATTTAGGTTTATTATATGAATCATATACGTTCCAATAGACATGTGAAACCATAGATTTAATAAAATCTTCTTTGGAATTCGTATTCAACTGCAGGTAATTCCCCGGGGATAATTTGTAGCAATTTTCAAAGATCGTATGAGGAGCGGGAATATTTCCAAATTGTAGAAAAAGACGCAGCGAGTCTTCATTCAATATTTTTTTAAACGACTCCATTTGATGGAACGCTTTCAATTCCGATGCAAATAGGAATAATCCATCCTGATAATAGTAAAAAAATGGCTTGATCCCTGCGCGATCCCTTACACAAGTGATCTCTTTCTTTTTCTTATCATAAATGACAAAGGAAAACATGCCAATAAACTTGTGGATACAAGCGACTCCCCATTGTTGAAAAGCATGTAAAATGACTTCCGTATCAGAATCGCCTTGGAATTCATGCCCTAAATCTAATAAAGACAGTTTGATTTCCTTGTAATTATATATCTCCCCATTGTATGAAATGGTAAAGTTTTCAAACGCCATTGGTTGATGGCCAGCTGTAGATAAATCAATAATGGAAAGCCTTTGATGACCAAGGCCAAAAACATAGTTTTCTTCTTGACTCACGAGTACCCCCTCACCATCAGGGCCGCGATGCTTTAACGCTTTATTCATCGCTAAAAGATCTTCTCTAGAAGTGAATTTATTAAAATCAAGAAAACCAACTATCCCACACATATCATTTTTCTTTAACAAGCGGTAATTCAACCAGTGATTTGGATCCTTTTACCGTCAATAATAAATAAATGAAGGGAAGAATAATAGCACGAACCCTAACCAATACGCCAAATAATACAGAGGTTAATCCTGAAATAAATCCAATAATTAGTACGAAAACCAATGCAAACATTAAAAATTTATTTTTTCTAATTTTTCTAATTTTTTCAATAATCGTAAAACTAAGAAAAAATCGGAGCGTAAGAAAAAGAAGTAAAACACTCTCTAAACCATTAAAAATCAACGATGGACTTAGACTTTCTGTAATAAAGGGGCGGTAAATTCCAAAAACTACACTAGATGGAAAAGCAGAAATTAAGCCAAATGGAGAAACATCAATTACTCCCACCTCATATTTTTGACCGGTATACAAGTCATTATTAATAAAATCTTGCTGAATGACCGAGGCTTCTGTCATAATTTTGGTTACCGTTTGAGATGTAAAAAAAACATAAACCGTCAAGATACCAAAGAGGAAATAAACAAACCTAAACCCGAACTTAGCAAATGGATTGGATTCAAATTTTTTGGTTAACTCTGCGCCATAAGCCATAATGGCAGCTGCCACAATAGCTATTAAGATAAACGATCGTGTGTGGTAAATTATGTATGAACAAATTACAACTTGAATTAAATGTTTAAATCGAATCTTTTTACCTGCAATGATATCGAATAATCTAATTAATAAATAGAAGACGAAAATATAAACAATGGTATCTTTTGATAACCCTGTGCACCAAAAACAAAGAGACGGAATAAATATAAAGGCAAAAATCAAGTTCCCTCGAGCATGTGTTTTCATTTTGCTAACGAGTTCTAATAAACGCCAAGAACCTAAGAAAGAAAAATAGCAAACAATTATACTCATTGCGGTATAATTTTTAAAGGTCAAAATAGATAAGATTGAGGTTAATTTGCAGACTAACCATGCTTCATTCTCCCGATACAACCATCCGGGTGGGTAACCAGTTACTGAATTAAAATGCTGGCCTAATAATTCAGGTGAGGAGTTGGAAAAAAGGCAATCAACATATTTAATTGGCGATTCAAAAAATAAATTGCTTAATACATTGGCTCCTTGCCAATAAGCTACCGAATCTCCTCCTTTAACATATAAAAAATAATATGTACCAAAGAAAAAAGCGAAAATCAACTTGTAAAATAGACCTATGAAGAAAAACCCTTCATTTTCTTGAGATGCAATCCTCCTTTTCTTAATATAAGCCAAAGATAAAATTACCCCTAAATAAAATAGTGGAATAATTATATCAATGAAATCTACACGTTGGTCATTCAAAATAAACTACTTGCTGAAATTAATAAATAAATTAATTATGGTGATACTTCTCCCCTTTCAAAATAGTGAAGGAACGATATAATTGTTCCAAAAAAATCATTCTAATTATTTGATGTGAAAATGTCATTTTTGACAATGAAATTAATTCATTGGCGCGATCATACACCTCCTTAGAGAAGCCGAATGCGCCACCAATAACAAACACTATCGATGTTTTTCCCTGGATCATTTTTTTTTCAAAAAACGATGCGAACTCAATGGAGTTAAACATATTTCCATTTTCATCTAATAAGATTAATACATCCGTTGGTTGAACTTTGGCAAGAATTAATTGGCCTTCTTTATTTTTTATTTCGTTTGTAGACAATGACTTCGCATTTTTTAATTCCGGAATGTCAATTCTACTTAAATTACAGTAATGGGTTAAGCGATTTGTATACTCTCTTTCACCTTCGCTTAAGAAACTGAAATTCGTTTTGCCCACACATAAAAGTCTTAACTTCATTGTCAAAATTAACCAAATATTGCCATTCAATCAATAAAGGCATTATTTTTGACAAGAAATTCGCGCTTATGAAAATCATTCTCTTACTCATATCCACTATTGCCATACTTTATTCGGACCCATCTTTTGAGGTGCCTTATGCGCGAATAGAAAATGCTTTCAACATGAATGATGCTAAAACAATAATTTCATTTGGGAAGGAAAAAATATTATTAAAAATACTTGATAAAGAAGGGGGGTACAACCAAACACAAGCTGAATTAATTCTTCAAGATTTTTTTACTAAAAAACCTAAAGGCCACTTTACTTATACCTATAAAGGAACCGAGAGTGAAGATGGGATTTTTTGTATGGGCTTATATGTAGTTAAAAATGAAAAATATAAAATTTCATTCCATTTCAAAAAGATGAAGACTTCTTTCCAATTTGAATCACTGAATATTATTTTAGAAAAAAAGTAGTGAATTCTAGACCTTGCGTTCTTTTAGCGTCGAGAAGAAAATAACGCCATAGCCAATTGTCAACATAAGATGAAAAGGCACCATTCCCAAATCTCCATACAAGGTTCTATTAATTGCTGTAAAACCAAACACGACCATAAGTAACCCTTCTATTATATTAATTATCGACAAACTCTTTTTGTCGTATTTATTTCCCTGGAATTCGTTCTTTTTAGAAACATTAAATTTAGGAGTCCTAACAAATGAACTTTTAATACCCAAATATCCTTCAATTACAGCAACGGCATTGCTTAAAGACAAGGCCATAGAAACCGTTAAAAACTGAAAAAACCTAGCGGTAAACCTTACCATATCGGAAAAAGTTTTGCCTTTTTTATCACGATAAGAAAACCAATAATAATAAGCCAAAAACAAGGTGCTTATTATAAAAAAGGATCCAAATTGAATTACAAAATTTAAGTCGGAGAAGCTATCTTTAATTTGTAGAACAAATAGACTTAATATAGAGAGGCATAAAATAAAAACAAACACGGATGAATTAAACAAATGAGCCAAACCATGTAACTTATCTGAAAAACGCACAGTTGGATTTTTCACCAATCGCTTCCACATTTTCATAAAAACTTCTGCTCCACCTTTCATCCAACGATGTTGTTGACTTTTTAAGGCAGACATGGTTATGGGTAATTCAGCGGGTGAAATAACATTTTCTAAATACTTAAACTCCCAACCATTCATTTGTGCCCGATAACTTAAATCTAAATCTTCAGTTATGGTATCATGTTCCCACCCACCTGCATCCTCGATACAAGATCTTCTCCACACACCTGCAGTACCATTAAAATTAATATAGTGTCCTTTTGCATTTCTCCCCCCTTGCTCAATTGCAAAATGGCCATTTAATCCAAAAGCTTGTAGCTCCGTTAACAGCGAATAAGTTTTATTTAAATGCCCCCATCTAGTTTGTACAACGCCAATTTTTTCATTTTGAAAGTAGGGAATAGTTTTTAGAAGAAAATCTTTATCTGGAATAAAATCCGCATCAAAAATGGCAATAAACTCTCCAGAAACTTGCCCCATTGCCGAATCCAGTGCGCCAGCTTTGTAGCCAGTTCGATCCAAGCGATGAATGTGAACAATATCAATACCTAGTGCAGCAATTTCCTCCACTTTTTTGGCAATTATATCCTTGGTTTCATCCGTAGAGTCATCTAGAACTTGTATTTGAAATTTATCACGAGGGTAATTTAATTCTGCTGCAGTTTCTATTATTCTTTCAGCCACATACATTTCATTATACATAGGTAATTGAATCGTTACCTTTGGTGCTTTTGAAAGATCAAATAACGGAGCCTCTTCTAACAATATTTTTTTGCGCGTTCGCACGTAAGTGATTGCCAATGAAATTTGAACAAGGCTATAATAGAAAATTAATAATAAACATAAACCGTATAGGACCAAAATTCCTTTTGCTGTAACGTGTGACCAATAATGCTCTTTGACAATCTTTTTTCCATTGCTATAAATTGTACGATCACCCCAATTAAACATCCAAGAGACTTTTAAATTGACACCAAAAGGAGTGGAAAATTGATACTTTTGAAGATGGTTAGAATCTGTGTGAAACTTAAATTTTTCACTCCGATAATCTTTGTCAATTATGCTGATTTCTAAGTCCCCTAATGGTATATTTTTAAATGTAAACTCACCATCATTGTTTGTTTCCGTAATCCAAACCTTTCCGGTTTTTTTTGATGTTAAACTCAACTCTACTTCTTCTACATCATAACTGGTTTTCATATCAACCAAGTTCCCTTTTATTTCCTTCGTAACTTGAGCATTTAATCCGAAATTCAGAGAAAAAACCAAGACCAAAAACCACCAATTTTTCATATAAAAAATTTTCACTTTATTTAAAAACGTGACAAATATACATTAATTCATTACAAGCTTTATGCTTATGAATAATTATCGAGCAATTGTCATTTCATCTACCAAATGCTTTGCATTAGAATACTTATCAATTACCCACAATACATAGCGTATGTCAACGACCACATTTCTGCAACGCGATGCGTCAAACATATAATCACTCATGGTGCTTTCCCATGTTCGATCAAAGTTGAGTCCCATTAAATTTCCTTCGGCATCAATAACAGGTGAGCCTGAATTACCTCCTGTCGTATGATTGGAACCAGTAAAACAAACCCATAGTTCACCATCTTGTCCATATTCGCCATAATTTTTTTCTTTGTGAAGATCCAACATTCTTGGCAACAATTCAAAATCTGGATTACCTGTATTGTACTTAGCGATAATCCCATCGAGCGTTGTATGCTCCGTATACATCATGCCATCCGTTGGCGACGACCCCTCCAATTGACCATAGGTAATTCGCAGTGTGCTATTCGCATCTGGCCAATGATTAATTTCTGGGTACATAATTTTCCTTCCCTCCACATACACTTGAAGGAGCGCCGTCATTTTGGAACTAAAATTAGTATAACCCGGAATCACATTCGACCTGAACTCAGTTAATTGTTTATTATAATGGCTAAAACCAGGATCTTTTTCAAGCTTTTTTAAACTCTTTGAATTGAAGTTACTTAGAAATGCAATAAATCGTTTTTCGTTGGTAAAAATAGATTTTTCATAAATCAACTTTGTTAATTGATCCACTTCCAAAGCAACTTTTGAAAGGTCTTCTGTTCCATTCTTTTTAAAATATTCTTTGGTCAATAAATTGAAAATTTCCTGATCAATTTGAGAATTATAATTTTTAAAAAAACCTTGTCCACTAGCTATTATTTTAGTTAATACCGCCTTCAACTCACCATTCGCTTCGTATTTTTTATAATTTGTTAGTAAATCATTTAATGATTTTGTCAGTTTAAAATACTCTGGGCCAACGGAGAGGTATTCAACTCCCATGGCATAATTGTATTCAAAATTACTTTCGTTGGCTACCAGGTCATTCATCTTCTGAACAACTGTTCCATATTTTTGAGCCCATTCCGTATTTGACAATGCTCTATCCGTGTATTCTTTCTCGCGCACTAATTTTACACCGACACCATCTAAATTGCTCAATCCTTCGATTTGTCCGATCCATTTTTTCCATGCATTAGCAATACTTGCTTGTTTGGCCGCATATTGTATTCGAATTAAATCTGAGCTACGCATCCCTTTATCTATTACTCCCAAAGAAAGATCCCTCATGTGTATACGAGCAGGGCGTTCTTTTTCAATAATAAATTTTAGATACGAAGAAACAACGTGTTGTTCCGTTGTTCCAGGAAATCCGTAAACCATAGTAAAATCGCCCACATGCCTATCTTTCATGGATATTGGCAAATAATGTAGTGGGGTATATGGAACATTTTTTTCACTGTATGGCGCCGGTTTGTTGTCTGCGCCCACATAGATTCGGAATACAGAAAAATCCCCTGTATGTCGAGGCCAAACCCAATTATCTGTATCACCTCCAAATTTTCCAATAGAATTCGGTGGGGTGCCAACAAAACGAACATCCAAAAATTCTTCCTTTACCATCAAGTAATACGCATTACCATAATCAAAGGCTTTAACCTCAGCTAGATAATGTGATCCTAAAACTGCTGACTCCATGATTTTTTTAATATTTGCTTCAATCGTTGCCTTATCTGCTTTTGAGCTTGCCCCAAATAGTATGGCGCTTGTTACATCTTCAATCCTAACAATTCGTGCTGCGGTAAGGCCCACATTTTTCAATTCTTGACTTTGATTTTGCGCCCAATACCCATTTTTTAGGTAATCATTTTCTAACGATGAATGCGATTGTATTTGAGAATAGCCGCAATGATGGTTTGTTAAAAGGAGCCCTTTACTAGAAACTAACTCAGCCGTGCATCCTCCACCGAATTGAAAGATCGCATCCTTTAAACTAGAATGATTAACACTGTAAATCTCATCTGCCGATAATTTCATTCCTTTTGCCTTCATGTCTGACTCAAAAGCGGCAATTAAAGAAGGTATTAACATTCCTTCTTCGGCAAAAATCACATGAAAATTAGAAACAAACAGAAATAAAATGAGGGTCAATTTAGGAAATCGCATAGCTTAATTTGTAAATTTTGGTAACGAAGATAAAGCTTAGTTTGTAATCCAAGGATAATTAAGATAAAGTATCTTTTGAAATGGTTAATTTTGCATAAAAAAAAAGTGACTGTCTACGAAGGTTTAGCGAGATCCATCAATTGTAATACCCCTATTGTAACAATTGGGACCTTTGACGGGATGCATGTAGGACATCAAAAAATTATCAAGCAACTGATTCAAATTGCTAAGGATCTTAATGGAGAAAGTGTTTTACTTACCTTCTATCCTCACCCTAGAAGTGTAATAAATACGGAATCTCCAATTCAACTACTTCAAAACCAAACAGAAAAGATAAAAAAACTCGAAGAAATCGGCTTAGATAAATTAGTTGTTATTCCTTTTACCGATGATTTCTCCAAATTATCAGCCATTGATTTTGTTCAAACTATATTAATAGATAAACTAAAATGCCATTCACTCGTGTTGGGCTATGACCATCATTTTGGAAACAATCGAGAGGGAAACCTTGAATTTTTACTTGCCAATGCCAAAAAATTTAACCTGAACATTATTGAAATCCCCGCGAAAGAAATAGACGCCATCAAAATTAGCTCAACAAAAATAAGGAGCTCCTTGCTACAGGGAGATGTTGAAACGGCTAATCTTTTTCTAGGATATCCCTATGAAATCACTGGTGAGGTTGTTGCTGGTGAGCAACTCGGAAGAACCATTGGATTCCCAACCGCCAATATCGCTTTAAATGATCCGAATAAGCTAATCCCAAAACATGGCGTGTATGCCGTGAAGACCAACATTCATGGAAAGGATGTCATGGGAATGCTTAATATTGGAGTGAACCCAACGGTGCAAAATACATCATCGATTAAATTAGAAGTGCATCTTTTTGATTTCTCAGCGGATCTTTACCATGAAAGTATTACCTTACAACTAATTAATTACATTCGACCGGAACATAAATTTGATTCCATCGACGCGTTAACCAAACAATTAAAAAAAGATGAGATTTTTGTTAGGGATTATTTTTCTATGCAGTAGTTTATTCAGCTTTTCGCAAGGAAACAATTTCAAAATTTACACCTTAGAAGAAGCCCTTCTTACCTCGCCTGACAGCGTTTTTTCAATTGACCTCAGTCGAAATAAACTTTATGAATTACCCAAGGACTTATTCCGTTTTACCTCATTAAAATCACTCAACCTATCCAAAAACAAACTCCAAACATTGGGGGAAGATTTATCCCTATTAAGCCAGTTGGAAACAATTGATATTTCCTCCAATAAATTTGAATCATTGCCTGCAGCGCTTTTCCAATTAGAGAAGGTGCAGCAATTGATAGCGGCAAAAAATGAAATCTTGAAGATTCAAGATGAAATACAGTATATGCAATCGCTGCGTGAAATTGACCTCTATGACAATCCCGTTGCCGATATCGGAAGCGGATTAACTAAATTGAAAAATCTTGAAAAGCTTGATTTGAGAGGCGTTATGTATGGGCCAACTTTTCATCAATTCATCCTATCCAGTTTGCCAAATACACGTGTGAAAATGGACCCGCCTTGTACTTGCATGGAATAGTTTTCAACATCGATTTGCTTAAACATACTTCGTAAAATTAATTGGGTTATGGACATTGTTTTTTACTTTTGAATAATGTTTAAAAATTCGCTCTTATTCATTTTACTAGCTGCTTCGTTTTTGATAGGAAAAGACGCTTTGTCTCAAAATTCCATCACCTACTCCACGACTGGTTCTAATTGCAGCGATTCAACGAGTGCATTAATTTCCATTTACGTTAATGGAGGACAAGCGCCCTATCAATATGTATTGAGCAATGGAGCGTTTTCAACTAACAATAATTCTGGCCTATTTTATAACCTTGGCGCAGGGACGTATACTGTTTCTGTGACAGATGCCTTGGGCGTAATTGTATCGAGTAGTGGGATTGTAATTCCTGTCGGAGTGTATTTAGAAGTTAACCCAAGTAATAGTAGCATTTGTCCAAACAGCAACCTTCAGATTTCCGTGAGCGGTGGCAATGGAAATTATAATTGGTCAGCAATTCCGGTGGATCCAACCTTACTGTTTGCATTTAACGATAGTGTCCTTGTTTCTCCAGTTCAAAATACGGTGTATACGGTGGCAACAAATGCATTAAATACAAATTTGATTTTTAATGGCACTTTTGAATATGGAGACCTTGGTTTTTTTAGTGCTTATTCCTCCTTGTTTCCAACTAATCCAAGTGGATTACAAGAATCATACGGCATTACAAACAATGCCTCTTCCTGGTATCCAAACTACAGTGCTTGCGTAGATCACACCCTGGGAAATGGTATAGGTAAAATGATGGTGCTCGATGGCGCAACAAACGGAACTAGCCCTTTTTGGGAACAAACAATTGCGGTAGAAAAAAATAAAAATTATGTGTTTACCTATTTTGCGCAAAGTCTAACGAATACCAATCCAGCAGAAATACAAGCCGTTTTCAATGGCGTAACAATGGGCATTGATACGCTGCAATTAATTACGTGTGATTGGGTTAGCACATCTTATAATTGGTTTTCTGGAAATGATTCCTCTATCACGATTGTACTTACCGATCTGAACAATTCCGCAATTGGAAATGATTTCGCCCTGGATGATTTGAGCTTAAGTACGCTGCTCTCCTGTAGCAATACCTCAACTGTTCAAATTACCACCAACAATATTGATTTAGGTCTTCAATATCCTGCCAATGCGTGCGTTGGGGGAAGTAATTTAACACCTACATTAAACCCCAGCTATCCTGCAAATGGCAGTTTTAATGTCATTCCTGCTGGATTAAATGTACATCCGGTGACGGGAATAATAAATTTATCGAACGCAAACCCTGGCAATTATCAGATTATTTATTCATTACCGATTTGTAATCAACTAGCACACGACACAGCCATGATTACTATTCGAGCACGTCCTAGCTTACTCGAATTAACAGGTGGAGATTATTATTGCGTCGGACAAACATTTAATCCTCTATCGCTTTTAGTGACTGGTACACCAAATTGGGATATTTATTTTTCATTGGATGGCGTTCCTCAAAGTGTGCTCAATGTAATTTCCTTGCCCATACTAATAGGAAATTCAGTCGGAACATATGTACTGGATTCAATTCATGATGCCCATTGCTCCAATGTACTTGTAGGAAGTCAAACAATTGCCATTACCGACGGGCCTCAAGTGCCAGAATTTGTTGGTGATACAACCTTTTGCGAAGATGAAACAACTACCAGTATTCAAATTACTAATATAAACGGAGCCGGAACTTTCAATTGGTATAATGATTCTAGCCTCAATAACTATTTATTTAGTGACGATGAATTATTTCCTTCCAACGATACCTCAGCAATATTTTATGTGACACAAACGGTAAACGGATGTGAAGGTCCATATGGAATGTTATCAATCACCGTTTTTCCTTGTGGATTTATTATTCCAACAGCCTTTACACCGAATGGTGATAATCAAAATGACACCTGGGGAATTGTGGGTATAGATGCGAAATATCCCACTAATATCGTTAAGGTTTTCAACAGATGGGGGGAACTATTGTATGAATCTTTTGAAGGGAATTATAGTGGTAATGAATGGGATGGGACGTATAATGGAGTGCCTTTACCGGTTGGTTCCTATTACTATATCATTGAACTGGCGAAGGATCAGTCAAGCGAACCATTGAATGGAACCATATCAATAATTCGATTAAAATGATTCGATTGAAGTTGCTCTTAATGTGTTTAACAGTTATGCTAACAAACTTAGCAACAGGTCAACAATTACCACAATATAGCCAATTCCTTTTGAATAAGGCCGTTTATAACCCTGCTGCGATGGCAATTAATCCCCAAACCGAAGTTACTTTAATTGGTCGATGGCAAATGCTTGGATTCGGATTAGAACCAAGAACAGTGGCATTGTTTGGGCAATCGAAAATACAAAAGAAAGAAAAAGTAATTTTCAATCCTGCTAGTCGTATAGGGCAAGAAATTGTGCCTTTTAGTAAAAAAAAGAAATTAAAACTAATGCATTTTGTAGGTGGGCAGGTCATTTCTGATAATTACGGCGCTTTCCAAACCACTGACTTTATCGGAAACTATGCCCTCAGAATTCCAATAAATAACAAGTGGAAAATATCAGTTGGTGCAAGTCTAGGTTTGAGCAACCATTCTTTCAATCCTGCAAGAGCAGTCGTGCTTAACTCCTCAGACCCTCTATTGCCTTATATTGGAGGAGACGAGGAATACGATGCGTTTACGCAAGGAAAATTAAACCAGCTTTCACTTAATACAGGAGCAGGAGTTGCACTTAATAGCAGTAACTTCTTCCTTTCAATTGGAGCAAAGCAAATCGCTAAGAACTTTATTACTTTTGGTAATTCAACCATTAATTTTGACCAAAGAACGCACTGGAATTTAATGACTGGCTATAATTTTTCAATAGCAAACGGACTCGATATACAACCCGCAATTTTGATAAAAAGAATGCAAGCAAATAAATTATCGTATGAATTTAGTGCCTTAGCAACCATCAACTATATTTTTTGGGCAGGGGTTAATTACCATTTAGGAGCATCGGCAGGAATTATGGTCGGAATGGAAATTAGTGACGAATTGAAAATTGGGTATTCCATGGAATTTGCGACCACCCGTATTAATTATTTTAGCAACGGCGGACACGAAATAATGATTAGCTATGCATTTTAGGACCGTACTCTTATTATTAGCTTGCAGTTTCAGCCTTGAAGTAATGACTCAAATCTATGATTTTACAGATCCCTTTAGATTACCAGGTCAAATCAACACTTCAGCCGAAGAAACAAATCCAATCCTTTCACCTGATGGACAAACAATATATTTTGTTAGGACCTTAGAAATAAAGAATACCGGTGGTATTTATGACCAAGATATTTGGACGAGTAAATACAACGGAATGGAATGGGGCGCAGGAAAATCAATGGATAATCTTAACAACAAATTAAACAATGCCGTATTCGCGATGGTAAAAGATACTGCAGCATCAAGATTATATTTACTTTCGACCTACACCACCGAAAAGGACATTCGAAAAGGAATTGCGGTTTCAACCTTAAAAGACACTACATGGAGTCTTCCGATTAAAGTGGCGATCCCTGAATTAGACATTGATGGGAAATTTGTTTCCTATTTCTTATCTCAAAACGAAGACGTCCTGATTTTTTCATTTGAAGGGGTTGATTCTGAAGGCGAGGAAGATCTTTATGTATGCACTAAATCGAGTGAAGGATGGAACAGTCCAGAACACATGGGCAATGCTATCAATTCACCTGGGTTTGAAATCTCCCCTTTCCTTTGCCCGACTAACGACACCTTATTTTTTGCAAGTAATGGCTTTAAAGGAGAAGGCGATGCGGATATCTACTACAGCATCAAAAAGGGGAAATGGAATAATTGGTCCAAGCCAATCAACCTCGGAAAAAAAATTAATACGCCAAAATTTGAGGCCTACTTAATAAAACGAGGAAATGATATCATTTGGGCAAGCAATCGAGATGGAAAAGATTGCGATCTTTATGGGGCAAAAAGTATTCCACCACCCAAATTAATTAGCAGTCTTCAAAGCACCGACGTTAGCACATTTCAAGGATATGATGGTAAAATAGACCTAACAATTAGTAGCGGCGTACCTCCATATAAAATCGCATGGTCAAATGGAAAAACTACAGAAGATCTCGTAGAGCTCAACAAAGGCAAGTACACTGTTACGGTGATTGATGCCACTGGACAAAAAAACATCCTAATGGCAGAAATAAATGAACCCCTATTTGAAGAAAAAAAGATAATTAGATTTCCTGAGGTTCGCTATGAATTTAATAAGTGGACCTTTATCAATGATTCCACCATAAATTCATCCGATTCACTCGCATACGTGGCTGAATTACTTACTAATTACCCAGAAATAGTCATTGAATTAATTTCTCATACCGATTCCCGCGGAGAAGAAAGTCAAAATCAAATTCTCTCCATCAATCGAGCGAGGGCTTGTTATAAATATTTAGTCGAAGAATTAAAAATTGATCCGCGAAGAATTATCCCTGTTGGGAAAGGTGAAAAAGAACCTGCTACGTGGACAGATCCAATAAGTGGGAAAAGCATCTTACTTACTGAAGAATACATCAATCAATTCAAAGACAACGAAGAACTTTATGAGAAAAAGAGCCAACTCAACAGAAGAACAGAAGGGCGAATTATCAGCAAAAACTTTAATCCGGCCACTTTTCCGGAGGCATCGAAAGAGTACCTACAATTTATTGTAACGCCAAAATAACAATGGAACTTATTACCCTACTATTTAGACTTGGTGTCTTATTCGCGATCTACGGATTTATATGGTTTTTTATCGATGCTTGCATTCGATTACTGGTAGGTAGAAATCAACGAACAATTTTTGAGATTTATCTTATAAAAAGTGCTAAATACTTGTTCTTAGTAAATGTGTTAGTCCTATTTTGCCTCAACAAAACAAAGACAGATATAACGCTAATTAATATCGCACCTACCCTATCCATTTTTTGCATCTATTTAATTGGACGCTTGCAGAATGATGAACGTAAATCCATGATCCAACTATCTTTTTTTGGTAAGCAAACCAATAACATAGATGCAACAACTAATTTTAACCGAAGGAATGAAATCATACTTATTATTGGAGCCTTAATTGCCTTTGTTCTTTTGGCATTCAATGCTGATTATGCTAAAAACAACATTGCAGAATGGTTTTATCGCAGTATTATCGATATCGAGCAAACAGCCATTATTGGCTACATCTTTAAGTTTATTGGTGTGCTATTTTTAGTAGGTATGTTTTTTAAAATGATCAACGCCTTTAATTATATACTAAGTGGCAAACCAATTGATGAGCTGAAATCAAAAATTAAAGACAAGAACAAAAACGATTTTGACGATTACGAAGAAGTGTAAGAAACAAATATAGAATATACAAAAAAACCATAACTATTAAAACTTGAATTATGAGCGAAGATTGGAAAAGTGATAAAGCAGAGGCGGCAATGCGAGAAGGAACAGAAGCTATACGAAAAGCAGCAGAATTAAGGGTAGAGTTGGAAATCGAAAAGAGATGGGATGAATTAAAAAATTCATTGTCCGAAAATCGTCCCGAATTAAAAGATCAGATTAATTTGGTGATTGATTTGTTAAAAATCAACTACGAACTTCCTGAGAAACGTGACTAAGGGGAATTAAGAGGAACGGAATGAGTGGGTTTCGCATGTAAAAATTGTGATTCACAGGAAATGGAAAAGTTGAGATTTAAAATTCGGGGTGAATTGACTTGTAAAAAAGGGGATTCGCTTATTGCCTTAACTTAAGCCTTCCGAAATTTCTATTAAAACATAGAGCGTAAGCTATCAACAATCATCTGAATACCAATCGATAAAACGATAAGCCCCATTATTTTTGAGAGTGTTCTTAAGCCACTTTGTCCAATGTATTTCAAAATAAATGGTGCAGAAAGCAAGGTGACATAAATCCCTATGCAAACCGCTAAAATTGCTGCGATGACCGCTGCTTTATCTGCAAAAACATCCGTTTGCAAGGATAAATTAATCAATAGTGAAATAGAACCCGGCCCTGCCAATAAGGGCATGGCTAATGGACTAAAGGAGATGTCTTCCTTCAATCGAGATTCTTCCTCCACTGCTCCCTCCACGTCTTTCTTGTGCTGTGCATTAAGTAATAAAAAACCAGACCTTGAAATGATGATGCCGCCTGCAATTTTTAGAGCATAAATAGAAACTCCAAAGAAATTTAAAACATATTCCCCAAACAAATAGGAAATTAAACAAATCAATAAAACATAGAAAGAAGTTCTGCGAACCGTCCGCATGAGGTGCGCTTTTGGATAACGCGAGGTTAAGGAAATAAAAACGGGCATTGCACTGAGTGGATTTATCAGTGAAAACAGGGAAATACAAGTCGAAATAAAAAGAGAAAACATAGCTATTTTTTTTGCAAAGTTGATCATTCGTTTTTAAATACTGTAATTATGAAGTGTTAAGAAAATGTCATCCTTTTTATAGGCAATTCTTTGCATAAAAAAAGCCAGTATCCGACATAGCAGATACTGGCTTTCAATTTAGAAAATAGGTGGTAAAGAAACCTTCTCTTTCCCTATTTATTTCTTAAGCGAGTTGTTAATTCAGGGAATCTGTAAATAGCAACTGCCCACAAAAATGCTTGAATAATACAGGGCGCCATAATAGATTGACCATGTTCCAAATGGGTTGCAATTGCTCCCCCCATGTATGCACACAAAAGTAGCGTGCCAATGATACCTGTGCGAGGAAGAATGAAAAATACTAAACTTAGTATTTCAATGCATCCTAACAATTTGTAGGTGTTCGCATCTATTCCCATGCTTGCTGCCATTTCTAAGGCTTTTTCATCTGCTGTGAACTTACCCATTGCACTTCCTAGGAATATAAAAGCTACCAAGCCTGTTAATACCCAATAAATGATCTTTTTTGTTTTTTCTGACATACTTTTTGATTTAGATAATTATTAATTAATGAAGTTAAAATACTAACGATTATTTTGATTTGATGAAGTTAAAGTTGAGCGTAAATGTCACTTCATCTCCAACAAAACCCTTTCCACCGTTAATTTGAAAATCCGGACGATTTATCTTTCCTGAAATAGCAAATCCTGCGCGCTCGTTTCCGTAATTGTCAGTAGCAATACCTCCATAGTTTACATCAAAAGACATTGATTTAGATACACCTTTAATCGTCATCACGCCTTCTAATGTGTACGTATTATTTTTTCCTTTTTTAAAGGAAGTTGTGGCAAAAATCATTTTAGGAAATTGAGCTACATCGAAAAAGTCCGCTGATTTTAAATGATTATCTCTTGGTTCAACACCAGTATTGATGGTGGAAACATCAACCGTAAAATCAAATTTTGCGTTTGAAAAATCTGCGGTCTCGGATAAAAGAGAGCCATTGTAAGAACCAAAATTTCCAGTCACTTTTGAAATTCCAAGGTAACCCACGCTAAATGTTATGGAAGAATGCACTGGATCACAATTCCATTTGGTTTGAGCAGGTAAAAATGTGGTCGATGCAACAAGTGCAAAGGCAAATAAAATAATTTTCATAATTGTTATTTTTAGATTAGGTGCAAAATTGAGATAAATTACTTTCCAAAATATAGTAGTTACCTCTGGGTAAGTAGTTACCTCTGGGTAATTTCTAAGTCGTAATTTTGTCACATGAATCAGAAAGATCAAGTTTGTCAATATAAATTAATGGCATCAAGGGATGCCTTGGAGGTCATTCAGGGGAAGTGGCGCATTCCAATTATTATTGCGTTAACGCATGGCACCAAACGATTTGGGGAAATTCAAAGAGACATAAGTGACATTTCACCTAAGATGCTGTCACAGGAATTAAAGGCTTTGGAAATGAACAAAATTGTCAAACGCACGCTGCATGATACCATGCCGGTGACTACAGAATATTCCTTAACACCCTTGGGAGAATCGATGACGAATTTATTGAATGAAATTCTTAATTGGGGCTTGCATTTCAGAGAAGAGGTTTTGAAACGTGATAATTAATAACTGAGTAAATGCTATCGTCTCGGACATCAAAATAGCTTCTGATTTCATTACTTCATTTCAACATATTCCTTAATGAATCAAAGCCTAATCTTGATCCCTGTGTTAAATACGATTCCATCCAATGGGGCCCAAACTTCCGTAAATTGAGGGGTGAAATTGGGTGCAGAAACTAAACTTCCAAAATTGGTTTGTCGCACATTGGTGTAGTTTTCCACATTGCCAAAAAAGGTGTAGTTTTTCCATGTATACTCTACCAAAGCCCCAAAAGTCCAAAAGGATCTCGTTTTCGTTCCATTACTTAAATATTGCCCACTTTTGTACTCGTAATCCAAGGCTAATCTCCATTTTCCTGGCAAGGCATACAGCAAATCACCCTTTACACTATGACGAGGAGTCAATGTCAGGTTAGTTGATGTTCCATTAAAATTGTTGGTTGCATGGGTGTAAGTATATCCTACAAATAAAACAAAATCATAAAAACCGAATTTGAAAAAAGTTTCAGTACCAACACTTCGCGTATGGCCATTGGCATTAACGAAATGATAAATTCCGCTATTACTTCCCGTATCGGATAAAACAACCGGGTTTGCGAGATACGTATAAAAAAATAGTTGATTGATGTTAAAAAAGAAATCCTCTCCAATGGAAGTTTTAAAACCAAGGTCGGCGTTACCACCATACGATTGTTCTGCTTTAACATTCACTTTGTCAATGGGTAAAATATTTTGATAGCCCAATAATTCAGCCTCTTGATTAAAGATCGTTGGATTTCGATATCCCATACCCCCACCTATTCTTGTCGTAAGTTTCTGGGTCCATTTAAATAAGGCTGAAATCCTTGGCAATGCAAAAAACCTTGAATTCGTCACGTAATCGCCTCTGAACCCTGCCTCTAATACTATCCGCTTGCCAATATCAAGGTTGTAATTAGCAAAAGCACCAAGCGTTTTAAATGATTCATTGCGCAGTATAGGAGATTGAAGGCTGTCTTCCCAAAAATTATCACTGTAAAAATTCATGCCTGCAATCAATAAGTGTTTTTCTTTTTGAAAGCGGTACGATAATTCAGAGAAAGTGGACAATTGCTTACCAGAAAAACGATATTCTTGGTTGGCTTGGTTTGGAATAATGGACAACATTCGATTGAATACATTAAAACTATTTCGGAGTGTAAGCGATTGGAACTCGTTGATCTTATGTTCCAATTTCAGTTGGGTCGTTACCCTGTTAACATCGTTGACCTCTTTGTAAAAATGAGCCGTATCTGGAAATGAATTATTGATTAGCTTGATGTCTCCCCCTTGCCTCTTTTCAGTGGTAAAGGTTCCTCCAATAGAAAGTTTAGTATTCTCTGTAAAATAAAAGAATAATTTGGGATTGAAATTGTATTTAACAAGTTTTGGCATGTCACTAAAACCATCCTTATCGGCATCAAAAACGGAATGTGAATTTCTTTGACCCAAAAGGGTAATGCCAATTTTGCCAATTTTTCTACTGACAAAGGCATTCACATCAAATGCGCCAATGTGGGAAGCGTTTAAATGAATCAATGTCTCCTCTTTTGTTGGTTCTTTTGATATTAAATTAATAAGTCCTGAAATAGCACCTCCACCGTACAAGGTTGAAGCACTACCTTTGATGTATTCAACCTGCCGCAAATCCAAGGGTGGAATTTGCATAATACTCAAAGAACCGCTGAAACCGCCATACAAAGGAAATCCGTCTTTTAGCATTTGCGTGTACCGTCCATCTAAACCCTGGATTCTCACATTGGCAGTATTGCTCGTAGCTGATGTTTGCTGCACCTGAATTCCTGTACTGTGGGTAATAAGATGAGCTATTTTACTCGGATCCATCGTACTTGCTTCATCAATTTCTTCCGTAAGGACCTCCACTCTTGTAGGAATAGTAGAGATACTCTTGTTGCTTCTCGTTCCTTCAACGATTATTTCGTCAAGTTCTTGAGTAATTTTTGCCAGAAAAATTTCTTCAGGAATTGATTGAAAGGGAAAAACATACGTTTGCTCTAAGAGCTTGTATCCAAAAGTTCGAAACACAATTGTTTGGGAACCACTGGGAATATTTATTATTTCAATAAAGCCATTTTCATTTGTTTTTCCTCCCAAAGATGTTCCTTTTACATGTATTGTTGCATCAATCAAAGCTGCCTTAGACTCAACATCTTTCAGTATTGCTTTAAATGTATGTTGGCCATAGGAACTTACGAAAAAAATGCAAAGAAACGCGAATAAAATAAGCTGTTTAAGGGATTTCATTTGGCGAAGTTAATCCAAATTAATTTTTAGTTTTCAATTTGAATTACAATTCATGCTTCTTAAAACTTAATTGGCTCTTTAGGAATTGTTATATGGCCACGTTGCATAAAGAAAAGCTCATTAAACTGCTTCTTTTTTTCAGAACTCCAATTCGCCATATCTTTTGCATAAGCAGAATAAAACGCGTCTAATTTTATTAGTGTAGAATCATTTTGACATCCGACAGAGTCAATTTTCGGAGTTGTTTGGGCAGAAGCTAAATTATAACTGATAATAAGAAGTGAAAGAACCAATATTTTCATTGATGTTTTTTTTTTATGACTAATTCAACTTTTTCTAATGGTAACAAATGAATATTGAAACTTTATTTTAGGTTCTATTTAATTCTATCAAAAAAACTATACTTTTATTTTTATAACATAGAAATATTTAATGTAATGAAAATAAATCATCAAATTTTTGGATTAGTTATCCTTATGACCTTTGTGTTAATCGGTTGCGGATCAAATAATCAAGATTCAAAAAAAAATATTAATACATCTGCAGATTCTCTGTCTGCATCAGAAAAGGTCATTCCTGATGGTCTAATTCTACACTTGGACGCATCAGATTCAAAGAGCTACTCAGGAACAGGATTAATTTGGAAAGACTTAAGTGGTCAGGGGAATGATGGGAAATTAATTAATGCCCCCATTTTTAATAAAGAAGGAGTAAAAAGTTTCAAAGTCACTTCTGGATCAAAAATAGACATCAATGCGGAAAATCTAAAAATTGACGCAGGCACTTGGTCAATTTGGTTCAAAACTGCCAATGAAAATGACAATTTCTCAGAAATTATGACATTGGCAACTCAAAATGAATCACTTTCTAATGGAGGCCATATTTACATAGGAAATTCACATGCTTATTTTGCTGCAAAGAATAGTGGGAACAATTTTATTACCAAGAATAATGATTTCGGAATGGTTGCTAATGATAGTTGGCACAATTTAGTGCTTACGTACAAAAAAAACGATCGTTGTATTGGTTATTTAGATGGAAAAGAGGCTTTTTCAGCCAATTTACCAAATTGGCAATGGACGTCATCGAAAGTCATGAGAATATGTGGTAGATGGTCTAAATGGTCTCAAGCCGATGAATTTTCAGGTAATGTCGCACAAGTCAATATTTACAACCGAACTTTAACAAGCACAGAGGTATTAAAAAACTTTGAGACATTTAAAAAGAGATTTAATTTGTAAAAAAAATTATCTAAAATCACAAGATCATTTTATGGTGGATTTAAAGCAGCTCCTGTTGAATTAACCGAGTAGCTTAAAACAGCAGCGCTAATTGTAGTTACTTGTCCGGTTATAATATCTATGCTGGCAAATTGAAAACTTGGGGAATTAGCAATTTAATACCCCCTTACATAGTATTATCAACTTGAGAAAACAGAGTGAATTGAAAGGGTAATTACAACAGAAAGAGGGAATTTTTCATGAACCTTTTTTTACATTTTAATTTTTTGTTAAACATATAACAATTGATCTTGTTCAGTTTCGCACGAAGTTAGTGATTTCTTTATTGCGTAAATTACCAACCCATGATGCTGTAATCAATGAAAAGGGAATTATCCGGGTCCTCATAAAAAGTTCTTATTTCATACCCGTGATTCAAAATATCCTGAACCGTTTCAAGGCGGCCTTGATTGATCAGTTCAGAAGTACAACATAATGAATAAATGCGCTCACCTTTGAAGTAAACAAGTGCTTTCCCTTGTTCCACCAAATTCTTGAGGTAACTTTCAAGTATTCTGCAATCTTCTAAATTTCGATTGGCATTCTCAACTCCTTCATAAATAACCAAAGGTTTTAAATCGAATCCGTTTGCAGCCTGTTCCAATTGTGTAGCGGCCCTGCCATACCTGTTTTGAGTATCCCGGAAATAGTTCGCTAAGTTTGAATCTTTATCTTTATAATAATCCAGCGATCTTGTGATGCGTTGTTGACATCTTCGAAAATGCGTAGAAATAGAATCTAGGTTAACCAAAATCGTGTAATCTCCTCTAGTCCATTTTCCTAAGCGCGCATCAGGAATTTTAGTCGACAAAACAATCGTCCATTCGGATTGAGCGGTTACGGATAAGGTTAATAGAAGGAACAAAGGGAATAATAACAATTTCACATATCGAAAATACAAAAATCAAGGGGAAGTTTAGTCTGAATTACTGTTTCATATTTTTATTTGGATCTAATCTCTCGCACTTCACGCTTAGTCTGAAAGAAAAGCGCAAATACAAGAGCGAGAAAGAGTTTGAGAGCGAGGTAAAAAGAAAAAGCGCCGTCACTTTCGTAACTGCGCTTTTCTTTTTAGTAGCGGGGACCGGACTCGAACCGATGACCTTCGGGTTATGAGCCCGACGAGCTACCAACTGCTCCACCCCGCAATATCTCTATATTGCTTTATTTTAATTTCTTTGTCGGGTTTTCCATCCGACGAGCTACTCCCGAAACTTCAGGACTCACCCCGCAATATATCTTAATTATAATTTAATAATCAAATTGCGTTTGGCAAAGATACATACAATATTTAAATCTCCTAATTAATCCATGAGTAACATTGCATTCTTAATAAATTGATTTCGAGTGTTCAGTTTAATTTTTACTCCAATCGAATGACTATTCATATTTACTTGTGCTAATGGAGAGAAGCCATACTCAAATAAATAATTAAGAATAAAGACTTTTTTTATCTTGCCACCAATTCCAAATTGTATCCCCTTCATGGAAGGCGTTCCAACAAATAAATTTACAACATCCGCATAATTCAATTTGAGCATAACATCGTATAGTACGGGCGTAAAAAACACTTCCGAAATTCGCAGGGAAGGCACCAAGGTCCAATTAGGATTTAAAGGAAGTAAATAACGCCCGTATACAGAATATTGGGTACGAAAGGACGAGGAATTACCAATAGAAACCCAATTTTTTGCGCCAATATCATCTATCGCTAATCCAACAATATAAGACTTGGCTTTAAACGCTATTCCAGCAGTAAATTGGGGTAAAAAGCTGGAGGAAAATCGTTGGATATTGTTTTCTTGCTCAAAGGTGCTAACTAAATCAGCGTTATAACCTACTTGAACAGCACCAATCCCAATTCCTAAGCTAATTCTATCTTCGTTTTTTACTTGGATATTCACCGAACCGGCAACCTGAAGGCTTGTATTTGAAAATGACGCAATATTTTCATTTAATAATGTTACGCCCATTCCGAACATAGCCGCGTCACTTTTTCGATTATTAAACGGCAAAGACAAGGTAGCATTGGTTGTTTTTGGAGCTCCTTCGAATCCAACCCATTGGGCCTTGAATGCAGTGAAAAGTTCCGCATGTTCATTTAATCCATGATGCGCGGGGTTTATTCCGCCCCAATTCATAAAAAACGCAGTCGAATTAGGCGTCATCTGCGCAACGGAATAAAAAGTGCTGAGTAAAAAAAGAAAAAAGGTTTTCAAACGTCTCATTATCTAATAATTGTAATAGTTCCTTTTTTCACGCCTAAATCCCCTAAGTTCAAAATATAAAAATAAACCCCTTCTGGTAATTCGCGATCATTGTATAGTCCCGTCCAAGCATTCGTAAAGTTATAGGGGCTAGATTTGTAAAGCTCAAAGCCAAAACGATTCATTATTACCATTTCATTGGCTGGATAATCATCTATGTTTGGGATTTGCCAAACATCATTCTTCCCATCTCCATTGGGAGAAAACGTATTGGGAATTTTAAAGCTTCCTTTTACAAATACAGTCACATAATCTAATTTTTCGCAGCCATTAAGCGTGCCTTTTAGCATGTAAGTAGTGGTTTCTTTTGGAGAAGTACTTGGCTGAAGAATTGTCGGGTTTGAAACTAAAAACCCTGGCGACCATAGAAAATTATTGGCGCTTGAAACGGATTGAAATTGTATGGTCGTACCAGAATCAATATAGAGATCTGAACCAGCGTCTAAGACAAAACTATTTACAGCTATGGGCATCGTGCTGGTAGACAGCACAATGGTAGAATCGATGCCATACTGACAAGTCACCTGAACTTCCAATACATCTCCTTGTTGGAATCCGGTTGTGTCAAAAACCAAATTATTCTCAGAATTAACAACGAAGCCATTTAATAGCCAAGAAACCAAGGAAATCGAAGGGCAATTCTGTACATTTGCAGTGAAAGAAAGTGATTCAAGATCACAAATGGTGTCCGTTTGTGGACTTAAATTAACACTAAATGACTGACTATTAACTTGATTTGAAAAAAATATAGAAAAGAGAAAAAGGATTTTATTATAGTACTTATACATTTATAACAAAGTGTTTTAATTCTATTTATAATAAATAACAAAAAGTAAAAACCGCCTCTTTTTATTTCTAATTTGGCATTAATTTAGCTTGTAAAACACGAATATAAATAAAACTAGACTTTATGCGTAAAATATACCTAACAATTATTATAGCTTGCTACTTTCTAAATGCCTATTCACAGCGCGTTGATTATGATCATACGTCCAAATGGTTTTTGGGATTTAATGTTGGCGCCACATGGAATTCAACGGATGTAAAAAACCAAACTTCTGCTGGGTGGGGATTCACATTAGGCAAGTCTTATAATTACGATTACGGAAAAATCCTAAGTTTTGATCTTCGAGGAAGGTACCTAAGAGGATATTGGTATGGACAAGATTTCGACACCACCTCTTTGGTTAATTATTCCGGCGGAGCATTAACTAGCTATAAAGATTCTTTAGGGTTTTCTGTCAATAATTTTCAAGCTGATGTGCATCGCTTAGCACTTGAGTTAGCCATTCATGCCAATAAACTCCGTGAACGGACAGGACTAGACCCTTACATTTTTGGTGGAGTTGGATTAACATGGAATCAAACATACGGTGATTTAAAAAACGAATTTGGTGACTATGCTTATGACGACTTATTAAACAATGGAGAGCTAAACTCCAGTATGATTGAAAATACCCTAGATGGTATTTTTGATGCCCCCCTAGATGGAAGCAGTGATAAATACAAGGTTAATTTTATGCCAAGCCTCGGCATTGGACTGGGTTATCAAGTAGGAAAACGCGTTTCAATTGGAATCGAACATAAAACCACCTTTACCCTAGCGGATAACTTTGATGGTTATATTTCTACAAGTCCACGCGCAAAGAATGATCGTTATCACTACACCTCTTTTTACATTCAATTTAGATTCAGGACAAATGAAAGTACAAATAGCAATGACGAAACGACAAACACAAACACCTCTAACAACATTAATAACTATAATACCGCATGTCCAAAGCCAGTTATTACCGTTTCACAAAATGCTGTAACTGGAAACAATAATACCTACCTCCTAGAAGCGAACATTTCAAACGTTAATAACGCGAATGAAATAACAATAATCAACCAAAATGGGGTTAACATTCCTTTTAATTTAATTAATCAAAATAAAATACAAGCGAATGTATCCTTAATTCCAGGTGCCAATACATTTACTATTACCGCTCAAAACAATTGTGGTAAAGATGTAAAATCCATCACAGTGAATTATAATCCATGTGTAAATCCTACGATAATCATTACCAACCCAAGTTCGAGAGATATCACCGTAACATCTCCTAGCTATGTGTTTTCTGCGATTGTCCAAAATATTTCTAATAGACAAGAGATTTCATTATTTGTAAATAATACAAGCATAAGTAATTTTACGTTTAATCCATCCACCGGACAAATTCAAAGTAATTTACTATTGAATGCCGGAAGCAATACAATTCGAGTTGAAGCGCTCAATAACTGTGGTACGATTTCAGCTTCTACAACTATCATTTATAATAATTGTATTGTTCCACAATTACAATTAATTAATCCTTCAGCGTCAGGATCAACAGTCAGTACTAGTGCCATTAATATAAAAGTTAATGCAACAGGTTTTATGAATCGAAATGAATTTACCATTTTACATAATGGTGTTCAAATTTTGAACTATTCCATGAATAATAATGTGTTGGATATTCCATTACAACTTTCCCTTGGATTGAATACCATAACAATCAATGGTACAAATTTATGTGGTTCTGACGCCACTTCTTTTACTGTTACCTACCAAAATTGTGTTGCGCCAATTATTTCATTGATTACGCCGGCAAACAACATAAGTACAACCATAACTGGAGCGTATCGATGTAGAATGAAGGTGGAAAATAGTCAGCAAAATAATATTAAAGTGATGCTTAATAATCAGCAAATTAACAACTTTACGTATAATGCCGCCACAAAAATCCTAGAAGCTAGTTTGACCTTAACTGCTGGAGCGAATACCATCGTGATTAGTGCGAGTAACCCATGTGGAACAGATGTAGAAACAGTATATATCAACAACGAAAATTGCAAAAGTCCAACCGTGGTAATAAATGGGACAAACAATGCTACTGTCGTAAATTCCTCCTACACATGGACGGCGCAAATTCAAAATATTACGAACGCTCAAGGGATTTCCGTAAGTCAAAATGGCAATCCTATCAATTTTGACTATTCCAATGGAATAGTTACTTGTTTCTCTACCCTACAACTTGGCAATAACACATTTCTCGTTAGCGCTTCAAACGGATGTGGCAGAGATAGCAAGAGTTTAACTGTACAATTCATTAAATGTGAACAACCGAGCGTCTCAATAAATGGAGAGTCAGGATCAACCGTCACTTCAGCTGTTTATTTATTAAGTGCCAATGTAATAAATATGGCTTCACCGCAAGGATTAACACTTACATTCAACGGTACCCCAATCAATAACTTCACTTATCTAAATAACCAGCTTTCAGCAAACATTAATTTAAATCTTGGAAAAAATACATTTGTATTGAGCGCTATCAATGCCTGCGGTAATAGTACAGAAACATTTATCATCTACTACAATCAATGCAATGCACCCGTAGTTACCTTGAGTGCTGATTTGCCCAACAATTCATTTACAGAAGCCACCAACATTACCTTGAATGCTTCCATCACAAATTACACTAATCAAACGGTTATTCAGGTAACAAAAAATGGCGCTGTTGTAAGTGGATACACCAACAATAACGGTCAAATATCCGGCACAATTAATTTACCATTAGGAATTACTACGTTTATTGTTAATGCATCCAATCAATGTGGCCAAGACACAAAGACATATGTGATTAACAGATGTAAAATTCCTACCATTTCATTGATTACGCCAGCCACTAACACCAGTTCAACGTTAACAGAAGCCTTCCAATTTAGGATGAAAGTGGAGAATAGCGAGCAAAATAATATTAATTTGATGCTTAATAATCAGCAAATTTCCAACTTTACGTATAATGCTGCCACAAAAATCGTAGAAGCTAGTTTGACTTTAATTGCTGGAGCAAATACCATAGTAATAAACGCAAGTAACCCATGCGGAACAGATGTTGAAACCGTCTTTATCAATAACGGAAATTGTAAAGCTCCTACCGTTGTAATAAATGGAACAAACAATTCAACAATCGTAAATCCTTCCTACACTTGGACAGCACAAATTCAAAATATTGCGAACGCTCAAGGACTTTCCGTAAGTCAAAATGGGAATCCTATAAATTTTGACTATTCTAACGGATTAATTACTTGTTTCTCTACCTTACAGCTTGGCGGTAACCTATTTGTAGTGAACGCAGCTAACGAATGTGGCAGAGACAGCAAGAATTTAACTGTACAATTAATTAAATGCGAACAACCTAGCGTTTCAATTAATGGAGAGTCGGGATCTACCGTAACTTCTTCGGTTTATTTATTAAGTGCCAACGTAATAAATATGGCTTCAGCGCAAGGAATTACGCTTACTTTCAATGGCACTCCGATGAATAACTTCACGTATCTAAATAACGAGCTTTCAGCGAATATTACTTTAATTCCTGGGGAAAACACATTTGTTTTAAGTGCTCTTAATGCCTGCGGTAATGGAACGGAAACATTTATCATCTATTACAATCAGTGCGATGCGCCAACAGTAGCTCTGAGTGCCAATTTGCCAAATAATTCAATAACGGAAGCTACGAGTATTACCTTGAATGCTTCCATCACAAATTACACTAATCAAACGGTTATTCAGGTAACAAAAAATGGCAATATATTGAGTGGATACACCAACAATAATGGACAAATTTCAGGAACCATCAATTTACAATTAGGGATTACTACACTTATTGTTACGGCCTCCAATCAATGTGGCCAAGACACAAAGACGTATGTAATTAATCGATGTAAATCCCCAACTATTTCATTGATCACGCCTAATAATAACCAAACAAACTCCACCACTTCAAATTATTTCATCCAACTTAATTTGGCAAATGTGGATAATATAAACATGGTTAATGTAACACAAAATGGCATTGTATTAACTAATTTAACCCTCTCCACAACAATTTTAGGAGGTCAAGTAACATTGCAACCTGGAACAAATAAATTCCTAGTAACTGTTAACACAACTTGTGGTATAGTAACAAAGAGCTTCGAAATATTTTATTCACAGCAAAATAACGGAACTATAATCCCACCTAATGAATCCGGGAATAATGGGGATGAAAAATCTATTGAGCCAATTACGCCGGTTAAACCAAATCCTGTAACTCCAGAGCCCGTTAAACCAAAACCTGTAACACCAGAACCTGTTAAACCAAATCCTGTAAGTCCAGAGCCGGTTAAACCAAAACCTGTAACACCAGAACCTGTTAAACCAAATCCTGTAACTCCAGAGCCGGTTAAACCAAAACCTGTAACGCCAGAACCTGTATCACCGGAACCCGTAAAACCAATAAAACCACCCGTGCCGATCCCGAAAGAAAAAGGTGGCGGTAAATAAGCCTACTTTTTACAAAAAATCCTTTTCGAAATCAATGCAAATTAGTATATTCGCGCATTAAAAAGAATAGGATATGGCAATTATTGGGAAAATTCGTGAAAAATCTGGGCTATTAGTTGGCATAGTTGGTTTGGCTTTGTTGGCCTTTGTTTTGGGTGATTATCAAAGTATGTTTGGTAACACTGAAGGAAAATATGGCATTGGTCTCGTTTATGGTGATAAGGTTAATGTAGAAAACTACTCCAATCTTAGTTCTCGCGTTCAAGAACAAGACCGATCACAAGCAGCGCAAGAGCAGAAGGAATTTGGTGATGCTGAAATGGCAACTGCAAGTAACAAGGCATGGGAATTTATGGTGGATTCCATTCTTTTACATAAAGAATATGAAGCTTTAGGGATAAGTGTTTCCGACAAAGAATTCAATGCGTATTTATTAGCGACAAATGGGTTCCCAGTTTTACAAGATTTAGCGAAATTCTTTACCGATTCAATCTCTGGGACAGTTACAGAGCAATCTACCATCACAGGGCGTCAAAAATTACAAGAAACAATAACGCAATTAAAGACAAGTAAGGAGCCAGGTGCAAAAGAGCAATGGGAAGGTACTAAAAAGTATTATACGGATAGAAGGAAACGAGAAAAATATTTTGCGCTTTTGGAACAAGGCGTTTATATAACCAAATTAGAAGCTAAACAAGAATATCAAGCTCAAAAAGAAGTAAAGACTATTTCATTTGTGCAACGACTTTACAGTGAAATAAGCGATTTAGATGCTGGCATTAAAGTAAACGAGAAAGAACTTAAAGCGTATTTCGAAGCGCACAAATCAGAAGCAAAATATCAAAATAAAAGTAACTCTCGAGAAGTTAAATTATTTGAAG
The DNA here is from genome assembly GCA_903939755.1 of uncultured Flavobacteriales bacterium. Lineage (GTDB taxonomy): Bacteria > Bacteroidota > Bacteroidia > Flavobacteriales_D > Crocinitomicaceae > UBA952. The sequence continues at coordinate 55,321 of CAJAII010000052.1, read as the reverse complement.
TGGCGATACAACCTTCAAAGAAAGATACTGCTAACTTTTCTAAAGAAATCATGAAATTAAAAGCGGATTTCCTAGCTTCAACCAACGATTCATTATTTGTAATGAAAGAAAGTGAAAACAAGGTTTATTTCGGTGATAAAAGAGGAACAGCTGTTCCAAAAGGACATGAAAAAGCGAACCGATTTATGACATATCCACCTGATTATGATACCATTTTCAAATTGGCAAGCATCGGACAACTTGTTGGACCATATTCAATGGATGATAAAATGTTTGTGTCTAAAGTAATAGGCTTTACACCATCTAAACTTAAAGCAAGGCATTTATTAATTGCTACCAACGGATCAAAAGACCCTAAAGTAATTGCTGCAAAACAAAAAACAGCCGATAGCTTATTAAAGGTCATTAATAAAGATAATTTTACCGCGTTGGTGGCGAAGTATAGTGATGATCCAGGATCAAAGGACAAAGGTGGCCTTTATGAGAATTTCTTAGAAGGGGAAATGGTGGGTGAATTTGGTAGTTTTTGCGCCAATAATCCAGTTGGTAAAATTGCTGTTGTCAAAACTGATTTCGGATTTCATATTATTGAAATATTGGAAAAAGGAACTTCTAAATTTCCTGTACTTACAACAATAGAAAAAAACTTTAAACCGTCAGAAGAATCTATTACTAATAAGGACGATGAAATCAATAATTTACTCTATAAACTGGATCAAAAAATCTCCAAAATCGAAGACGTATCTAAAAAATTAGCGATGTTTGATACCATCGTTAGAAGAGCAAACTATTTTGTAAGACCTATATCAATAGAAGACAATGATCCAAAGATTTTTGGTTTAAGCAGTGAGAAGAGCATTGATAAAATTTTAGAATTAGCTTATGGGGAAGATGTTACTGTTGGGACGTTAATATCGTATCCAATTAAAGAAAAAGATAAGTACATCATTGCCATCGTATCAGCAATTAAAGAGAAGGGCGAGCCTCTTTACGAGCAAGTTAAGGGTCAGATGGAAAAAGAACTTATCGAAGAGAAAAAGGCGAAGCGCTTAATGAATCAAATGGCTAACACAAAAAACCTAGCTCTATTAGCGAAAAAAGGAAATACAACTGTTGTTGAAGCTCAAATAACATTTGGCAACCCTGCTCTTGGAAATGTTGGATATGAGCCGGAAATTGTAGGTTCATTATTCTCTGTAATTAAAGATGGACAAACTACACTTCCTTTGAAAGGTAAAATGGGAGTTTATACTATTAAAGTAATTAAAACGACTAAAGCACCTGCCACGAATACTTACAAAGTAGAACGAGAACAATTATTAACTGCTGCAAAAAGTGCGCTTCAAAATGAGGTGTTAATTGCACTCAAGAAAAAAGCAGACGTAATTGATAACAGAAGACTTTATAATCTTCGCATTAGGCTTTAATAGTTTATAGTGTATTGGGAAGAACTTAACCCTTTTTAGTTTAGCAATTTAGGGCGCTCTTAAAATAAATTCCTCTCCTAATCGGATGACAAACTTTCCAATTGTTGGATCGGCTTTATAATAGTCGGTTGAAATAATTTGTGCGTTTGATGTTAAAGCGGCAAAAAATCTAGCGTAATCGTTTTTTCTAGCTTCTAATGTGCCGGCATCCGACCTAGTTCGAACGATGTACTGATCTGTGAGTGCATTTATTTCCGCTTCATGGTTCATTGGTTCATTGCGTAATAAGAAAAGAACATTGTCATCTTCTTTATCACCATAAACAAATAGAGGGCGATCAACTTTATTTTTGTATAAATCAATATTGTCCCCTTCCAACACAAAGCATATTTTACCTCTACAATCATTGTATAAAGGCCAACCTTCATTTTTGATTCGTGCCCTTAATGAAGTGTTGCCATTCTTCATGTCAACAGGAGTGAATAATTGATCTGCCGAAAAATTAGACTCGATTATGCTATCCAATAAATGAAATGTATTACCTGTAAATTTTGTTGCTCGTTTAAAACCCAAATTCCTTAGTATTTTTGATAAATCACCGGGGCTTGTCGCTTTCACTTCAATATTTACAAAAATAGGACAATGCAATGGGTGCTTTTGGCTCCAAATTCGCAGTTCAGCTAATGCAGACTCTAATGTCACGTAATTAGTTTCATAATCAATATCTGCAATATGTAAAATTTTAAACCCTGGCGTTTTTAAGTCCACTTCCTTTGACTTTGTCCTTAATCCTCCTACAAATGAATTAATTTTTCGTTTCGAAAATTTCCCACCTTTTGGGTCGAAATAAATATCCAATTCAAAACCACGAATGAAATAATCATTAAGTTGTGTACTCAATAATTCATGCCCATAATCTAACTGTATGGGATCGTTTTCAGGACCAATTTTGTTTTTTACTTTGTAAAGAAACTTCAAAACCTTAGGGTCTGGCTTCTTTTTATAGCTATTATGAGATGCTAAAATACGGACATCATTCAGACGTAGGTGATCCGTTTCTTGTGAAAAGACATGCGTAGTTAATACGCATAAGAAAAGCAGACTAAAAAGAAAAAAGTTAATTTTTATCTTCAATGTATATTCATTTTGGTTACCAGGCTAAAAATACAATCTTCCGTTCAACCACTGATCCGATAATTCCGTGTTATTTTTTTTATAAAACTCAATAGCAGAAACATTCCAATTCAGTACCTGCCAGTCCATTCTAGCGACTTTATTCGCTTTCGCTACACCAACTACCATATCAAATAAAACTTGTCCTATACCGAACTTACGATGTATTTCTTGCACATAAAGATCTTCTAAATAAAGGCACTTTCCTTTCCACGTTGAGTAAGAGAAATAATACAGCGCAAAACCAATTATCGCATTCGTTTGTAAATCTTCAGCCACAATGGCAAAACAAATTTTTTCTACAAACAAGTGATTATATAAAGAGGTTGGAGAAACAATTACCGCGCTAGGCTCACGTTCAAAAACAGCTAGTTCGACTATCAATCGATTAATACTTATTTCATCACCTGGCTGAGCGATTCTATAATTTATCATTGAACACCGGCAAGATTAAATCGCACTTTAATCCCTGTATTAATATTACCAGTAGGATAGCTGGTAGCAACCTTAGGTTTATTAAGATTTTGATCGTAGAATAAAGTTACCGTAAGGTTTTGTGATAAATTATAATCAAGATTAAATTTAAACGCGATCATTTTTTGTCCTGCTGTTGGCTGATTCGTATTTTCAACCACCTTTCTTATAACAGTTAAGTTATCGCGGAAGGAAAAATTAATACCTGCATTCATATCGCTAGCCGGCACTTTTTTCAGCAACTTCACTTTCGTGATCTTGGATTGAAGACCTACTACAATTTCTTCCGATAATACTTCGGTTACTTGATTGTTATTCAACGAAAGAGTAGATTGTCTGTCTTTTTTATATTCAAATTTGGTGGTGAGTGACTGTCCAAATACGATCCAAGTAGCATCAAACCCAATTAACGGAGAAAACTGCTCACTAATGGTGACGTTTTGAACCTGAAGACCAGCAATGATATTATTATTAATATCCAACGCATTTGCATATCCATTATTATCAAATGTAGCCGAAAGATTAGATTGCATACCACTCATCGTAACCGTCGAATTATAAGCATGCCTCAAAACAAACGATTTTATTATGTCTTTTGCGAAAGGAAATTTAGATAATCCGTTGTAGGTAATACTCCAATTTGGCAATGGAGTATTTTTAATTGGATTTATACTTTTGCTATTCACACTTGTATTACTATATGCTGTTAAGAAAGCGCCAAGCACCACTTCTTGTTGACTACCAGAATAACCGCTATAAAAACCAGAAGGCAATAAATTAGAATTTGGATTGTCTGCGCCAATTACTTGAGAAACACTTGCCCTATTTGCCAATAAGTTTTGGAAAACCTGCGATGAATAATCACTACCAAAATTAGCAAAGGCGGTACCAATCGTTACCGTTGAATAAGTAAGCGTAGCTGTTTCGAATTTACTTTGCCCTTCAAATGCGGCAGATTGTGTATTCCAACGGTAGAACTCACCAGAATTTCTGCCATAATTACGATTCATTTTTAGTTCTATATTAAAATCTTTGAACGGCTCTAAACTTGCTCTCATATTGAAGGTGGTGGCATGCGTAGTAGTAAATTGCTTGTTAAGATCTTCATTTTGCACTAACCAGTTATTAGCCGTAGCCTGTGTTGCAACGCTATAACCATTCGAATTCCCCCAAACATTGTATCCCTGTCTTCCAAAGGCAAATCCTGCTAATTGTGTATTTGAGCTATTCATTCCAAGTACACGCGATTCTTGATTAATACCTGGCAGCATGGTGCCATCATTTATTGTATACGTCCCGGAAACGTTTCTAACCGTCATGGCTAAGCGAGCAAAAAATCCTCCAACAGGGTTCACTTTTTCTTTTTCACGTTGTTTTTTTCGCTTTTTACGTTCAAATTGTCGCTTCAATCGTTCAAATTTGCGGCGTTCTTTCTTCGTCATTTCTTCCAAAGGCTTAGGCGGCTTTAATTCTTCCTCTTCTTTCACCTTGGCATCACCAGGCTTCACATTTCCTGATCCATTAGCATCCTTCGGATTAATTGCTCCACGCGCATTTCTTCCATCGGACAATACCCTTTTAAAATAGGGTATTTTGTTGTAAAGCGTTACAAAATTTGCCTGTGAAGTCATGTTGACAGACCGATTGTTTTGAATGGTATTACCAAAACTAGTTTGTCCCAGTGGAGCTCTTTGCCAGTTATACGTTCCTGAATATTTAGCATTCGCTGTAAGCCAATCCGTCAAAGGGATTTTATCCAAAGGAAGCGCATAACTCAAACTATACGTATGGCCATAATCCATCGTTTTACCAAAGGTTGACATTTGAGAACGAATGGTGTCTTTAAATTCTTGGAAACCTGCTTGATCCAACCTACGATCTACCCTGCTATTGCCTTCTTCAAACATTGCTTTATTGGTAGCGGTGAAACTTGCTTTTAAATTTTTAGTAATGTCATACCCAATATTATAGTTACGGGTCCAATCAAAACGCTTCAAGAAAATAGGGTCGAATTCATAATTTGGAACAAGGTTATTTCGCACTTGCCTTTCATTATAGATCCTTGAATAATCATTGGTAAAGGAAATATTTTTAGGCATTAAAAAAACATTTGTTTCTTTAATTAATTGCAACCATTTTGATTTTTGGACAGGCTTCCATTTTTTGAATGGTTCATATGCCTTACTCGCAAAGGTGTAGTTATAATTTAATGCACCCGTCCAAGTTTTAGTTTTGTCATAATTTATGTTAAAATCTCTTTTTAAATTTTCTGAAAAGGCATAGCTTGCTGACCAATTAGAAATCCGATAGAAATGAGGCTTCGCTCCTGCCTTCAGTTCTTTCCTGACATTCGTAAAATTATAAGACTTTCTTTCCGTAAAATCCTGACCCATTTTGGCGCGCTCTTTTCTTGTCGTTGGATCGTAATCGGAAAGTTTAATGTCTGGATTAAAAGGATCGTATTCCGGATTTATAATTCCTAACGAATAACCATAGAAGAAAGGCAGTGATATGCGTGTTTGTTTACCAAAGAATTGACCTAGTTGGATGTTCGCATTCATATCTACACCAATTTTCTCATTTCGTTGGCGTTCTTGCACACGACTTTCTACACTCCCCCAATTTATCCCTGAATAATTTCCTGAGGCAGAAACATTTGCAAAATCTGCTAGCTGCACCTGCATTTGTCCCACAGCTGCAGAACCGCCTTCGCTCACAAAATCAGTTAACCTTAATTCATTTATCCAAACGATAGCACAATCAGCTTGTCCATCATCTGCCCAATTATTATCTGGGTCTGCTTGCAGCGGATTGCGAACACCAACCATTATTGTTTTTACCGCCTGGAGATTAGGGCTACCCTTAATTTTAATTTTCCGATTTGGATTAGCCGGGTCAACAATTGAATATTCTAATAAGTAGGAAATCCCAGCAGCTGCTTGTTCAATTTTAGTATTTCTATCTTTTTTAAGGTCCAACAAATCATCAAAAACAATTTCTATGTTATTTGCTTCAGGCCAAATTGATTCCGGAGAAGTTGATCCCCATTGCGTCACATCCATTGGAAGTTCATACTCATAATAATTTTCCACAAAATCAGTTCCGAGCCTAACAAACAATGTCATATCAGAATTATTAAGTGGAAGCAAAGGATTCACTTCTTCAGCATGAACAAACATTTTTAATTTCTTATATGTTCTTACATCAAACTGAACATTTTTGTAGGCTGCACGGGCGTCACCATCTTGCAAGTTACATACTTCGAGAACTAACGATTGCTCATTCAATTGTCTTTGATACGTTTGAGAAGGATCTATTTCCCTAGTTATCCCAGGAGGAACTTCATATTTAATTGGCGTCCGCTGATCATTTTCTTCAACGTTGACTGCAGCAATATTGAAAGAGGTAAGATTTGGGTCCTGTTGGATGCTAATTCCAGGCTGAGTTAAATCATTATAATAACGTCTCCATTCGCCGCGTATCAATTCTAACTTGGCAAAGCGAAGAAGTACTTCTTCATCAAATCCTTTTAGGTACATTCTCATGAAACGAATCGACCTAAAATCTTGTATGCCATTTACCTTCTTTTCAAAATCCCTTAAAGGAATTTTTACCTGATACCAATATTCTGTTTTGTTTCCATTTTGATAAACTTGAACATTTGTAATGTAATTCTTACCAACAGCCATATCATTCGGCCGAAGGCTCATCTTATATTGAAAATAACTTTCCGATTCAGAAAGGTTATTGTCCTGATTTATATCTTCTAAATCTGGCATGTTACTACCTTGAGTGGGGTAACCATCAGCATTAGCAGTGTCCGACATTTCTGTAGTTGGCGAATTGCCCTCCATGCCATTATATTTTTTATATCTTTTTAAGATTGTTGCACTTTCATTATCGTAATTATCATCTAGGTAATAATTATAATCATCGTTAGAAGGATCTGCAATCATGCGGGCTTTTACGACTGGGTCAAGGACTGCATTATTTTGCACCCATTGCACATAATTCGTAAACGCCAATTTTTCTTTATCGTTATTCCAACCATCAATACCAACATCTTGATTTTTTCTTGATTCAGGATCGGTATCAAAAGCATTTACCACAACTTGTTGCGTTGAAATTCTAGACCAAAGGGTTGTGTCAATATTGTCCACAATAGAAGTTGCTAAAGGTGGCAAGCCATTTTCAAAGCTTTTTCTAGAATCAGGCAAGATATCTTCAGAAATATTTCCAAGATTAAAATAAAGATCCCCTCCCGAATGCATCGTGTTTGGGTTTACATTTTCCGCATCTTCATTAAAGGGATCAAGCACCCAAAACTGAATGAATTCAATGTTCGTTTGTTCGAAATCATTCGTAGTCAAAGATCTCATTATTCCCCCCCAACGATTTTCTGGATTTGTAAAAGATCCATCAGCATTAACGGTATTAGTAGTATCATAATTATGCATCCCTCTCTCCGATGGATAATAAGACAATTCCATCACAGAAATATTAGGAATAGAGCCATATTGCTGTTGAAGATTAGGAAAAATATCTTTTTGATTCACCAAACGCATACGGCTATCCGCTAACATCGAAGCATCTTGTTTGATATGGTCAGGGGTTAAGTTGTTGCTTTGGTAAAAAAGAGGATCAATAAGGTACCATGCAATTTTAGACCGTTTAAATCCAGCGGATAAATCTTTCACATAAGCTTCAGGAAACAAATCTGGCTGACCTTGAGGGATAGAGGCTAATCGCCAAGCTGTTATTGATTTTAAATCAATCGCACTTTGACTTGCTTCAAAATCGTCGATATAAGAAGTTCCTTCCTTATTGATTGCCCTTGGTTGACCTGGAATAAGGTGAGCAACCTCACCTGTCAAAGAAAATGTAGACATTTGCGTAGTCGAGATGACCGGTAATAAATCCACCAATTTCGTGAGAAAAGGCACATTGGTACGAATCGCAAAATCAGCGCCAATAACATTATTTTTAAATGGTTCTGACCCAAAATCTACTTTTTGAGTTACCGGTCTTTCGGTCATTCTTACCCAAGTACCACCGACTTTAAATTTATCACTAAATCGATATTGGTAGTGTCCTCCGAACATGGAACGCGCTTGAAAACCAAACACCGAATTACTTTCAATTGAAATTTTGATTGGTGTATTTGATTCCAAAATACCCGTATTTAATATTTTAACCCTTCCTAAATTATAATCAACCGTATAATCTGTTCCTTCCGTCAGTTTAATCCCCCCGGCAGTAACTGAAACCGCTCCTTGGGGAACATTTAGGGCATTTAATGGAATATCAGAGCTAACAGATGATTGGTATTCCCCTTTGAAAAGGAATCGATTTTTACTAGGTATCTGTTGCGCTGCAGTCTTCGTTGAATCGTACAACTCATAAAAAGAAACCTTATCGATTGTAAGTTGAGGGATTCCAACATCAGACAACTTCTTTGCCAACGTTTTACCAAAAGGTTCAATCGTAGAAAAGAAAATCCGACCATTTTTGCGATTAATTGTACCTCCATTATCAGCTTTGTTATTGACCATATTGAAAGGAACAAAATCAAAAACACCATCCGAAAAAGGTTGATTATTTTGATTAATCTTATCCATATCCAACAAAGTAACCAATTGCTTATCATCAACCCCATTCATTGGGAAGATGGGTAAAAGGACAGATGTTTCAGGATTATTGTATAAAATATCCACTCTAAAACCTAACTGATCAACCTGAAATGCCCCAACGGAATAGACATTTTTCATCATCAAGTCCCAAATTTTATTTCTTGGATTGGTGATTGTTGGTTTGATTAATTTTAAAATTAATGCTTGTTGCCCACTGGCGCCATCTGTAGAAAATTCACCTACATGATACGTTTCACCTCGGTAGGTATATTCATAAGCGATCGCAAGTACCTCATCATTATTCAGTGGATTATTTAATGATATATAACCCAATAGCGCATTGTAAGAATATTCCTGCTCTGTTAATTTTCTAGCATTTTCTACCTTTTCGTAATCAATAGCTTGTTGAAAAGGTCCAGGTGCAGTGACTTGTGCACTAAGCGCACTGACCGCATTTGCAAATCCACGAACCAAGGGTTGATTGGCAGCCCAATCATATAATGCATTGGCCCGATTATCCGGATCATAATTTGCTTGATAGCCACCCGGTGCACCTTGACAATTGCTTGGGAGTCCCTCCCCTAAATCTGCAAAAGCTATAATATTTCGAGTATTTTCGGTATTATTTGTTCTATTCGTAATCCACACCTCAATACGTGTAATATACCTTGTTGAATTTACAACAGGCAATGTTGACATGGCATTATCGTAATTTTGTTGGTGAAATAGATTTAAGAAATAATGGCGATTCGCTTCATAATTATCCGCGCTTAACTCAAATTTTTGAACTTGAGATTTTCCAGTGATATTAATTTCTTGTCTTTTCCCTTTCGAAGAAGCCGCAATCAAATCAATTGTTGCGCGGCCAAACTTTAATTGCGTTTTAGCACCAAAAAGAGTTTGTGATCCTTGAATTAAACTAGTTGGCAAGTCAAGGGAAACCATACCCAAAGCAATTTTTTGAAGAATTTGATCTTCATCTCCAGTGTGCTCTATTTTTGAAATATTTTCAAAATCAAAGGACGCCTGAGTACTGTACTTAGCCCCAATTTTTAATTTTGTACCGATTTGACCAACAATATCCATATTGATATTTTGTTGGAAATCAAATCGCGTAATTTTTCGCTGCCTCATTGGCAAGATGGGATTATCGTAGCGGGAAGAATTAATTCCAAACTGCACCTCCACGTTACCCTGAGGACGAATCACAATTTCATCTGAACCGAAAAAGTTTTCAAAAGCTTTACTTCCAATTTTAATCGGCAATTCAAATGACCTACCAACTACCGATTCCTCTTCAATAATTTCCTGCCAATTTTGGTCGATGGCTTTTTTATTTTTATAATTAAGGTATTCCTCCAAGGTCATCATGGAAGGATTTTTAAAATTCAACCCATTCCCTAATGTTTCTGTAAAAACATACGTCCCAGTAGAAGGATCATAAACCATCGTTTGATTTAGCGAACTTGGATTTCCTAAATCAAAACTTTGCGTACCGTTTTGACTAGGATTTAAGGGATTAAATATTGGGAATGGAAGCGTTGGACCATTTTGAGTAAATGCAGTAGTTCCTTTGACTATAATGGTCAAAATGAACAGAAGCCTTACTAAAGCAAAGCCTCGCATACAAAAAATACTTTGTGTAAACGCTTTATTCAAATCACAATACTTTTAATGCTTCTTTAATTAATATTTCAACAGCCAGTTCACCGGAATCGACTTTATCAATTGCCTTTTCAGCTGCTTTTTTATCAAAGCCTAAAGAAACGAGGGCATTTAACGCATCAAATCGATTCGTATTGTTTAAAGCTGGTGAATTTTCAATTCCTCCCGCAATTTTCATCACCTTTCCTTTCAGATCAAGAATAACTCTTTGAGCTGTTTTTGCACCGATTCCTTTAATACCTTGAATAGTTACCACATCTTCCGTTTGAATAGCAAATGCAATTTCTTCAGGTACCATAGAAGACAACATCACCATTGCTATGTTTGGTCCGATTCCCGATACACTGATTAAATAATTGAACATTTCTCTTTCCTCCTTAGAGGCAAATCCATAAAGAATTTGAGCGTCTTCTCTAACAATCAGTTTTGTATAAACTCGAATTGCTTCAGCAGAGCCAATCGTTGTATATGTATTCAAGGATATTTTAACATCGTAACCAACGCCCCCACAATCAATTACCAATTCGGTTGGATTTTTTTCTATTAACTTACCATTTAATTGCGCTATCATCTTATTTATTTTGGGCGTCTATAACCGCGATTTTAACCATATTAACAATCTCTCTTACAGTAGAGCCCAATTGAACAACGTGTATTGATTTTTTAAACCCAATTAATATTGGACCAATGGCATCACCTTCTGTCATTTGTTGCAATAGTTTATAGGCAATATTTCCCGCAGATAAATTGGGAAAAATTAAGGTATTAACCTCTTTGTTTACCAAGGTAGAAAAGGCAAATTTTTCATTCATCAACTCTGCATTTAGCGCGAAATTAGCTTGCATTTCTCCATCAACAATCAAGTTGGGATGACTTTTATGTAATAATTTAACTGCGCGCCCCATTTTTTCTGCGTCATCGCCTGGTGAGGACCCAAAATTAGAATAACTCAACAAGGCAATCTTAGGTATCACTTTAAGTTTACGAATAGTTTTCGCCACATTGAGTGTGATCTCCGCAATTTGTTCCGCATTTGGATTAAGATTAACCGTCGTATCCGCTAAAAAAAGAGGTCCACGTTTTGTATTTAGGATATACATTCCCGCTACTCTATTCACATCCTTTTCAAGATCGATGATTTGCAAAAGAGGCTTCAATAATGATCGATAGCTTCTTGTAAGTCCCGTAATCATAGCATCCGCGTATCCACTTTCCACCATCATAGCGCCAAAATGATTTCTTTCTCGCATTAATTGAATGGCTTCAAACTCCATGATTCCACGCCTTTTCCTTTTATTAAAGAAAGCCTTGCCAAATGCACTTCGACGCTCATTCTCCATTTCATCCTTCGGATCAATTATGGTTACATCAGGTAATTCAATAGCGTATTCATTTATTAAAGATTGAATCAAAACTCTATTACCCAGTAATATTGGAAGTGCCACTCCATCTTCAAATGCAATTTGAGCAGCTTTAAGAATTTTCACATTATCCGCTTCTGTAAAAACAACTGTTTTGGGATTACTTTGTGCTTTGGAAGTGATGTCTCTTACTAACTTATTATCAAGACCTAAGCGATTTTTTAGTTGAGTTTCATAAACACCCCAGTCTAAGATTGGATTTTTTGCGACACCTGAATCCATGGCAGCCTTAGCTACTGCAGGAGCGACATAATAAATTAATCTTGGATCAAGTGGTTTAGGAATAATTTGTTCCCTTCCAAATGAAATATTTTTCTCACCATACGCTTCAATAACCTCTTCGGGAATTGTTTCTTTCGCCAAAGAAGCGATTGCTTTGACTGCAGCGAGTTTCATTTCTTCGTTAATAGTGGTTGCCCTAACATCTAGGGCACCACGAAAAATATACGGGAAACCCAATACATTATTAACTTGATTCGGATGATCCGACCTACCAGTTGCCAAAATAATATCTTTTCTAACTGAGGTAGCATCTTTGTAAGAAATCTCCGGTTCTGGATTAGCCAATGCAAAAACGATCGGGTCCTTAGCCATCATTTTAATCATTTCTTTGCTAACCACTCCCCCTTTAGACAAACCTAAAAACACATCCATGTTTTTAAATCCTTTTTCAAAAGGAATATCCACTTTATGCGTTGCGAAGACCGCCTTCATTTTGTCCAAATCCGTTCTTTGAAGAGAAAGCAAACCTTTGGAATCATACATAAAGATATTTTCCAATTGCACCCCTAGCGAGACGTATAAATTGGCACAAGAAATTGCTGCAGCACCGGCTCCAGAAATTAACACTTTCACCCGATGAATTTTCTTCCCTGCTAATTCCAACGCATTCAATAATGCAGCAGAAGAAATGATAGCTGTTCCATGTTGATCATCATGCATTATTGGAATATCCAATTCTTCTTTCAGTCGACGTTCAATTTCAAATGCTTCAGGAGCCTTAATATCCTCTAAATTGATCCCACCAAAAGTAGGCGCAATTGCTTTAACAGTTTGAATAAACAACTCAGGATCTTTCGCATCTATTTCGATATCAAAAACATCAATATCTGCGAAAATTTTAAACAATAAGCCTTTGCCTTCCATGACTGGTTTTGAAGCAGCTGGGCCGATATCACCTAAACCAAGAACTGCAGTGCCATTCGTTATTACTGCTACCAAATTAGATTTACTCGTGTATTTATACACATCATCTGGATTTTCAGCAATTTTAAGACAAGGTTCAGCCACACCCGGAGAATATGCCAAGGCAAGATCACGTTGGGAGGCATAAGGTTTTGTCGGTACAACTTCAATCTTTCCAGGACGGCCTGATGAGTGATAATCAAGCGCGTCTTGTTTTCTGATTTTATCCATTAATATATAATTAGTTAATAGTTAGCTCTTAAGAGTCACTATTACAAATCCAAAAGAACTTGATGAACATCTTTCGCTCCAAAAAGGATGCGTTCTGGATTTTCCAGCATTTCTTTTACCTTCACAAGAAAACCAACAGATTCTTTTCCGTCAATAATTCGGTGATCATACGATAGCGCGACATACATAATCGGTCTAATTTCAACTTTACCATTAATCGCTACGGGTCTATCAACGATATTGTGCATCCCCAGAATTGCCGCTTGTGGCGGATTAATTATTGGGGTGGAAAGCATGGAACCAAATACACCACCATTTGTAATGGTAAAAGTACCTCCAGTCATTTCATCTGGTGTAATCTTACCATCGCGTGCTTTAATTGCCAATCGTTTGATTTCACGCTCAATTTCTGCCAATGACATTTGCTCTGCATTTCTAAGTATAGGAACCATTAGGCCTTTTGGTGAGGATACGGCTACACCAATATCTGCATATTGATGATAGATTATTTCGCCATTTTGAATTTGGCCATTGACTGCTGGGTAAATATTTAGCGCTTCGGTTACCGCTTTAGTAAAGAACGACATAAATCCAAGATTAACTTCGTGTTTCTTGGCAAATGCATCCTTATACTTGGTTCTAAGATCCATAATCGGTTTCATGTCAACTTCATTAAAAGTTGTAAGCATAGCTGTTTCATTCTTTACCGATACCAAACGTTCTGCAATTTTTCTTCGCAGCATTGACATTTTTTCTCTTCTTATTTCTCTTGAACCACCCCAAACAGAGATAGATGCATTATCAAATCCTTTTGCAATGGCATTATTAACATCCTGTTTTGTAATCCGACCATCTTTTCCTGATGCACTAACTTGACTAGGCGACACCTTGTTTTCGGCCATTAACTTTGTAGCGGCAGGGGAAGCAGTGCCCGCAGCATAACTATCCGATTTAATAATCGGGTCAGGACTTGGAGCTGGTTGAGATTTTGCAATTGGGGGAATAGTCGCAGCTTCAATTTCTTTAACAGGGCTTACAATTCCTACCGGTTTAGCCGCAGAAGTGTCAATTAAACAAACAACCTGTCCCACCTTAACAACATCTCCTTCGGCAGCCATTAAGGTAATAGTTCCAGACTCCTCAGCGGGTAATTCCAAGGTTGCTTTATCAGAGTCAACCTCAGCAATTGCTTGATCTTTCACTACATAATCCCCATCAGCAACCAACCAAGCTGCAATTTCAACTTCGGAGATGGATTCACCTGGTGAAGGGACTTTCATTTCTAATTTTGCCATGGATATTTCTTTAATTTATTAAATTTTAGCGTATGAAAATAAGTGATTATATAACTTCTCTAATCTTTTTTCATGTAATTTTTTTGAACCTTCAGCAGAAGCTGCAGATGCGGGCCTACAAATTCCAACTAAATTCCCTTCCTTATAATTCATGGCCATAAATGCCCATGCCCCCATATTTTCTGGTTCTTCTTGCGCCCAGAGAACACTTTTAGCGTTATATTTTGTCAGGATAGCATCCAGTTGCTTTTTAGGCAAGGGGTATAATTGTTCCACTCTGACAAATGCCATATTTTTCACATTTAATTCACGTGCTTTCGCTTTCGACTCATAATAAAATTTACCTGAGCAAAACACCACCGTGTCGACCGATTTTTTTACGGCGTCCATATCATCAATAACTTCCTGAAAGGACCCCTGAGCCATTTGTTCCATGGTGGAAGTTGCCTCTGGGTGGCGTAGTAATAATTTAGGTGAGAAAACCACAAGAGGTTTTCTAAAATCCCTTTTTAATTGTCTTCTCAGCACATGAAAATGATTGGCAGGCGTAGAAGTATTAACAACTTGGATATTTAGATCCGCAGCCTGTTGAAGAAAACGTTCCATTCTACCACTTGAATGCTCCGCTCCTTGTCCTTCGTAACCATGAGGCAACAATAATACAAGTCCACTTTGAGTGGCCCATTTATCCTCACCAGCAGTGATGAATTGATCCACCATAATTTGAGCGCCATTAAAAAAGTCGCCAAATTGCGCTTCCCAGATCGTAAGACATTTAGGTGTTGCTAAAGAATAACCATATTCAAAACCTAAAACGCCATATTCGGATAACAGTGAATTGTAGATAGAAAAACGTGCTTGATTTGGTTCTATCAAGTTAAGAGGAACAATTTCTTCTTCCGTATCTTCCGTTATGACAACAGCATGGCGATGGGAGAAAGTGCCTCTTTCTACATCCTGCCCTGAAATACGAATTGGATGCCCCTCAACTAGCAAAGAAGCGTAGGCCAGCATTTCTGCCGACCCCCAATCCACTTTATTAGTAAGAAATGAGTTCGCTCTATCATCAAATATCTTGGCTATTTTCCTAAAATACTTTTTTCCTTCAGGAAGGGATGATATTTTTTCTCCAAGCTGGTATAATTTGTCAATAGAAACACCTGTGTTAGGTGAATTGTCAAAATCCACAGCTGTACCGTGTCTAAATCCTGACCAAGTTTCACTTAAAAAGTCATATACTAAAGCCTTTTCATTTTTTCTAGATTCAAGGTATTCGCTTTCCAAAAAAGCTACATATTCCTCTTCCAATCCATTTGCTTCTGCAGCATTAATAATTCCTTCAGACTCCAATTGATTAAAGTAGATCGCTTTTGGATTCGGGTGTTTAGCGATAAGATTATAAAGAGAAGGCTGCGTAAATTTAGGTTCATCCCCTTCATTATGCCCATATTTTCTGTAGCATAACAAATCGATAAAAATATCTCGTTTAAAAGTTTGTCGATATTCTACCGCGATTTCAATTGCCTGTACAACCGCCTCCACATCATCTCCATTAACATGAAAAACAGGACATCGCGTAGTTTTTGCAACATCGGTACAATACGTTGATGAACGGCCATCAAGATAATTCGTTGTAAAACCCACTTGATTATTGACAACAATATGTATCGTACCCCCCACTTTATAGCCATCTAATTGCGCCATTTGTATCGTTTCGTATACAATACCTTGTCCAGCAATAGCGGCATCACCATGAATAAGGACAGAGCAAACTTTCGAGTCATCTTCAAATATGTGGTCAATTTTTGCTCTTGCAATTCCTTCAACAACTGTACTAACAGCTTCAAGATGAGAAGGATTTGGAGCTAGCGTAACGCCTATTTCCTTACCATTTGACAATGTTATTTTTGATGAAAAGCCTTGGTGATACTTAACGTCTCCGTCAAAAGCTGACTCAAATTCAAATTCTTTTCCTTCGAATTCGGAAAAAATATCTTGTGGTCTTTTTTGAAAAATATTTGCTAGCGTATTTAGACGACCTCTATGTGCCATTCCCATGACAAAATAGCTCAATCCTAATTCAGAACCTTTATGAATCAGCGCGTCCAATGCTGGAATGAGTGCTTCACCCCCTTCAATTGAAAATCTTTTTTGTCCGACGAATTTCTTTCCTAAAAAATGCTCAAAACTTGCTGCTTGATTTAATTTATTAAAAATACTACGCTTTTGTTCTTTCGAATATACTGGTTTATTTACCGCCTCCATCTTTGCCTTCAGCCATTCGACTCTTTTTGGAGTTCGTATGTACATAAATTCAACTCCAATAGAAAGACAATAAGACAATTCCAGGTGAGTAATAATATTTTTTAAAGTAGTAATTCCTAAGCCTAGGTCATTTCCTGCTTGAAACTTTTCCATTAAGTCCGTTTCCTTAAGGCCGAAATTTTCAATGTCTAATGTAGGAGAGTACTTCCTTCTTTCTCTTACAGGATTCGTTTTTGTGAATAAATGTCCTCGCGTACGATAGCCATTAATTAAATTAATAACCTTAAATTCCTTTTGGAAATTTTCAGGAATTGATCCCTCAGCATCATAAACTGTTTTTGCAAATTCGAAGCCTTCGAAAAACTTTTTCCAGCCTTCATCAACACTTTCAGGATCTAAACAATACTGATTATATAAAAATTCAATTGCATTAATATCTGCACTACCCAAATACGAGACCTTATCCATGCTACTCTATCACTAATTAATAGCAACAAAGTTAAGAATTTAAGGATAAAAATGCACTAAAAAAACCATTCAAATTAACCACCTCAATAAATTTTAATAAAGAAATGGGGGAGGGAATTGTTTAACTAGTTGAAATAAGCCAAGAGATCAGGCCTAATTATTTATAAAATTTGGTTATCAATCTCCCCCAAGAAAAGATTAAAATAACGCCACCAATGGGAGTAATTGGACCTAAAAAAGATACAGGAAAGGAAATTATTTCTTTTAAGGCAATGCCGTAAATAGAGCCACAAAAAAGAGATAGCCCAATTAACATTCCAATAGAAATTGCTCTTAAACTAAACCCAAATTTCTCTTTACCTAAACCCAAGAATAAGAATCCTAATGCTTGATAAAATTGATATCGAACACCGATTTCAAACGTATTTAGCGCATCTTCGCTTACCAATTCCTTTAAAGCGTGAGCGCCAAATGCACCAAACATTATTGCTAAAGCAAATAGAATCGCACCTAATTTAATTTCAAATTTATCCATTATATTATTTTATTAGACAAAGCTAACAATCTTAATTTATTACATTTGCTTGTGAAAAATAGTAAGATAAAAACATATTGGGTTATTACACTATCATTTTTGTTGCTTAGTTCTTGTGCAGGCCAAGCGGAGGAAGAACTAACAGAGGAGCAATTGAATCAAGAATCAGATAAATATTATCAATTTAGCGAATTAAACTTGTCCGAATATGATTTCAGAGCGACAATAAAAGTGCCTGATGAAACGGCAGGTATTGGCGCCTCATTTAAGCCAATCATTACGCATGAAGAAGATTTTAAATGGAAAATATCAGCGGGTCCTAATTTTATATTATACATGGAAGACTATGGCGATTATTCCATGTTAATGCATGATTTCAAGAAAAAAATGAATTCTAGTGATTTATTTGATATCAAGATCATCAGTGAAAAAAATGGAGTGATACTTTACAGTAGACAAATTAAAAAAAATACGTTGGAGATAACCAATGAGGAGTCTAAACATATCACCTATCATCTTTATGCGATAAAAAAATTAGGGAATGTATATTATGAAATAAAAAACAAAGATGAGGGAGATTCTAGAAAAGTCAGTGAGCTCATGGAAAAATCTGTTGCATCATTAAAAATAATAAAATGACCATAACGCGAGAATCCATTTTGGATTTATTAGAAAAAATTCAAGACCCCGATTTAAAATTAGGATTAGTAACAGCCGATTTGGTGGATGATATCCAGTTTACTGACCAAACCATTTCTGTAACGATTTCCATAACAAATCCGGCACTTCATGCGCGTAAAAGAATGCAAGAAGCGGTTATTTTTAATTTAGGGCGGGCTCTAGGGAATGAGATTACGGTAAGCTGCCAGGTTAACAATAAGCAAATAGATACCGATAAGAAAGTACGTTCAATATTACCCGACGTAAAAAAAATCATCGCCATTGCATCCGGAAAAGGCGGTGTTGGTAAATCAACCATCACATCAAATATCGCTGGAGGTCTTGCTAAAAAAGGATTTCGTGTAGGGATAATAGACGCTGATATTTATGGTCCATCGATTCCTACCATGTTTGATTTGGTAGGAAAAAGACCAAAAATGATTGATGTTAATGACAAACAATTAATTGAGCCAATTATAAATTACGGGATAAAAATACTTTCAATCGGTTTTTTTACCGACCAAGATAATGCCGTTGTTTGGCGAGGGCCAATGGCATCAAAAGCCTTAACACAAATGATCACAGATGCCCATTGGGGAGAATTAGATTTCCTTCTTGTAGATCTCCCTCCGGGAACAGGCGACGTTCATTTATCCTTAATACAAACAGCACCTTTAGACGGTGTGGTGATTGTTAGTACACCTCAAGAAGTTGCCTTGGCAGATGCTCGAAGAGGAATTAACATGTTTAAAATGGATGGAATAAAAGTGCCCATAATTGGCGTAATAGAAAACATGGCTTGGTTTACTCCCGAGGAATTGCCGCAAAACAAGTATTATATTTTTGGCCGTGATGGAGCAAAAAATTTAGCTAGTGGTATGAATGTGCCATTTCTAGGTGCCATTCCCTTGGTTCAGAGCTTAAGAGAAGCGGGAGATGCCGGCAGACCAGCTGTTTTTCAGGACGATACCATTATGTCTATTGCATTTGACGAATTAGTTAATACCTTTATAACAGAATTAGCATCCTTAGACCGACAAAAATCACAAGTAAGCACCAATGGATAAAGATTACATTAAAGAAAAAGTATTACTTGCTATAGAGCAAATAAGGCCATTTTTACATGCTGATGGTGGGGATGTTTCTTTCGTAGGAATTACAGATGATGCTGTTGTGCAGGTGAAATTTAGCGGTTCGTGTCTAGATTGTTCCATGAGTGAAATGACGCTAAAAGCTGGAATAGAGGAAGCAGTTAAAAAAATGGTTCCTGATATTAAATCTGTTGAAGCGGTTAATTAGTCTACTTTAATAAAAATATTTTTGGGCTCCGTAAAAAAGCGAAGCACTTCTAAGCCACCTTCTCGCCCAACACCAGATGCTTTCATGCCACCAAAAGGAGTTCGTAGATCCCTAATCAACCAAGCGTTTACCCATACAATTCCCATATTTAATTGATCTGCAATGCGATGTGCCTTTTTAACATTTGTCGTCCAAACAGAACTAGCCAATCCATATTTTGTTGAATTTGCCATCATTAACACCTCTTCTTCCGTGTCAAACGGCATGATTGTAACCACAGGTCCAAAAATTTCTTCTTGATTAGTTTTACAATCATATGGCAAGGATTCAATTGTGGTTGGTTCTAGGTAATAACCTTTATCATAAGGAGCGGGCAAAAACACCCTGTTTCCTCCAGTCAAAATTTTCCCTCCATCTTTTTTCGCTAAATCAATATAGGATAAGATTTTAGTTAAGTGACTTTCAGAAACGATTGCACCGAGATTAGCTTTTGGATCTTCGGGAAAAGAAACAATTGAAGTGGCTACTTTCGCTACAAATGCCTGCTTAAATTTTTCATAAATTCCTTTTTGAACAAATATTCTAGATCCACATAAACAAATTTGCCCTTGATTGGAAAACGAAGACCGAATGGTTGTTTTTAGCGCATCGTCAAAATCACAATCGTCAAAAATAATGGTGGGATTTTTTCCTCCTAATTCCAAAGAAAGTTTTTTAAACATTGGAGCCGCTGTTCTTGCAATATGTTCCCCTGTAGCCGTACCACCAGTGAATGAAATTGCACTAATTTTTGGGTGTCTAATTATCGCGTCACCAATTTTTGCTCCGGTGCCATTCAATATATTAAGCACGCCTGGGGGCAAACCTGCTTCGGTAGCAATTTCACCTAACATTGTTGCCGTATATGGCGTTATTTCACTTGGCTTTGCAATAACACAATTTCCAGCTGCCAGTGCGGGGGCAATTTTCCATGTAAAAAGATACAATGGTAAATTCCAAGGGGAGATACAAGCAACAATTCCAATTGGTTTCCTTGTTGTGTAATTAACGCCAACGCCTTCCATGTAATGAGATTCGGAAGAAAAATGAATAATAGCAGAGGCAAAAAAGTGGAAATTAGAAACTGCTCTCGGAATATCAACGTGTCTGGCAAGTGTTATTGGCTTCCCATTGTCCTTAGACTCAGCTGCAACCAACAGCTCCATTCTTTTTTCAATTCCCTCAGAGAAACGAACCAACATCTTACTTCGTTCTTCCGCAGGCATTTTTGACCAAGTCGGGAATGCTTTATCTGCTGCCGAAACTGCTGAGGCGAGATCATTTTCATCTGAATCAGGAATAAGGCAATACGCCTCTCCGGTCGCTGGATTTATATTGTCGAAGTATTGCGCATTGATGGGCGGGCAATAAGCACCATCTATGTAATTCATTAATTTCTCCATTCCATAAAATAAGATACAAAATTGAGAAAAAGAAACTACTAATTCACACTTTCCAGTTCGAAAGCCACTTCATTTTTTCTTCCGATCAATTGCCAAGGTGGATTATAACCAAAATAAAAGCCCTTACCTTTGATTTGAAAGCCTTCTTTCAACGCTGCCGTTTTTAGATCCGCCATACGTGCGGCGATTTTTTCATCATTTACAAATCCCCCAAAATCCAGCACAACCATTAGTTTTGGTGCTTGAACAACAAATGTTAAATTGGAATCAATTGGAATAGGCATTTCCCCTTTCGCCTTACTTCTCGGCACAACAAAAGATAAAGTCGACATAGAATCTGCGTGATAAATGACAGGAGCAGTCATGGCAATTTTTTCATTTGATTTGTTTTTACCAAAAATGTACGACGCAATTGTCCTAAACCCTTCACTTCCTTTTTCATCAAAACTAGTTGGGCCTAGATTCGTGGTCGCAAGCATCATTGATTCATATTGCCTTAATTCAAAAAGCGGATATTTTTTCAACACTTCATATTTCGGTGTTTCTATATCACTGGTTTTCATAGACACGACAAGTTGAAATACCAAAAAAACAACCACTATAACGAGAAGAGATAGCATCCATTTATTCATGAAGTAATAATTTAGTTTTCTTTTTAAAAGCAAAGATCCTTGGCTTGCTCACTGCTTGAACATAGCCATTGTTAGGGTTTTTCTTTTTATAATCTTGGTGGTAATATTCAGCAGGATAAAATACGGTAAAGGGAACCACTTCGGTAGTAATTGCTTTAAACGTTTTCTTTGCCTTCAATTCCTTAATATACGTTAAAGCCAGTTGTCTTTCGGTTTCATTTTGGTAAAAAATAGCAGACCGATATTGCGTTCCTTTATCTGGACCCTGCTGATTTAAAGTGGATGGATCATGCGATTCAAAAAAGGCCCTCACTAATTTTTCATAAGTAACAGTCGAAGGATAATACACTACTTTTATCGCTTCTGCATGGCCCGTATTTCCGGAGCAAACCTGCTCATAAGTTGGTTTTATGGTCTTACCGCCAGTATATCCAGACTCCGCCGATTTTACACCAACAATCAACTCAAAGATGGCTTCAGTGCACCAAAAACAACCACTTGCAAAATAGGCTGTTTTAGTTTCTCCTGATTGCGCATTTACAACCGAAGTATAAAGCAAGAAAACAATTAAAAACCTTTTCATATTCTTATAACAAATAGAAGTCAATACTGTTCATTCAAAAATCAATAACCCGTTATAATTCCTTTTTTTGTTGCTGGTAAGCCATCTGTTATCCACATTGGAGCTGGTTTATTCAAAAGAAAATGGTCAAAAAATTGTCGCATTCGAATACTTAAGTCCATTTTATTAGGCATTTTGGTTAAGTTATGGTCATCATTGTTATAATTCAACAACCAACAAGGCTTATTTAAACGGCGCATTCCATTGTAGATTTCAATACTTTGATACCAAGGAACAGAGCCATCCATATCATTGTGCATTAATAAAAGTGGGGTTTTCACATTTGGAAGATGAAAAAGGGGTGAGTTTTCAAGGTAAGCATCTTGCGCCTGCCAAATCGTCTTGCCGATCCTGCTTTGAGTTGATTCGTATTGAAATTGTCGATTCAAACCTGAGCCCCACCGAATCCCACCATAGGCAGAAAACATATTCCCAACAGGAGCGCCAGCCATTGCTGCAGCATACCTATTCGTCATGGTAATTAATTGAGCCGTTTGATATCCGCCCCAACTTTGGCCTTGTAATCCCATTTTTAATGAATCAACAGGAAATCTTTTTAATAAGAAATCAGTTCCACTCATGATACAATTATAGGCAGATTTTGCTGGTAAACCCGCCTTGTAACGAATGTCTGGGATAAAAACCAAATAGCCTGCGGAAGCATATTCAACTGGATTTATGGTACTTGATGAAGGTTTTGGGGCAAGATGATTATGTAAATTATCCGCATTTAATTCATAATAATAAATGAGAAGAGGATACTTCTTAGTTGAATCAAAATCTTCCGGCTTATACACTAAACCCTCTAATGAAGTGCCATCATATCCCTTCCACTTTACCAACTCTACCGTTGCCCAATTGTAATCCATTTGCTGAGGATTGGTATTAGAGATAATTTTTTCATCTGAAAAGAGACTGTCCATTAAAGTGATTTCAGGGTATTGAAAAATATTCATTTTCCGCAACATGATTTGCTTATTATTTTTTGACTTAAGCAAGGAGATAATGGTATGATCTGTTTGGTAAAGTTCTCTGAAATCTATATGACCATTATGATTTTGAAAGCTGAAAACATGACTGCCTTTTGTTATAGTATTCAAGCCTTTTACATAACAATCATTTAAATCAACATAGACGCTATCTGATTCCCATTTAGTAAGCGATAAGCGAATACCATGTAGCGCTCCTTCATTAGCTGTCAAACAAGTTAGTTTTTTCGTTTCAAGGGAATAATTCCAAAGATCAAATTCAGAAGAAACAATAAAATTATCTTCTCCAGCAACGTATTGCAGATCTCGGATTGGCCCTTCCAACATTGGCTGGCCATTTATGTCCTCGTGCCATGTTACATTTTTCACCTCACAAGTGACACATGTTTCCGTTTTCTTATCCAGATCAACTAAAAAATGGTTTTTGCTAGTTGCATCAAAATAAGAATAGAAATGTCCTTTTGGAGACAAGGCGCCGCCGAAACCTTGGGCAGCCTTTATCAACGTTTTCTCCCCAGTTGGTAAATGAATACGGTAAACATCTTCCAACGCAGGCGCACTCCATTGCGATTGAATGGCATACCGTTTATTAGATGTTGCTAGTAAAAAATCACCCATTAGATTTTCATCAACATAAACTCTCAAGGTATCATCACTTAGCTTAAGGAACTTTTTTTGTTCCATATTCAACACAAATAAATCATTCTTTTTAAGGTCCTCTTTTAACTGAACCAATTGCTGTGGCTGAATTCGATCATCTTGATAATGCCAAATATCCAAGTGTACTTTTTCCGAATTTAGCAAGGTATCCTTTACGACTTTTACTCGATCCGCTACCCCAAAAAACAAATAGTTTCCTTTTTTACTAAAAAAAGGCGCCCTGTTTTCACTGATCCCTTTCGTTTGTTCAATTTCCTTGGTTAAGGAATCCCCAATTACCCAATCAACCCAATCTGCAGTAGACATTAAATGAAGCAAATATTGCTTTGTTTTCGAAGAGTCGGAAGAGCTTAAAAATGCGACTTTTGAAAAGTCTGGGCTCCATGCAGGCAATTTGTAGGCCGTTTCATTTTTTAATTGATGACTACTTTTTGAGGTAAAATCATAAAAATGTAGAGAGAAAGAGTCTGATTTGACTTTTTGGTGCGTAATAAAACTAAGCCATTCCCCTTTCGGCGTGAATTCAAACTCCGTAACTTGTGTTTTTTCATATTCTTTTTCCAACGAATTATTCAACACTACTAATAATCCACCATTAGATTTAGGTACTGGCTGTTCCTTTTTTTGAAATGGGCAGTACCACTTTTTTTTTGCAGGTGCAATCTTCGCTGCTTCGGTTAGGTAGGCAACTCTTCCGCCATCTTCTGAAATTTTATATTGCTTTAATTTAGCGATTTTAAGGCTTTTCTGCGTACTCAGGTCTAAAATATACAGTGAATCCTTGGGCCATTTCGTTTTCTCGACTTTCTTAAATTCACAATTCCTCAACGTATCATAGCCAGGAGTAATTTTAACGATCAATAATTTTGAATGGGCATTGAACATTGGATCTTTCCCTCTTAGAATAGTATCGGTTTTATTTGTTAACACATTATATACACAAACGAACCCATCCCCTTTTAATGGCGTAGTTTCATAAGCAATCCAGTTTCCATCAGTTGAAATAACTTGTTTTTCAATTTTGTTCCAATGATTATAAGCCTTGTGATCAATTGCTTTTTTTTGAGAAAAAGTGGCTGTGGCGCAAAATAGCCCATAAACGAGAAGTAGAGATCGCATCATTTTTATTTTTTTTTTGATCCAGAAAGATAAACACCCATAAATATTAGCATCATAAAAAGGAATTTTAACATTGTAATACTCGAAGAAGCATCCTTCGACGTCCAATTTAAGGTTGCAAAAATAATCGTAAAAAATATGACCATTACCGGTTGAACATAAATATAGGTGCTTGAAATGGTGGGTCCTAAATGCTTTAATCCGTACATCGTAAGTAAATAGGTTAAAAAAGTAACCCCAACTATTACATAAATAATTATTCCAACAATATTCATAGGGATCACACTAAAATTAGTGTTTCTTAGATCCCCTAACATAGGAGGAAATAATAACACGAAGAAAAGTCCAAAAGTAAATACCCATGTTACAACCGTTAGGGGGCGGTACTTAACCATTAGCGGCTTGGCCAAAATTAAATACAAGGCATAAGAGATCGTATTTACCACCAGAAAAACATCCCCCATAAAGGTAGAAGGGTTGTCCTTAAAACTGTTCATAGTTAATAAGATAGCGCCAATTGCACCCAAAAGCACCCCTATTAATTGGCGATAATTTATTTTATTTTTCAGTATAAAAAATGCCAACACAATCACAATTATAGGATTAAACGCCATAATTATCCCGGCATTAAAAGCCGAAGATTGATTGAGCCCATGAAAGAAAAACAACTGATTAATCGCTACGCCAAAAAGTCCACAGATGGCCAGTAAAAAAAATCTTTTCCCTCCACTTTTTCGTAGGCGAATAACCGAAACATCAACCAAAAAAGCAGACAAGCTCCACTTACCCTTAATAGTATAAATACGTTTGGGGATAAATAATTCGGCATGACATCTTTTGCAATCACATGACTTGCGGCATACAATAAATTAACAAGTAATAACGCTCCGTGTGCCTTCCAAATCCCTCTCATTTTCCAAAAAATTTCCATTTGGTTTTCAAGGTCGATTTTCTATAATCATCGAGTTTTTCAGTAACGCCATGAGTTCTAAATTTGTCAAATAATTTAACGGTTCCTTTTCCTTGCTTATAATCCATTTCATCTGGGAATAATGGAATAAGGGCTAAAAAATGAATGGTTTTATCAGCTAACTTTATCGGGCTAAGATGCTTTTCACAAGCTATAGGCTTAGAGACAATAAAATGATTTTGAGCCATCGTTGGTGACAAACTTTGCATTTCTTTACCACAAGGCATCGTATGCCCATGACCTAACCAAGTGTTATTGTTTTTAACATATAATTGGACGCGATTTAACCAAGGGAATACCCAATTCATGGTTGGGTTATCGACTGCATGAACATCCCAATAGCTAGGTAAAAGGAAATACAATTCAGCATACTCCTCCCCCTTATGTTTCTCATGCACCCTCATTTTATAATCTGAAAGATTGGTGGTTATTAATAAAGAACCCGAAAAATCGTTTGAGTTGATTAATAAAAACTCACCTGATTCATTGCTAATTAACGATACATTCTCCGTTCCAAATCGATTGGTGATTTCATTTTTTAAGTGCTGCATTCTGTAAAGATAGTTGCCGTTTTTAGAATGAGGGAAAAACAATTGATTTTCCTCCATAAATTGTGTTGATAAAACTGGTATCTGTTAAACTATTAAGAAAAGTCTTTATATCTTGTCGGTCTTGGCTAGATAATAGAAATGCGCGAATTCTTTTATCTTGATTTTTGTGGTGCTTTCCTCCTTGCATATAATGATTCAATACATCATCAATGGTTGTCATTGAGCCGTCGTGCATATAAGGAAAAGTGAGTTCTACATTACGTAGGGAAGGAATTTTAAACTTTCCAATGTCTGAGGAATCATTGTGAATCCTGAATCGACCTTCATCTTTCCCATAAACTTGATACAGTCCATTATTTGCCACTTCATAGCTAGTGAAAAAAGGCGGTGGGTGACAGGAAACACAATTTAAAGCGCCAGAAAAAAGTGCCCATCCGCGCTTTTGAGATTTGGTTAGGGCATCCGATTCCCCAGCCAAATAAAGATCAAATTTTGATTGAAATGAAACGAGCGTCCGTTCAAAAGCTGCTAAACTTCTTGTTAAAACGAAAGCGTCAAAGTCCCTATTAAATATTTCTCTAGCGGCAGTTTGATACGATGCAATACCTCTTAATTTGGGAATAAGCACTCTCAAATCATGTCCCATTTCCGCGTGATCTTGGAGTGGAACAATGGCCTGCATTTCTAAACTTGGAACGTGACCATCAAACATCATTGTTTTTAAAAAACCAGCATTTAGAATGGATGGAGCATTGCGAAATGCAACCCTGCCGTAGACACCTTTACTTATGGGCAAACGATCCGTCATTGCAAATTTAGGGTTGTGGCATGTAGCACAAGAGACCGAATTATTAATCGAAAGCCTTTTGTCAAAAAACAACTGCCTACCTAAATCAACTTTAGCATCGGTAATTGGATTATCCGCTGGTGTTGGAATTGCAATCGGGAGAACGCGATTAGGCGTGCAAGAGAAGAACAAAAATACAACATGAAAACTAATTATAATAAGCAAAAAATAAGGCGTCCTTTTGCTTTTCATTGCCTAAAGTGGTTTGAAGGCAATGTATAAAATTTCATCCATTGAAATACGGAATTTATCTATTTGCGCTTCACTGTAGGAATCTGCCAATCGATACTCCTTTACTTGAAAACCTGCTTTTTCAATCCATTGAGGATAATCCCTTCCGAAAAGACGCACATGGTCGTATTGCCAAAAATGTTTTTCTCGTTCTTCTGGAGAGGTAATACTTGCATCTTCATAGGTAATTGCCCTGCTCATATCTTGAGGAACTTGCATAATTGCCCAGCCACCTGGCTTTAATACACGGAAAAACTCTTTCATGCATTGAATTGGGTCAACAACGTGCTCCATAACATGGTTACAAAAAAGGACATCAAAAGAATCGTCTTCTAATGGAATTTGGTGGACATCGAAATGCAAATCTGCTATAGGAGAAAGTAAATCAGCTGTGAGATAGGTTAAATTGGCTTGTTTTTTAAACTTAGGGATGAAACATTGTTCTGGTGCGATATGAAGTAATGACAACTTTTCGGGTCCAAAAAAATTAGACTCTTTTTTTAAATACAGCCACATTAAACGATGCCTTTCCAATGTAAGGTCATAAGGGCACAAGACATTATCTCTGTATGCCACATTAGATCCATAAGACAAAAACTTTGAGAAAGACCGCTCACAAACTGGGCATTCCACCTTATTACCTCGGTACATCAAAGGTGCAAAAAACTTAAAAACATAGCTTAAGCGAATCAGAATCGGACGAGGAAGTTTATTAATAAGGAACTTATACAAGGATTTCATGAAACAAAGTTAGCTAAGTTTTTCAATGAGGCAAAGCGAACACAGAAGTGTAAAGTTTTGATTAGTTTTGTTTTTCAAACATAGCCTATGAAATCCTTTCTTTTACTAAGCTCTACTTTCATAATTACCATGACACTTCACTCTCAAAATTCAGTAATAAAAGCAGCTAAAATACCCCATGACTTATCCATCCATGGGCACCATAGGACAGATAATTATTTTTGGATGAAGGAACGCGATTCAAAAGAAGTACTGGAATATTTAGGGCAAGAAAACAAGAATGCTGAAGCTTATTTTGCCCCGCTTCAAGGCTTAGTTACAACAGTAATGACGGAATTTGATCAACGCATAAATCCCAATGAGATCAGTGCGCCCTTTATCTTAAATGGAAAAAAATACCAAGTTAGAAACGAAGAGAAGTTAGATTATCAAAAGATAATTCTCTTAGAAAATTCAAAAGAGACTGTGTTTTTCGATGAGAATCTACGAGCAAAAAACAACTCTTTCTACGAATTAGCCGATTGGGTGCCATCGCCAGACAATAAATTATTAGCGGTAAGTGAAGATTTTCTAGGAAGGAGAAATTATGATATTAGTTTTAGAATTAATAAAACAGGGAAATTTCTAAATGATAAAATAAAAGAAACAAACGGAACTATTGTTTGGGCAAATGATAACAAGACCATTTTTTATATAAAAAAGGATCCCCAAACATTACGAGAATTTCAGGTTTTTAGGCATGAAATAGGTACTGATGCATCAAAAGACGTGTTGGTTTTTGAAGAAAAAGATGAAAAATTCAGTGTTGGAATAGGGAATTCCAAGACAAAACGACTAATCTTGATCTATTCCTATAGTTCTACCACATCAGAAGAGCAATGGATTGATGCAAATAATCCAAGCACATTGCCCACGATATTCATTCCACGATCAGCTGGTCATATTTATGAAATTTCTGATCACACGAATGGATTTTATGTTCTCAGCAATTACGAATCAAGCAATAAAAAAGTCTGTTTTTCAAGCACCCCACCAAAGGCCATCGCTGATTGTTCTGAATTTATTGCCCACAATCCATCAGTATTGATTGAATCTATTTCCTGCTTCAAGGACTTTCTTTTATTAGAAGAACGGGAAAATGGCTTGTTAAAACTGAAACTAAAAAATCTAAAAGATGGCGTGGAAAACTACATCTCCTTTAATGAAGAAACCTATTATGTCGGCTTAGGACTAAATGATGATATAAACGCTACAAGTATTTTCTATAATTATAATTCGATGACTACCCCAGCTTCGGTTTACCAATATAATTTAGTTTCAGGTGAACAAACGCTTTGGTTTCGAAAAGCACTTATCGACACCAATTTTTTACCGGAAAACTATGCTTCTCAGCGAATTTGGGCCACTGCAAATGATGGCACAAAAATTCCTATAAGTATGGTTTACAAAAAAGGGATTGAACTTAGTAAAGCACCCTGCCTACTTTATGGATATGGTTCATACGGGTACACGTTACCGGATGTTTTTAGTGCTACAAGATTAAGCTTACTTGATAGGGGATTTGTTTTCGCCGTTGCGCACATCCGTGGTAGTAAATATATGGGGGAAGAATGGTATGAAAACGGAAAATTCCAACGGAAAATAAATACGTTTACGGACTTTATCAATGCGGCAGAATTCATGGGACATATGGGTTATTGCGACAAGGATAAAATTTATGCCCAAGGAGGAAGCGCTGGCGGATTGCTGATGGGCGCCGTTACAAATATGGCCCCCTATTTATGGAAAGGTATTGTTAGCCAGGTTCCATTTGTGGATGTGGTAACGACCATGTTAGATGAAACAATTCCATTAACCACTGGCGAATGGGAAGAATGGGGGAATCCTAACGATCCTGAATTTTACTATTACATGTTAAAGTATTCACCCTATGACAATATACACCCTATGGATTATCCATCCATGTACATCACAACAGGGTATCATGATTCACAAGTACAATATTGGGAACCCGCAAAATACGTAGCTAAACTCAGGGACTATAAAACAGACTCCAATGCCTTAGTATTCGATTGCAATATGGATGCTGGTCATGGTGGAGGATCAGGGCGACAAAATGAACGACTAGAAATTGCAAAGGTTTTTGCTTTTATTTTACACCTTGAAGGCATTACTAAGTAATCTGTTTTTTTTACTGTTTTGTACAGTAAATTTCGCCCAAGAAAACGCGGTTTATATTGAAGATTTTCGCGACGCTAAAGTTATTTATGCTGATCTTGGAATGAGTACCGCTCCCTTCACCATACGGAACAATTATTCCAATTCGATTCGTAAAATCAGCTACAAAAACAATTTCAAGCCAATCTTAGGAATCGGCTTTGCCTACAAATGGTTTTCGATGCGGGTTGCCTTTCCAGTTTTGGGAAATGTGCGACCTAAAGCAGATTATGGCGAAACAAGACAATTTAATTTAGGAATAGATTACACCTACAAAAAGGTATATTTAGACTTAGAATATAAAATCCTTGATGGTTATGCGATAAAAGACGCAACCGCTTGGGACACTAGCCAAAATAGCCTGTATCCGAATGAAATAAAACCCGAAACAGGCGCTTTTAATTTCTCTTTCAACACGTGGTATTTTGACAACGTAAACTTCAAAATGAATGCCTTATTAGGGAAAAGAGCTCATTTCAAACAGAAAGTACAAACATGGTATCTGAAAGGCACCTGTAATGTTTTCGGAATAGAAAATGGAAACAAAAGCATTATACCTATACAATTACAAAATCCAGCCAACAGTCAAACACAAGCGATCAATTTCTCTTCTATCGACTTTGGGTTGGTCCCCGGTTACGCCTATGCAAATCGATTTAAAAACTGGCAAATTTCAGGCTGGTTTGGATTGGGAGGGGTTATACAAGGAAAAGTTTACACCTTACCAAATTCATCAACAAGAGGATTTCTTGGATTAGCACCTAGGTATGACATTCGATTCATTGCAGGTTATTCAACCGATGAAGTATTTCTAATGTTTGTTACCGACTTTGACAATAAATCAATTCGATTTAATGATCTTGTTTACAGACAATACTATTACAGTTTAAAATTAGTCGGAGGGTATCGATTCAATCAATCCAAAAACAAACAAGCGAAAGCTAAGAAAAAAAGCTATTAAAAAGACAAATTATTCATCGTGTCCTCCTCCACCAAATTTGGCAAGGTCACTTTTAATAATGGCTCGGCAACCATCGCGCGTTTAATGGCAAAAGTGGCATTTTCATTTCTTGCCCAATTACGGCGTGCAATACCATTATTAACATCCCAATGAAGCATCATATGAATGTTTCTTTCCGCATCTGAACTTCCATCAATCAACATTCCAAAACCTCCGTTTATAACTTCACCCCATCCTACACCGCCGCCATTATGGATAGAAACCCAAGTTGCACCACGGAAACTATCACCAATTACATTTTGAATCGCCATATCAGCTGTAAATCTAGAGCCATCATAAATATTAGAAGTTTCCCTGTAGGGAGAATCTGTTCCTGAAACATCGTGATGATCACGCCCTAATACTATTGGTCCAATTTCTCCCTTTTGAATCGCCGTATTAAATGCCGATGCAATTTTCATCCTTCCTTCTGCATCCGCATATAAAATCCTCGCTTGTGATCCTACCACTAATTTATTTTCTTGGGCACCTATTATCCATTTAATATTATCGGCTAATTGCTGTTGAATTTCTATGGGAGCATCAATCATCATTTCTTCTAATACCTGTAGAGCAATCGCATCTGTTTTCGCTAGATCTTCATTTTTTCCAGAAGTACATACCCAGCGAAATGGTCCAAATCCATAATCAAAACAAAGCGGGCCAAGGATATCTTGAACATATGAGGGATATTTAAAATCAACCCCATTCTTAGCCATTACATTAGCGCCTGCTCGTGATGCTTCCAATAAGAAAGCATTTCCATAATCAAAAAAATAAGTTCCTTTTTCTGTATGCTTATTGATCGCCGCTGCGTGGCGACACAAACTTTCTTGCACAAACACCTTGAATTGGATGGGGTCAGTGGCCATTAATTCATTCGCTTCTTCAAAAGATAAACCCACTGGATAGTAGCCGCCGGCCCATGGATTATGTAAAGAGGTTTGATCTGAACCCAGCTCAATTTTAATTTCGGCGCTATCAAAAGCCTCCCAAACAGCAACGATATTACCATGAAAAGCAATAGAAACCACTTCATTATTCATTTTTGCTTTTTGAACGCGCGTACATAATTCCTCTATATTGTCGATTACTTCGTCTACCCATCCTTGCGAATGGCGTGTGTGAACAGCCTTAGCATTCACTTCTGCCGTTACACTAATTACGCCAGCGATATTTCCCGCTTTTGGTTGTGCCCCAGACATTCCACCTAAGCCAGCAGTTACAAATAGTTTTCCCTTTGCATCATCATTTGTTTTTGATAAACGACGAATGGCATTTAGTACTGTTATGGTTGTTCCATGCACGATGCCTTGAGGACCAATGTACATATATGAACCCGCTGTCATTTGACCGTATTGAGTTACCCCCAATGCATTGAATTTTTCTAAATCGTCCGGTTGTGAATAATTAGGAATCATCATGCCATTGCTAACTACCACCCTTGGTGCTTTTGGATGCGAAGGAAACAATCCCATTGGATGACCAGAATACATCACTAAAGTTTGATCATCCGTCATTTCAGCTAAATAACTCATCGTTAAGCGATACTGAATCCAATTTTGGAACACAGAACCATTGCCACCATACGTAATTAATTCATGTGGATGTTGAGCAACAGCAGGGTCAAGATTATTTTGAATCATTAACATAATTGCCTTTGCTTGCAATGATTTTCCTGGGTATTCAGTTATCGGGCGAGCATACATTTTATAATCGGGCATGTAGCGATACATGTAAATTCTGCCGTGGGTGTGTAACTCCTGCAAAAATTCCTTGGCCAATTCGCTATGCTGTTCCTTCGGAAAATACCTAAGCGCATTTCGCAATGCCAATTTTTTTTCCTCCACATTTAAAATGTCCTTTCGTTTTGGAGCATGATTAATTGTAGCATCGAATTCCTTCAAACGGGGAATATTTGTTGGGATTCCCTCTTTAATTTGTTCTTGAAATGTTTTTTCCATCTATTATATCGCAATTAAAAAAAGCTAAATACACGTATTATTGTCCCGTACCAATTAAAAATATTACTGGAATTTTTGTAACATCAAACGCTTTCTCGCGCCAATCTAAAACAGACATCGTTTGAATACGTTGATTATGAGTTGTTAAATTTGCTGCTACGCACAATTGCGTAGAATCAGCGCACTCGTTAAGTAAATCTTCCAACACGTGCATACTTCGAAAAGGGGTGTCCATAAAAATATGCGTTGCCCCATTCCTTCTTGTATCCATTTCCATGTCTTTCATTTTCCGAATCCTATCTTTCCGTTCCCTTGGAAGATAACCATGAAACGTAAAATGTTGACCTGAAAATCCACTTCCAATTAACGCTAACAAGATAGATGACGCACCCACTAAAGGTACGACTTCAATGTTTTGAGAATGCGCTAATGAAACGAGATCAGCTCCCGGATCCGCAATACCAGCGCAGCCAGCTTCAGAGATGATACCCAAATTATTACCCTGCGTTAAAGCGAGCAACATTTTCATTAAATCACTCTCTTTGGTTGTTTTGTTTATTAAAAAAAATGTACTGTCGTCGATTGGAAACTCCCTGTCCATTTTTCGTAATAATCTACGAGCAGACTTAATTTCTTCAACGGCGAAAAAACGAAGAGACGTTGCTAATTTAATTACATCAGCGGGGATAATATCCGTAACCGACTCTCCCCCTAGCGTATTGGGGATCAAGTATAACTTACCTGGTTTTGTCATTGATTAATTTGTTTTTTATTTGTTCTGTGAGATCGTCCAAAAGATGGTAAACCGACTCGAAATCAGCCATGGTTCCATAATAAGGATCTGGGACTTCTTTACTCGATTTAGGAAACACTTCATCGAATAGTAATCGAACTTTAGCAACTTGGGTTTCTGTCTGAGCCAAGCTCAAAATATTCGAAAAATTAGACTTGTCCATGGCATAAATCACATCAAATCTTTCAAAATCATCGACACAAAATTGTCGCCCCTTCAATGTGTGTATTGGCGTGCCAAATTTATGGCCCGTTTCGATCATTCTATGGTCCGGCGAAGCACCTACATGGTAATCTGCTGTTCCTGCAGAATCCACCATCCAATTTAAGCCCGCTTCTGAAATTTTTCGTTTCATCAACCCTTCCGCCATAGGCGAACGACAAATATTTCCTAAACAAACCATGAGAATTCGCATACGGCAAATTTACACACAATATAACTAATGGAGTCTATTGCTTTGTAATTCCTGCAATGCGGCCTTTCCATTTGGGAGAGAAAAAGGGAAGTAGCATTAAAAGGAACAAATAATAAAATGGAAAAAACAATTGATAGAATGGTAAAAATAACAACGAATAAGCCCGGCGATTTCGTGTAAAAGAAGGGGCGAAGAAAATAACATCCAACAAATATTTTGCTGTAAAAAACAGTGCTAATAAGGAATAATTAGTTGAAATAAAGAAGTAAATGAGGAGTCCAAAAAATACAACAGAAATAATTCCTTGGGAAATAGCGATTGTATTCGCTAATGTATCTTTGACATGCCCCGTCTTTGCAATCCAACGAATACGTTGATGTAAGAATTCACGCAAAGATGGAGGCGCTTCTGTTTCGACCTGAACAGCCAAATCCGTTGAAAGATAAATACGTTTTTTTGCAGTACGAAAATCCCTTAATAAATAAATATCATCACCGCTTGATATATGTTCATGAAGTTCTAAACGAGAACAAGTATCATAACAGGATTTGGAGAATAATAAATTAGCACCACTCGCGACTATTGGTCGAAACCACCCACTAACACCCGCATTTAATGCCTGAAGAATAATTAGATCAAATTCAAGGAAATGCTGCCAAAATTTTATTGGCGTAATTGTTACCGGTAAAACATATAAATCGGCCAATTTCAATTGAGTCAAAGCCTCAAAATAATGGTTGTGAAATGATATATCAGCATCTAATGTTAAAATGAATGCTGTATTTGCCTGTTTTATTCCAAATTTAATAGCTTGTTTTTTTCCTGTTAACTCAAGAGGTAAATCAAAAATAAAAATAGGCAAATCCGCCAAACTTGCTTGAATTATTGCTGAAGAATTATCGGTTGAGTGGTCATTAATAAAAATAAATTGTTTGACATGCTGAGAACTTGAAAGAATACTATTTATTAATCCGCTTAGCCGTTCTGCTTCATTTCGGAAAGGAATAATAACCGTGATGTTGTCCAAGGAAATGTTACCATTCATGCCGTCCCTTTCTTTTCTTTGTTGTCGCAGCCATCCAATCAGCAATAAGCTCCCCATTGAACCAACATAAATAACTAAAAAAAAGATAGCAAAAAGGTTAGTCATTTATCGCTTTATTTTTATAGCCGCCCATAAGGTCGGTAGGATTAAATTAAAAAACCAGGTAGAAATTGAAGCAAACAAAACCGGTATTGGAGCTAGTCCTGCCAACCCTAGTATAGCCACAGCGATCGATTCACGCACCACTATTTTTCCCAAAAAAAAGGATGGACTTAGCGTTACAGCCATAAAAACAAGTGCAATAAACGCTAATAATTCAATCGAAAAAAATCCTGTAAACGCATAAATACAGAGTGAAAATTGGAGTAAAAAAAGAAGATACCTAAAAAATGAAAACAGCAAAAGTTGAATCCTTGAAGGGCCTCGACTAAGCATAATGGCCATTAATTTCAGCCGTTTTATTGGAAATAAGCGAATAATTCGCTCTCCAAAAAAATAAAGTCCGTACGAAAAGATAACGATACAAACAATTCCAGTAAACTGAAAATTAGAAACTGTGAATACCGATGTGCTCGCTAGAAAAAGAAAAGCTATTCCTCCTATGAACATACTAATTAAAAACTGAGAGAAATTGGATGTGCTGGTATGTATGGTCAATTTCCACCTTTTACTTTTATGAAAATAGTAAATTCTTCCTAAAAAATTACCTGCCATTGCGGGTGTAAGCAAGCCCGAAACCATTCCAGCATAAAAGGCAGGTTTTCTCAAATCATTCCGTTGTTCACCAATATTAGTGAGAAGAATTAACCATTTCTTGTATTCAAGCAGCCAATTAATTGGCACTAAAAAAATAGTTAAAATTAATGGCCAAAAATGAATAATACTTAACTGATCAAACGAAACACTCTTATTGTTTAATTGAAAAAAGAGCAAGCAACAAACGGCAATAAATGCTACAATTCTTGCTACAACTACTAAAACCGACTTTAATTTATTAGTTTTAACCAATGATATTAATTTGAATGGTTGAAGATAAAATAATTCTTGGAATTGACCCCGGTACAGCCGTGATGGGTTATGGTATTATCCATGTGAAAGATGGCAAAATGACTATGTTAAATTTTGGTATTATTCAATTAGCAAAGCTAGACAATCATGCCGACAAGTTAAAACGAATCCTTGATCGGCTTAATGGATTAATTCAAGAATACAAACCGGATGAAATGGCCATCGAGGCTCCATTTTTTGGGAAAAATGTTCAGTCCATGTTAAAATTAGGAAGAGCGCAAGGAGTAGCCATTGCAGCAAGTTTAAATCATAATGTTCCCTTCGAAGAATATGCGCCCCGCAGGATAAAGCAATCAATTACTGGAAGCGGTAGTTCTTCCAAAGAACAAGTAGCTGCGATGTTACAAAAACTATTAAATATAAATGAATTACCTAAATACCTAGATGCTACAGACGGATTAGCTGTTGCCGTTTGCCATCACTTTTCAAAAGGAATTGGTGCGCATAATGTTTCAAAAGGTGGTAGCTGGAAAGCATTTATTAATGCTGACCCGAAAAGAGTAAAGAAATGAAAAAGACCGCCAAACAAAGAAATACACTTCCTATAAGTCAGTTTTTAACACGGCTTTTTAATTATGGGATTTTTGCTTTAGGGATGCTCGCTCTTTCTTTAGGAATTGGGGTAGTTGGGTACCATTATTTTGGTAGGTTAAATTGGATTGATAGCTTATACAATGCCTCCATGATCTTAACCGGAATGGGGCCTGTAGATAAAATGAATGGAGATGTAGCAAAAATATTCGCCTCGGCTTACGCATTGTTTAGTGGAGTAATCTTTCTGACAACTGTTGCTATATTCATTTCCCCAATTGCGCATCGCTTGTTGCACTTATTACATGTTGACGAAGAAGAGAATGAAGAAAATTAAACTTTTTACAGATGGATCCTCTAGAGGGAACCCAGGGCCTGGAGGCTATGGAATTGTCCTTAAATTCAATGAGAAAGAAAAAGAAATCTCTGGCGGTTTCAGAAAAACAACCAATAATCGAATGGAATTATTAGCCGTAATTATTGGTTTGGAAAGTATCAAAACGAAAGATCATCCAATAGAAATTTATTCAGATTCAAAATATGTGATCGATTCGATTACCAAACGATGGGTAAATAATTGGAAATTAAAGGGCTTTAAAGGAAAAAAGAACAAGGATTTATGGTTGCGTTATTTGGAGGTTCAGACCAATTTTAACCTTACCTTTCATTGGGTTAAGGGCCATGCTGGCCATCCTGAAAATGAACGTTGCGACGTCTTAGCGTACAATGCTGCTTCTAATAATCCCAAAGAAATAGATGCGGAGTTTGAAAAATCAGAAAGTGATTTATTTGGAATCTAATAAAGTAACAAATCCATGTTTGTCAATTATGGTACCTCCCAACATTTCGCCGGTAATATGGTAAAAATATACCCCATCATTATACGGATCACCGCCATCATCTAAGCCATTCCAAAGCTGAAGTTGCGTTCCAACCTGATTTTCGAGAAGTACAACTGAATTTCCCCAACGGTTATACAATTCAAAATTGTAATTTTTAAAAGCTGGAAAAGGAAGCGTTAAAACATCATTGATTCCATCACCATTGGGCGTAAATACGTTGGGTACCCAAATGTCAGGGTCATTTACGTTGACAATCACTACATACGTATCACTGCAACCAAGCGCATCTGTAATTGTTAAAGTAATGGGGTAAGCACCGCCAAGCGAATAAAAAGCTGATTGAGACGCATTATTGGCAAGCGTGTACAATGAATCATTCCCTAGATTCCATGTCCAACTGACAATATTAGAACCCATAAAAGTCGATTGATCAGTATAATTAACCACCTCATTAATATCTGCCGGATTAGGTAATGCTGTAAACAATGCATCCAACCCATCATCTACTACTGAAATCGTATCCAATTGGTAAAAAATTTCGCAGCCATCTGAATTAATGATTGTACAGCTAGGCGCGTAGGTTCCCGGGGTCACATAATTATATTGGAAATTAAGTGAATTATATTGGAATGTGCCATCGCCCATGTCCCATAAAACACTGTCTACGTTTAATGCATTTGATATGACAAAATTAGCTCCTTGAGCACAGATGTTGATGTTTTGTATCCAATCTGGGTTCCCAAGTGGACCTCCAATAGTTACGTAATTTAATATTGTTGTGTCATCGGTACAACCATATTGATCCGTTATTGATAAGGTAAGATCAAACGTTCCATTATTAACAAGAGTATTCGAAGGGTTCTCTAATATGGAAGTATTTCCATTTCCGAATGTCCAATTCCAACCAGTAATATTACCATAACTCTGAGAGGCATCGGTGAAGTTACAAAACAATGGAGGACAGTCGTATTCACCATTTACATTTAATACTGCTCCCGAAAAAGTATAAGAAGGAATGGCTTGGGGAGTAGATACATTAATCGTTTGAAGTAAGGTATCCGTGCATCCGTTTGAATCTGCTACTATTAAACTCAATATAAATGGCGTACTTAATCCAACTGGATTGGGCACCGAAATAGTTACAGAAGCATTGGTATCAATAGAAAAAGAATTTGTGTTCAAGAACCATTCATAGCTTAGATCACCTACACCAGTTGAGGAATTAATTGCCTGAATGGTATCATTGTTACAAAGGGCATTAGGTACCGTGTAAAATGCAATCGGTTTAGTAATAGTTATCGGAACATTGGCAGGTACAGATTCACATCCAAACTGATCTACAGCAACCATAGTTGCAAAATAGGATCCTGTACCATTAAAAGTATGGGATATTGGACTATTTACACTGTTGGTGGTTACCGATGTATTATCATCAGAAAACGTAGTAGTAAATGAAGCAAGGGGCGCACCATTCCCGATGGAAAGAGAACTATTCGTAAAATTGACTAAAAAAGGAGAACAGCCGACCGAGTTCGCGGCAGATAAAATACCAAAAGGATTATTGAGTACTTTGATGGTATGGGTAGTTGTGGCGGTACATCCAACGCTATTCGAAACGACCAATGTAATGATATAATTCCCTGAGGTAGTATAAACATAGGAAGGATTTGGGCCATTATCAACGATTTGGCCATTACCCATTGAATAAATCCAATCCGTTAAAGGGTGAGGATTTGGTAAGGTGGACCAAGTTGTACTACCATCAAATAAATACAGCGAATCGTTTTTACATATCGAATCATTTGACATGGTAAATTGGGATGAAATCTGAGAAATATTGATCGTTTTTGTGATACTATCCTTACATCCAGTTGTAAAATTCCTGACGACTTGTTCTACTGTATAGGAACCATAGCCCGCAAAATTATGCGTGGAATTCCCATTATTCGGCCCATCTAAGACCGCGTTTGTAATATTCGTATTTGGAGTGCCATCCCCCCATTCCCAAGTCATATTAACATTGTCCGGTAATTCACCATGGATGGCATCATCGGTAAATGTAATGTTCACAGGAAAAGACCCGGGATTACAAATCAAATAAGAAGAAGGAGTGAATTTAGCAATCGGAGCCAAAATATATACAGCAGAATCAATCGTAATGGAATCTTTGCATCCCCTAAAATCAACCACTAGCGTGACACTAAAATAGCCTGTATCAGAAGTAAATTGATAAGAAGGATTTTCTTGAGTGGAAGTCCCTTCTGTAAAATCCCAAAAATACGTTACTTCATTTGGTAAATGAGGCGTTAGAATTACTGATGTATTCGTAAAATCAACATCCGTTCTAGCACAAGATATAAGGGGTAAAACTGTAAATCCAACAGAATTAATATGTCCCACTGTTACATAATCATTGAAAAAAGCCGTATCGACACAACCCGACTGAGATGTTACGATTAGTGTTACATCGAATAAACCAATTGGATAAGTTTGAGGAGGTGGTGTTTGACCATTATACGTTTGGCCATTACCAAAATTCCATTGCCAAGAAACAATTGGATTTGCCAGGTTTGGGGTAGTAGATGTATCTACAAATTGAACGACAAGGGGATCGCAGCCATTATGAATAGGTGCCGTAAAACCTGCATTGATATTGGTAATGTTAATGTAATCATTAACTGTTGTGGTTCCTGTACATCCAGCCGCAGTTGTTACGCTAAGGGTTACATCGAACAAGCCGCTATACGTATAAACTTGAGCTGGAGGTGTTTGTCCAGTGTAGGTTTGTCCATTTCCAAAATTCCAAGTATAAGTTCCTGCAAGGCCCGTAGTATTCGTAAAATTAATTGAAGCTGGGGAACAATTGGTTAAAGGATTCGCTGTAAAACTTGGTGTAATCGTTCCCTGAATAGTTACTTGTTGGGATGAACTACCCGAACAGCCAGAAGTGGTATTTTGGGATGCTAATTGAATATTATAAACACCTGCCGTGGTAAATGTAAAGGTTGGATTTTGTTGTGTACTTGTCCCCTGCCCTCCAAAATTCCAGCTCCATGCATTTGCTCCAGCCGTAGAGTTATCATTAAAAACAAATGCTTGTCCAACACAGCCCGTCAAAGGAGCCGTAATTCCTGTTTGGAAATTTGAAACTGCAATTGCATCGGTAAATGACGCGGAACAGCCATTGGAAGTATTGGTTACTGTAAGACCAATATTATAGGTGCCGGCAGTGCTGTAGGTAATCCCTGGAGGTGTTGACAATGTTGATGTTTGACCATTTCCAAATGTCCAATTATAGGTGTAGTTAGCACCTTGAGAAGAAGTGTTGTTAAAAGTTAGGGTTAAAGGTATTGTACAACCAGCACCTGTAATTCCAAAACCAACCGTAGGAGAAGGCAAAATGGTGATGTAATTCGGTTTTACTTCTGCATCAACATTTC
This sequence comes from uncultured Flavobacteriales bacterium, assembly GCA_903939755.1. Classification (GTDB taxonomy): domain Bacteria; phylum Bacteroidota; class Bacteroidia; order Flavobacteriales_D; family Crocinitomicaceae; genus UBA952. The sequence continues at coordinate 13,474 of CAJAII010000052.1, read as the reverse complement.
CTGAAGCATTCGTAGAAACCAAGGTAACCGTATACGTTCCTGCTGTAGTGTAAATATGTGTAGCATTTGATGAAGTAGCCGCATTTCCGTCCCCAAAATCCCATGATGAACTAACGATGGCAGGACCGCCATTCGTAACAGATGTGTTCGTAAAATTAATAGGGACTCCAGCACAAGCGGAAAGTGGAGATGCCGTAAAATTTGCTGTAGGTGATTGAGCGAAGATGGGCAAGCAAATGAAACAGACGATTATAAATAATAATATACGCATTCAAATAAAAATTAATTTTCAATTTTTTAAGACACTAAAGTACACTATTTAGTTGCTTATTTAGCTATTTTAACGCTTTGTTAATCTAGTACGATTGAATTATACCATTTTTTATCTCTTTCGTAATCTCCTCCACGCCTAGTAATGACATCAATAACTTGCGTTTTAGAAATTTTTCCAAGTCCAAAATATTTGGCTTGAGGATGAGCAAAATACCAACCGCTAACGGAAGATGCTGGTAACATGGCCAGATTTTCGGTTAATAATACCCCCGTAGTTTTCTCCGCATCAAGTAAGGCGAACAAACCTATTTTTTCTAGATGGTCTGGGCAAGCTGGATAACCTGGTGCGGGCCTTATCCCTTGATATTTTTCTTCGATAAGCTGTTCATTTGACAGAATTTCACCGTGAGCATATGCCCAAATTTCTTTACGAACCATTTCATGCAAATATTCAGTGAAAGCCTCCGCTAGACGATCAGCTAATGATTTTAGTAAAATGGCATTGTAATCATCATTATTTTTTTCAAACAAGGCTACTTTTTCATCCACTCCATGTCCACTCGTTACAACAAACCCTCCTATGTAATCTATGATACCGCTGGACTTTGGTGCGATAAAATCTGCAAGCGCTAAATTGGCTTGACCTGCAGCTTTTTTAGCCTCCTGACGCAAGGTTCTTTGGGTATAAATCACTTCATTTCTTTCTTCATCTTTATATATTTCAATGTCATCCCCAACAGAATTTGCTGGAAACAGGCCAACTACCGCTTGTGCTTGCAACCAATCTTCCTTAATGATTTTTTGCAACATTTCATCAGCATCTTTAAATAAAGAACTTGCGGCAACACCTACCACCTCATCGTTAAGAATTGCTGGGTATTTTCCATGTAATTCCCATGTTCTGAAAAAAGGTGTCCAATCAATATATTTTAATAATAAATTCAAATCAAGGGAGTCAATAACTGTCTTTCCTAATTTCAGAGGACGAATTATCTCTCCCGAATCAAAGTTTAAACGCAAGGGATTCTCCCTTGCTTGCTCAATGGAGACTATGTTTTTTTGTTCAAGATGGCGGGCATGATGCTCCCGTGTAGTTTGATATTCAGCTTTAATCCCATTAATAAACACCTCATTTTTTTGTCCCAATAAACTTTCGACTACCGTAACTGCACGGGAAGCATCAATGACATGAATTGCTTGGCCAGTTTTATAGTGCTGGTCAATTTTTACCGCCGTATGCACTTTAGAAGTTGTCGCACCACCAATTAAAAGTGGAATAGAAAGCCCTGCTCGCTCCATTTCTTTTGCCAAAAACACCATTTCATCCAACGAAGGAGTAATCAATCCGCTCAATCCAACAATATCTGCTTTTTCATCAATGGCAGCTTGAATAATTTTTTCCGGTGAGACCATTACCCCTAAATCAATGATTTCATAATTGTTGCATGCTAAAACAACGCCAACAATATTTTTACCGATATCGTGAACATCACCTTTAACAGTTGCCATGATTATTTTACCTGAATACGATTTTTTCCCACCCTTCTCTTTTTCTATAAAAGGGAGTAAGTAGGCCACAGCCTTTTTCATTACACGGGCAGATTTAACGACTTGAGGTAAAAACATTTTTCCACTTCCGAATAAATCACCCACCTCATTCATCCCATCCATTAATGGCCCTTCGATAACTTCGATTGGCCGATTGTATAAATGTCGGCATTCCTCAACATCCTCATCGATGAATTCCACAAGTCCTTTAACCAAGGCAATTGCTAATCTATTTTGAACGGTAGTATTTCTCCATGAAAGATCTTTTTCTTGTGTTTTCCCTTTCCCTTTAACTGTTTCTGCTAATTCCAATAATCTTTCCGTTGCATCACTTCTGCGATTAAGAATTACATCTTCCACATGTTCAAGAAGATTTTTATCTATTTCTGAATATACGGTTAACATGCTTGGATTGACAATCCCCATATTCATTCCATGTTGAATCGCATGATATAGAAAAACAGAATGCATCGCCTCCCTCATCATATTGTTTCCTCTAAAAGAAAACGAAACGTTGGATACGCCACCACTCACCGAAACGCCGGGAAGATTTTCTTTTATCCATTTCGTAGCCTTAAAAAAGTCCACTGAATTGTTGTTGTGCTCATCCATTCCGGTTGCAACCGGAAAAATGTTTGGATCGAAAATAATATCCTCTGGTGAAAATCCTACCTTATCAACCAAAATGGAATACGATCGTTGACAAATCTCAATTCTTCGTTCATAGGAGTCTGCTTGTCCAAGTTCATCAAATGCCATTACCAACACAGCGGCACCATAACGGCGAATTTTTTTTGCTTGATCAACAAATACTTCTTCGCCTTCCTTTAAAGAGATTGAGTTAACCACTCCCTTCCCTTGAATGCATTTTAATCCTGCTTCAATAATCTCCCATTTAGAACTATCAATCATCACAGGAATTCTGGCAATATCCGGCTCTGAGGCAATTAAATTTAAGAATTTTTGCATGGCTGCTTTACCATCAATCATTCCTTCATCCATATTCACATCAAGAATTTGAGCTCCACCCTCTACTTGTTCTCGAGCAACAGCCAAAGCAGCATCAAAATCACCCTCGTTTATCATTCTTAAAAAAGCCTTCGAACCGGTGACATTGGTCCGTTCTCCAATATTAATAAAGTTACTTTCGGGAGTTACTATTAGGGCTTCAAGCCCAGACAACTTCAATGCTTTCATTCGATTATCCTAGGTTTATAATTTTGAGCCATTCGGGCAATTTCTGCGATATGATCTGGCGTAGTGCCACAACAACCACCAATAATATTTACAAGTCCTTCTTTTAAAAACACTTCTATTTGTGCTGCCATCATTTCCGGCGTTTCATCATATTCCCCAAATTCGTTGGGTAAACCAGCGTTTGGATGAGCACTTACAGCGAAAGGGGATTTGCTATTTAATATTTGAAGGTATGGTCGCATTAATGATGCACCTAAAGCACAATTGAGTCCAATACTTAAAAGGGGCATGTGTGACAATGATATTAGGAATGCTTCTGTGGTTTGTCCTGTCAAAGTCCTACCGCTTTGATCCGTAATGGTCCCTGAAACCATTATCGGCAAACTCTTTTTTCGACTTTCATACACACAATCAATGGCATAAAGCGCCGCTTTTGCATTTAGCGTATCAAACACTGTTTCTACAAGTAAAATATCAACTCCTCCATCCATCAAAGCATTAATTTGCTCCGAATACGCCGTTACTAAATCATCAAAGGAAACAGCTCGAAAGCCGGGATCATTTACATCTGGTGAAATAGAGGCTGTTCTGTTTGTTGGTCCAATTGAACCCGCAACAAAACGTGGCTTATCCTTAAATTCTGCCGCTACTTCTTTCGCTATTTTCGCTGATTCATAATTAATTGCATAAACAGCCGATTCCAAGCCATAATCAGCTTGAGCAATGGAGGTTCCACTGAAGGTGTTAGTTTCGACAATATCTGCACCTGCTAAAAAATATTGCCTATGAATCTCTTTAATAATTTCTGGGCGCGTTAAAGAAAGCAAATCATTATTTCCTTTTAAAGATTTGTGATGGTTTTCAAAATGACTCTCTCTAAAATCTGACTCCTCGAGCGTGTAACGTTGAATCATCGTGCCCATAGCACCGTCTAAAATCAAAATACGCTCTCGCAACAACTTTTCTAATTGTTCCATGTTTTTTTTTATATTGAAGAAAGAGCGAGATGCTACAATAACTTATCTTTTTCCTACTAAGGAATCGGAATTGGCACCTTATCTTTTCAGTTAGGTTGCCAAGGTATCAAAGGGCCTGTCCCTCCACCTTTCTTCATAAGTTTAAATAAATGAACTTCGACAAAAGTACTTTGAAAAATTTAAGAAGCAATAATTCCAAGGTGACTTTATTCCTATCATTTTTTTTTTTAGTAAGCAGAAACACAAACTGCTGATAATGATTTGACAACTAGTTCATTATTCTTAATAGCAATAATTAATAAGGCATTAATTGAATACGATTTCCTTTGGCCGCTTGTATTACATTTTTTAGCGTTAAGTTAAAAAGGATAACACTTAATTGAGACGGTGGCAATACAAGGGCATTGCACAAACTGTCAGAGTGCACTTCTCCATTTTTGATTAAAAAATCTACAATTTTTTGCTCAACATCTGATAGGACAAGATCAAGAGAATGATGGGAACCACTTGGTTTTGTCTCCCAGTTCATAATTTTTAATATATCCGAGGCTTTTGTAACTAGGTGCGCTTTCTGATTTTTTATCAACTTATTACAACCTGATGAAAAAATTCGATTAACATCACCAGGGTAAGCAAAAACATCCCTACTATAATCATTGGCTAAATCTGCTGTGATCATTGAGCCACCAGACTCTTTACTTTCCACTACGATAGTTGCATCAGACAATCCGGCAATAATTCGATTACGCATAGGAAAGTTTTCGCGATCAGGGTTCGTGGCGGTGGGAAACTCTGTTAGCAAACCGCCGTTATGTATCATTTTTGTAGCAGTGGTGCGATGCGCATTAGGATAAATACGATCTAAACCGTGCCCTAGAACAGCAATAGTTTCCACTTTGTTTTCCAAACAAAGACGATGCGCATGAATATCAACGCCATAAGCCAAACCACTGATCACTAAAATATTTTGATCCTTTAATGAAATTATTAACTCTTGTAAAATAGCTTCGCCATAGTTAGTTTCATTTCTTGTTCCCACAACAGAAACAATCTTTTTTTGATTTAACTCACTCGTTCCTTTATAATATAAAATCACTGGTGCATCTTGGCATTGTTTAAGACGCCTCGGATAATTTTGATCTAAAAAAAATAAAGGGGAAACCCCATTTTTCTCACAAAACAGTCCTTCTTTTTCAGCAAAACGCAAGGCTTCCTCTCTATTTATTTCATGTAAAAGGGATTTGGCAAAGCCTGTCTGCATATAAATTTCATTTAATGACGCAGTAAAGATTTCTTCTATCCCGCCCATTTTGGAAATTAATTGAGCTATTCTTACGGGACCAAATCCATGGAGTTTACTTAAGGCGATTTTGGGTATTATGGTGTTCATTAACATTATTTTTTAACTTTGATTTAATTTAAGAATAATTTTTATAGAATTTTCATTATGCGTAAGATTGTTTTCTTTTTTCTTTTTTTAGCTAATCATATTGTTGCCCAAGAGGTAAATCAAGTTACTGGATTCGTAATCAACGGAAAAACCAAGGAAAGTATTTACGGAGTTAAAATCACCGCCTCAACTGGAGAGAAAATAATAAGTGAAACAGATGGAAGTTTCAAAATGACACTTTCTAAATTGCCTTCTCAACTTGTTTTTACCAAAGATGGTTTTATAACTGATTCATTAGTAGTTAATAATAGAGGGGAAATCAAGATGAAACTTTTTGGCAACCTCCTTGAAATTGAAACCATTGTCGTTACAGCGGGAAGGCGAGATCAAAAAATTGAGGACGTAACTATTTCAATGGAAATCTTAAAACCTGCATTAATAAATAACAAAGGATTTACAAATTTAGAGCAAGTGGTTGATCAAAGCCCGGGCGTTTATGCCATGGATGGGCAGGTGAGTATTCGCGGAGGTGGCGGTTATGCCTATGGGGCAGGAAGTCGCGTAATGCTCTTATGGAATGGTGTTCCTATGCTTTCACCTGATATAGGCGATGTGAAATGGAATGCCATCCCCATGGAACAGACTTCTCAAATTGAAATTATCAAAGGAGCGGCATCCGTGCTCTATGGAAGTGGCGCATTAAATGGAATCATTGCGCTTAATGAAAAAGAACCAAGTGCAAAAGGCGACTTCACAGCCAAAATACAGTCTGGAATTTACGACAATCCTAAACGAAGTTCATTGCGCTGGTGGGATAAAAATCCTACATTCCATTTAGCAGATATTTATTATGGAAAATCCTTTAAGAATTATGGCGTTAGCTTTGGTACCAATGCCTATATAGATTCTGGTTACCGTCAAGGGGAAAGTGAAAAGAGAATTCGAATAAATGGCTCCTTCTATTATAAACCACTTAACAAACCAACACTTAAAACTGGTATTAGCTACAATTTTCAATACCAAGACATGGGGATGTTTATTTTATGGAAAAATGACTCCAGTTGCTATCAAGCGCAAGACAATACTATCTCTCGTCAAAAAGCAATACGAGTTAATGTTGACCCTTATGTAAAATTTCAAGATAAATGGAAGAATAAACATCACTTAAAGACCCGTTATTACTTAGTAACCACAGGAAATGATTCAGATTATGCAGACGCTTCTTTTGCTCAAATGTTTTTTGCTGATTATCAAATTCAACACAAAATTAACAATACAAGTAATCTAATTTTTGGAGCTACTAATACATTAAATAAAATCACGAGCTGGGTTTTTGGAGATCACACGAGTGAGAGCGCTGCAGGATACCTGCAATACGAACGAAAACAAAAAAAACTAGATCTTTCAGGTGGGGTCCGATTTGAATTCTGTCAATTAGACACCTTAAATTTTGACTCTAAATTTAAAGTGAGTGACAAACTATCTATTCCTGTCTATCCTATTTTTAGATTCGGCTCACATTATGCCATTTCTAAAGCGACACATTTACGAATGTCAATTGGCCAAGGAATACGATTTCCTTCCGTAGCAGAACGATTTGTATCCACTTCGGTGGGAGGGGTCGTTATATTTAAAAATCCAAAATTAAATCCAGAGACAGGTTGGACAGCTGAAATTGGGGGCAAACAAATTGTTAGAATTGGCGAAACGTGGAAAGGTTTTTTCGACGTCGCGGGTTTCATAAATCAATATAGCAATATGACGGAGTTTACCTTTAATGCCTATAATCCATTAACAGGTGATAAACTAACGTTTTTAGGCGCTGGAATTGCCAGCCCTGAAGATTCTGCTATATGGAACGACCTAGTTGCTCAGGGTGTTACAATCAATAACGTTTTAGGCTTTAGAGCAGATAATGCGGAGAAAGCAAGAATCACTGGTTTAGAACTTTCATTTAATAGTTCAGGAAAAATAAAAGAGGTGGAAGTAATCACGCTACTAGGTTACACTTATATGAATCCAAAAAGTTTAAATAAAGATTCCAACTATAGAAAGACATTCTCTGATACCTCTTCAAACATGTTGAAGTATCGTTTTAATCACCTGGCGAAAATAGATGTGCAATTAAACTATAAAAAATTAAGTTTTGGATTCTCCACAAGGTACAACAGTAATATGGTAAATATTGATGCAATTTTCGAAGGGTCAGTTCCCACGCAAAATGGCCCACAATTCATCTTGCCAGGATTAAAAGATTATAGAGCAGCTAATAATAATGGTGCATTGATTGTTGACACCCGCTTTAGTTACGATGTTACGAAAACAGTAAAAATTAACCTCATTGCCAACAACCTATTTAACCAAGAATATTCCTCAAGACCCGGTGATGTGCAAGCCCCAAGAAATTTTATGGTGCAAATGCAAGTGGCACTCTAACCAATATATGAAGGTCTATATTATCTTAGCAACTTATTATTAGCCCGTCAAATCACTAAATAAAAAATATGAAAATAATCTACTTTGCCTTTTTTGCCCTCCTCTTAGCAAAACCCGCTTCGGCACAAATTACGGGGATAGTAACAGATTTCGTTGGAAAATCCCCAATGATTGGAGTAAAAGTTGTTGCTTCTTCTGGAGAAAAAACGATTACCGATTTTGATGGAAAATACAATCTCCCTATCAATAACTTTCCTGTCACGCTAGTTTTTTCGATGTTACAATATGAAAATGACACACTAATTCTTACCCAAGCAGGTGATTATCCAATCGTGATTAAAGAGTTCGTGAAAGACTTTCAAACCATCATCGTTTCAGCTGGAAAAAGGAAACAAGCAGCAGAAGACGTTCCTATTTCTATGGAAGTGATTCGACCGCAACTTATCGATAATAAAGGAATTACCGACTTAGAACAAGCAGTGGATCAAACGCCAGGCGTTTTTACAATGGATGGACAAGTAAGCATAAGAGGTGGTTCTGGATTTGCTTATGGTACAGGAAGCCGTGTGTTATTATTATGGAATGGGATGCCGTTACTTTCCGGCTATGCGGGTGATACACAATGGAATGCTATTCCAATGGAACAAGCTTCGCAAATTGAAATAATGAAGGGTGCTGCATCCGTTCTTTATGGAAGTGGTGCACTAAATGGGGTTATTGCATTAACAGAAAAAGAACCCACCTACAAACCAGAGACTAAAATAAAAGTGCAAAGTGGTATTTATGACAATCCACGTCGTTCATCACTTAAATGGTGGACACGCAACCCAATGAATCAACAAATTGAAGTTTATCACGGACAAATGCATAATAAATTTGGCTATACGATTTCAACCACCCTATTTCACAATGACGGCTACCGGGCAGGAGAAACAGAATTAAGGGGTAGGGTAAGTGGGTCACTGTACTTTAAATCGCAAAAATTCAATCGATTAAAAACAGGTATTGGCTATAATTATCAGGCGCAAAAGGCTGGAAATTTTCTAATATGGGAAAGTGCTGATCTAGGTTACACACCAAGTGGCGGAGCCGATACAAGCAATGCAGCATCCACACTGACCTATAATTTTGGGCAACGTTTATTTCTTGACCCATATGTGAAGTTTACCGATAAACATAACAATAAGCACAGTCTTAAAACACGAATGTATTTCGCGGAGAATGTTAACCTAAATAATATATCCCAAAGTAACGGTGCAGTAATTTATTTTTCAGACTATCAATTCCAAAAGCAATACAGCAACGATTTCACACTTACAACGGGTATCTCCAATATCTACAATGTGGTGAAATCAAATTTATTTGGTGATCATACCTCTAATAATATTGCCATCTATGCACAATTTGAGAAGAAAATTGGGGAATTGGATATCACTGCTGGTGTTCGTGCTGAATATTTTGAAATGGATGGGAAACGTGGAGATACTGACTTTTTTATTTCCAAAAAAGACTCAACAGTCATTCCATTTTACCCTATTCTTAGAGCAGGATTACATTATCAAGCAGCAAAGTACACTCACTTGCGAGCTTCATTTGGTCAAGGCATCCGTTATCCAGCCGTAGCGGAAAGATATACGCAGACCTCTGTTGGTGCTTTAAATGTATTTCCCAACCCAACTCTTAAACCGGAAATTGGCTGGTCAGCAGAAATTGGTATAAAGCAAGGCGTGAAAATTGGCGAATGGAAAGGAATGTTAGATGTCGCTGCATTTGTTAACCAATACAGCAACATGATGGAGTTTTCTTTTATTTATTTTAATCCCATTTCTCAGAAGCCATTAAACCCAATAAATCCAACACCTGAAGACATTCAGTTCTTAACAAATGGTCAATATAATGTAGCAGATTGGGTAGGTTTTCAGGCGCAAAATGCTGAAAAGGCGCGCATAACAGGCCTCGACTTTTCGTTCAATTCTACTGGAAAACTAGGTCCAGTAGAATTAATTTCGCTGATCGGTTATACTTATATGAATCCAATCTCGCTTAATAATGATCCCTTATACAAAGCGAATTTCTCAGATTCAACTACTAATATGCTAAAATATCGATTCAAGCATTTAGCAAAAGCGGATGTTGAAGCCAATTACAAAAAAATAAGTGTTGGGTTTTCCTGCCGATATTCCAGTTTTATGAGAAATATTGACCGAACTTTTGAAGATGATTTGGACCCATCACTTACATCTGAGGTATACATTCTTCCTGGATTAACGGCCTATCGCCAACAATATAACAAAGGTAATTTAGTTTTTGATGTTCGATTTGGTTATAAGATCAATGATCAATATCGAATTGGTCTTATCGCGAATAATATTTTAAATGCTGAATACACCACCCGACCAGGAGATATTCAACCTCCAAGAAATTTTATGGTGCAAATCCAAATGAAATTCTAGTGAAAGTACTTGGAATTATTCCCGCTCGTTATGCTTCTTCTAGGTTTCCTGGAAAACCATTAATAGATTTAAAGGGTAAATCTATGATACAACGCGTATTTGAGGGTGCGATGAAATCCGCTAAAATCGACTTGCTGATAGTTGCAACAGATGACCAAAGAATAGTCCATGAAGTAAATCGATTTGGGGGAAATGTTGAGTTGACGGATGCTTCTCATTGTTCAGGAACTGAACGCTGTGCGGAGGTGGCTGCTAGACATCCTGAATTTGATGTTGTGATCAATATACAAGGAGATGAACCGCTCGTGGATTACCGCCAATTAGATTTGTTAATTCAATCATTTGAAGAAACAAGCGTACAAATTGCCACCCTTGCTACTCGTAAAATTAGCATTGACGACATAAATAATCCCAATCGAATTAAGATAGTCCTTAAAGAAAATAATACGGCATTGTATTTTAGTAGAAGTCCGATCCCAAATACAACTAACACATCACAAAAAGACTTTCCATTTCTTAAACATATCGGATTGTATGGTTTTAAAATGGAAACCCTTATTTCTATAACGAAATTACCACCTACCCTAATTGAAAAAGCGGAATCGCTGGAGCAGTTAAGATGGTTGTTTTACAATTATCCGGTAACTATTATAGAAACGGATATAGAAACACCAAATATTGATAGTCCAGCAGATGTTCATCTTGTGATTAGCCTACTCTAGGCTTTTAGTTTTCATAAATTTTTCCGATATTTGACAAATGAAAACGTTTGATGAAATTATAGTTCAACTCATAATTCAACATGATTGTGTCATTATTCCTGAATTTGGTGGTTTTGTTACGAAAGCATTACCCTCTAAGATCGATTATGACAAAGGCATTATGTCTCCGCCATCAAAACAATTGCTTTTCAATATTCAATTATTAAATAATGATGGCTTATTAACTGCTGAGATTTCAAATGTAAATAACATTTCATATGCGGATGCAAGTAATGAGATAGTACATAAAGTTGGTGAATTTAATGCCGCATTAAAGGAGGGTAAAAAGATAACAATCCAAAAAGTTGGATCGTTTCAACGAAATCAAGAAGGTTTATTAGTCTTCGAACAAGACCGTTTTTTTAATTTTTTATTGTCTTCTTACGGATTAGAAAACGTTCAATTTGTCCCTGCAGAAACAATAGAAAAGAAAGATCCTATTGAACAAGGAAAAACTCCGTTTTGGAAATATGCAGCAGCAGCTTGTTTACTACCGATTGCCTTTTATTCATTGTGGATTCCATTGAAAACAAATGTCATTTCTTCTAGGATGATTTCTATTCATGATTTAAATCCTTTCCATATTGCGAATAAAGTTAATTACATCCAAATCCCTTTCAAATCGCAAGTGGATAAGTTGACTGTAACTCATTCATCTATAGATGAACAGTTTAAACAGGCTGATTTACAATCCGATTATTGGCACTATCAATACGATGAAGAGACATCATTTACCGTGCGTAAAGAACAGCAAGTCCTTCCTGAAAATAATATCGAACCAAACACGAATAATGCGGATAACGAGCCTGAACCAATTGTTTTAAATCCCGTTACCTATAATTGTATTGCAGGATGTTTTTCAAATCGAAACAATGCAAATATATTGGTGAGTAAATTAAAATCAAAAGGGTATGATGCAAGTATTTTACCAGGTGGTAATTTATACAGGGTATCAATCGGTGGTGGTTTTTCACAAGAAGCTGTTACTCTATTAAAATCAAAAGCCATTCAAGAAGGTCTTAATGTCTGGATCTTACATTAATTTATAGTATGAAATATTTAGTTTTTTCAATTTCTTTAGTTCTAAGTTTAATAACTTTAGGACAAACCATTACAAATGTTGAAGGTAGTAATTACAAATTCTCCAAAGTCGCTCATCTAGATGCTACGCCTGTTCAAAGTCAAGGAAGAACCGGAACATGCTGGAGTTTTTCCGCATTGTCTTTTTTCGAATCAGAACTAATAAGAAAAGGTAATAAAAATCCCGATGCATTATCTGAAATGTTTGTTGTTCGAAAATCGTATGAAAACAAAGCAGATAAATTTATCCGTATGGATGGTAAAATTAATTTCTCAGAAGGTGGAGCATTTCATGATATTCCTTGGGTGATTCGCAACCATGGAATTGTTCCGTTTGATGTGTATAATGGATTAGTGAATTCAGACTCTTATGACCATGCAGAATTCTTCGAGGTATTGAATGGTGCGGTGCAAGGACTATTAAAATTTGGAACTTCTTCAAGTAATGGAATTAGTTCAAATTGGAAACCTGCCATTTCAGGAATTTTAGATGCTTATTTAGGTAAAGATATCAAAGAATTTGAATTCAAAGGGAAGAAGTATACACCACAAACCTATGCCCAATCGATCGGATTGAACATGGATGAATATGTTTCATTGACTTCGTTTACGAATCATTCGCTTTATTCAAAATGTCAATTAGCCATTCCTGACAACTATAATTGGGGAGATTCATATAATGTAGAATTAAATGACCTGATGTCAACCGTAGAAAATGCATTATCAAATGGCTATACCGTTGCTTGGGGAGCAGACGTTTCTGAAAAAGGATTTAGTTTTAAAAATGGAATTGCTTTAGTACCAGAAGATTTAAGTACCATTCAAGTTGCTGGAAAGGACAATAAAAATTATTCAGATGCAGGAGCAGACAAATCTTCTAATGCTTTTTTATCTCCGGTTAAAGAAGTAGCTGTAAGCGAAGAACTTCGTCAAAAAGGGTATGATAATAAAACAACCACTGATGATCATGGAATGCACATTGTTGGATTATACAAAGATCAAAATGGAACGAACTATTTATTGGTTAAGAACTCTTGGGGCACAAGTAATTATCCTAAAGGATATTTGTATGTTTCAGAGCAATATTTTAGATTAAAAACCATTAATATTTATTTACATAAAGATGGGATTACATCAGATTTAAAAAAGAAAATTAATTTGAAATAATTATTTCACAATTAATGAAAGATTAGTATCTATTCACGAAAACAAAAAATGAGGGAAATAATTTTCTTAACAATATTGTTTTTCTTATTTGAAAATTTTACTTTTTCACAAAAAACAATCATTGACCTAGGATTTTCATGTAGTAAAGTACTGAATTTATCAAACATTCAAAAAAAAGAAGACTCCAACATA
>CAJAII010000051.1 GCA_903939755.1 uncultured Flavobacteriales bacterium | reverse complement strand
TTTAGACAATAATGGAACTTTAGTTGTTTCATAAAATGTCTGGAGTTCTTCAAAGAATGCAATTTCATTTGAACGCGAAAGACCAAGCATAGCAGCACGTATTCCATTTCTGAAGTTGACTATACCTTCTTCTTCTTTACTCGAATAAATAAATGGGTTATTTGTTTTTAGAAGTATCTCTTTGTTTATTGCAAGAAAAATTTCTTTTGAAGTCATAGATGAGTTTGATAGTATAAACGTAAAATCAGATTACTGATAACAATTAAATATAAATAGTTAAATATACCTGTATTTGAATTCCGACTGTCCTGATAAGTTTGAATTATATTAGAGGCAAACAATGGCGAAATTAATAAATCTTAAATTTATATATTTTGTTACTAAGCAGCTTACTAATAAATCAATTGTAGTTGATCCCCTTCCATTCGAGCAGCGACTAGCTTCCCTCCTTTTGCAACGCTATAATCTAAACAGATAGCACTTTTGTTTTCTATAACTGGATTTCCAACTAGCCAATAGTGTCCAAAAAACACTGGCTTTTCACTAATATAAATCTTTAAATCACTTCCTTCAGGCATAGGACTTTCAAGCAAGGAATCAGGACAATGCATAATGCCCTCACCCATCGTACTTTTGTTTACAGACCACCATTTCAAGCGACATTCACTTCGTTGTGCACCGTCTTTATCCACCATGAATTGGCCATCTGGCAACTCTTGTTCAGGACCTTTTAGCGTTTCCTCCACGGCCTTAAAAGCAGTACTTTCTTTAACACTTACTGCGTGTAAAAAATCAGCATTTAAGCCAATGGTATCGTGCTTGTAATTTTCTTTTAACCAATTTATATGGTCGTCGTTCCAATACGCATGCACCACCTTAAATGAATCCAACTCAAGAAACATAGGTAAATGACGAAACCAATCCAAAAACATTTCCCATTCTGAAGAAAAGTCTTTAAACTGCTTAAGTGTGTCAAAGTGTTGGTTAATTTCCTTATAATTATGTTTTCGGTAATAACCACCGTTAGCCAAATTTGGTGTGTGAAAGCAAACGGCATTGTATTCGTGGTTCCCCATTACAGCTTGCGCATTACCTGAAAGTACCATATCACGTACCAAATGTAGAGTTTCCCTTATTTTTGGGCCTCGATCGATAAAATCTCCGACAAAAACTACCTTTCTCCCTCCAGGATGACTGTAAACCCCATTTGCCTTAATGTAACCGAGTTTCTGAAGTAAGACCTCCAATTCATGTGAATGACCATGAATATCACCTATAACATCGTAAAATACCATTAATAATAAAGTAGATTAATAAAAGAACCTAAATTACCCATTCTACCTCAATATTTTCTATATTTGAGCAACAAAAAAAAGAGCCATGAAAAATAGAGACATAGAAAAAACGTACACCAAAGAGGAATTCGTTGATAAATTACGTCGTTTAGCAGACTGTATTGAAAAAAATGAAAACTTCAGAATATCAGTAGCTGGAGAGGCAATTTATGTACCTAATGGTGCTCAATTTA
>CAJAII010000050.1 GCA_903939755.1 uncultured Flavobacteriales bacterium | reverse complement strand
TTTTCAACACCAATTTTTTCAGCCGCGATTTTTTCTGTACTTATCGTTTTATTCAAGCAATTCAGCAAAAAAACCGCAAAAACCTTAAATCTTATGATTTACAACTAAGGGGTCCAGGAGATTTAATGGGGACACAACAAAGTGGTATTTTGGATTTAAAAATAGCGGATTTATCAAAAGATGGAGATCTCGTAAACCTAGCAAGAGAATCCGCAATAAAACTTATTGATAACGACCCTAACATTATCCTTTCGGAAAATGCCTTTCTTCGAGAAAAAGTTATTTCCTTATTGAAAGAGCGGCCCAACTGGGGAAAAATCGGATAAAAAAAAAGGGTGCTAAAAAGCACCCTTTTACGTATTCATTAAGAATTTTATTCCGCTGCTTCCTCAACTAACAAATCATATGCTTCTTGAGAACCAACAATCATCTTTTGATATTCACGCACACCTGTTCCAGCTGGAATCAAATGACCCACAATTACATTTTCTTTTAGACCAAGTAAATGATCTACTTTTCCTGAAATTGCTGCTTCATTCAATACTTTAGTAGTTTCCTGGAAGGAAGCTGCCGAGATAAATGATTGCGTTTGCAACGATGCCCTAGTGATACCTTGTAATAAAGGAATCGAAGTAGCAGGAGTTGCTTCACGAGCGACGATTAAATTTTTATCTTCTCGTTTCAATTTAGAATTTTCATCTCTGAATTTTCTCATAGAAATAAGTTGTCCATTTTTCACATCATACGAATCACCAGCATCTTGTACCAACATCATTCCGAACAATTCATCATTTGCTTCCATGATATCCGCTTTATGAATAGACTGACCCTCTAAGAATCTAGTGTCACCTGAATCCATAATTTCAGCTTTCAACATCATTTGACGAACGATAACTTCAAAATGCTTATCGTTAATTTTCACCCCTTGCAGTCTATAAACCTCTTGGATTTCATTAACAATATACTCTTGTACTTTCGTTGGACCTTCAATATTCAAAATATCATTCGGTGTAATTGCACCATCAGACAATGGTTGTCCTGCACGAATAAAGTCATTTTGTTGAACAAGGATATGCTTAGAAAGTGAAACTAAATATTTCCTTACTTCGCCTAACTTAGATGTAATAATAACCTCTCTGTTACCTCTTTTGATATTACCAAAAGAAGCTGTTCCGTCAATTTCTGCAACAACTGCAGGATTCGATGGGTTTCTTGCTTCAAATAATTCAGTTACACGTGGAAGACCACCTGTAATATCCCCTGTTTTACCCGCCAATCTCGGAATTTTCACTAAGGTATGACCAGCTTCCAATTTCTCTCCTACTTCTACTGAAATATGGGCATTAACTGGAAGAGAATACTCTCTTAAAACTTCTTTAGTTTTCGGATCAATAATATGAATGGCAGGACTACGTTTTTTATCACGAGATTCAGTAATTACTTTTTCAGTAAATCCAGTTTGCTCATCGACTTCTTCACGGTAAGTAAGACCTTCAACGATACCATCAAAGACAACTTTACCTGCTACTTCAGAAATAATAAGCGCATTGTATGGATCCCATTTACAAATAACGTCTCCTTTTTTGATCTTGCTATTGTTTTTAACCATTAATTCAGAACCGTAAGGGACATTAGCTGTCATAACAGCAATACCCGTTTTTTCGTCTGTAATTTTTAATTCAGCAGAACGACCAACAACAATATGTTTCACTGTACCATCGGCATTTTTCTTTTCGATGGTTCGTAATTCTTCCATCTCTAATTTACCGTTAGCTTTCGCTTTCATATCAGAAATATCAGCGATATTAGAAGCTGTACCACCCACGTGGAAAGTTCTTAATGTTAACTGCGTACCTGGTTCACCAATCGATTGAGCAGCGATAACACCAACGGCATCACCTCTTTGAGCTAATCTATGATTTGATAAGTTTCTACCATAACATTTCGAACAAACGCCACGTCTCATTTCACAAGTAAGAACTGAGCGAATTTCAACCTCTTCAATACCAGCTGTTTCAATTTCTTTAGCAAATAATTCAGAAATTACTTCTCCAGCTGAAACAACTAACTTATCAGAATCTGGTAAATAAACATCATGAACAGAAGTTCTACCAAGAATACGATCGTATAAAGGCTCTACTATTTCGTCATTTTTCTTTAATGCAGTTGCAACAATACCACGTAAAGTTCCACAATCATTCGAGTTAATAACAACATCTTGGGCAACATCGACTAAACGTCTAGTTAAGTAACCAGCATCCGCCGTTTTCAAAGCCGTATCAGCAAGACCTTTACGAGCACCGTGAGTAGAGATAAAGTACTCAAGAATCGATAACCCTTCTTTAAAATTGGAAAGAATTGGATTTTCAATAATTTCTTGTACGCTAGCCCCAGATTTTTGCGGTTTCGCCATTAATCCCCTCATACCTGAAAGCTGACGAATTTGTTCTTTAGATCCACGAGCACCAGAATCAAACATCATATAGATGGAATTGAAACCTTGTCTATCCGTCTTTAACTGATCCATTAAAGTAGCCGTTAAACGTGAATTAGTATGTGTCCAAATATCAATAATTTGATTGTATCGTTCATTATTAGTGATAAGAC
>CAJAII010000049.1 GCA_903939755.1 uncultured Flavobacteriales bacterium | reverse complement strand
GTAAATTATTAGCTATAATCGCCAATACACAAGGCGCAATCGCTGCAACGCAACACAAAGAAATTCAATATTTAGGATTCCCATTCTCAATTTCCGAGAATTTCCAAATGCGAAATACCCATAAAACCATCGCCGAATCCTTAATTACGTTACAAGAAATCTTGGAAATTGCCGATAAAAACAACAAAGAAGTCGTAGCCTATTTATCGATGGGGTTCGGAAACCCTTATGGCGACCCCTGGAGCGTTGAAATAGTTGGCAATTGGACAGAAAAATTATCCAATATGGGCGTCAAAATCTTGTCACTTTCCGATACCGTTGGAAGTTCAACCCCAGACGTAATCCATTATTTATTCTCAAATTTAATCCCAAAATACACCGAAATCGAATTTGGAGCCCATCTTCACACCACACCCGATAAGTGGTTTGAAAAAATCGATGCCGCATATAACGCTGGTTGTCAACGATTTGACGGTGCCATTCAAGGCTTCGGCGGATGCCCAATGGCAACCGATACGCTTACCGGAAATATGCCCACCGAAAAATTATTATCCTATTTCACGGCACAAAAACAAAACACAAACACAAGTCCTATGAGTTTTGAAAGCGCCTACAACGAAGCCACAAAACTGTTCGGCGAATTCCATTAATTTCTAATTGTCATTGCGAGAAACGTTGCAATCAGTAGCTCTTTCCAGCTTTCCGTTTCAAGTTCTCATTCAAAAAGTTGTTTTTCTAAGCCTAAACAGGAGCTTCCTTTGGTCGCTCTTTTTCGCCAAGAAAAACTATCTTTTTTCACTGCGGGCTTTTCGCTTCACTCTGGGCTAAGCGATCCCGAATGCGAGAACCTTTTGTTTTTCATAATTAGACTCCAACTTAGATCCTCATATATTCTTTATATGGTTAAATAAATTTTCATTTTCCCGAACCCAACACCCAATGCCTAATACTCAACTTCCGAACCTCCAGCGACTTACAAATTAAATAAAAAATAACCTTAAAAAATCTTTGTAAAAGCGGAATAACGCACTACTTTTGCACCCGCATTGAAACAGAGATTGCATATTGATAGGCTGAAAAACGGGTTAAAGATTTTACAAAAATAAAATCAAAAAATTTGTGAGAGTTTAAAAATTAGTTATCTTTGCCGACCCTAACGGGAAGCAAGTTCATAAAAAGTTGTAGTGAGAAGGTTAAAGAGTTTAAAAAAGGGAGTTCAAAACTTTCTTTAAAAAAACTTTTCAATAAACTTGCGAGATTAAAAAGAAGTTGTACTTTTGCACCCGCTTTGAGAGACAAGCGGAAAATAAGTAAGACACGTTCCTAGACATATTGAATTGACAGCCGTTCTGATGCAAATCAGAACAAAGAATGAGAGTAAAAAGTTAGAATAAAATTTCCTTGAGTCACTTTAGTCAAATAAATTATAAAATTATACGATGAAGAGTTTGATCCTGGCTCAGGATGAACGCTAGCGGCAGGCTTAACACATGCAAGTCGAGGGGTATAAGTCTTCGGATTTAGAGACCGGCGCACGGGTGCGTAACGCGTATGCAATCTACCTTTCACAAAGGAATAGCCCAGAGAAATTTGGATTAATGCCTTATAGTATAACGACTTCGCATGGAGATGTTATTAAAGATTTATCGGTGAAAGATGAGCATGCGTCCCATTAGCTAGTTGGTAAGGTAACGGCTTACCAAGGCTACGATGGGTAG
>CAJAII010000048.1 GCA_903939755.1 uncultured Flavobacteriales bacterium | reverse complement strand
GTTTTAGGCTTTCTTAATCCCAAACTGCTTGTAGCGCGATAACGTTATAAGTAACTTTACTCAACATTGCGGTTAAAAGTAAAATCGAAATATTCATCGGCGTTATTGAAATCATAATCTTCGTGGTCGTAGTCAAGTCTTTCTTTTACGTGTTCAATGTACGCACCATACTCAAATGCTTCAATGATTTGTTTTTGTTCAGTGTCTTTAAGTTCTTTTGCTTTATCAAAAATATCTGAAAAAAATTCAAATTTACCTTCTTCTATAAAATCCATTAATTCATCTAATGCTGTTTTTTGCTTACTCATAATAAAAGCTACTTATAATCGAGTAGACTGCCCTGCCAGAAACTAGCAGGGAGAGCCTCTCACACCACCGAGCGTACGGGTCACGTACTCGGCGGTTCGCAAAGGGATGGGTTAAGTTGTAAATGTAATTCGGTTAAGGAAACATAACCTCTTTTCTTCAAGCGTTGTAAAGTAATGGTGGTGCCTAAAATAGGACTTTGCGCAATTGCCCAACCGCCTTTCCGTGTTCTGCTCCAAGCATAGGCGTGGTCTTGGCTGGCGCCCAATCGAATCAGGTTTTTCCTTTTCCTTTCAGGTTTCTTCCAGTGATGCCAAATGCAATAACGCAGTCGGTTGCGTAACCAACCATCTAAATCGCGTAATTTGCCTAAAATACTTGTGCCTTGAAAATAGTTCAACCATCCTCGTTGCACTTCTTTTATCTTGGCAATACGCTCTTCAAAAGTGGCGGGTGTAGTTTTTCGGGTAATGGCTTTAAGTCGTTCTTTTAGTTTCTTCCATGCTTTTTCCGATACAATGAGTTGGTATTGATTTTTACTTCCTTTTTCATACGTGGGTACGAATCCAAAACCCAAAATTGTGAAGTTGATTGGTTTTCTAATACCGCTCTTTTCTTCATTTATAGTCAATTTGAGTTTGTTTTTCGAAAAATTTTCAATTACCACTCTAGTAGCCTTGGCTTGATTTTGACTTTTGCAATAAATACTAAAATCATCGGCATAACGTACAAATTTGTGTCCTCTTCGAGTCATTTCCTTATCCAGTTGATGCAGTAGAATGTTCGACAATAGTGGGCTTAAAGGACTTCCTTGCGGAACACCTTTTCTTCGTTTGTTTAGCTTTCCGTTGATTTTAATCGGTGCTCTGAGCCATTTGCGTATCAGTTGCATCGTAGCTTTGCATTTCACTTTTTGATAGATTAAATTTAGTAATAAACAGTGGTCAACTTCATCAAAGAAATTTTTTAGGTCAATATCTACAATGTGATTTAGTCCTGAATGGTTGTATTCCCGAGATTGTCCAACGGCTTGTCGGGCGTTCTTGTGGGGTCTAAATCCATAGCTATAATTACTAAATTCGGGTTCAAAAAGTGGTGCAAGGTTTTGTGCTACGGCTTGTTGCAAGACACGCTCTATAGTGGTGGGAACGCCCAATAATCGGGTTTTCCCATTTCCTTTCGGAATTTCGATACCTAAAATGGGGCGCACTTGGTAGTTGCCTTGTTTGATTTCTTCAATCAGTTGTAGTTTCTTTTCAGAAAACACCTTGCGGAGTTCTCCTACAGAAACACCATCAATACCCGCACTGCCTTTATTGGCAATCACGTGTTCCAATGCTTTTTGAAGTTGAAAAGGTTGTACTACTCTTGTTATCATTTTAGCTTGTTTTAACCTGTTTTCGTTAAGTAAGGCTATCTGCCTTGGCGAGATTCCGTTACTTATTGAAAACCTCTTTACGTTCAGTCCTTCCTTGTTTGTGAGTCCTATGCGGTATCTATTCGCATCTCGTTTGCCTTCAAGTACTATGACCTCTGCTGACTTCTTGGCTCGATTAACTCGTAATCGCCAAGACCTCCCCTGGTAAATGCTTTTTCCTTCAGTCTATCGCCGGTACATCTACATAACAATAATCTGATTTAATAGCATGTTCAGAACACTGTTTTGGACTTCGTATTGCTGTGGATACTCATCCTTATTGCTATGCCTCTTATGTACTTTCTGTTCGTCGGTACAGACTTTTGCAGTCCTGCTTCCTTCAGTGCATACCTCACGATAAACCACCTTGCAGCTTGCTAACGATTCAGATTTTCAATCCGCTCGTAAGGGACTTGCACCCTCTGGAAAAATAACACCCCGAAAATTAGTTTTTGTAGTCGAAATTTGTATTTTTGAACTATTTGAAAAGCTTTCGGGGTGTGTCCTGCATATGCAGGGCACACACAGCAGTTACAAGAAATTGCTAGGCTTGGTTTTTATCAGAATTCATTATTGTTGAATCAAAGTTTTGGTTATATTTGTAATTGACAGTGAATGAAGTACGCAACTTCTTGTAGCTACCAAACGTTAGCAGAAATCATATGAAAAGAACAGCGATAATAACATTTTTATTGATTTCATTCAATACTATTCTATATTCTCAAAGCAAGATTAAAAAGTATTATAATTCAAATTTTGAAAATATTAGCGAAAAAGAATTTAATGATTTTTTATCAAAAAATAATTACCAC
>CAJAII010000047.1 GCA_903939755.1 uncultured Flavobacteriales bacterium | reverse complement strand
TGCTTTTTCTCTGTAGTTAGATAAATAGAAAATGGTGATAAAGCCAAACTGAATAGATAATTGTTATTGAATCTGTTAATTATCTCTTGAGCTTGCTTTTAAGCAAGCGATCAAAGAGGAAATAGTAGATTTGGCTTTAGCCACATATAATAGTTGGTATGAGATGAATTAATATTGAATGATTTTTGTCTACTTATTTTTCAATTCGAGTGTAAAATAATACACATCTAACCATCCTTTCCATTTCCGTTTTTCACCCAGCGTTTCATTATGCCAAATGAAAATGAAATCTCCACCGTATCTTTTAACTTCTTCCCATAATTGCTGGATCTTTTCTTTTGCTTCATTAGGGCTAAGTTTTAAATATTGGTTTAAGGTTCCATCCATATAAACGAATGGATGTATACGTAAGCTCGTTACTGCATTGGTAGAAAGATCAAACCAAAGAAACGAATGAGCTGTCCCTGCTCTAAATCCAGCAATATCTGCATATCCCATGGTGTAGTCATCGGTGATTTCATTGTCAATCAATGACTGGTAACTTAGTGGAAACTCAAGTTTTAAGTAATGCTGCCTGCTTTTATGAACCCTTTTATCTATTATTTCTTCTAATCGTTCAATTTCTTGGTGTAAATAATAATAATAGGTAGTTGATTTATAACTGGGATGAATACCTATTTCAATATGCTCATTCATTCTACGAATTATTTTTTGATGTTTTGGGTGTTTGTAGGACAGGTTTTTATCAAATTTAGCATAATCCCCAAGTAGCCAAAATAGCAGTGCATTATAGCCATTTTTTATGGTGTCTTCAATGATATCATAGGTGTCAAATGGATCTTTTTTTAAGCCGCTTTGTACATTTTGACGTTCTAATAATCGCCGTGTGTGTCCAGTAATGAAATCACGTAAATTAGCCAAAGATGAACGGATAAATCCTTTATGCTTATAGGCGTAGGCATTGTCAATATCGAAGGTGGGTAAAAACTGAAAGTCTTTACTGTTGGATTTTGATGAAATAGAAAGGAAATCTAGAATTGATTCACTCCAACGGTCACAAATGGCCTTTTCATGCCAATCGTATCTGAATAATGTTGAATTTTTTCCCTCAAATCGCCCGTGCTTATCACGTAATTTGGAATTATATTCTTCCATCCTTGTTAGAATATAGAATATGCTTGAAAGGGGATCAGCCACATCATCGAATTGAAGGCAATCAACCCCGTTAAATTCATGGTATTTTATATCGTAGTCTCTTATCTTTTGATCAAATAGTAAGGGGGAAGGGATTATTTTTTTGATGGACTCAAAATGTCTATCTGAATAATTAAGTCGTTGGCCATCAAGTCTTTCAAATACTACGAAATCATCACATAAGACATATTCAATTCCCCTTGACTTAAAAATAAAATCAAGGGTATAATCAAGTCTGTTTGAAATGGTTTCCGTGTAAATAAAAAGCATTATAAATCGCTAATAATTTTTGAACAAATAAATTCCGCCGCTTTTGCATCACCATAAAAATTGGGAAATGTAAAATCTTCTCGAGCTGTTAAGCTAGTAAAAGCATGGATGATTTTTTCTTCGTCTGCTCCTGTTAATATAGCATTTCCATTTTGAACGATTTCAATCCACTCTGTTTGCTCACGTAATATTACACAAGGTTTTCCAAAAAAGAAAGCTTCTTTTTGTAAGCCACCGCTATCGGTAATTATTAATTGCGCATTTCTTTCTAGTGCAATTATGGATAAAAAACCAGTTGGAGGAATAAGTTGAATTTTGTTATTTGAAGCTAAAAAAGCTTTTGTTTCGGGTAGTAGTCCCTCTTCCATTTTTTTGCGTGCTCTTGGATGGAGTGGTAATATGATTGTCCATCCTGAATCTTGTTGGATTTTTAATAAAGCACTAAAAATGGCATTCAATTTTTCTGGGTCATCGGTATTTGAATCACGATGAATCGTACATAAAATAAAATGGTCATTTGTAATCCCAAGCTCATTGAGAATGGTGGATTTTTGTGCTGATAGATCAGCAAAATACATGCTGTTGTCGTACATTACATCGCCACAATGGTATATATTCGGTTGGTCTATACTTGCTTTAGTATGGGTAGAAAGATCAAATCCTTCTTTGGCTAGATTCTCCAATCCATTGGAACTTGGGGTAAAGAGTAGGGTAGACATATGATCGCAAGCAATTCGATTGAGTTCTTCTGGCATAGCTTTGTTAAAACTACGTAAACCAGCTTCCACATGTATAAGTGGAATGTGTATTTTGGCTGCGGCCAATGCGCCAGCGACGGTTGAGTTTGTGTCGCCATAAACTAAAACGGCATCTGGCTTTTCAAGGATAAATATTTCTTCTAATCCAATCATCATTCTCCCTGTTTGAGCGCCATGATTACCACTTCCAATTTGTAAATTATGATTTGGTGATGGAATTCCTAATTCTGTGAAAAACACTTCTGACATATTTTCATCGTAGTGTTGCCCAGTATGAACAATAATTTCTTCCAATTTATCTGAAAAATGAATGCGTATAGCTCTACTGATAGCGGCTGCTTTAATTATTTGTGGGCGAGCACCGATTATGGTGATAATTTTTTTTCTATTCATAATTTATAAAAGTCCTTCATCGGCAAAGCTAAAATAACCATTATCGGTGAAAATTAGGTGGTCAAGGATAGATAAATCGATACATTGACTAAATTGAACGAGTTGCTTGGTCAATTGGATATCTTTTTGACTTGGTTTACAATTTCCGCTAGGGTGATTATGACTAAGAATAATTCCAGTAGCATGCAATGACAACGCATTTCGGAAGATAATTTTCCCATCTGCTAAGGTGCCAGTCATGCTACCGATCGAAATTTGTTTATGCTGAATAATTTCGTTGCTGTTAGTTAAGTAAATAGCAAAAAACTCTTCGTGTTGTAGGTCGGAAAGGTAGGGGCGTAAATAGTCGTAAACTTGGGAGGACTGAGTGATTTTTATGGTTTCTTTTTTGGAGGCTTGTTGTCGCCTTCGACCTAATTCTAAACAAGCAATTATACTTACTGCTTTAGCTTGACCGATTCCTTTAATTTTCATTAATTCATTTGTTTGTACCCTTGAAAATTTTAATAAATCGCCATTGTATTCTTTTAATATTTCTTTTGCTACGTCCAATGCACTTAGGTTTTGCGTGCCAGAGCCAATAATGATTGCAATTAATTCCGCATCAGAAAGAGCTGATTTTCCTTTTAATAATAGTTTTTCTCTTGGGCGATCATCTGCCGCCCAATTTTTTATTCCGTTTGTATTCATTAATAAATTGTCGCGAATATTAGTTAACTGCACACTAAACAAGATTATGCCTTATTTATTGAATGTGATGTTTGATTTATATCCCACAATTGTCCTCCGCCCGGCGGAAAAAATCGGAAAATTGTCATAAAGAATTCATTATCTCCAATCCTAAGATGAACTGAAATTAAGATGTATTTGGATTTAAGTATCTCTCGACTGCGCTCGATTTACTTAAAGGGCATCGAGCGGAGTTGAGATGCACGGTACACAATTATTATTTGATGAGTGAAATGCTGCGCCAAGGCGGATCTTCATCCTCTCTTTGCCAATCGAGACTAAAAAAACGAATTATTGGCAATCGTACCAGTAAAAATATTTTAATGTTAAATATCAAGAATTCATTATCTCCAATCCTAAGATACACCGAAACTACGATACGTTTTGATTTAAGTATCTCTCGACTGCGCTCGATTTACTTAAAGGGCATCGAGCGAAGTCGAGAGGCACGGTACACAATTATTTTTGTCTGTAATAAGCCCAAATTCCTCCCATTGCAATAGATCCAACTCCCATTCCAAATGCACCGCCAATTTCTTGTTCATTAAATAGCATTCCGATGCCAGCTCCAATAAACATACATCCAAAAAATACAACACCGCCAATTTTAGTTCCACTTATCTTTTTTACTTCCATTTTATTTGAGTTTTAAGTTATTTCTTATAAAATGGCGCTTTAACCACCTTAGCTTTTATTCCTTTTTCTCGAATTTCGATAAAAATTTCAGATTCTAGGGCATTATGTCCGGTTGCTACATATCCCATTCCAATTGCTTTTTTGGTACTTGGGGACATCGTTCCAGAGGTGACTTTTCCAATTACTTGGTTATTCGCATCAAGGATAGGGTAATCGTGACGAGGAATTCCACGGTCAATCATTTCGAAAGCAACTAGTTTTCGCGTAACACCGGCTTCTTTTTGTGCTAATAAAAATGCTGAATCGACAAATTCTTTAGTGAATTTCGTTATCCATCCTAATCCTGCTTCCAATGGAGAGGTAGTATCGTCGATATCATTTCCATACAAGCAGAAACCCATTTCTAATCGTAAAGTATCACGGGCAGCTAATCCAATCGGTTTAATGCCAAAAGCATCACCCGCTTTAAACACCTCGTTCCATACCTTTTCGGCATCTTCATTTTTTACATAAATTTCAAATCCTCCTGAACCGGTGTAACCAGTTGCGGACACCATAATATTCTCAATTCCTGCAAAAGTCGCATGCTGAAATGTATAATATACCATGGCAGAAAGATCAATATCAGTCAAGGATTGCATGGCCTCTGCTGCTTTGGGGCCTTGAATAGCTAATAAAGAATAAGCATCCGAAAGATTATGCATTTCTGCACCCATAGTATTAAGTTTGGACATCCAATTCCAATCTTTTTCAATGTTTGATGCATTAACAACGATAAAATATTCTTCCGCATTGACACGGTAAATGATAAGGTCATCTACAATTCCTCCTTTTCCGTTAGGCATGCAGGCATACTGCGCCTTTCCGTCTACCAAAACAGCCGCGTCATTTGAAGAAAACGATTGAATCAACGCTAAAGCATTAGGGCCTTTTATTACGAATTCACCCATGTGTGAAACATCAAATACACCAACGTGATTTCGCACACATTCATGTTCAGCGTTTACGCCTTCATATTGAACAGGCATATTGTAACCTGCAAATGGGACCATTTTGGCACCAAGTTGTTCGTGAATATGTGAAAGTGCTGTATTCTTCATTTTTGTTTTTTGTTTTGGGATGGAATCAATTATGATTTTACGCGTTCAACATATACGCCAGTTCTTGTATCGACTTTGATAATTTCTCCGTTTGCAATAAATAAGGGAACCTTAACTTCAGCACCAGTTGATATAGTAGCTGGTTTCATCGAATTAGTAGCCGTATCTCCTTTTACGCCAGGTTCTGTGTAGGTAACCTCCGCTGTAATATACATAGGTAATTCCACCACTAACGGTGTCTCTTCTTCCGCATGAAATAAAATATTTACTATCATTCCTTCTTGTAAAAAGTCAGGCTTTTCAACCATTTTTAATGGAATGTTAACTTGCTCATAACTTTCATTGTTCATGAAAACAAATGATTCTGGTTCTTGATATAAGTATTGGTATTCTCTATTTTCTATACGAACAATTTCAATTTTATGTCCCGCTGAAAAGGTGTTTTCGATTACTCTTCCGGTTTCAATTTGCCTCATTTTTGTACGCACAAAGGCAGGGCCTTTTCCAGGTTTTACATGTTGAAATTCAATAATCTGAAATAATTTTTCATTGTGTCTAATGCACAATCCATTTCGTATCTCTGCAGTTGTAGCCATTGGTTAATTTTGGTGTCAAAGATAATAGAATTCTTAAAATACCCGAGAAATATAGATGCGCTTAATTAAACTTATAGCTGAATCCAATTTGTAGACCGGCTGAAACAGCCATTGTTTTTTCATAAGTAGGGTAGAAGATACTATTACTTAATTTATTGCCGAAAGCATCTACACCTTTAGCATCGGCGAAACCATAATTCAATCGCATACCTATTAACAAGCCTAAGGGAATACTTTTTAATAATTGCATATTTGCTCCAAAACCCATCACTACAGAGGTATAGTTTTGATAGTCCGATTTAACATCTGAAGTTGTATTTCCGAATCCATCAAAGGTGTATCTTGCTGAAGAAATCATATTGAATTGAGGGCCAATTTCAAAATAGCCACCATTTTCGCCTCGTAATTTCAATAGTATTGGAATTTGTATTTGCTTTAATTGAACTTCTGATGTGTATTCATTTGTCAACACAACGCCTTTATAGGATCCTTTGTGAGTTCCTGCTAATAATTCAACCCCTAAACCTACCGATTTGAAATAACCATTTATTCCTAAACCAAAAGTGGTGCCCCATCCTGGAGCGTAATCTTGCTCAGCTCCCTTGTCAGATATGTTGTTATTTAATAACCAGGTAGAGCTTTCCATTCCTTTAAGTTGGCCTTCCAATTGGAAGCCTAAATTTTGTGCTTTTGATTGAGATATAAAAAGGAGACAAGTAATTCCAAGTACTATTTTTTTCATAATTTTAATTTTAAGATTCAATTTTCTTCAACAATTTTACGAAAAAAAAACTAATTCAATTTTTTATTTGCCTAAATATTAATAAATAATATGAATGAATCGTTTGTTGTTTATTTCGATTGTGTAGGCACCAGGTTTTAATGGACCTGCATTTACATGAATATTGTTGTTTCCGATTACTAAATTATAGCAGCTCGAGTAAACTGATTTACCAAGGCTATTTGAAATTGTTACATTTCCTTTTTCATCTGAAGAATGAGCTTTGATTGCAATTGAAAATTCTTCGTTGCTTGGGTTTGGATACGAATAAATGTCGTCGTTATCTTCGTTGCAATGGAAGCTTATTGGATCAAAAATTTCAGATTTACCATCTATGTCTATTTGTTTTAGTCGGTAATAAACCTGTGCAGACTTTGATGCAATATCAAAAACATGGTATTGAATTTCTTCAAATGAATTACCAGCGGCTTTTTGCTCAGCGAGAACCACCCATGTTAGTCCATCGCTTGATTTTTCTATCAAAAAATAATCCGTGTTGTGCTCTGAAGCAGTAATCCAACTAATATCAACCGAATTTCCATTCGTGCAATTTGCTTGGAAAGAAAGAAGTTGAATGGGTAATGCCATGTTGTTTGTCGTAAAGACAATAATTTCATTTGAGTTACTACTTGTCCCATTTGGAATGTAGGCACGAACTACATAATGGTACTCAGTGTTCGGGTTTACACCTGCACCTGATACACTATTAAATAAGACATTCCCAACAGATAGATTTTGATAGCCAGCAAGATAGATAATTCCTGCACCATGCGTCCCAATTCCTGTTACTACATCTATATTGAATACATCCCATTGGCTGGCTAAACTTGCAAAAGTACCTGCTGGATTGCTTGTAATTCCTCCTGTAACGTTGGTTTTTCTTCTTAATGTTTTATCTAATGTACTCAAACTTCCACTTGTCCACGCTGCTCCAGGGTCGCTACCAATAACACCAAATATATCTACAAAACTGGAAGTAGAAACTTTGTAAATTGCTACGGCATCATTGCCGTTAAAGTTCATAAGTGAGGAGGATAGAACTGTAAGACCAGCCGTTAAACTTAGTGAGGCACTGTTGTTTTTTATAATAATGGTTCCTCCATGGTTTAAGGTTCCTGATAAGGCATAAGTAGCAGTTGCTGTTGGACTTCCATTAGCATAAATTCGAATTTCATAGTTCGCTAAATTAATGGTGGTGGATGTCCCATTATATATTTCCAAGTATTTATTGTTTCCAGATCCTTCCACGTATTCGCTTATTATTAAGTCTGATGTAACCGGATAATTTGGATTGTAAACATCTAAAAAGTAATTACTCGCATTTGCTACAGCATTCCAGTTCGCATTAAAACCATATGAACCAATACTGCTGGCGTTAGTAGCATTTGGAGCGGTTGGCAACAAAGTCGTAAAGGATAAAATACCGCCATAGCTTGTGCCAACACTGTTGGTTGCATAGGCTTGAAAATAATACAATTGGTTGGCATTCAAACCTGTAATACTTCCATTTATTGGAGATGTTCCCGATCCAATTACAACAGATGTAACTCCAGCTTCACCAATAGTTGGAGTTGGGTCTGTGCTGCTATAGACAAATCCATTTGCGCTGATATTTGCGCCACCATCAGAAGTAATCGTTCCAGTTAAATCGCTAGTTGTGGCAGTGATATTACTTACTGCTGATGTAGATAATACGGGTACTGTATTCGCTGCGACAGGTGTTCCATTCATGCCGTTACTTGCAGGACTATTTCCCGCATTATTTACCGCCAAAATTAAAATGGGGTAAGTAACTCCATTTGTTAAGCCAGTTATTACAATTGGGGAAGTTGTTGAATTTGCCGAAGTATAGCTGGTGCCATTATTAACAGAATACAAGTAATTTGAAATAGCAGAACCGCCGTTGGATGTAGGAGCAGTAAAGGCAACTGAAAGTAAGGTGCTACCGGGAGTAATGTTAGTAATTACTGGAGCGGAAGACGCAACAACTGGCAAAGAATTATAAACCGCTACATTATCAACTTCAAATGAACCCGTTGATGTATATATTCTAAAAGCAGATGCCGCTAATCCCGCTGTTGCAGTTGCGTATTCATTTACATAGGTTCCATTTATCCATACATGGCATTTATTTGTAGGAAGGGTAGAGGAGGAACCATAACTTAATGAACCTGCTGTGTTATTAAAAACAATGCAAATGGAATAACTTGTGGAAGGAGCAACGGATTGAACGGTTGTCCATGCATTGTTATTTCGGATTTGTAAATTAGTTCCCGATACTTGGAAAGCGGCTGATAATTGAGCCCCTGTAAATCCACTATTTGATCCAAATGTTGCGCCTGTGCCAACGCCACTCAATAATACTGCACCTGTTAACGAAGCCGGAGTTCTAAAGCTAAAGGTGAAAGTTCCACTTGAAAAAGCGGTAAGACCTGTTTTATCTACTGTGGAAATGACTCCAGATACTGCATTAAGGATCATAGCGCTTCCTGTAAAATTGGATGGAGATAATGCTATTATTTGACTTGGAGAGGTTACTAATCGCACGTAACTAAAAGCAGTATTGGTATTTGTTAATGTGGTATTGTTTGCTAAGGAGCCAAAGTTTTCACTAAAAATAGGATTGGCTAAGGTGCCACCTTGGGAAAAGAAATGGTTGTTTCCAACAATAAATACTATAAGAATTAATAATAGATTGCTATTTGAAACCAGGTTATTGTGTTTAAAGAAGTTCATTTGTGCAGGGGCTGTGTATAATTGGAGAGAGTTCTAATTTTAAAATTGCACACAAAAATAAGTTATAAATTGATATATATTAAGTTATTCAGAATTGTTAAACATAATATAACATTAGAACGAAGCCTTTAATTTAATCTCCATAGTTTCCTTACTGACAGGATGTACAAAAATGATCTTTGCTGCATGTAAATGCAATCGATTCTCCATTTTTCCATAAAGATCATCGCCAACAATGGGTGCATTCAGTCCCAAGGAATGAGCCGCATGCACACGCAATTGATGGGTTCTTCCAGTTATTGGTTGAAATAATACTCTTGTTCTACCATCTTTTCTTTCAATGACTTCCCAATTTGTGTGAGCTGATTTTCCATGTTTAAAACAAACTAGTTGGCGAGGTCGATCATCTATATCTAAGCGAAGAGGCAGGCGAATTTCACCCTTATCCTGAGAAAGATTTCCTTCCAAGAGCGCTTCATATTCTTTATGTATTTTTCTTTCTATGAATTGTTTCTGTAAGTCGATGTAAACTTCACTTGTCAACGCAATTAACATTAATCCAGAGGTTGACATGTCTAGGCGATGAACAACTAAAGGTCCAGTCGAATTGGGAAATAGAGATCTCATTCTTTCGGCAACGGAATCTTTAATATGTATGCCTGGAACTGCTAGAAATTCAGCTGGTTTATTAATGACTACGAGGTATTCGTCCTGATAAATAATTTCGATGGATTTTCCTTCAGCAGGATTTTTAAGCATTGGATTTTCGGCAACCTCTAATCCTTTTAACATATGAGCTAATATTGGTCCACATTTGCCACGGCAAGCGGGATAATATTGCCCATGCACACGAATGTCAGATTTTGGAGATTGGCCCCACCAGAATTCTGCTATTGTGATGGGTTGCAAGCCATGCAAGTAGGCATATTGCAATAATTTCGGTGCAGCGCATTCTCCTGCGGCAGCTGGTGGTTTTTGGGTATAAGAATCAGAAAATAATTCCCCTATGTTCTTTTGTTCACCAAGAATATTAAAAAATTTGTAGTTGTCAAATAATTGTTGTTGTAATTCGGAAGATTGATTTTTTCTATCAAGTTTTAAGGATTGAATTTCTTCCATTATTGGTGAAATTTCGATTTCTAATTTATCCTGCTCCAGCTTCCAATGAGCCCGTTGATTTTTATAAAAAGCTTGTTCAGTAATACTTTCTTTTCTTAAGGATGCTAAAATGGAATCATGATCGAGACCTTCATCCTGCGATAAGTTTTGTCGTATCGTTTTTCTTGCTGCTTTCGCGATGCTTATTTTATCTTTTATGTTTGTCAATGCCTTATTCGCATCAAATGAAAGTTGCTCTTTTAGTTTGTTAAGGGCAATAAATTTTTCATCCGTCTCTAGGATCTTAATTTTACGATTGAATTCATTTAATTGTTGAATTTCCTTTAGAAAAAAACTATCTTCTTCCAGCATATCAAAAACTGGTGGAACGAAATGAGGATGGTGATTTTTCCCTGCTAGTTTTCCAGAAAAAGCGGCAAGGTATCCCAGTTTTCCTTCTTTATTTTTGACAACTAACACGCCAAACATTTTACCAATTCCCGAATTTTTGGAATCATTATTCATCCCAAAATCATGTTCCCAATCTTTTTGTTCTATTAGAAAATCTTTTAATTCTTCGGCGGCAAGAAGCCCAAGTTGTGTGGGAGAATAATAGAAGGGGTAAACAAATTTCGAATCAATCGTAACATCTTTTAATGACGATTTGAATTCATTGAAATAGCTAGGGTGATTTGGGTCCAAATTATTGGAATTTAATTATTCTGCATCCGTATGGTATGCTTGGAGCTTAAAGGTAAAGTAATGGTTCGCAATTTAATTTTCGATGAATTCAATTCGATCCGTTAATAAATTAATTTTTCGGTGGCGGTATAACTTTCCGACAGCCTGTTTAAAGGTCTTTTTACTCATCCCCAATTGTTCCCTGATATCTTCTGGATTAGAACGATCTGTTAAGAAAAGCACTTTGTCTTTTCTTAATTTCTCAAGTAATTCTTCTGAAGCAATGTCGTACTTTTCAAAAGTAGTAGGTTCAAATCGAATGTCTAATTTTCCATCTTCACGTACTTTGGTGACAAAACCTTTAGTTCGATCACCTCTTTCTAAGGGTTTGTTAAAATCCTGCGTATAGATGAGACCTGAATATCTATTATTTACGATTACGTTAATTCCTAATTCTGTTTGTTCGCAAATCAATAAATCTACTTCTTCACCCGTCATGTCGATATCGCAAAATTCAAAGGTTTTGCGAACCTTCATACTACCGAATAAGCGGTCAGTTTCGTGATCATATTTTAAAGTAAACAAATACTTTTCATCAATAAATAGCTTGTAAATTTGCTCGCGAAAAGGAATAAAAAGATCTTTATCCAATCCCCAATCAGCAAAGGCGCCAAATGGATTTATTTCAGCAATACGCATGTAAGCATATCCATGTAATAAGAGGTGAGGAGTTTCTGTGGTAGCGACAATTCTGTTTTCAGAATCTTTCATTATGAAAACATTGACTTCGCTGTCTACTTGCATAGCATCTGTCAAGTATTTTTTGGGTAGCAATACTTCATTTCCTTGAATGTCTTCTAAAAACGCACCAACTAATGTTAATCGGTTAATTGTTAGTTTATTAAATATACCTAGTTGCATTTTTAGTTAACGTTTGTGTCGTTTTTTAGGTTTGTATTTTCCGGTTGTTACCGACAAGCCATTTGGATTTCTTCGATCCCGTCTATTCCTTTTAATTTTCGGTTCGTCATTATTTTCTTCCAAGTTTATTGCTTCACTTTCAGGTGTTCTAGCTACATGTCCGATATCATTCTTTTTGTTAGGATCTGCAGGATTTACCCATTCATTTTGAAGCTTTTTCTCTTTGAGTTCACCAGTTTTTTCATCTAATACGTATACTGTTTTCTTTTTATCATCGCCTGCCTTATTGATAGCAATTACATCTTCTTTCAATAACCAGCTATCTTCTTCCCAAACAAATGCATCATACGAGAAATCAGGTACATAATAAGAATAAACACCTTTTAGAGATGGTACCTCTGGGGAAAGATGATCGTAAACTATCCTATTTAATTGTTCATCGTATTTCAACGACATGGTAGATTTATCAGCGTATTCGAAAACAATTCGTTTAGAAAAAGAATTTTTCTGCTTAAACAATGGACTTCCAAGTTTTGCTGTATTCCCAACAAAAGTTAAAACGTCAATTATTTTAAAATTACTATCGGAGGTTCCACCATCCCAACCTAAAAGCGTATACTCCGTTTTCCCATTGTATTCAATAGGTAGTATTTTGTAATAAAGAGCACCATACCAGTTTTTTGCATCGATGACGCCTTCGGGTTTCGCTGTATAAGGATCTAATTTATCAATAAGTTCTATAATTTTCACCTCTTCTTTATCTTCATCCCATTTCATCACATAGGCACAATATGAATAAGACATATCGGAGTATTCTAGGTTCCAGTTAACAATTCTAACCAATTTGTCGGGGCTGTCAAGAAGTGCAACGGTTTTTAATTTTGTAATAGAATAGGTAAATGCACCTTCTAATTTTAAGAAGCTTAGCATTTCATTTTTGAAGATAAGATTTAAAGAATCCATCTCTTCATCACTTTTAGCTAGGCGTAAGGCATCTAATTTTTGATTTAACAGCAATTCTCTTTCGGCTAAATCAACTTGAGTATAGCTCACGTTGACAAAAGAGATTAGTAAGAAAATCAATATTATTTTTCTCATAAATTTAGAAACGAAATTGACTCGTTTAAGTTACGTGTTAAAGTGCCTTTAATTCAGCAATTGTTTGACTCGGATTAGCGGAATTGAAAACAAAACTTCCGGCAACTAGTGCATTTGCTCCTGCATCAGCTAACTCTTTTCCTGTAATTAGATTAACGCCTCCATCAATCTCAATTATCGCATTAGCATTTGTGCTTGAAAGTAATGATTTTAATTTTTTTACTTTGCTAATTGTTGACGGAATAAACGATTGACCACCAAAACCTGGATTAACAGACATAATTAGCACCAAATCTAATGACGGTAGGATTTCTTCTAAAACGCTTACTGGAGTATGAGGATTCAAGGCAACGCCTGCTTTCATTCCCAATTCTTTAATCCGCGCAATGGTTCTATTCAAATGTACGCAAGCCTCATAATGCACAGTAAGGTAGTCAGCGCCAGACTTTTGGAAGGCTTCTAAATATTGATCAGGATTGGCGATCATTAAATGAACATCCAACGTTTTATTGGTGTGTTTTCTAATTGCTTCAAGCACGGGGAAGCCAAAAGAAATATTGGGAACAAATACGCCATCCATTACATCGATGTGCAACCAATCAGCTTGGGAATTGTGTAGCAGTTTTGTGTCTCGTTCAATATTTCCAAAATCACAAGATAGTACGGAAGGTGAAACAATCATTAGAATATTTTTAGGCCAAAATTACTTGTTATTTAGCTTTGTTATGTAGTAATTTTAAATATTCCTCATCACGGGCATAAATATCAGGATGAAAAACAATGTTATCTCGGTCCGCCACTACTGTTTGGTAATATACATAAATAGGGATTTTCACCTTTAAAAAGATGCTCCTATTTTTTTCTGCCGTAATCATTTCATCGAGCGAATCAGGTGTCATGCGATTTGCTTTATTACCAATCTTATCATTTTCAAGTATTAATTTCCCAAGTTCAACTGGATTTTCACAACGCATACAACCGTGAGAAAAATTTCTTACTGCCTTATTAAATAGTCCTTTTGATGGAGTGTCGTGCACGTAAACACTAAATGAATTCGCAAATTCAAATTTTATAACGCCTAAACTATTATGCCTGCCTGGTTCTTGAATAAGCGAATATGGAAATTTTTTTAGGCTTTCCCAATTGACTTTTGAAGGGTCTACTTCTTCGTTGTTCTCTTTGAATATTTTGTAATGATTGCGACTGAGGTAGCTAATATTCTTTTTTATTGCCGGCAAAGCTTCTTTTTTACAGATCGAGGCAGGAACTTTCCAAAAAGGATAGGCAACAATTCGTGTTATTTTTGACGTTAATTCAGGGGTTTGGTTGGTTGTTTTTCCTACAACAATTCTATTCACACTTATTAAGCGGTTGTTAGAATAATAATAGAGTAAGTACTCTGGTATATTTATACGCACATACTTTTCTTGATGTATTTTCGATTGTCTTATTTTATCTAAACTAATTGCTGCCCTTTCTACTTTTTTATAATTACTTTCATTCAATGCAATAATGGTATTTGTATTAATTATACCATCAGGTGAAAGTCCATTGTCCTTTTGAAATTCCTTTAATCCTTCCAAAACCTTTTGATTGCTTAAATTTTTAGCCATTAAATATCCTTTGCTAATCATTGCTTTGGAAAGTCTTGACGAGGTATTTATAGGTTCTTTATCAATATTCTTAAGGTCAAATGAAGTTGTATCTAAGGGATGTTTTTTATAAAAATTATAGAGGTTTATAGCCAGATAACGGTAATTAGTATCCGAAGGGCCTTGTTTTAAAAATAGCTGATCTAGGGATATACTATTTAATTTATCCATATTTTCTACGAATACAGCAGGCGTAATAAGTTGATTCGATTTTTTTTGCTTGGTATTATAATCAATGAACCCATTATTTAAATCATACATTATTCTTCCGGTATTTACACACATGTAAATTTCTTGTAAAAGATTAGAAAATTTTGGATGCGCATTATTTTTTAATCTTATTTCTGGAATGCCAAAAGCTAGTGGATGACATAAACTCTCGAAGCTATTTCTACCTATAGTTGTAAAGATGGTGTCCTCGCAAAATAGCGGTTTGTTGTTACGGATGTTGTAAACAGACTTTAACCAGTTAACTTCAAGTTTATCAAATCCTATATTTTCAAGGTACTTGTCTTCGAAAATAAGTTCTAATTTTTCCTCATCTGAAAGGCCATCATCTTTTAATAATTCAAAAATATTTTCAGGTTTCCCTGAGCATGCGGGTAAAAGAAATAGCAATAAAAAAAAGTAAATGTATATGCGCATAAGTAATTCCTTGAATTTAAATTATAATATTTTAAATTTACAAAAATAACAACAATAATTACTTATTAATTTGATTTCTTTTCTTTACGTCATCATAGGACTTAACTGTCTAGTTTCTATGCAAGCAATTAAAGACGCTTCATTTAAGGATAAATTAATTTTTTCTCCTTATTTGATAAAGCATGAAAATCAATGGTATCGATTGTTTACTCATAGTTGGATCCATGCTGATTGGCAACATTTATTTTTTAATATGGTTTCTCTCTATTTTTTAGGTGAGTTTCTCTTAAATCAGTGGTTAATTGATTTCGGTGTATTAAAAGGAAATATTATTTTTTTGTTATTATATTTAGCGGGTGGGGTAGCAGCTACTGTGCTACCATATATTAAAAATAAGGATGCCTATTCCTATAAAGCATTAGGTGCTTCAGGAGCAGTTTCTGCGGTTATCTTTGCTGCTATATTATGGAATCCGAATATGCAATTAGGTTTGCTTTTTATTCCATTTCCTATTCCTGCGTATATTTTTGGACCCTTATATTTATTAATTGAGTATTTTGCGATGAGAAATATTAAGTCTGGAATTGCACATGATGCTCACCTCGGGGGGGCATTGTTTGGTATTTTGTTCGTATTATTCATAAATTTGGATAAAGGAAAGGACTTTTTACATTTATTCTTTTAAGTATGGTATTATATGTAAATAATAACGGCACCATTTTCCCAAATGATGCACCGACTATTCACGCTGGCAATCGCGGTCACTTATATGGTGACGGTGTATTTGAAAGTATTCGAATTATGGCAGGAAAGCCGTTAAATCTTTCAAACCACATCACTCGAATGATTCAAGGCGCGAACGTATTAAAAATTAATACGCCTACTTTTTATAATGCAGCGTTTTTTGAAGAGAAAATACTTGAACTTATCGATAAGTCAGGGATTAAAGAGGGCGGAAGATGTCGGATGTCGATCGATCGAGCTACCGGTGGCGCATATTTGCCAGAGAACAATGATGCTACTTTTTACATTGAAGTTTATCCCTATGCTGTATCCCATTTTGAACTAAACGCTAAAGGCTTAGAAGTAGATATTTACCGGGACATAAAATTCACTAAAAATTTTCTTTCTAATTATAAAACAAAGTCTGGGATTCCATATATCATGGCTTCCATAAGTGCCAATAATCTTGGGCTTGATGATTTATTTCTGACGAATGAAAAAGGAAATATATTGGAATCTGGAAGTTTCAATATATTTATTGTAAGTAATGGTGTTTTGTATACACCTGGATTGGATGAAGGATGTATAGCAGGCACAATGCGCATGCAAATAATAAACTTAGCCATAAAAAACAATATTAAAATTTACGAATGCTCGATACTCCCGCAAAATTTATTATCTGCGGACGAAGTTTTTTTTACCAATGCGATTCGAGGGATTAATTGGGTAGGGGCCTACCGAACAAAGCGTTTTCAAAATAATATGTCTCGTCGTTTGGTCGTTTTATTAAATGCTTTTTGGGAAAATGAATTAGGTATTTGATTACCATTCATACGCACCATCTAACAACCATTTCTCTTGCACGCGTAAGGTTTGTTCAATAACATCTCGAACGCAACCTTTCCCACCTTCTTTTGGCGATACGTAACTGCAAATTCTTGTAACATCTATCGAAGCGTCTTTCGGACACGCAGCAATCCCCACCATAGATAACAAAGGAATGTCAGGTATGTCATCTCCCATGTACAATACATTTTCTTCCGATATATTGAATTCTATTTTTAGTTTGTTAAAAACGAGCAATTTTGATTTGCTCTCCAGATAGACCATGGTAACGCCTAAATTTTCAAGTGTTTGTTTCATTTCAATGGAAGAACCACCACTAATAAAAAAAATTTTATAACCCATTTTTGCAGCATATTGTAAAGCATAGGAGTCTTTGGCATTTAAAGTTCGTAGGTATTTCCCATTGTCAAGCAAGACATTACCATCGGTTAACACGCCATCTATATCGAAGATAAATGCGTTTATTTGATTTAATAAAATTTTGTAATTAGTAGCCATTCTTTCTTAATATACTTTTTGTTATCGACTTATAAAGTTTTTTTGCTTCCCCTTCTAATAATTCAATGTGTTGATTTATGGTCGATTTATCGTTTCTTTTTGCAGGGCCACTTTGATTTTCACAGGATTGATTGTCAAGAATAGTATTAAAAGTTTTTTCGAGTAATGGTGTGAGTAATGCTAAATCTACTCCTTTATTTCTAGCCTCATTAAAACCTGTACAGGCAACGTGATTAATAAAATTATTGAAAAAGACTGCGATTAAATGGATGTCCTTTCTTTCGATAGAACTTGTGAATTTGTACTTAAAATGAAATGATTCGCAAAGTTGAATAAGGAAATGATACACCTTATCATTTTTAGCTTCCAATAACACAGGTCCAAAAAATGGCTCGTAATAATTGGTTTTGGAAAACGTTTGTAAAGGATAAAAAACCCCACAATTTGGGTGTGTACTTTTTGATAGATTTATCACGCCAGAAGTTGATAGCACGATGGAATTATGGGGGAGGTTGCTAACAATTTTTACAACTTGATTATCTGTAACCGCAACGAAAATAACACCCGCATTAATTGATTTAATATCTGATACAAACAAGCAATTCATCTTGGTAGATAATGCTATGCCAGATTCGGAATTTCTACTATGAATTTGGGTTAAATTGAGTTTTTTATCGACCAGATTTTTTGCTAAAAAATTAGCCATGTTTCCAGAGCCAATAATAGCAAAATCTATAGACGCTTCATCACCCATTATTTACCATGACATTGTTTATACTTCTTCCCACTTCCGCAAGGACATGCATCATTTCGGTTGATTTTGGCATCAGCAATAACGGGTTGTTTTTTTTCTGGAATCGGCATTGAATTTTGAACTGCTTGACGATATCCATCGCTTCCTTTGAATTGTGGTGGCGCTGTTGAATTTGTATTACTTGTTTTTGAATTTCCGTAATTATTTTGTTTATCTTCTTGATTGGTACTTTGCAAAGCTGTCTCAGCAGGAATGTCCAACTTCATTAGCAACTCCACCGCTTCTTGATTTAAACGATATAGCATGCTTTTAAACAATTCATAGGATTCTAATTTGTAAATCACCAAAGGATCTTTTTGCTCATAGGTGGCATTATTTACTGCGGATCTTAAATCATCCATTTCTCGT
Organism: uncultured Flavobacteriales bacterium; assembly: GCA_903939755.1. Classification (GTDB taxonomy): domain Bacteria; phylum Bacteroidota; class Bacteroidia; order Flavobacteriales_D; family Crocinitomicaceae; genus UBA952. The sequence continues at coordinate 34,937 of CAJAII010000047.1, read as the reverse complement.
AAATGTTCCTTCCATTCATTGTCAATAATACCTAGGATAACATTTTTCTCGAAAAATTTAGAAATAATTGCGCCATTAGTTTTGTAGGCATCTTCTAAATTAACAATCAATTGCAATTCTTTTTTACCGTCAGTCAGCGGGAATACAATATTTTTAAATCGATCTGACATGGTTTCATGCACATGTGTAATTTGTGGCATAGCACGCTGTCCAATTTTTTCACATTTTCTTTTGTATTGGTTGGTCATAGCTAAATAAACAGCATGAATCACCTCCATTTTATCCAATGATTTGAAATCTTCTTCATTAACTGGAGATTCAATTCCAATTAAACGAATCAATTCCACTTCGAATTCTTGAAATTCTGAATTTGCTAGCTTTAGAACCGTTTCTTCACAAAGTTCATAAAACATATTATCTACATCAATATCAAGTCGATCGCCAAATAGGGCATTCTTTCTTTTCTTGTAGATTGCTTTACGCTGTGTATTCATTACATCATCGTACTCTAATAATCTTTTTCGAACACCGAAATTATTTTCCTCTACTTTTTTCTGTGCCCGTTCTATGGATTTTGAAACCATGCCATGGCTAATTACTTCTCCTTCTTTCAATCCCATTCTATCCATAAGTTTCGCGATTCGTTCCGAACCAAACTTACGCATAAGATCATCTTCTAATGAAACAAAAAATTGAGATGAACCTGGATCTCCTTGTCTTCCTGCACGACCTCTTAACTGTCTATCAACGCGTCTTGAATCATGCCGCTCCGTTCCAATTATTGCCAACCCTCCAGCTTCCTTGACATTTGGACCTAATTTAATATCTGTTCCACGTCCCGCCATGTTTGTCGCAATGGTAACAGCTCCTGCTAAACCAGCATTGGCAATAATTTCCGCTTCTTTTTGGTGGAACTTGGCATTCAATACTTGATGTTTAACATTCTCTCTTTCAAGCATTTTGCTCAAACCCTCAGAAATCTCAACTGTAGTTGTTCCTACGAGAACAGGTCTTCCTTCGGCAACAAGTTTTTTAACTTCAATAATCACGGCATTAAATTTCTCCATGGCGGATTTGAAAACTAAATCATTGTCATCTTTTCGAATGACTTTGGTATTTGGTGGCACGACAACGACATCAAGCTTATAGATATCGAAGAATTCTTTCGCTTCAGTTTCAGCAGTACCAGTCATTCCAGCTAATTTATGGTACATCCTGAAATAGTTCTGTAAGGTAACCGTCGCATAGGTTTGAGTCGCCGCCTCAATTTTTACGTTTTCTTTAGCTTCAATTGCTTGGTGTAAACCATCTGAATATCTTCTTCCATCAAGAATACGACCAGTAGATTCATCTACTATCTTTACTTTACCGTCTAAAATAACGTACTCATTTTCTATTTCAAATAGGGTGTATGCCTTTAATAACTGATTAACGGAGTGGATGCGTTCTGATTTAATGGAATATTCCCTTACCAATTCATCCTTTTTGCTTAATAACTCCTCGGTTTCTAATTTCAATTTCTGCAATTTGGCGATTTCTCCGCCAATGTCTGGCATAATAAAGAATTCACGGTCATCCGCTCCGGAAATTAAATCGATTCCTTTATTCGTTAATTCGATGGTATTATTTTTCTCTTCAATCACAAAAAATAACTCCACGTCAATCTTTTTCATTTGCTTACCTTGCTCTTGCATGTAAAAGTTCTCCGTTTTTTGCAAATGAACTCTTACACCTGGCTCGGAAAGAAATTTAATAAGGGCTTTATTTTTGGGTAACCCTCTAAATGCACGAAGTAGGGCAATTCCACCTTCTTCAAGCATCGCTTTTGCTTCATTTTTATCTTCTGGGGGATTCGATAATACCGTTAATTTTGTTTTTGCTTCAATCAAACATTGTTGAACAAATTCTTTTTGAGCACTAACAATTCTCTCAATTCTTGGTTTTAAACCTTGAAATTCTTGTTCATCGCCCTTAGGCGTTGGACCTGAAATGATCAACGGGGTTCTTGCATCGTCAATCAGTACACTATCGACTTCATCGACAATGGCAAAATGATGTTTTCGCTGCACTAATTCATCAATATGTCCTGCCATGTTATCGCGCAGATAATCAAAGCCAAACTCATTATTTGTCCCGAAAGTGATGTCAGCTTGATAAGCATTTCTTCTTTCCGCTGAATTGGGTATGTGTTTATCAATACAATCAACACTTAAGCAATGAAATTGATATAAAGGTCCCATCCATTCTGAATCGCGTTTTGCCAAATAGTCATTGACCGTAACAATATGTACTCCCTTTTTGGATAAAGCATTTAAATAAACTGGAAGTGTGGCGACAAGTGTTTTACCTTCACCAGTTTGCATTTCAGCAATATTTCCTTTGTGTAATGCGGCCCCTCCAATTAATTGCACATCATAATGAACCATGTTCCATTTTATTTTTGCGCCAGCTGCAGTCCACTCATTATGCCAAATTGCCTTGTCACCAGAAATGGTGATTCCATCTTTTCTTGCAGCTAATTCCTTATCAAAGTCGAGTGCCGTTACCTCTAGGCTTCCATTTTCAACCCATCGTTGTGCCGTCTCTTTTACTACAGCAAAGGCTTCAGGAAGAATTTTCATCAAAGTCTCTTCGATTTGCTCGTCTATAGCTTTCGCAAGCTTATCGATTTTTTCAAATAATTCTTCTTTCTCATCTATTCCCGTTGTTGAATCCGCCGCCTTTATTTCCAGTGCTTTCATTTCATCTTCAAGAGACTGCTTTTCGTCAGAAATTAATTGCTGAAAAGCAAACGTTTTTCCTCTTAATTCATTATCACTTATTGATTTTAAGCTAAGCTGATATTCGTTTGACGCAATACTAAACGGCTCGTATAGTTTTTGATCTTTCGCATTCTTATCACCGAATATCTTTTTTAATAGGTTTCCAATCATTGTAATTCTTGTTTTTTGTAGGCTCAAAGTTAATCATTAAAGTTCAAATTTTTAATTTAAGCGCTTTGAACAACGAAAAAATATAACTTGATTTTTCAACAATTAAGTTTCAAGTTCAATTTACACTTATCTTTGTCGTATGCATCAAATTATTTTAATTATTGATTTCGGTTCTCAATATACGCAATTGATTGCGCGTAGGATTAGAGAGCTAAATGTCTACTGTGAAATTCTTCCTTGGGATAAAATACCTAAAGATCTTAATGGGATAAAAGGGGTTGTTTTATCAGGAAGTCCATTTTCCGTAAGAAGTGAAAACGCTCCAAAGCCTGATTTATCGCTAATTAAAGGAAAAATTCCATTGTTGGGTGTTTGTTATGGCGCTCAATTATTAGCGAATGAATATGGCGGAAAAGTAAATGCATCGAATACGAGAGAATATGGCAGGGCTAATTTATCTGTTGTGAATGGTGAATCACGTTTAATGAACGGCATCCCATTGAATTCACAAGTATGGATGTCTCATGGCGACTCAATAAGCAATGTTCCAACTAATTATAAAGTGGTATGTAGTACAGCTGATGTTGAGGTAGCAGGATTTGAAATAGAAAACGAAAATACATTTGGTGTTCAATTTCATCCAGAGGTCTATCATTCTACGGACGGAACTCAGCTATTAAAAAATTTCATCTATGATGTTTGTGCATGTGAAGCAGATTGGACGCCCAATGCATTTATTGAAGAAAGTATTGAACAGTTAAGAATAAAAATTGGTGATGACCGAGTAATCTTAGGTTTATCTGGAGGTGTCGATTCTTCTGTTGCAGCAGTGCTTTTACACCGTGCAATTGGAAAAAATCTTCACTGCATTTTTGTAGACAATGGTTTATTACGGAAAAACGAATACGAGGAGGTTTTGGCGTCTTATCAAGGAATGGGTTTGAATGTGAAGGGGGTAGAGGCTTCAGAACTTTTTTATTCAGCACTTAAAGGCTTAACTGATCCAGAATTGAAAAGAAAAGCTATTGGTGGTGTTTTTGTCGATGTGTTTAATGAAGCATCAAAAAAAGTGGAACTTGCTAAATGGCTGGGACAAGGAACGATTTACCCTGACGTGATAGAATCTGTTTCAGGAACTGGTGGGCCTTCGCAAACAATTAAATCGCATCATAATGTTGGTGGTCTGCCTGATTACATGAAATTAAGTGTTGTTGAACCGCTTCGATTACTATTCAAGGATGAAGTAAGGAGAATTGGTAAAGCATTGGAAATTGATCCCAAAATATTAGGACGCCATCCATTTCCTGGACCTGGATTAGGGATTCGAATAATAGGTGAAGTGACGAAAGAAAAGGTTCGTATTTTACAAGAAGTAGATGCGATATTCATTAATGGCTTGAAAGAGGCTAATTTATATGACGATGTTTGGCAAGCAGGCTGTATATTTTTGCCTGTTCAATCGGTTGGTGTAATGGGGGATGAACGGACTTATGAAAATGCAGTAGCATTGAGAGCGGTTACCTCTACTGATGGGATGACAGCCGATTGGTGTCATTTGCCTTATGAGTTTTTAGCAACTGTATCGAATAAAATAATTAATCAAGTGAAGGGCATAAATCGCGTGACCTATGACATAAGTTCTAAACCTCCCGCTACCATTGAGTGGGAATAAATAATAGGTATGAAAAAACAATTGGATCGTTTTTTTTGCATTCTCTTACTGTTTATCGCGCAGTTAAGTTGGTCACAATCCTATTTGCCGCTAGCAGAATACAAGGGAAAAACATGCCATGTAATTGAAGTTACTCAGGGTTTAACGTTATTTTCAATTGTGCAACAAACAGGATTCACCGGGGATGAAATCCTTAAAAACAATCCAGGTTGTCAAAATGAGTTGAAAATCGGTCAAAAATTATATATGCCCATTGTGAGAAAGACTATTTCACATAAAGTAAGCGAAAAAGAAACTTTATTTGCCATTGCGAAGCGTTATGTTGTATCTGTTGACTCATTAATTTCATGGAATATTAATTCAGATAAAGGAATTCAAATAGGTCAAATTCTGATAGTTAAGAACGCGGCTGTCAGAATCGATTTAGTCAATCAATCGGTTGCTGAAGTTAAAGTAAAAAATATTAGAGACACAGCGTTGTATCAACGAAATTTTGATTTTGACGATACATTATTAATTCATATTGTGGAACAGGGTGAATCGCTCTATTTGCTTTCGAAGCGTTTTATGGTTTCCCTTGAGGATCTTCGGACTTTAAATAAATTAAAGTCCAATCAAGTAAAAGTAGGTACCGCTTTAAAAATACCGATTAATAAAGAACTTGATATCGTCTTAGGGCCAAAGTCAATTCCATCGAAAGTTGTCTCGCAACCTATCGTTGCAACTACCCAAAAGAAACCAGTAATAAGGGATCCTAAAATCGCGGTTTTCCTTCCATTTACTGTGGATTCTGTGAAATATCCATTAAATGGGACATCCAAAGCAGCCGTGGAGTTTTATTTGGGTGCTTTATTAGGAATTAAAGAGTTGGAAGCAATCGGTGTGAGAGGAGAAGTTACCTTTTACGATTATTTAAGCGAGAGTACAAATTTCCCTGAAATTCTTTCCTCCTCCGAATTTTCTGAAATGGATTTGGTTTATGCGCCTTTTCATATTGGTCCTGCCCAGTTGGTTGCTGATTTTTGTCAAGCGAATAAAATCAAGTTGATTTTTCCTGTCAATTTATCATCCAACTTTCAACAAACAAATCCATATGCTTTTCAATTGACAACTTCAAAAGTTAATCTTGCCATTAACCTTGCAAACGATATTTACGAACTTCAAAATGGAGAGCAAATAATTTTAGTAAGATCTAAAATAAAAGCAGATTCATTATTAGAAGAGGTTTTTTTAATTACGTATCAAGCATTATCGAAAGTTAAAGGCAAAGCACGAATTATTAAAGCGAATTCGGATAATTTTAAAAGTTTTTCTAAGAATGGAATCAAAACATGGTATGTTAGCTTTCAATCAGAAAAGGACAAAATAATTCGTTTATTAACGTATACAAGTGAATTGAATCATGTAAAAGTATTCGGACTTAAGGAATGGTTAGAGAATAAAGAAATAAGCTCCACCATTACCAATGTCTTTAATTTTAATTACGAAAGTCCTACCTACTTTAACTATAAAAGTGAAGCGGTTATTTCATTACATAAAAAATACAGAGCGACCTATCAAGCTGACATTTCTAAAATTGCTTGCTTGGGATACGATATGTTCACTTTAATTCCTAAAATCCTGTTTTTAGACAATTCCATGGAGGAAGGGGTTATCAGTCGCGTTGTTTTCTCTCAAGAAAATGTGAATACTTTTACAGAAAATAAAGCAAGTTTCTTATTGAAATTTGTGGAATTCGAATCCTATAAATATTTTGATGAAGTCGAGTGAAATAAAAAGTCAATTCCGAGATTTACAGCGATTAATTTGCGCTCAACTAGCTTTGTGGGATGGACAAGCGTCATTTCATGAAGATAAATGGGATAGGGTAGATGGAGGAGGGGGATTTACATCCACGATAGGAAATGGGCGAATTATTGAAAAAGGAGGGGTAGCGTTTTCTGCGGTGGAGGGTGAGGTTACCAAATTAATGAAGGACCAGCTAAATTTGGAAGGGAATCATTTTTTTGCCACTGGTGTTTCCATTGTTCTCCATCCGAAACATCCCAGACATCCGATTATTCATATGAACATTCGTTATTTCGAAATTGACGAAGAAACCTATTGGTTTGGAGGAGGAATTGATCTTACGCCACATTATATAAATGATTATTTAGCAGCTGTTTTTCATCAACGACTAAAAAGTATTTGTGATAAATACGATCCGGGGTTTTATTTAAAATGTAAGAATTGGGCAGATGACTATTTTTTTCTGCCCCATCGAAATGAAACAAGAGGTGTTGGGGGCATATTTTTCGATCATATAACAGGCAATAATTCACAAAGTAAGCATGATATTTTTGTATTGTGCATGGAATTAGGTACTGCTTTTCCATCGATTTATCAAGAGCAAGTTGATAGTGTTTCTTTTACGGATATTACTCCTCAAGAAAAATTGTGGCAAAACATTAGGCGATCTAGGTATGTGGAATTTAATCTATTGCACGATCGTGGAACAAAATTCGGAATCTATAGCCAAGGTCGCACGGAATCTATTTTAATGAGCATGCCACCAGAGGCAAATTGGATTTATAATCACCTCCCAACTGAGAATTCTGAAGAGGAATTGACACTAAAAAAACTAATCAAAGGGAAGTCTTGGCTTTAATTGCTTTTTTTAGTAATTTTGCAGAAATTTATATAAAATTTAGATTAATAAATCCTCCAAATATGTTGAAATATATTTACATCTCTCTTTCATTTTTATTGGTCAATATAGCCTTTTCCCAAACGCCAATAGCTAGTTTTTCCACTACGCCATCTCCAGTGCTAGGAACCATTACAATTTGCCAGGGATCTACGGTTAACTTTGTTAACACTTCTTCGCAAACATTGGCGGGAACCACCTACTCATGGAATTTTGGATTAGGAGCGACTCCAGCAACTGCAGTTGGTGCGGGACCACATTTGGTGACTTACAATACAGTAACTGCCCCAACAACTTCAGCTACTTTAACAGTGAATAATAATAATGGTCAACCAACTGCTAACTTTGTAAGAACGATAGATGTAAATGTTTCTCCCATTTCGAACATTACCTTATTAAGTAATGGCGCTGGATTTGGAACATCAGTTCAAAGTGGTTTAACTTTCTTTAAAAAATGTGGTGCGATTGATTCTTCGCTCTTTTTATTTAATTCAAGTTATAGCAATGCTACCGTTCAAACTTTTACTTGGGGAGATGGTGCATCTTCCACGCAATTAAATATGGCAGGTAATCAAATTAGCCATATTTATCCATTAGGGCAATTTACCTTAACACATACTGTAACAATTAATGGTTGTTCAACTACAAGAGATTACATCGTATTCAATGGAAATTCTCCCGTAATAACTGTTTCTGGCTCTGGTCAAACGACCTGCTTACCTTCTCCATATTCTATTGACATAATATCAAATGGGTCGCCTATTGATTACACGGTTTCTTTTTCAGATGGATCTGCATCTACTGTTTTTACTACAGAAAATGACACTACCATAGCACATGTATTCAATACCTCTTCATGTGGGATTGATTATGTTTTTTCGCCAAGTTTTCCACCTATTGAAAATTCATTCTCTGCAACTATTGTTGCGCAGAATGCCTGTTCAAATGGATTGCCAACTGTAATTACTGTTGGTCCTATAACAATTTCAACTGGTGCATCTGCTGCCTTTAGTTATTCACCAGCCTCTCCAATTTGTCAAGAAGACCCTGTTACTTTTGATAACCAATCAACTGGTGGTGAAAATATTAGCGCTACGGGTTGTGATTCCACCTATTCTTTCTACTGGCAAATAACACAAGCTGCAGGTTATACGATATCTTCAGGGACTTTGGGTTCCAACAATGGATTTGTTGGGAATAATTATGATTTTAGCCAATGGACGAGCGGTTCTGATAATTTAGAAGTAACTTTTAATGTTCCTGGAACATATAATATGTGGATCTATGCTGCTAATTTTTGTGGAGTGGATTCTACTATGCAGATTGTGACAATCATTCCATTTTCAAATGTTACATTGGATAATTATTCTCAAACGATTTGTTCGGGTGATACGTCCGCTTTATTCACCATGACCTCCACAATTCCTAATTATGTGATTAATTGGGAAATTACTGATTCAACAAACGTTACTGGAATAACTAATCTTACTGGTTCGGGTTTGAGTCCACTTGGATTTAACCCCTTGGTTTTATATAACAACACCGATCAAGTGGGAACAGTTGAAATCACCTCAAATGTGAGTTGTACAAATTCTCCTGCTGTGATACATACAATTACAGTTAACCCGCAAGGAAATATCAATGTTGATCCGATACAGCAATTTATTTGTAGTGGTGACACAACAGCTATTAGCATCTCTTCGAATTTAAACAATGCTACATTTAGTTGGACAACAACAGCTCCCGGAACTATTGTTGGCGAATCTGCTGGAGCGGGAACGAGTATTAATCAGATCTTGACAAATACAGGAACAACAATTGATACCGTATTTTACACACTTGTTATTGGTAACGTTGCATGTCCTGGTCCTGATGTAGTAGTTTCAGTTGCTGTACAGCCTCAAATTACAATTTCTGTTAACCCAGACTTTACCGTTTGTGCTGGTGAATCGATTGATCCAAATAACTATATTTCAACTCCTGCTGGTGCAACTATTACATGGTCTAATTCTAATTCAAACATTGGTATTGGTGCATCTGGTAATGGAGATTTACCGACTTGGAATGCCGGCGCCAATTCAAGTGGATCGACTATATCTGGTACAATTACCGTATCGGCTAGCTTGAATGGTTGTCCAGGAGTTCAAGATGTGTTTATTGTTAACGTACTTTCTGCTCCTAATTTTACGTATACGACTTCTCCAGCTTCTGGATTGGATTGTATTACTAATACAGGTGTTATTCTTGGTGTAAGCAACCCGGCTAACAGCACAGTTAGTTGGACGGGTCCATCAATTGTTTCTGGTGCTAACACACTTTCACCAGTTGTGAATGCTCCAGGGCAGTATATTGTTACCCTTACGGACAATGTTAATGGATGTATAACCACTGATACGGTTCAAATTGATCCTCCAACTCTTATTAATATTACAACAGTTACACAAAACAATGTTTCTTGTTTTAATGGTTCCAATGGAAGTATAGCTATCAACACAGATAATGGAAATGGGTCAAATCTTCAATATGATTGGAATCCTCAATTAACAAATTCAGCTACTGTTAACGGTTTATCTATCGGAACCTATACAGTTTTCGTGATGAACGAAGATGGTTGTTTGGACGACACAACAGTTACGATTACGCAACCTGCTGAACTTGTTATTATGCCGCAAGATTCTATTGGTTCTGAATGCGGAGAAGCGAATGGTAGTCTTTCTGTTTATGCTACAGGAGGACAAGGTTCTTATTCGTATGAATGGAATAATGGACAAAACAGTAACGTGATAATTAATATCGATGCTGGGCAATATACAGTAACAGTTACGGATGGTGCAGGATGTACTGAAACATCAACTATTGATTTAGGATGTTCGCCTTTAATACCAATTGTTGTTAATCAATTCATTTCACCAAATAATGATGGTAAAAATGATGTTTGGATAATTGATAATTTACAGTTCTATCCATTAAATAAAGTTACTGTTTACAATCGATGGGGAAGCTTGGTTTTTGAGGCAGAACCGTATCAAAATGATTGGAATGGTCATTTTAAAGGAACAGCAGCCAATTCATTGCCTGCTTCCACTTACTTCTACGTAATAGATACCATGAAGAAATCACAAGATCCATATACTGGATACATAGAAATTCAACCTTAAACGAAAATGAGGACGATCAATTTAATAGCAATAATCTGCCTGACGGGAATGTCGGCTTTTGCACAGCAAGATGCACAGTCATCAATGTATTTTTTTAACCCACTTCAGTTTAATCCCGCTTATGCAGGAAGTAGGGGATCGCTTAATATTACAGGCGTAACCCGAGCGCAATGGGTTGGATGGGAAGGTGCGCCACGCACTCAATTCTTAGCTATACATGCACCAATTGCACGTAAGCATATTGGAGTAGGAGGAAACCTTAGTTATGATCAAATTGGATCTCGTTCTGGCGTCAATGCTATGGGTACTTTTGCTTATCATATGCAATTAAATAATAAGGGAACGAAATTGTCCTTAGGAGCGTCTGCAGGAATTCAGCAAAATCAATATAATTTTTCTGGCCTTCAAGTTTCTGACCCTACAGACCCTAATTTTTTACAGTCGAACTCTACTTTGAAAGCTAATTTTGGATTTGGGGCATATTTATATGCGAACAAATTCTATGCTGGAATTTCAGTTCCTCAGTTAGTAAAAAGGTCTATTGATAATAATACTGGTAATTCATTTGCACAACGACATCTTTATGCCATGGCAGGATATGTTTTTAAAGTAAATAGTGTGGTAGATATCAAACCTTCTGTTTTACTTAAATATACAGCTAATGGACCTTTAGTAGCCGATTTAAATGTTTCAGCACATTTATATGATAAGTTTTGGTTTGGTGGAATGTTTCGATTATATGATGCGGTAGGGTTCAATGCATCTTACCAAGTTAAAGATTTTTGTATGATTGGATACGCTTACGATTTTCCAATTAATGGAAAATTGATCAACCAATGGGGAAGTCATGAGTTTGTACTTTCTTTTGATATACGTTCAAAAAACAATGCATTTTTAAGTCCAAGATATTTTTAATATGAGAATTTTATATACACTTTTATCAATAACTATTGTTTCCTCTTTGGGATGGACGCAAAGTTATAAAGCAGATTACGCTAGAAAATTGTCCAAGGAATTACAATTTGTTGATGCCTTACCAATCTGGGAAGAACTTTCTACTGCTTTTATTAGCAAAAAGAAAAAAGGAAAAAAAGTTGGCGATTATTCGTTTTTAAGAATGACTGTTCAAGCAGCTACTTTATCCGAAGGGTATGTTAAAGCCTTATATTGGAGTCAACAATTGGTCAATAAAAAACAAGCCAATGAACAAGATTGGATCAATATGATTGAACTAATTTGCTTAAATAAAAAATACAATCGTTTATCGAATGTAATTGATTCTGCTTCGGTTTCGTTTCCGAATAGTATGGAGATTAAAAGTTGGAAAAATAATCTGTCCTTAATAAATTCACGCATTAATAGTACTTCGGATTATACGCTTTCTTTATATAAAAAAGCAAATAAAGGTGAAGACTATGCAGCATTTCCATACAAAAAAGGAATCTTATATACTTCAAACGAATACGATCATGGTTTCATTAATCGATCATATAATAGAACCAATCAAAATTTTACAGATATTGCCTATTTTGACCCAAATGCATCCACTGAAAAAGCGAAGTTTTATCAAAAAGCATTTTGGATAGACTTATTTTATAAAAATCAATGGAGAGATATTAAAAGAACGAAATCCCACGATGGACCTATTTCTTTTAATCAAGATTATACCATGGCATTTATTACTACCAATGAACCAATAGTTGATTTAGAAGATAGGGTGAAATTTTCAAGATTGAAATTAAGAGTTTTCAAATTGGAAGGTTCAAATTGGAACGAAATTGTTTTTCCTTTCAATTCAACTGATTTTTCAACTGGTCACGCTTCTATGGATACCTTAGGGAATATTTACTTTGCATCAGATCGACCAGGGAGTATGGTAAAGAATTTTATCTATGCGGATTCTTCGAAGCTTAAAATCATTGATACCATTTATAGTTCTGATATCTATAAAACTAGCTACATAGATGGAGAATGGTCTACACCAGTAAATTTAGGGGCGAATATCAATACGCAAAAAGAGGAGCTCTTCCCATTTATTTCTTCAAAAGGAGTACTATATTTTTCATCCAATGGATGGCCAGGAATAGGAGGCTTAGATATTTTTAGTTCTGAGTTGGTAAATGCTTTTCCTGAACATATTGGTAACCCAGTTAATTCAAATGCAGATGATTTTGCTTATTATGTGAATGAATCTACTGGAAAAGGATTTATTTCTTCTAATCGTGTGGATTGGATTGATCAAATTTATGCATTTACGAAACCTGTATTTAAAGCTGAACTAGTTGCACAGTTGAAAACATGTAAAGATGTTCCAATGAAAAATAAAATGGTGCAAATTGTTGACTTAACAAAAAACATAGCCACAGCAATAAAAACCGACGCTCAAGGAAGAACGGAGGAACCTTATAAATTAGAAAAAGGTAGGAAATATAAAATTTATTATGTGGGTGATGATGTTAATAGAGCTGACTCCACATTCTTTACCGCTACAACTGATGGAGAATTTGAAGTTAAATTAACCTCTTACTATAAAAAGAACGTTACTAAATTAGTTGCGAAAAATGAAAAAGGACTTCCTTTAGAAAATGTAATGATGAATTTATTCAAGCATGACGGAACTGTTATTAAATACCTTACTCCGGCAAATGGATCGTATTCTTGGAGAAATGAAGGTACAAATTTAATTGATTCTGTAAAAATGAATTTGATTAATCACGATGATGGCAGATTAGCAATTCCTGTTAAATTTGATGGTAATTGTATTGATACTGTTTCATTGCCTGTTGTAATGACAACTAATTCAGGTGATGACTTCATCCGTTTAGATTTAGTGTTATACAACTTAGATAAATTCTCACTTCGACCTGAAAGTAAAGTTGAATTAGACAAATTAGTTAAGTACATGACGTCGCATCCAGAACTTATGGTTGAGCTTTCATCGCATACTGATTCCCGTGCATCTACAAAATACAACAATACGCTTTCGGAAAATCGTTCTAAAAGTTGTGTTAAATATATTATTAGTAAAGGAATCCCTAAAGAGAGAATTATCGCTAAAGGGTATGGTGAAACTAAACTTGTTAATAAATGTAAAGATAAAGTGCCTTGTTCGGAAGCAGATCATCAAGCGAATAGAAGGACTGAGCTTAAATTACTTGATGTATCTAATCAAGAATTGAACAATAACAAGTTAGGTAACTAATTAAGAATTTAATTAATTACAAAAAAGGCTTTAGTAACTAAAGCCTTTTTTTACGTCATAGAATTTCCCCTTTCGTTCCTGTTAAGGTTTACCGTATTGTATTATTATCATACTAGGGTTTTACATTCTTTGCTAAGTGTGATAGATATTAACTAAGTTCATTTTAAATCAATGATTTGGTTGCGTTCAATATTCGTCTCCTTAAGAAGTTGGCCATTCTTTTATAATGATGAGAATACCAGTTTCATTTTATCATTAAAGCTAAAGACGCCATAGTTGGGGTTAGGGATAACTGAATTGTTTGCATCAACAATTTATTCCTAAATATTCCTCTTGTAGTCTTGAGTAACTTATCAAAAATTGATGATTACTCAATTGGCGGGCTCTACAATAATATTGTTTCCATCGAACGGAATAAGTTGGCTACTTTTTTCCAAAATCCTACAACAAATAAAGAGTTTAATTTATCCCGTTTAAGGTTACCCGTATTATATTGTTATCAATCTTAGGGTTTTATTCCCTTTACTTAGTGTGATAGATATTAAATAAGTTCCTTTTGGCGTACCTTTTAAATCAATGATTTGGTTGGGTTCAACGCTCATTTCTTTAATAAGTTGGCCATTCATGTGATAAACATGAATAATTCCGGTTTCATTTAATCCATTCAAAGTAAAAACACCATTGTTTGGGTTGGGAACAACTGAAATGCTGGCGTCAACAATTGATTCCTGCAAATATAAGGTGTTGTCTTGAACGACAGAACCAAAATTATTGATTACCCAATTAGCAGGATCTACAATGATATTGTTTCCAATTAATCCTAAATTACTGATTAAAAAATCGTTAGAATTAGCACTTATATCAAAACGAATGGTGGTATCTTGTAAACCTTGTCTAGCTATCTTAAGGCTAATTGGATTCGTGAAAGTAGGGGTAATGCTTGGTTTTGACGCGGTATGGGTAATGCGAATAATGGCATCATTACCGACTTGTCTCCAACGAACGGAATAGGTTGGGTAGCCTTCTCCAAAATACCATTGCTCAAAATATGGGGTGAAGTTTACACCAGAAATTGTTTGTGCGACATCACGAAAATCTACCCCATTTGCGGTACTATTCGAAAAAGTGGTTTGGTAATTTTTCAATGTTGCAAAAAACAAACTGTCGTTGTTCATCATATAACGCATAGTATGAATGATTCCTGAACCTTTATCATAAGACAAGCGACCGCTAAATATTCGGTTTTCATTTAAGCTATCTAATACCCAAACACTTCCACCGACTTGTGTCATTACATTGCTGTGGACATCTAACATAAATTGGTCTTTTTCTATCGGGTATAAATTTTCTAGCATCAGGTACTCACAATAAGATGCGAATCCTTCATTAAGCCAAATGTCACTCCATGATGCACACGTAACATGGTCGCCCCACCATTGATGCGCAAGTTCATGGGATGTTAATGTTTTATTGAAGAATCCTTGGGTTGTCATTGTTTGATGTTCCATCCCGCCAGAAATTGGCGCCATACAATGCCCGTATTTTTCATCTTCAAATGGGTAGGGGCCAAACAAACCATAAAACAATTCAATAAAATCAGCAGTTTCATTAATGTCTGCTTGGAAATTTGGCAATGTCGCTGGGTTGTTATAAATGTAATTTTGGATCATAATCGGAGCTGGTGCACCGATAGGGTTTGCATAGATCGTGTAATCAACATATTTCGCTACAGCCACTGAGATCAAGTAATAATCAATTGGATGACGATGTTTCCACTCATAGCGTGATGTACCATTGCCTAATGAAACAATATTTTCTAAAAGCCCATTTGATCCTGCTTTACAAGTATCAGGAACTGTTAGTTTTACTTGACATGAATCGGCTTTATCTGTTAGACTTTGCTTGCAAGGAAACCATTCATAAGCAGAAAAGGGCTCCGATAAACTCCAAACTACATGATTACCCCAAGAGGGTGAAGTGTCATAGGTTAATCCTCCTCCTCCAAGTGGATTCGTAATGGCTGTAGGTGGAGTTCCATTATAAGTCGTTTCAATGGTGAAATTAGCTCCTGAGGCTAGATTAACAGGTACTTTTACTGCTGATCCAACTCGATTAAATCCTACACTAACACCATTCACTTTGATAGATGTAATTGTTAGGGTTGGAAATAATTCATATAAAACAGAGTCAATTGCTTGAAGTGCAGTTGCTTTGAAGGAGCCTTTTCCAGAAAGATAAGTGGAGATGTTGGTCATATTTAAATCCAATAGATAAAAATGGACGTCGTATTTCTCTGTTTCTGCTATTTGTGAAACAGTTAAAGAGGCACTCTTTAATTGGGTAGTTTGTCTGTCGCGCTTGGAACAATGCGTATTATTTTCTTTTTGTGAAAAGGCGCTATTGAGGAATATTACGAACAAACTGGCAATACTTAAGGTAGTTAATTTCATGAAGTATAAGTTTAATTATATAGATTTAAAATATTGTATAATATTTAGTTAGGTTGTTTTAATTAACTGGCAACAAACTATAATTTTGTGAATTTTAAAGTGATATTTTCGATGCTAATAAAATAGGATCCTGCAACAAATAGTCTTGTTGGTAAAGTGTTTTTCCCAGGATAAACAATTCCCTTTTGAATGATTCTTCCTAGCGCATCGTGAATAATATAATTACTTGAATTCGCAGAATTTGGTACTGAGATTATCACTTCATTTTCTGTTGGATTAGGAAATAATAACCAAGTATCGTTTTCAATAGAATTTATGGTATTGCTAGATACTACATTGATGATTGATGAATCACTTTGTGTACATCCATTTGCATCGGTGTATGAATAAGTAATTACGTGTGGACCAGGTCCAGCTAAAGTAGGGTGGAAGGATGTCCCAATTATTCCATCACCCGAGTATGTCCCTCCTGCAGGTGTACCTGGACTCAAATTAAAAGGATTCGAATTTGTTAATACATTTGGATTTTGCTCTGTGTAGTCCACCAAAATTGAACTGTATAATCCCACAAAAATAGAATCAACGATTTGACAATTATTTAAATTAGTACCAGTTACGTAATAATAAGAGGCTTGACTTGGAATAAATGGCACACCATTTTGAATATTATTGGCCCAGCTATAGCTAGTAGCTGTTCCTGTACCTGCTAATGTTATTGGGAATCCTGGACATGCTGTATAACTAGTTCCTGCATCTACAAACGGTAAATTATAGGAAATTAATTGGTGAACAGGTGATTTTGTTTTGCATCCATAATCACCGGTGAGTTGAACTTGGTAAGGTCCTATAATAGCGGTAACAATAGAATTTGTCTGCGCTCCGTTCGACCAAAGCACGTTATTAACAGTGCCACTCGACGTAAACGACAAAGCCGCAGTCGATCCTAAACAAATTCCTCCTGGTCCTGAAATCGTTATGGTTGGAGTTTGTGCCAATAATAAACCCACAGCATCTGCTTTTCCATATCCGTAAGCAAAATTCGGTAGAACGCCAGTAAAATTATCGAAAGTAGCGGAATTAGTAAGATCATTCTTGAATGTTTGCCAAGTAGCATAACGACATTTTTCCAAGTATAAGGCGCCCATTCCAGCAATAACCGGAGAGGCCATCGATGTACCGCCATTTCTGACATGAAAAGCGCCTTGATCGATGGTACTGTTATTTGCGGGATTCGCTAAATACCACATGGGGCCAGCAGCAAGGGTAATGTCACCGGAAGCAGCTATGTCAGGTTTTATGTTTCCATTTCTACTTGGACCTTTACTACTATTCTCACTCAGTTTTCCAACAGGTGTTAGTGAAGGTGAAACATAGTAAACATTATTTTTATCGGTGTATCCTTTTCTATTTCTAAAATTTCCGACAGAAATAACTTTTTCAGAACAATTCCAAGAGGACACAATGGTTTGCAAGGAATCTGGAAGATGATAATTGAGGATACTTGGCATTATTAAAGGGGTAGGCAGTGCTGTTGATACAAAATTACTAAGCTGCTGCCATGCTCCTCCCCATGCATCATACTTTCCGGAACCGTAAGTCATAAATCGATACAAATAGGAAAGTGAATCAATTTGGGTAAAAATAACTTGCATATGAAAAGCTGCGCCTACAATTTCTCGGTAAGATTCGATACATGCAATTCGTTGATGTAAACTATTATAGATCGTATCGTAAATTGGTAGCATACCCATGTTGGAAGTGGCATAATGAAACGAAGATCGACCACGAAATTTGAAAAATGGCGATGGACGGTCGGCTCCAAAGGCAAAATAGTAATGTGCGTCAGAGGTATCGGACCAAAGATCGAAAAGAATCTTATTTGTTCCTGCCAAGGTTACTGCGGGATTATTTACGTTCCAAAAAAATGAAGTGTCTGCATCAATATTATTTCCTTGAACATGGTATTTCCCCTGATTTCCAGAATTACCTGCCGCACAAACCACTATTCTTCCGGGTTGGGCATCTAGCAAAGACTCTATATAATCAGCTGCAGGATCGTTTCCATCATGACTTCCTAGATAAGCTCCTAATGATAAATTAATAACGGCAGGTTTTCCTAATGAATCTGCTACTTTAAAAATGTAATCACAGGCATCTGCAATGGAAAGCGTCCAATTGACTAAATTGAAGTTAGTCTCCACTACAATAATATCAGCTTTAGGTGCGGCGCCTTTATTCTTAGAATTGGCTTGTGCATTTCCTGTTGCCATGCCCGAAACCGTAGTTCCATGAGCTGTGCCGGTTTCTAAAGCAGTACATGTCCCATTGTTGATGGCACTGCTATCCCAAACAGTTCCATAACCATATGGTTGTGGTGGATTTGCACCGTTTATTGTATGGTCCCAATAACGTAAAACACGCGTTTTTCCATTCGGAAATTTAAAGTCAGGATGGTTAAAATCAATCCCTTGGTCAACAATTCCGACTATTACACCTTTTCCAGTGTATGAGGTGTCAACTCCACTCAAGCCTTGTTGCGCTAAATTGATTCGATGTTTGAATAAAGCACTATCAGCTAAGGCATGGGGAGGAGCAAATTCAAAAAATACGGAGCTCAGCTTTTTAGTTGAAACAATGGATTGAATGTTGGAAGCTGTTGAATTATAATAAATCCAATTTTTTGTGATGTATTTTATGCTTGCACCAACTTCCGTTAATGCAGTAATATTCTCTTTGGAATATGGACTACTAAATAAACTTAGTTCATTAGGTTTCTTTTCGTAATAATCCTTGAAATTTAAAAATGTATTTTGAGAAAATACATATAGGCTCATAAATGTGGCTAGTGATAAAATGAATAGATTTTTCATTTTTATATTTTTTTTTGTGAAAGATAATGAAAAGGAATTATTTGAGCATAAGGCAAACCATATTTATTTTTTTAAAAATTAGTTTATCGCTGTCATTTTTATGTTTATTTTTGATTTACTAATTAACTTTATTTATATGAAAAACAACTTTTTTTCTTCTGTTATTTTTGCGACGGCTTTTTTGGTCTCAGGTTCTATTTTTGCGCAAGCGCTCCCAGGAACATTAAATTGGTACAATGGTGAAGGGACAGGAATGTTTACAGATAAAGCCTATGGCTTATTAAAAAGTAAAAAATCGAGCGAAGTTATCGTGGCTGTTATTGACTCAGGCGTTGATATCGAACATGAAGATCTAGCAGGAAAAATTTGGGTGAATAAAGATGAAATTCCAAACAACAAGATTGACGATGACAAAAATGGGTATGTGGATGATATTCATGGCTGGAATTTTCTAGGAAATTCTAAAGGTGAAAATTTAGATGCCGCATGTTTAGAAAAAACACGCATTCTGAAAGTGCTTATGGAAAAATATGATGGAGTAGATGAGGCTTCGATTGCTTCTGATGCTGAATTTCAATTATACCTTCAAGTAAAAAGTGAAGTAGCAGATGAATTAGCAGAATATGAGCCGTATTTAGAAAGTCTGGATAATTTTGACGAGGACACTAAAAAATACATTACTGACCATGTTGATTATATGTTAAATATTAATTACGATGACCGAGCTTTAATTGGTGATGACCCATCAAATTTTAACGATATCAACTACGGAAATTCAGATGTTGAAGGTCCTGATGCGCTTCATGGAACACACGTTGCCGGAATAATCGGAGCAATTCGAGGTAATTCTTTAGGGGGCGATGGAGTAGCAGACAATGTAAAAATAATGTCTGTTAGAACGGTCCCAAATGGCGATGAAAATGATAAAGATGTGGCATTAGCTATTCGCTATGCTGTGGATAATGGAGCGATGGTAATAAATATGTCTTTCGGTAAAAACTTTTCTCCCTACCAAGAAAAAGTAAAGGAAGCCATTTTATACGCTGACTCAAAAGGAGTATTGATGATACATGCGTCAGGAAATGACGCAAAAGATACCGATGTTGAACCAAACTTCCCTACAGCTCTTTATGCAAGTCAAGATAAGCCAACTCCACATTGGATTTCAGTTGGTGCGTCAACAAAAAACAACTCGGAATTAGTGGCTTCTTTTTCAAATTTTGGACAGAAAAGTGTCGATGTTTTTGCTCCAGGACTTGAAATATACAATTCTGTACCACAAAGTGATTACCAAAATCTTCAAGGAACATCTATGGCTTCACCCATGGTTGCCGGTGTAGCCGCAATGTTGAAATCTTATTTCCCAACTTTAAGCATGTTGCAAATTAGAGAAGTAATTGTTTCTTCAGTTGCTATCCCAGCAAATAAAGATTTAGATAAATTGTGTAACTCTCATGGTTTAGTTAATGTCTATAATGCAGTTAAAGCTTGTCAAAAGTTAGAAGGCGGTAAGTAAATGAAGTTTTTTACTGTTTCCTTTTTCACTTTTTTTTCGCTGGCATTTTATGCTCAAAAATCGCAGGATTTTTCGTTGGATAGTTTAGTCAATCAATGGCATTTAGATGCCGCTCATGCTAAAATAACACCTTATTTTTCTGCGATGTCTGAAAACTTTGTTTTCTTGGGTACAGCTCCAGGTGAGCGTTGGGAAAAAGAAATGTTTAGATCATTTTGCCAACCTTATTTTGATAAAGGAAAAGCGTGGAGTTTTACGCCATCAAAACGCAATTGGGTAGTATTGAAAGATCAAAAAACAGCATGGTTTGATGAGGACTTAACTACCTGGATGGGCGGTTGTCGAGGAAGTGGTATTTGTGTAATGGAAAATGGTACATGGAAGATTGCCTATTATAACCTCACTGTTCTCATTGAGAATGAAAAAATGGATCAGTTTATTAAATTGAGGGATAAGTGATGTTTGTTACAAACAATACAATTTCAGCCGCTAGAAGTTATTTTAATTCATATATAGCACCTGCATTTTCTGCGAGTGAATGCAAGGCAATGTTTGATGCTGTTGTGCAGAAGCGATTGAATTGGACAAAAACAGAATTGATGTTGCAATCCAATGGGCGCTTATCTGAATCTGATTTGCTTTATGTCCGTAACGTCGCTCATCGCTTAAAAGAAAATGAGCCATTTCAATATATTATTGGGGAAACCTATTTTTATGGTTTAATGCTTAATTGCGATACTCGGGCATTAATACCAAGACCCGAAACAGAAGAGTTAGTCGATTGGTTATTGGAAGATAAGTCCCCGGAAATTACAAGTATATTAGATATTGGAACTGGTTCAGGCTGCATCGCATTAGCATGTAAAAGTATTTTAACTAATTGCCAAGTTACCGCAGTCGATTGCAGCAGAGATGCGCTTGATTTGGCTCAATTGAATGCTGAAAAATTAGCGTTGGATATTTCATTTGTTGAATGGGATGTGCTTTCAAATAAAGCTGGATTATTGGATATGGGGATAACTTACGATAGGATTGTTTCCAATCCTCCTTATATTCCATTTCAGGAATCGTCCTCAATGGAAATGAATGTCTTGAAGTTTGAGCCGGAATTAGCGTTGTTTGTGCCAAATGACAATCCTTTGTTATTCTATAAGCGAATTATGGACATTTCCATTCAATTGTTAACTGATAATGGCTATTTGTTTGTAGAAATTCATGAAAATTACGCTCATGATATTTCAAGCTTATTAAAGGAAAAGGGATTTATTAACATTGAATTAAGGAAAGATTTACAAGGGAAACCGCGAATGATAAAGGCGAAAAAAGCTACCTTTATTTTATGAATCAAGAAGAAGCTAGGGAAAGGATTTTAAGACTTTCCGAGGAAATTCATAAATACAATCATTCCTATTATGTCGATAATTTATCGTTGGTAAGTGATTTCGATTTTGATATGCTATTGAAAGAATTGGAAGCATTAGAAAATGAGTTCGATCAATTTGCTTTTGAAAACAGTCCAACTAAACGAGTCGGGGGAGATATTACAAAAAAATTCGAATCTGTAGTTCATCGTTTCCCTATGTTGTCATTGGGAAATACGTATTCTGAAGAGGAAATTGTAGATTGGGTTACAAGGGTCCAAAAACTAGTTGCTGAACCTATTGAATTTGTTTGTGAATTAAAATACGATGGCGTTGCCATAGGAATTCGATATGAAAATGGTCAGTTTTCTAAAGCAGTGACCCGGGGTGATGGAGAAAAAGGAGAGGATGTAACAAACAATGTTCGTACGATTCGATCTATTCCCTTACAGTTAACCAATGATTTTCCCCAAGATTTTGAAATACGAGGGGAGATATTTATGCCACACGCTCAATTTCAACGCATTAACGAGGAACGTGAAGCAATTGGTGAAAATCTATTCGCCAATCCTCGAAACACGGCATCTGGAACACTCAAAATGCAGGATTCTAAAGTGGTGGCAGAAAGAGGATTGGATTCTTATTTGTATGGCATTTATGGTGATGAACTAATGGATAATGGCCATTACGAATCGGTTCTTCATGCTGCTAATTGGGGATTTAAAACACCTAATCCAACAAAGAAATTTATTGAGAAAGCAAAAGACGTTAACGAAATCATGGCGTTTATTCGATTTTGGGATGTCGAAAGATCAAATTTGACATTTGATATTGATGGAATTGTAATTAAAGTTAATAATTATCAACATCAGAAATCAATGGGGTTTACTGCAAAATCCCCGCGTTGGGCCATTTCATATAAGTTTAAAACCAAAAGGGTTGAAACTATCTTGTTGGAAGTAACCTATCAAGTTGGAAGAACGGGTTCTATAACGCCAGTTGCTAATTTAATGCCTGTTGCTATTGGTGGAACCACTGTAAAACGTGCCTCATTGCATAATGCTGATCAGATTGAAAAATTAGCATTGCATGAAAACGATACGGTTTTTTTGGAAAAAGGAGGAGAGATTATTCCAAAAATAGTGGGTGTTAATCTTGACAAAAGATCAGGAGATTTCGGTCCAATTGTATTTATAAAAAAGTGCCCGATTTGCGAATCAGCATTGGTTCGTCAAGAAGGAGAAGTCCATCATTACTGTCCGAATGAAAGTGCTTGTCCACCACAAGTGAAAGGTAGAATTCAACATTTCATTAGTCGAAAGGCATTAAATATCGATGGATTAGGGGAAGAGACTATTGAATTGCTGTATGAAAATGGCTTGATAAAAGATATTTCCGATTTATATACTTTGCAAGCAGATCAATTACTCAAATTGGATAGAATGGCGGTGAAATCAGTTGAAAATATTTTGACTGGTCTGGAATTATCAAAAAATAGTAACTTTGACCGTGTGCTGTTTGGTTTGGGTATTCGGTATGTAGGTGAAACGGTAGCAAGAAAATTAGCAAAGGCATTTAAAACGATAGACGCATTGCAACTAGCAACATTGGATGAATTAATTGAAGTGGAAGAAATAGGGGGGAAGATAGCGGAATCTGTCCTGCATTATTTTTCAGATACTTCAAATCTAGCTTTAATTGAACGCTTAAAAAATGTGGGTTTGTGTTTTGTTAAAGAAGAGGATGTGCTAGACTCAACAACTTTTCTAGGCAAAACATTGGTTATTTCTGGTTCTTTTTCTGTTTTCTCGCGAGAAGAATTAAAAGAACTAATTGAAAAGAACGGCGGGAAAGTTGGATCTGCTGTTTCAAGTAAAACGGATTATTTAATAGCAGGTGAAAATATGGGGCCTGCAAAATTAAAAAAAGCGAATAGTTTAGGGATAAACATTATCTCTGAAGAAGAATTTGTAAAACTTATCTCATGATGAAATTAAAAAATATTTGGAGCTCATCGCAATCGTTGTTGGTGATTTTTGATTTTAAAGACAACGATCAATTAAGTAATTTTAGAAAGTCCTTGGATAAAATGTTGAATAGTAGCCAAGTTAATCGTTTGGTTATTGTTGTTAATATCCCGAAGGAAATTGATAAAGCTACCTTGCCTCCACACTTCTTGATCTATTATAATTCTCCCAATGATTATACTTTCTTTGGAAAAATGAAGGATATGCAATTAGAAGCGGAGCTAAATAAAAATTATGATTTACTGATCTATTTCGATCATCCAAATGATAAGCTAATGGACCAAATAAAAAAGGCACACATTAAGAAAAAAGTACTTGTTAATAGTCAAGATGCTTATTTCGATTTGAGTTTAACTTCTGCTTTCGAGAAGCCTGATGAAATGCTTAATTTTGTTACTTCTACCTTAGAAAAAATTAATTTATATGACTAATCCATTTGTTGGTGCCGGTGTTGCACTTGTAACTCCTTTTGATTCTTCTGGAGCAATTGATTATTTGGCATTAAAAAAATTGGTCCGTTTACAAATTGAAGGTGGAACTAATTTTTTGGTGGTACAAGGTACTACTGGTGAATATCCTTGCTTATCACAAAGTGAAAAATACGAGGTATTACAAACTGTTATTAATGAAAATAATGGCCAATTAAAAATTGTCTACGGTGTGGGAGGCAATAATACCCTTGCGATAGGTGAATTACTGAAGCAAGTTCCTGTTGGTGTTGACGGTATATTATCTGTTTCTCCTTATTACAATAAACCTACGCAACTGGGTATTCTAGCACATTATAAGTATTTAGCAACTTGTACTTCCCTGCCAATCATCATTTATAATGTTCCTGGAAGAACGGGGTCGAATGTCCTACCTGAAACCACCTTGGAATTAGCAAAAATTGCTAATATGGTCGCAGTAAAAGAGGCATCAGGAAATATGGAGCAAATCATGGATGTTATTCGCCAACGACCAACTGATTTTGGTGTGCTGTCAGGAGATGATAATTTAACTATGCCGCTTATTGCTGCTGGTGCGGAAGGAGTGATTTCGGTTGTCGCTAATGCATTTCCTGAATTGTTTTCTGCTATGGTTAATGCTTCGTTAAAAGGAGATCTAGAAAATGCAAGGAGATGTCATTATGAATTATTTAGTATCACCAAAATGTTCTTTGAAGAAGGAAATCCAGGTGGGGTAAAGGTGGCTCTTGCTGCTAGAGGAATAATGGAAGAGCAGATGCGTTTGCCTCTGATGCCTGTTTCTGATGGCCTTAGAAGTAGAATTCAATCGGAGACCTCCCGATTATTGAAGTTGTGAAAAATCTGATTTTTTTGGTGGGTATTTTATCGATTAATTGTTCGAACGATTCTTTGACCAAGCTAAGTGAGAATGATCAAAGTAATAGCGTCGATTCAATCGTGTCTGTTCCAAATGAAATAACCAAAGAAGTCCCTATAGATAGTACTTTTTTAAGCTTTCTAACTGACGTTCAAACTGTTAATGCTAATATTCGTGTCGAGCTAAAATACGCGACTGATGATAATTTCATGAAAATAAAATTGTATGAAAGATTGGTTCATGCTTACCTTCAGAAAGATGTCGCTATACGTTTAGGAAAATGCCAAGATTATTTAACATCCTTACAGCCTAATTTACACTTATTGGTATACGATGCCGTTCGTCCGCTGAGTATACAAAAGAAAATGTGGAAAGCCTTGGATACTATCCCCGTCAAACAACGTGTGAAATTTGTTTCCAATCCAGCGAATAAAAGTGTTCATAATTATGGTGCTGCAGTAGACTTAACTATTTGCGATGAAGCGGGGCAGCCACTTGATATGGGAGCAGGATACGATGACATAAGACAAATTGCGTATCCGTCACTTGAAAAAACATTTTTAGCAAATGGCCTTTTGACCCAGCAACATATCAAGAATCGCTCTTTACTTCGTAAGGTAATGAGCTCGCAAAAATTCTCGGGAATACCAACTGAATGGTGGCATTTTAACGGATGTACAAGGGAAGTCGCTGCAAAAAAATATAAAGTATTAGAAGTAGAACCTTAATCTGATCAGTTCATTTCTTTATTTCCATTCAATAATGTACGTGTATCTTTACCAAATTGCTTGATTTTTTCCATGTCATCAGCACTCAAGTTATATTTACCCGGATTCTTTTCCCAATCTGAAACAGGAATTAAGTAAAATCCATTCGGATTATGTCGAACACGTACCCAAAATGGAAGATATGACCAATCGGTAAAGGTAATTTTTCCATTGCTTATGGTTAAGTTCAAACCAACACCAATTCCACCATTTTTATATTGATCACGTTGACTGCTTATACAATTCCCTAAACTATAGGCAACGGGGATGTTTTTAGCGCTATTATTTTTTGGATGCATAATTTCCATAGGTTGAACAACATGTGGATGCATGCCAATTATGGCATCGGTTCCATTGTCACATAACCATTGGGCGAGTTTGTTTTGAGAACTGTTGTAGTTGCGTTCATATTCAGCTCCCCAATGCAGCGTTACAACGATAAAATCAGCTGCTAATTTTTTAGCTTTAATGAGATCAATAGCAATTTGTGTGGTGTCAATCCGATTCACAATATTAGGCGCAACTACTTCAAGTCCATTTGTCCCATATGTATAGTTCAGGAATGCTATTTTTTTGCCTTTGATTACTTTAATAAACGGATAATTGTCCTCGCGTTCCTTTTCATTTTTAAAGGTCCCTGTATGGTCAATATGTAATTGATTTAATACGTCTATTGTGCGCTCAAGTCCTTTTTTGCCTTTGTCTTGTGAGTGATTATTCGCAGTAATAAAAAAGTCAAAACCAGCTTTTTGTATCGCTTCAGCGTAACTATCGGGGGAACAGAATTGTGGGTAACCGCTATACGGGGAGCCTCCCAAAGTAACTTCTAGGTTAGCAACAGCATAATCCTTGTTCTCTAAATAAGGGGATAAGAATTGAAACCAATCCATATAATCGTATTTGTTTTCGCCCTTCACTTGCGCAGCGTCAATCATGGATTGATGCCCCATCATATCGCCCACAAAAAATAATGAAATGGAACTATCTTCTAAATTAGGGCTAGCTACTGGTTTTAAAGTAACATTATTCACTACCTTATCTCCAGAGAAATTAAAGAATAGCAGCGAGGATGCCAATAATAGAATCGGAATTCCTACATACAGAAAGTTAATCTTTGAAAATATTTTTTTCATAATTTGAATTAAAGCAGGTTAAAGGTAGCTTCGAATTTTGGAATCTCAAAAAAAAACATAGTACAATCAGATGAATGATAGTTTTCTGAATGCTTTTAAATGAAAGGATTTATGTCAAAGATAAAAGTGTTTGAATTAAATTACCTCCCCACTTTTCTTGGAATAACCAACGTTTCCTGCTGCTCGTTATTGCAAATTATGTTGGCACATATTAATAAGGATTTCAAGTGCAGGTCTAACACGGCGTCATAATTGTCCGAGCGATATCCTCCGAATAATACGAGGGTTACAGGTAACGATTTTCCTGTTTCTTTGGAAATCTGATTCACCCATTCAGAAAACATTTTGGCACACAATAACCAGTGTTTTGTGTCGCATGCTCCTCCTAAGTCATCATCCTCATGCGAATCAGCGCCATGAGCGAACACCACATATTGAATTTTACCAGCGCGGATAAGTTCTCCCACATGATCCAAGCCTTTCTGAAAGGATGCGATATAGGATGTGTTTCTTCCTATTGGATTAATGTTGCAGCCTCTTGGTATGGCAAGGTCTAAAATTGGATTGAAGTCTCTTGAGTCTTCAATGCTATTTCCAAAATGACCGTCAAGGTCAAAATAAGCCCCGCTGACACCAAATTCCTCATACAATTTAATGGCAGAAATCACTTGGCCTGAGAAGGTGCAAAATCCGCATCCTCCTTTTGGTTGCGCATGGTGCATTCCAGAGATCGGCGCAAAACAAATGGATTCGGGGTGGAGGAGTGCGTGTCTTTTCGCAGCGTAAAGTGATGCGTTGGTGTAGCCAACGCTATGCACTAAATTTCTAGACCATGGAAGTCCATTCGTGTAGCAATTTCCTTCCCCTTTAAAAAAATCACTCACGTAAGATGCTGTGTGGGCAATTTTGAAATCCTTTTTAGTGAAAGACTGAAAATCGGAGGTGCGTTGAAATGCGCCACTCAATTTCTTGTTCTTGATCCGCTGCATAAGCAAGTAAGGTTTGAGCGGTGATTTCGAAAAAGAAGCCTCTCTGATGTTGTCAATGCAAACTTGTTGATCGGTGTAAAACGTTAAAATTCTTTTGTTTCTTTTTTTCATTGGCATTTCGGTTTAAGGTTAAACAATACATTTTTATCAACGCAAACTTACGCTCACTGTTAGCCCAAATTGGTCGCGCTGCAACCTTGCAAGGAAGTAATTGCCGCTTTAAAATGTCGTCACCTTTGTCGAAACAATTTAAAAACATATACTTATGAAAAACAAAACAACACTTTACCATTTTATCGTAGATCAAAGTGGTTCGATGGCTGGATTAGAAGAACAAACCATCGCAGGATTCAACGCGCAGTTGAAAACTATCCAGGATTTAAAAATGGAGCTTCCAGATCAATCCTTCCTGTGCTCGCTCACATTTTTTAATGGAATCGTGCAGGACCGCATTCTATTTCAAGAAGTAAATGCCTTGCAACCCCTGTCCAGAGATAATTATTTTCCATCCAGTAACACGGCACTCTTAGATGCAATTGGAAAATCAATTTATAGTATCAAGCATAAATTTGCGAACGAACTTCTGGAAGATAAAATTTCCATCGTTTTGGTAATCATTACGGATGGACATGAAAATGCTTCGAGATTGTACACTTA
Source organism: uncultured Flavobacteriales bacterium (assembly GCA_903939755.1). Lineage (GTDB taxonomy): Bacteria > Bacteroidota > Bacteroidia > Flavobacteriales_D > Crocinitomicaceae > UBA952. The sequence goes on along the minus strand of CAJAII010000047.1, from coordinate 6,190 downwards.
CCATGATATTGCACACATGATTAAAGAGTTAGATGAAACAGGAAAATGGACTTTTAGTTTCTTAGGAGCAGATTTTGATGCGATTCATACCTCACATATGTTAAATATTCGCAAGGAGAACGTAATCAACTTCAGTAAAAGTAGCTATAGTGGAATGATGGAAGATGTAAGTTTATCTATCCGTAGCTATGCAGAAGAAAAAACAAAAGGTAATCTGAAGAGAGATATTTTTGATATCTTTAGCAACAAAGACAAAACAAAGAAGTAAGGCTATATTTATTCATGAAAATACACCTCATACGTTCGGAAGGCTATCCAATTGAAGATTTTAATAATGTACTAAATCTGCTTAATAAATACCGTGGTAGCATTGAATACATACCGGCAGAACCTATTGTTTTGCCGGTATCGGAGGTAGAAGTGATTTTTGAAGATAAGAAATCATTTGAAAAGAAGGAAGATTACATAGAAACATTATCCTACAGATCTATGGATTTCCCATCTGCTAGTATGTCTTTTCCGCATCGGGAAGAGGTATTAACATGGGAACAATTATTTTCAGTATGTATTCAATTTCGGAATGAAAAATTGATTGATCCAAAAGATCATGTGATACTTTTGACCAATATCGCAAACGATCTAAATTGGTTTGGAGGGGTAGATCCATCGTTAAAAAATTATTTTATTCATACCAATAATTGGGATCTTTTCTTTGGGAATGATATAGACGGCCGTTTTCCAATTGCGTATCAAATAGCTTCTTGGTTAATAAAGACAATGATGTTTCCAACTCAACTTGACATACTCTCTAATTCTCACGCAATTCCGCGTGGCTGCATGATGGATTTTTGTAAAGACAAAACTCAAATCATACTCAAGATGCGCACTGGAGATTTATGTGAATCCTGCATGAAAGTACTTTCTGAACGAGATGTAAACCGCACTCATGTACGTCAGCTTTTTTCCGTTATGGACGGCTTGCGCGAGAATATTCTATTCCGGCAACGTTCGAGTTTATTAATGGAGCATAGCAGTATGGAAATTCGAGGACGGAATAAAGCCATCTACCTGAGCGATCTTGGGGACTTGCAAGTTAATTTAAATCCGAAGGAGAAAGCACTTTACTTATTATACCTTAATCATCCAGAAGGAATTTCAAGAAGTTACCTAGTAGACCATTGGAGTGAACTTCGAAATTATTACGGAATTCTTGCTAATCAACCTACCAACGTGCTCATCGATGAAGCGATTAATCGACTCACGGATGTAACGGATAATAATATGAATGAAGTAATGGCGCGCATTCGTGGGAAATTCAGACAAGCTGTTGGAGAAGAACAATCCAAAGTGTATAGCATCGTGTCAACTCCTGAAGGGAAACATAAAATCTGTTTGAATCGGGAGTTAGTTCGATATGTAGATTAAGAGCAAAAAGATGTTGTGGTAATAAAGCGATGAATCAGTTAATTAATGGAAATACCCAATTCTTTTTTATTTCTATTGTATTTATTGAATCAAATACCTTTAAATTTGCACTCAAATTACTCAACTAAACACTTATTATTATGTTTAAAATCTCCTCATTAGTATTGATCTTACTTTCCACGTTAAATATTACTGCTCAAAACATCAAGTCGGAAGATATTACCTACAGTTTTATCAAACTACCATCGAAACCTGTAATGCCAAAAGTGGAAAATTACAATTCTTCCATTACGGCAACTTATGAAGCTGAAAACAATAAGTTACTTGCCTTATTTGAAGCGGATAAAGCGCGTGCAGAGGCTGATTACCAAAGAGAAATGTCGGAATATCCTGCTAAATTAAAAGCGGCTGACGATAAATACGCAAAAGAGATGCAGGCATGGGATGAAAAATCTACGGCGTTAAAAATTGTTGAAAAACAATTGTTGAATGAGAACAATCGTCCAGTGAAAGATTACGTAGCAGCTCCTTATAGAAAAACCATTTCGCCACCAGTTTTAAAAACAAGCTACGACTATCCTTCTTTAGCCGCGACCTACTTGAAAATCGACGGATATAAAAAAGCGGATATGAATGCCTTAACGTATCAAGTTACCTTACAAGGATTCGAGCATTCTCAACCGATGATTAAAACGGAAATCAAAAAAGAAGTCTCACGTGTGAACAATGTATCTACCACGTACGACGTAACGTATTACTATATCGAATACAACTATCGTCATCCAATGTCAGTACGTGTTGCGAATACCAACAATCAAGATGTAATTTTCTTGGCACCAACTGAATTTACTGCCTTTAAAACTTATAAGTCAACATCGCAAAAGACCTCGCCCTCAGCGGATTTTACTTTCTTACTTAAATCATCTGAGGAAAGTATATTAAAAGAAAATTTAACCTTTATTAATCATTTAGTGAATGATCAAATCGGTTATGAGGTTACACCAAGAAGTACTTCTTTGGATTATGTAAAATCAAAAAATGATGCCCATGCTGATGTGTTGGAGGCATATAATAATCAAATGTTAGGATTAAAATCATTAACAACGAATGAGGCATTAGCTACGCAGAAATTAAATGCGGCAGTAGATGCATATAATGCAATTTTACTTGAATCAGATCTGTTTGATAAGAAAGCAAGAATTGATAAGGATGTAACGATTTCTATTTATTTCAATTTACTCGAGGCTTATTATGCGCAAAGAAAAACAGTTGAAGCGGAAACTGTGCTGGCAGCATTAACAAAAATCGATCTTTCGAACAGAGAGAAGAAGTTTAAAGAGAAGTATGTGGAGGCATTTTTGGATTTAACCAATCGTAAAGCTGCAAATGGCTTGTAAAATAATTGGAGTTAAAAACGGATTTCAACGCTTTTAAGATAAAAGTTTTGAAATCCGTTTACATTTAATTTCAATATTTCGAAAATTAAAAAGAAGTTACTCTTTTATAATTTTTACATCCTTTTCAATAATCACCACCTTTTCACAACATTCATTTTTGTCTTTGGAACATTCTTTTTTGTACTTAGAACATTCCATGTTGTCTTTGGAACATCCCTTTTTGTCTTTATGACATTTAGAATTGTGACAGGTAGAGCACATGATTGCACAAATTATTCCACCAACAAATACAGCGGTTCCGAAGACTATGGCAACATAAGAAGTAATTTTGGTCAACTTTCCAAGGCCTTCTTTTTTACTATAAGCCAATAAAAATAATCCTCCCATTAATACAATTAATGCAAGCGATAACGCAACAATAAGCATAGGACACATCATAATAACACATTTTAGGTAAGTGAAAAAGCCCAAAAACCGTTCTTGGGAAGTTCAAATCTATACAAATTATTGATTATCAATTACTTTTATTTTCTTTTTTATAAAAATTAGTCACTAGTCCCAATTCCACAACTAGAAAGGTTTATGACTTTCACCTTGTCTTTTTTACAATAGAACTTATCTAATTATGATTTTTTATTTCGGAATTTATTCGTATTTTTAATTTTAATAAATACTTAATAAGTAATTAATTTACCTACCTAGCATGAAACATTTTCTATTTTCCCTAACATTTATGTGCCTTTCAGTTTGCTTTAATACCTTAAAAGCACAAGGTCAAATATGCATTACAGGCGGAGGACCTTCCAGCGACCAAGCACATTCTATGGTTCAGTCAAATGATGGAGGCTATGTAGTTGCAGGACAGACTAGTTCTTTTGGTGCTGGATTAATTGATATTTACGTAATGAAAACCAATGCTGTCGGAACAGTTTTGTGGACAAAGACAATTGGTGGAATCGGAAATGATTATGGACGTTCGATAATTAAAACATTTGATGGCGGATATGCCATTGCAGGAACAACTGCCTCCTATGGTGCAGGTGGAGATGATTTTTATCTCGTTAAATTGGATGCAGCTGGAAATGTACAATGGAACAAAAGTTACGGTGGTACAGGTACAGATCAAGGATGGGAAGTTGTTCAAACGCCAGATAGTGGATTTTGTATTGCTGGACAAACTGCCTCTTTTGGCGCATCTCCTAATGATTTTTATGTGGTAAGAACTGACGCTTCAGGAAATCTAGTTTGGGATAAAAAAGTCGGTGCTGCTGGATTAGCAGATATTGCCTATTCGATTACCAATACAAATGATGGTGGTTTTGCAATTGCTGGAACCGCTTATACCTGGACTGGAAGCGGAAGCACCTCGTCGAATGATTTCTACATTGTAAAACTTGATGGAAGTGGTAACATGGTATGGTCGCGCTTAGTTCAAGACGCCAATACAACTAGATATCCAGATTATGCTAGGTCAATTATTCAAACTGCCGACGGCGGATACATGGTGGCAGGAGAAGCTGGTCAACCGAAAGCAAGTGGAGGATTTAATTGGCACTATCTGCTAGTAAAATTAGATCCGGCTGGAGCTGTATCTTGGACTCGATATTACGGTGGTACTCAAATTCCTAATTTCTCTACAGATGGAAGTGATTACGCTGAGTCTGTTGTTCAAATGGCGAATGGCGACTATCTGGTTGGGGGATATACTTTCTCATTTAATTACGATTTCAATACTAGTCAACAAGTGGGATTGGAATATTACTTGGTTCGTGTTTCAGGTACAGGAACACTAGTATCAACACACATAATTGGCACAGCTCAAAACGACATGGGAAAATGTTTAATTAAAACAAATGATGGCGGGTACATGATGGCAGGTTATTCGCAAGAATTAGTGGCTGGAACTTATCCAGACGAAATTTACCTTGTAAAGTTAGATGCTTCCCTTAATACCTGTTGTACAATGAGAACGGGTGGTGCTGATCGCGGAACAGGGCCAACCAATACGACAAGAGGAGTTAGTGCTGCTGCAGGAGGTACAAGTGTTTCAGGCGGGCTTTATGGCTCTGGGGGTTCAACCACAGTGCTTTGTGGACTTCCATCCTTAACCGCAGCTTTTCAAACGAATCAAGCTCAACTTTGTCAACCCAATAGCTGTGTCAACTTTACCGACAATTCGAATGGTAGTCCAAGTTCATGGTCGTGGTCGTTCCCAGGTGCGATTCCTGCTACTTCTAATCTTCAAAACCCAAGTAATATTTGCTACAATACTCCCGGCTCGTATCCTGTAACATTAGTCGTTGGGAATGGAGTAAGTTTCGATACCCTTGTCATGGCAAATTTCATTACCCTAAACGCAAGTCCTGCAGTTCCAACAATCACCACTTCAGGGCCAACAACTATTTGTTCTGGAGATACCTTGCTACTAACTTCTTCCTATCCAACTGGTAATACATGGTCACCAAATGGATTGAATACACAAACCATCGCAGTAACTAATGCTGGGTCTTATTCTGTAAGCTATACAGGTCTAAATGGTTGTCAAGCAAGTTCATTACCTATCATTGTAGTTGTCAATCCTAGTCCAATAGCGCCAATTGTTTCACCTGCAGGACCTATAATTTTATGTTCGGACGGCTCCATTCAACTTTATTCAAATATCTTGGGGGGTAATACCTGGGCTCCCGATGGTGAAACGACCGATACCATTTTAGTTTTTGCAGCTGGTTCTTATTATGTAACTAATACAATTGGCGGATGTACAAGTCAACCAAGCAATATCGTAGTTGTCAGTGTTGGCAGTAATCCGCCACCACCGATAATTACGCAGTCGAATGATACCTTATTCTGTACGCTCGCGGCCGCTTATCAATGGTATTTAAATGGCGTGCTGATTCCTGGTGAAACTTTTAATTATCTTGTAGCTACAGCGTCCGGATCATACACTGTTTATGTAACAAATGAGTATGGTTGTGGCAATACAAGTGAACCCTATAATTTAACGCTAACCAATTCTATTACTGAAACTAATACAACATTGTTTGAGGTATATCCCAATCCAACTAACCAATCTATACATGTTGTTCTATTGAGTCAAGGAGACTACTACATTCAAGTGCGTGATTTACAAGGAAAATTAATTGAAGAAAAAAAGGCCTTGAATGAAACAGAAATTGATTTAATGCATGTTGGATCAGGAGTGTATTTTGTTTCTGTTGTTAATGATCTGCGACAATTACAAATTGTCAAGGTGATTAAACTGGATTAAGCTAAAATTAGTATAGGACCCATAATACCGTCTAAATTATTGATTATCAATTACTTTTTCCTTCTATTATTCTTATTAAGCTAAAATTTAAACGCAATAC
>CAJAII010000046.1 GCA_903939755.1 uncultured Flavobacteriales bacterium | reverse complement strand
GTCATTACACGCAGTTAGTGAATAAATCACAAAAAGTGAAAGAGATAATTTAAAGAGTTGGGTTTTCATAGTTGGTTATTTTTAGTTTCAATAATATATTGTTCACTAGCCAATGGAGAGTGCTTACTTACCCTAAAGTAATCAAGTACCTTGAAAAAGCAGGTCTTGAAAATTCGAGAGTTGTAAGAAAAGTCAGGTTAATTAGTTAAATCAATGCAGATTGGTAAAATTAATCACCTCGCTCAGTTCCCTCAAGATCAGTTAAACTCATCCAGCCACTGGTCGTTTTATCGGTATCGTAATTGTAATATTCCACGTATCCAAATCCATTTCGCGTTCTCAAAAGACTCGCTTCATCGTATTTAACTAAATAAGCTTTTCGCTTGGTAGAAAAATCGGGTGCATCATGAAAATATGATTTACTTGCACTAACGTATACATAGGATACATTTTGAAATATTTTCTCTAACTTCTCTATAGCTATAACTCGATCCTTTTCTTTCGTTTCTTCCATGGCTTTTTTTTCAGCATCCATGGCTAGTTTTTCTTCTTCAATACGCTTGCGTTCGTCTTCTAATCGTTTCGTTTCTTCCACGTTTGCTTTGTTATCCTCTACTGGTTTTTCGTCATTACACGCAGTTAGGGAATAAATCACAAAAAGTGAAAGAGATAATTTAAAGAGTTGGGTTTTCATAGTTGGTTATTTTTAGTTTCAATAATATATTTTTCACTAGCCAATGGAAAGTACTTACTTACCCTAAAGTAATCAAGCACCTTGAAAAAACAGGTGTTGAAAATACAAAAGTTGTAAGAAAAGAAGCAGTGGTTAGTTGAATCTATCCGTATTGGTAAAATTAATAACCGTCTTGATTGTTAGCTTCAATATCTGTTAAGCTCATCCAGCCACTGGTCGTTTTACCCGAATCGTTATTGTAATATTCCACGTATCCAAATCCATTTCGCGTTCTCAAAAGAGCCGCTTCATCGTTTCTAACTAAATAAGCTTTTCGCTTGGTAGAAAAATCGGGCGCATCATGAAAATATGATTTGCTTACACTAACGTGCACATAAGATACATTTTGAAATATTTTTTCTAACTTCTCTATTGCTATAAGTCGATCCTTTTCTTTCGTTTCTTCTATGGCTTTTTTTTCAGCATCCATGGCTAGTTTTTCTTCTTCAATACGCTTGCGTTCGTCTTCTAATCGTTTGGTTTCTTCCACGTTAGCTTTGTCAACTTCTGCTGGTTTTTCGTCATTACAAGCAGTTAGGGAATAAATCACAAAAAGTGAAAGTGATAATTTAAAGAGTTGGGTTTTCATATTTTTTTTTAGCTAAAATAATATTTTTTTTTCAATTGAAAATAACCTCATCACTTAATTCTCGGACCATTTTAAAAAGTTCGTCCTTAAATGTTTGTGGATCATACGTCCCTTTTTCAATTAATCGAAGTTTGTGCTCCCATTGACCAGTAAGCTCTGGACTTTTTAAAAGGTCACTTTTTATTACATCAATTAATGACATTCCGGTGTCTGTGGCTACCAGATTCTTTTTCTTCTTTTCAATGTATTTTCGTTTGAAAAGTGTTTCAATAATGTTGGCTCGAGTTGATGGTCTACCTATACCATTCTCTTTCATTAACTCACGCATTTCTTCGTCCTCTACAAATTTCCCCGCCGTTTCCATGGCGCGAAGTAAGGTGGCTTCAGTATAATATTTGGGTGGACTTGTTTTTCCTTTATGAATAATTGGTTCATGAGGGCCACTTTCTCCTTTGGTAAAAATCGGTAGTATTTTTTCTTCTACTTCTTTTGATTTTGAGTCCGTTGAAGATTCGGTGCTTTTTGCTTCTTTTAAATCTTCATAGACTTCCCGCCATCCCAGCGAAATGATTTGTTTACCCGTAGCTTTAAAAGTCAAGTTGTCTACTTTCCCTAATACGGTTGTATTAGAAACTTTGCATTCTGGATAAAAAACAGCAATAAAGCGCCGACAAATTAAGTCATAAATTTTTTGCTCGTCTTGGGAAATTCCCGATGGAACAATTCCCGTAGGAATAATGGCATGGTGGTCAGTAATTTTTTTGTCGTCGAAAATCGTTTTGGATTTTGGAATCGATTTACTTAAAACTACTTCTGTAAATCGTTTATAATCTTTTAGATTTCCTAAAATACCAGGTATTTTTGGATGTAAATCTTCCGATAAGTAGGTGGTGTCAACACGTGGATAAGTCACCAGTTTCTTCTCGTATAAACTTTGAATAATGTTTAAGGTTTGCTCCGCTCCAAAACTATATCGTTTGTTACCTTCAACTTGTAAGGATGTCAAATCATATAGGCGTGGATTTCCTTCTTTCGCTTCTTTTTGTTCGAAAGAAGTCACTTCAAAGGGTTTATTAAGAAGGTAATCCAATCCTTTTTTGGCTTTTTCTTCGGATCTAAGTCGCTCAATTTGACATAAGAATTCCGTTTCACGATACATTGTTTTTAATTCCCAGTATTCTTCGGTCGTAAAGGCATTGATTTCCTTTTGACGATTAACAATCATTGCCAAAGTAGGTGTTTGAACTCGACCAACAGACAATACCAATTTATTTTTACCGTATTTTTTGGTATAGAGCCTTGTCCCATTAATTCCTAACATCCAATCACCCACGGCACGTGAGTTTCCTGCAGCAAATAAATTATCAAAATCTTTGGCATCTTTCAGTTTATTAAAGCCAGCTTTAATAGCTTCTTCCGTCAAGGAAGAAATCCATAGTCTTTTAACAGGAACCTTGCATTTTGCCTTAATTAGAACCCATCGTTGAATTAATTCCCCTTCTTGTCCAGCATCCCCACAATTAATGATCTCTTCTGCTTCTGAGACTAATTTTTCAATTATTTTAAATTGCTTTTGTGCTCCCTGATCGTTTTTTAATTTGATGCCAAATTGAGGTGGAATTATCGGTAAATCTTCTAGTTTCCAATATTTCCAATTTGCGTTATAATCTTCGGGATCTTTAAGGGAACATAAATGACCGAACACCCAAGTTACGCAATAGCCATTCCCTTCTAAATAACCGTCGTGTTTGTTTTTGGCACCTAAAATCTCCGCTAAGTCTCTCGCTACACTTGGCTTTTCCGCTATACAAAGTTTCATCTTTCCACTATAAATTTAGAAAGGAAAAATAATGATTCATCGATAGCAGCGTAAGAGAAGGAAAAAGGATCATTTATTTTTATCACTAGCCTTATTATATTCGATTAAGCCTTTCTCTAACCAAGCTTTGAAATCTTCCGTATTGCCATGGTGTTCATAATCTGCTGAACCAATGTTTAAATCTTCTCCCTTAGGGCCTAATAAACGATAATAGGGTTGTGTGTTGCTTTTAAAACGAGTAGTTTGTAAATAACTCCATTTATGACCCACTTGTGTAATTTTCATCGTTTTTCCAGGGGCATATTCGAGTACTTTATGTTCTGAAGCTGGAAGTGGGGTTTTTTCATCCACATATAAAGAGACGATTACCATTTTATCACGTAATATTTCTATTACACCTAACTCTCCCCAAACTTTCTCTTCCATTTTTCTGCAGTTAACACATGCATGTCCAGTAAAATCTACAAAAAGAGGTTTGTTTACTTCCTTCGCATACGCTTCAGCTTTATCAAAATCATGGAAAACCATTAAGTTTTGAGGACCCAAGTGCATGTCTTTATTTTCTGAGGGAACACGATTGTTTTGAGTGGATGTAAAACCAAGTGGTGATTCACTATACGTTAAGGGAGGCGGGAATCCACTGATCAATTTAAGTTGAGCTCCCCACATACCTGGAATCAGGTAAATAACAAAAATAAGGGTCAAGGTACCAAGCATCGTTCGTCCAACTGATAATTTTTCAATGGGACTATCATGCGGCAAGCGTATGAAGCCAAATAAATATATAGCTAGAACACCAAATATTCCTATCCAGATTGCTAAGAATAATTCACGCTCTAAGAAATGACCTTGCACCACTAAATCGGCATTCGAAAGAAACTTAAATGCTAAGGCTAATTCTAAAAAGCCTAGGAATACTTTTACAGTATTTAACCAACCTCCTGATTTTGGCAATGTGTTTAGCCAGCCAGGAAAAGCAGCAAATAAAGCAAATGGGAGCGCTAACGCTAATGAGAAACCAAACATTCCCACAAAAGGCGCTATGCCTCCAATGGTTGCTGATTCAACCAATAATGTTCCAACAATTGGTCCTGTACAGGAGAAGGACACTAGTGCAAGTGCTAATGCCATGAAGAAAATGCCCAAATAACCTCCTTTATCTGATGCTTTATCCGCTTTGTTTTGCCACGAACTTGGTAACATTATTTCAAATGCACCTAAGAAGGATACAGCAAAAATTACTAACAATAGAAAGAAAATTACATTGAACCAAACGTTGGTGGACAAAGCATTTAATGCGGAAGGTCCGAAAATGGTGGTTACAATCGTTCCAAGAATTACGTAAATTGCAATGATGGATACGCCATAAAGAATCGCATTCCGTATTCCTGCGGACCTTGACTTACTGTTTTTGGTAAAGTAACTAACAGTCATCGGGATCATTGGAAAAACACATGGTGTAAGCAAGGCAGCAAAACCACTTAAGAAGGAAATGACAAATATTAGAAGCATTGATTTTTTTGACTCTTTTTTCGAGTTTTTAGTGCTTGCATTGTCAATTTTTGCTCCTTGATCTGCAATGATTGAATTGGTATCTTTGCTAACAGAGGGAGGGATGCTATCATTAATAGTAACAATAGTTGATCCTTTAACTTTTAGCGAAATAGGATATTCATGAGGCATTAAACATTTTCCTGCTTCATCGCAAACTTGAAATGAAAAAACGCCAGTTAATGTAAAGTCAGTAGCTGAAGTAATTACAATTTTTCTTTTCATTACCAGCGTACCCTTGTGATGACTTTGCATGTCCCCAAGGTCCTCGTCAATGTATTGATTTGGCTTAGGTTCTATTAATTCTTTAATGGCAAAATTACCTTGTGGATTTAATTTTATATCTGACTGAATGGCATAAGAATTCTTCGGTAATTTGAAAGAATTAATATGCCATCCTGGTATTATTTTGATTTTTGCTACGACATATGCTTCATTGTCTTTTTGTTCTATCGAAAATTTCACTTTTACTACATCTTCATGATTGATGTTTTGTGAAAAAAACATAGTTACATTCAGTATAAAAAATAATAAACCAAGTATTTTCTTCATGTTTTTTGTTTATTTAATTGCGATTGTAAATGGTACTTCAATAGGAGGCATACACCGCGTGTCATCACACACCATGTATTCTACTTTCCCCGATATTTGTTGGATATTTTTGCATTTTATTTTTTGAGAAGATAAGTAGCTATCTTCAAAAAGGTACACCTTGGAATCAAAGTTAAGATCAAATATTTCGTGAGGAACAAGGTCTTCGGAATAATTCCCAATCAGTTTTAATCCCTTAATTTTATCGATATGTACTGTTGTGGGAATAGGTCCCGCATTGAGTGGTGTTTTTTGAGAATAAAGGTGCCAACCTTTATCAATCGTTCCTTTGATTAGTATTTTATCAGTGGATGTATCATATGAAAAATTCCATGTCACATGATTCTGAGCATGAATTTGATTAATCCCAAGATAAAATAGGCAATTTAGTATCAGAAAGTATTTCAACATTAATCAAAATTAAATTAAAATTTCAATAATTCGATTAATTGGAATCCAAATCCCTCCTTTAAGACAGATAAATTTTGACCCGGCAGCCCAAATTGTGGTGTCAACGCGTTTTACACTTTCATCGTCCTGAAAAATAATAGAAACTTTGGAATGATGTGCATTGCCAAGAATGGTAGCATCTTCTATTTTTTTTTGTAAATCCTTTTGCTGAACGATTTCACATTGATTGTTAAACTTACAATTAACAATACTCTCCTTTTCAACTAGAAAAACTTCTTGTACCATAAATTCATAGATTTTGATGAAAATTATTGTTTAATTTCTAAACATCAAAATAATGTTAATAACTAAATTTTATTGTTCATTTAGAAGGTTTCTGATTCTACCATTTTAATCTTGGATCTGCTGTACTGCTCTGATTACCAACTTGATTACTTTCAAATAAAAATTTACCTGTAATCGCTATCATCGCTGCATTGTCTGTGCAATATTCAAATTTTGGAACAAAAATCCGAGTGGCTGATTGTCTTCCCCATTCTTGTAATCGATGTCGCAGGTATGAATTTGCCGACACGCCTCCTGCTATGGCAACTTGTGAATATAAGTTTTCCGCACAAGCTTTTTTTATTTTTTGCAGTAATATTTCAATTAAGGTATGTTGGATAGAAGCGCACAAATCAGCTAAATTCTCTTCAATGAAGTTGGGATTGATCGCTTTTTGATCACGTAAAAAGTATAATATGGATGTCTTTACGCCGCTAAAACTAAAATTTAATTCAGCAATTTGTGGTTTAGCGAATTTGAATTTTAAGGGGTCTCCCTTTATGGCATATTGATCAATTAAGGGCCCGCCAGGATAAGGTAATCCTAACATTTTTGCCGCTTTGTCAAATGCTTCTCCTACCGCATCATCGATTGTTTGTCCAAGGACGTTCATATGAATCGGTGATTCTACATGGACAAGTTGGGTGTGCCCTCCAGAAACTGTTAAGCAAAGAAATGGAAATGTTGGGTTATCAGTTGTGTCATCTTTTATGAAATGGGCCATAATATGGGCTTTCATGTGATGGACTGGAATCAATGGCTTGTTGAGTGATAATGCCAATGCTTTTGCAAATGATGTCCCAACCACCAAGGATCCCATCAAGCCGGGTCCTTGTGTAAAAGCAATTACATCGATTTCCTCAATTGATATTCCAGCTTGCTCAATGGCTTGTTGAACAACGGGAATGACATTTTCTTGGTGGCAACGACTAGCTAGTTCCGGAACAACGCCACCGTATTTCTCATGGATACTTTGACCTGCAATGACATTTGATAAAATACAATCTCCTTTTAATATAGCAGCTGAAGTATCATCACAAGAAGATTCTATACCCAAAACTATGGTGTCTTTCGCTTTCAATTGCTTAAATTTGTATTAGAATGGTAAAAATACTTAAAATATTAGGGCGATTGGTTGGTATTCCGCTAGAATGGCTCTTGATTTTTGTTATTATTTTTTTATTTGCTATTCGTACCTCTAGCTTTCAAACCTATCTTGCGCACAAGGTAGCTGCTTATTTCTCGGAGGAATTACATACAAAGGTTAGCCTAGAGAAAGTGGATATTGTTTTCTTTGATCAGCTTTATTTAGATAAGATTTTAATTCTTGATCTACAGAAAGACACGCTTTTATCGCTCAATACAATTGGTGTTAAATTTAAGAATCTTACAATTTTTGGTAATAAAATTAAGATTAAGGATGTTGAATTAATTGATGGAACCTTGAAGGTTTCAAAATCAGCTAAAACGAAAAAGTTTAATTATGAATTCCTTGTGGATTATTTCCAAAGCGATGAGCCTTCGAGTCCATCAGATCCATTTGAATTAGCCATTCAAAAAGTCAGTGTAAAAAATCTAGCCATTCATTACCATGATTTAAACAAAAAACGTACGCCAACAACCTTCAATGAAAATCACTTGGATTTAACGAGTTTGAATTTTGTTCTTCAGGATATTAAGAATTCTAAAGAAGGCTTATTTCTGTCCATTAATAATTTAAGTTGCAAGGAATCTTGCGGTCTCCATCTAAAAAAGTTAGCTGGTAAATTGGAGGTTAAAGCGAATTCAATTGCCTTGTCTAAGGTCTACATTGCCTTAAATGACTCTAAGTTGTCCGCTTCTATTATTGGAATAGATTGGAAGAATGATGCCGATTTAGATGATTTTACTGATAAAGTTTTGTGGAAAATAAAACTCGACCCAAGTAGTATATTGCTAAGTGATATCGCCTATTTTGTCCCCGAAATGGTTGGAATGAAAAATCGTGTAGGTCTTCAAGGGGATGCCATTAATACTTTATCGCATTTGTTTTTGAAAGGTATCAAACTAAATTATGGGAGGAATACCCGTATTTATGCTGATCTTGAATTGCCAAATTTTAATGATTTTTCTGCCTATGATTTTCATGAAAAAATTATTTCAGCAACAATTGATATGAATGAATTGAATAAATTCATTCTCCCTGATCCAATGGGCAATCTTAATTTGGGTAAGGAACTTAGCCAATTAGGGCTTGTTCGCTTGGCAAATTGGAAGATTTCAGGTATTAACGGTGATTTTAATATTGGAAGCACAACCATCAATACGGCTATCGGTGATGCCGCTATTCTTCAAACGATTCGTTTAGTGAATGGAAACAATTTGGAAATTATCCCTCTTGACAAAGAACTACCAGCGATTTCTTTGCAAAAATTTGACCTGGGTGAAATGTTAGTAGTGGATGAACTAGGGATTATCGACGGTAATCTGGGATTTTCTAATTTTTCTGTTAAAGAAAAAGGGGTGGAGGTGCTTGGAATTGCGGCAACCTTTAATCAATTGGATGTCTTGAATTATTCATATATGAATGTCGACGTTTCCTCTGCGAAGGTTGCTGAGGATGTATTCGAAGGAAAGATCAAGATTGATGATAAAAATTTAGGCCTAGATTATTCGGGGAAAATTGGATTTGGTAAGAATGCATTTTATGATTTAGCACTTAATGTAACTAAAGCGAATCTCGATTTATTAGGCTTTTCAACGATTTCTGAATCTGCGTTGCTGGGTGATTTTACTATAAATGTGAAAGGCGACAAGCTGAGTAATTTGAGCGGTGAAATTTCCTGTAATGAACTTTTTTACAAGGAGAAAGTGCAACAGCTAACTATTCCTACTTGTAACTTGTCTATCAAGCGAACTGAAAAAGCGGATGTTTTGAAGTTAACTAGTTCCTTAGCCAATTTGGAAATTATAGGAAAAATTAATCCGGAGACGGTTGTTGATGATTTTGTTTATGAATTAGCAAAAGCGGTTCCGTCTTTAGGTGTGAATTTGCAAGGTAAAAAACTGGACAAGGCTAATGTTTTTTCCTATTCCATTATCACCAAAAAACTGGACGATTTATTATCCATTTTTGTACCTGGACTGTCAATCGCTGAAGGAACCACCATCAAGGGTGATTTTAATTCTGAAAAAGAAAATTTGAATTTAGACTTGTTATCGGCCAATGTTACCTATGACAACCTAGTATTCGATGGTATAAATATCTCTCAAACACTTTCATCTAACGGCCTACTAGCTAATTATAAAGTGGCTACATTTATAATAGACGACTCCATTCAATTCAATCAAGTTAATTTTAATAGCGAAGGAAATAAGGGCATTTTGAATTCAAGTTTAATTTGGGATCCTAATTCTAATAATTATTCCAATATAGCATGGCAAACAACTGTTCAAACTAATAATGATTTAGCCTTTAAATTATCGCCATCTTTCTTTTCTCTAAATGATATTCAATGGGAAATTCTCAATGAATCAACAATTAAATTATCAAAATCGGATCTTGATTTTGAGAATTTACAAATTCAGCGAATTAATCAAAGCATCACAATTGATGGAACATTGTCAGACAGAGAAAGTGAAAGTTTATTAATAGATTTCAAACAAATTGACTTGGCGGAGATAAGTAAATTACTAAACTTGGATATTGAATTAGCGGGTTTATTTACAGGAAATGCTACCATGGCAAACTCAATCAATGGCTATCAATATACTGCGATCGCTGGGATTTCGCAATTGAAAATTAATAATGAAGAGGTGGGGGATATTAATTTTAACACCAATTTTGATTCAAAAAGTGAGAGTTTGCAATTGAATGGTAATTTAAATTATAAAAGTCTTCCTACACTGGAATTTGTTGGCGCTTATTTCATGAAACGCGAAAGAGATAATTTGGAAATGGAACTTAAATTTAACAATACTGATTTGGGTTTTGTAAATGGTTTTATGGATCCGGATGTTATTAAAGGAATTGGGGGTAAATTATCAGGAAATATTGCCGTTAAGGGGAGTGTAAGTGCTCCTGAATTATCTGGGGAACTTAACCTGCAAAACACTACGGCAAAAATTGAATTGTTAGGCGTGCGCTATACCTTGAATGGAAAAGTTAAGATTTTAAAGGATGAAATTCACCTCGATAATATTCCAGTGAAAGATGAAGATGGGAACGTGGCCTCCTTAGTGGGTCAGATTTATCATACTAATTTTGATAAATGGAATTATGACTTGAATTTTGATTTCGAAGGCAGTGACCAAGCAAGAAACTATAAATTTAATCCCAATAATGCTAAGTCTAATCGCTTTTTACTATTAAATACAAAGTATAAGGAAGGCGATTATTATTATGGAAAGGCATACGGGAAAGGATACGCTAATATCGCTGGATATGGTGATAAAATGGATGTTAATGTGGTCGTGGAAACAGCAACCGGATCTCAAATAAATTTCCCGATGTATGGCGTTTCAGATATTGATG
This sequence comes from uncultured Flavobacteriales bacterium, assembly GCA_903939755.1. Taxonomy (GTDB): domain Bacteria; phylum Bacteroidota; class Bacteroidia; order Flavobacteriales_D; family Crocinitomicaceae; genus UBA952. The sequence goes on along the minus strand of CAJAII010000046.1, from coordinate 6,456 downwards.
AGGAGGATGAATTGGTTCATTTTATTTCTAAAAATGATCAATTTGCAGCGTTTATTAATGATAAAATAGATTTTACCGGTGTTACGCTGAACATGAAGTTTAAATTGAATCCTGAAACAAAGTTGAAAATAATTTTTAATGAACAATTAGGGGACGAAATCAGTGCATTTGGGGCAGGTGATATTATCCTAAAGCTAGATGCTTTTAATAATATTAATATGGAGGGTACTTATACCATCCAAAAAGGAAGCAAATATAATTTTGCTATGGGCCCTTTAAAACAAACTTTTGATATCCAACAAGGGTCTAAAATTACTTGGACAGGGGACGTTGTAAATGCCAATATTGATTTAATTACTTCTTTTACAATTAAAAAAGTTAATCTCCTCGATTTGAGTCCTGAATTAGTCGATAAAACGCTGGCCAATCAAGATGTGAATTGCCTATTAATATTAAGCGAAAACTTGGTTACTCCAAAAATTAAATTTGAGATTCAAGCTCCTAATGCTTCGGAAACGGGCAAGTCCTTGATCTCAAGAGTAAATGCTGAAAATGATGAGCTAAATCGCCAGTTTTTCTCGCTGCTTTTGGTTAAAAAATTCCAGTCTATCAAAGGTGCCGTTACGGCAAGTAGTTCAGCTGCCTTAGATTTGGTTGAATCACAAATTAATGGACTCTTAGGTCAACTTTCTAAGGATTATAAGGTGAATGTGGATTTAGGTGAATCGAATGCGGTGGCCTCGGTGCAAAAGAATTTCTTAAATGATCGACTGATCATTACTGGAAGTTTTGGTGTCGAAAATAATACCGCTTCAGGACAAGCAACTAACGGTTTTGTGGGGGATGTTAGTGTGGATTATTTAGTAAATAAAAAAGGAACGTTGCGTGTCAATGCTTTTAATAAATCAAATTCGAATACCGTTGATGAAAGCTCCGGTCCTTTTACGCAAGGTGCTGGTCTATCGTATCATGAGGAGTTCAATAATATGGGCGATTTTGAATTGTATCAATCTTTTATGGATGTCTTCCGTCCAAAAGATAAAAAGTATTTTAAAAATAGGCGTAAGAAAAAACAAACGAGATTACCTCCGCTCGCGATTGATAATGGAGGCAGCCCGGTCATTAAAAAAGAGGAATAACATGAAAAAAGTACTCGTAGCAAATAGGGGTGAAATTGCCAGAAGGGTAATTCGAACCTTACGAAAAATGAATATTACTAGCGTTGCAATTTATAGTGATGCGGATATAAATGCGCCGCATGTTCTAGAAGCGGATGAAGCCGTATATGTAGGTAAAAGTCCTTCTGCAGAAAGCTATTTGCAGCAAGATGTAATTCTTACTTATTGCAAGGAATTAGGCGTAGATGGAATTCATCCTGGGTATGGTTTTTTATCTGAAAATGCTTCTTTCGCTAGGAAAGTAAAAAATGCCGGTATTAAATTGATCGGTCCTTCTCCGGAATCAATGGAGATTATGGGGGATAAATTAAGTGCTAAGCAAGCGGTTAAGTCATATAATGTTCCCTTGGTTCCTGGTGTTGATGAAGCTATTTCTGATATCGAAGCAGCAAAAAAAATAGCAGAAGAAGTTGGCTTTCCCATCTTAATTAAGGCTTCAGCTGGCGGTGGTGGTAAAGGAATGCGCCTTGTGGAAAATAAGGAAGAGTTTGAAAGCCAAATGAAATTAGCTCAAAGTGAGGCAAGATCATCTTTTGGGGATGATACTGTTTTTATTGAAAAGTTTGTCGATAAGCCTCGCCATATTGAAATTCAAGTTTTTGCGGATCAGTTTGGCAATGCGGTCTATTTATTTGAAAGAGAATGTTCTATTCAAAGACGTCACCAAAAAGTGGTGGAGGAGGCGCCGAGTGTTATCCTCACGGAAGCACTTCGCAAGGAAATGGGAGAAGCAGCTGTAGCAGTTTGTAAGGCGTGTAATTATGAAGGTGCTGGAACTGTGGAGTTTTTGTTGGATGGTAAGCTTAATTTCTATTTTTTAGAAATGAATACGCGTTTGCAAGTGGAACATCCGATTACGGAGGAAATTACAGGTTTGGATTTAGTAGAATGGCAGATTAGGGTGGCTCGAGGCGAAAAATTACCGAAAGAGCAGCATGAAATTGAATGCAATGGCCACGCTATTGAAATTCGAGTTTATGCTGAAGATTCGTTGAATGGGTTTACACCTGATATTGGAACCTTAGAACGCTACCGAATTCCAACCGGACGAAGTGTAAGGGTGGATGATGCCTTTGTGGAAGGTATGGAAATTCCTATCTATTATGATCCAATGATTGCGAAATTAGTGGTTTGGGGAAAAACACGGAAAGATGCCATTGCGCGTTGCATTGAAGCGATCGATGATTATCAAATTTCTGGTGTGAAAACTACCTTGGATTTTGGAAAGTTTGTACTCAAACATCCGGCATTTATTTCTGGGGATTTCGATACGAATTTTGTAAAAACGTATTTTTCTGATCCAAGTGTCTTAACTCAAGCAATGCTTGAAGAAAAAGTGGCGCTATCTAATGCCATTGAAAAAATATGGGAGGATATTAGAAATTTTAAAGAACAAGAATTTGCCTCTAAAGAAATCTCAAGTTCTTGGAAAAATAAGTTGCAATCTTAAAAATATTTTAGCCCCGCATTTAAATTTATCTTACTTTTACCCCGAAAAAATTAGCCAATGAATTTACACGAATACCAAGGAAAAGCCATCCTAAAAAGTTACGGTGTTGCCGTACAAGAAGGAATTGTTGTTGACAAAGTGGAGGACGCTCTTGCTGCAGCAAACGAGTTAACAGCATTGACAGGCACAAGCTGGTTTGTTATCAAAGCACAAATCCATGCCGGAGGCCGAGGAAAAGGGACGGTTGAAGAAACGGGTTCTCATGGTGTAACACTTGCTAAAGGTATAGATCAAGTGGAAGAAAAGGTTCGTGGGATTTTGGGCGGTCATTTGACAACGGCTCAAACGAACGGGAAAGGAAAAAAAGTAAACAAAGTGCTTATTGCACAAGATGTATATTATCCAGGTGAAGCAGAAGTTGAAGAGTTTTACATGTCTGTTTTATTGGATAGGGAAATTAGCAAAAATGTCATTGTTTATTCTACAGAAGGTGGAATGGACATTGAGCACGTAGCGGAACATACTCCTGAAAAAATTCACAGAGAAATTATTGATCCTCGCGTTGGAATACAAGGATTCCAAGCAAGAAAAATAGCCTTTAATTTGGGTTTGTCAGGCGAAGCATTTAAGCAAATGGTCAAATTTATTCCAACATTGTATAAAGCATATGAAGGAATTGATGCGGCTATGTTTGAAATAAATCCGCTTTTCAAAACATCAGATAATAAAATTATTGCTGTTGATGCAAAAGTAACCTTGGATGGAAATGGTTTATTTCGTCATCCTGATTATGAAGCCATGCGTGATAAATCGGAAGAAGATCCAACGGAAGTAGAAGCTGATGAGGTAGGATTGAATTTCGTGAAATTAGATGGCAATGTAGGATGTATGGTAAATGGCGCAGGTTTAGCGATGGCAACCATGGACATTATCAAACTTTCAGGAGGTAATCCTGCAAATTTCTTAGATGTTGGAGGTACTGCTAATGCAGAACGCGTTGAAAAAGCATTTCATATTATTTTAAAAGATCCAAATGTTAAGGCGATATTGATAAATATTTTTGGTGGTATTGTCCGTTGTGACCGTGTTGCCCAAGGTATTGTTGATGCCTATAAAAACATCGGCCAAATTCCAGTACCAATTATTGTTCGTTTACAAGGAACAAATGCCGTAGAAGCCAAAAAAATCATTGATGATTCTGGTTTGAATGTGCATTCAGCTGTACTCTTACAAGAAGCGGCTGATTTGGTAAAAGAGGTATTGGCAAACTAAAACCTTTCTCAAATACTCTTAAGATAGGAGTAATCTGCCATCAATCTAAGCCTGACGGGCTTAAATCTGAGTAACAACCCTGACATGGGTTGAATAAAAAATTATAAGCATCGTTATGCTTACTCTCTTGGTAATATACTCAAAAGCACAAGTAAATAATATATAAAATAAGCCTGACGGGCTTTAACATGAATAACAACCCTGAAAAGGGTTGAATGTGAGTAAGTAACAACCCTGTTAAGGGTTGAATGTGAATAACAACCCTGAAAAGGGTTGAATGTGAGTAACAACCCTGAAATGGGTTGAATAAAAAAAGTAAGTAATGAGTACATACACCCAAATAATTTACCAAATCGTATTTAGCACAAAAAGGAGAGAGCGAACACTAACCGCTAATGGCAGAGACGAATTATTTAAATACATCACTGGTTTGCTTAAAAATAAAAATTGTCATTTATATCAAATAAATGGAGTAGAGGATCATTTGCATATAGTTACACATCTTCATCCAACAGTTGCACTATCCACATTGGTGAAGGATATTAAAGTATCGAGTGCATTGTATATCAAAGAACATAAGTTGTTTGATAACTTTACGAGCTGGCAAGAAGGCTATGGGGCATTTACGTATAGCATAAAGGAAAAAGACAGATTAATTGAATACGTGAAGAACCAGGTGGAACATCACAGAATTAAATCCTTTAAGGAGGAATATATTGAATTCTTAAAGGAATATGAAATTGCCTTTGATGAAAAATACTTGTTGTAGATATTCAACCACGTTGTGGTTGCTGGACATCCATTTCTTCCAAAACGCACAGCAAAAAATGCTGTGCTATTCATGTTTAATCCCTTCGGGATAAAAATAGTATCAAGAGTTACAATCTACCTAAGCCTGACAGGCTTAAATATGAATAACAACCCATGTCAGGGTTGAATGTGAGTAACAACCCTGACATGGGTTGAATGTGAGTAACAACCCTGACATGGGTTGAATGTGAGTAACAACCCTGTTAAGGGTTGAATGTGAGTAACAACCCTGTTAAGGGTTGAATATGAATAAGTAACAACCCTGAGAAGGGTTGAATGAAAATCCGCCAAATAACAGGGTAAAAACAGGTGAAAATAGGGTAAAAATAGGGTATTCCTTAATTTTTCGAGCAAGATACCTTAAGGTATAGTAACTTTAACTAATGAAATTAGCCCTAGGATTTTTCTTTGTAGTATCCTTCCATTTTTGTTTTGCTCAAACTTTTCGGTTCAAAAACCCTAATCCTTGTATATTTTACAATTACGAAAACGATAAATTGTGTGTTATCGATGACAGCACATCTATAATGATGATTTCATTGGATAACAAAAAAATGATTCGTCGTCCGCTGCATTTGGATAAGCAAATTACCTTTAATCAGTTGCTGACAGAGTATGTTCCTTTATCAGAGAAAGGCAGCCCCATTTATTTTGTGGATAGGGGATGCGGCTATGTATTGCAGCTACGAAATGATTCCATTGTTCGGATTGACAAATCATTCCATCATCAAAATCAGTTTGGCGGAGCCTATTTCTTAAATCATGGCATTCCTAGTATATTTGGTGGATACGGACTTTTTTCGTCCAAAAATTTTATTACCCAATTTGATATTAATTTGAAAGAATGGTCGCTTGTCAACCATGATCCAAAGGCACCTCTAGCTTTTGATTTCCCTTATTATAAAGAGGATGAAATTTTATATTTATTTGCTCCTAAGGTAAGTTCATTTTATTATCCTATCTACAATGATATATGGCGATTTAATTTCAAGAAAAAACAATGGTCGTTTGAAGGGAGTTCTCATTATTTCGATACAATTAAGATTACCCCATTGTTAAGTATATCTTCAAATATTTTATACTACTACACCTATTTCTTAGAATTAGATTTTAAGAACAACAAAATATATCGTTACAAGGAAACTCCAACCAACTCATTGTTGAAATTTTTAAAATTCAATAATAAATATGTCAAATTGTATAGTCAATATACTTTTCAAATTCAGTCAAGTATCCTCATGATTTACGATGAAAAGGAATTTAAAAAGGAGTTTTTAATTGGGCAAAGTGACTTAATAGAAAAATCAGTCCTACAAGATCGTGTACACAATTATTATTATGTGGTATTGTTAGTCTTTTCATTGCTTTTCACATTTCTTTTATACCTATTTCTCCGAAAGAGAAAAAAGCAAGCCCCCATTTATACGATGAGTGAATCGTCCATTGAATTGTTAAATTTATGGGTGTTAAAGCGTCATGGTGTCTTGGAATTATCGGATTTGAATGACCTAGTGAATCCGGAACATTTATCCATTGAAACCATGAAAAAACGCCGTGAGTCCTTGTTAAAGACTTTTGTTTTTGACATGGTTAATATGTTTGGCCTGGCACCAAATGAAATCTATACCGAAACATTGAACCCAATGGATAAACGTATGAAGGTGCTCACCCTAAATTCCAAATTAATGGAAATAGCACTAAAGAAGGGTAATTAACTAGAATTCCCTTAATTTTTCTCGCTACTTC
>CAJAII010000045.1 GCA_903939755.1 uncultured Flavobacteriales bacterium | reverse complement strand
TTCGTAAAGTTACAAAATTATGCTTGGTGAATGTATCTCATTGTTTGAAAACACATTTGTGTGAAAAGTAATTTCCCGAAAGCATTTCTTTCAATGTGGTAATACGCTTGATCAAAGGTGCTTAAGAAATCGCTGATGTTATTACCAGAAATATAAGGAGAAAACTTTTGTATAAACCCAGCCTCTTCTTCTGAAACAGGCAGGCTGGAGATTCCGATGTAATTATTTACCAAGCTTTGCCTTAGCATATGTAGGCTATATAAAATAAATAATTTTTGTCGCTCTTTTGACGTTGAAGCGATCTCTTCTGCCCAATCTAACATGGCAATGACATCCTTTTTAAATGTGCAGCGCATCAAACTCATAAATTGATTTCTGTATTCAATATTGGATGCGTCATCTTTTACTAATTCAATGGCGCGAATATAATTCCCTTCTGAAAATGCAGAAATTGTTTGAGCAATTCGATCCTCCACGCCTTGATTGTTAACTAGTTCACTCGTTAAATCAGTTAAAGTGATCCTCGGTACAATAATTACTTGTGTCCGCGATTGGATAGTTGGAAGCAGTTTGTGGGGGTTCTCCGTTACTAATATAAATAAGGTGTTGGGAGGCGGTTCTTCTATTATTTTTAATAATTTATTCGAACATGTAGCATTCATTTCGTCTGCACACCAGATAATCATTACCTTATAATCGCCTTGGTATGACTTTAGACTTAATTTTTTCTGGATATCCAAACTTTCTTCTGTTCCAATGGTAGGTTGTCGTTCTTTTGTATCTATAATATTGGTCCAATGAAGCAAATCGAAGTAAGTGCTCTCTTTAAGTTGCGCCCGCCAATCTGGCAAATAAGCATTAGAAATAGCTTTGTTGGCTAAGACAACAGGAAACACAAAATGCACATCAGGGTGCACAAAATCGTTCATTTGTTTGCAAGAATGACAAGCACCGCAACTATCTTTTTCCTGTTTGTTTTCACACATTAAATATTGTGTGAACGCAAGCGCTAACGAGAGAGTGCCGTAACCATGTTTTCCAGCGAATAATTGCGCATGACTAACCCTCCCTGAATTAATCTCATGGATAAAGTCTGCTTTGAGTGATTCCTGTCCAATTATTTCTGAAAATTGCATAATGTAAAATTAGCGGAATTTTAAAAGTATAGTTTAATTATTGGTTTTTGTTTATTATTTTTATTGAAAATATTCTTGTTATGAAAAAGTCATTTGTTTTATTTTTTGCCCTGATTTGTGGTGCTTTTGCCTTTTCTCAAGAGGTAATTATTAGTGAAAGTAACTACACATTTTCGGTAGGAAATAAACCTGCGATCATGGTTGACATTCCTTTTGCAACAAAAGAACAAGTAGAAGACGCATTAAAATCTTTCATGAAAGATTGGGGGAAGTATAAATCACATAAAGACGAGCACACTGTACTTATTGGGAGCTCAAAGGCAGTAGGTGATAAAACTTTCGATGCCTACGCGGTGATCACAGAAAAGAAAGGGGAGCAATTTTCAATTCAATTTGGTATTGACTTGGGCGGTGCCTTTTTGAACAAAAAAGACCACCCAGAGCAATACGTTGTTTGGTCTAAATTGATAAAAGATTTTGGCGTTAAAACAGTTACATCACTTATTAACAAAGAATTGGATGCGGCCAACGAGGTACAAAACAAATTTATGTCTGAACAAAAACAATTAGAAAACGACATTAAGGACTATCAGAATGAAATTGAAAAAATGAAAAAAGAAATAGCAGATAATGAAAAGCGAATTGAGGAAACTAAATCGAAACAGACAGCTAAGCAAGCGGATATAAAAAAGCAGGAAGAAGTACTGGAAGATTTAAGAAAAAAAATGAAGGCTATTCACTAATCTATTTGATTACCGCCAACGATTATTACGATTTCTCCTTTAACTTCTTTTTGTTGAAAATGCGCTAATACTTCTTGCGCCGTTCCACGTGCAAATTCCTCGAAAAACTTTGAGATTTCCCTGCAGACACAAATTTTACGGTCTGCACCAAAATACTCCACAATTTGCCCTAAGCATTTTACCAATCGGTGAGGCGATTCATATAAAATTATCGTACGACTTTCTTGGCTAAGTAAAATCAACCTAGTTTGACGCCCTTTTTTATGAGGCAAAAAACCTTCAAAAACGAATTTATCACAGGGAAGCCCACTAGCAACTAGCGCCGGAACGAAGGCAGTTGGACCAGGTAAACATTCTACAGGGATGTTCGCTTCAATACAGGCACGTACCAATAAAAATCCTGGATCTGAAATTCCAGGTGTCCCAGCATCTGAAACTAACACGGCTGTTTCAACTTCTTGTATTTTATCGATTACACGATCTAATAACCGATGTTCATTTTGACTATGAAATGAAAAGATAGTATTCGTGATATTCAAATGCGAAAGTAATCGTTTGGTCACCCTGGTATCTTCAGCGAAAATAACCTGCGCACTGCTTAAAATTCGAATTGATCGCAAGGTGATGTCTTCTAAATTACCTATTGGAGTTGGGATAAGTATTAATCTAGCCATAATATTTCGCCGTGTGTTTTTCTAATTACTATGAAAATACTTTTCTTACCACTTCTTCAATTTTTTCACAAAGCACCACTTTAATTTTGAAGTCAGAAATAGTGATGCCTTTATTATATTTCGAAAGGTAAATGGTTTTATACCCTAATTTTTGCGCTTCGTGAATTCTAACTTCAGCTCTGTTTACTGGCCTTACCTCTCCAGATAATCCCACTTCCGCGGCAAAAGTTAAGCCTTGTGGAATCGGTAAATCAGCATTGGAAGACAAAACAGCCATCGTTACTGCTAAATCAACTGCGGGGTCATCAACTTTGATTCCACCAGCAATATTTAAAAAGACATCCTTCGCCGCCAATTTAAATCCACAACGTTTTTCCATTACTGCTAATAGCATGTTCAGACGTTTGGCATCAAAACCAGTTGATGAGCGCTGAGGTGTGCCATATGCAGCGGAACTTACAAGCGCTTGAACTTCCACTTGAAGTGGACGCATCCCCTCGATGGTGGTGGCAATTGCTACCCCACTTAAATTACCATCTGTATTGGTGATTAATATTTCTGAGGGATTATCAACTACGCGCAATCCGGTTCCTTGCATTTCATAAATTCCCAGTTCGTTGGTTGATCCAAAGCGATTTTTAACCGTGCGCAATAATCGGTAGACATGATTTCTGTCTCCTTCGAACTGAAGCACGGCATCTACCATGTGCTCCAACACTTTGGGCCCAGCAATAGAGCCATCTTTGGTGATGTGTCCAATTAAAAAAACGGGCACGTTCGTTTCCTTCGCAAAGCGAAGTAGTTGAGCCGTACATTCTCGAACTTGAGAAACACTACCCGGTGAGCTATCAATTGCAGAAAAGTACAATGTTTGAATAGAATCAATGATTAGCATTTGAGGCATTAATGCTTTTGCATGATTGATGATGTTAATTAAATTGGTCTCTGTTAGCAATTGACATGCTTGATTTTTGATTCCAATTCTTTCTGCTCTCATTCTTATTTGTTGCTCACTTTCCTCTCCGGAAACATAAAGGATAGTCAACGGTTCCTCAATTGCCATTTGAAGCATTAAGGTAGATTTTCCAATTCCCGGTTCTCCTCCAATTAATACTAAGGCACCTTTTACCAAGCCGCCACCAAGCACTCTATTTAATTCGGAGTCACGTAATGGAATTCTATTTTCTTCCAGGTGCTGGATTTCACTTATTGGGGTAGGCTTGGAATTTCTTGAATCAACGGAAAATGGAAGGGCACTTTTCGTATTGGAAACAATTTCCTCGACAAAAGTGTTCCAAGAAGAACATGATGGGCATTTACCCAACCATTTAGGTGCTTCGAATCCACATTCTTGGCAAAAAAAAGCGCTTTTCTGTTTAGACATAATTATAAAGTCAAAGTTATAATTATCTATTGAATCTATTTGTTTCGAAGTAAATTATTAAGCCATTAGTTAGAAAATAAAATAGTAATTCACTTTTTATGGTTAATATTTATTTCAAATTAATTTAGCAAGATTGTTTTATACAATATCAATTCAATTAATTTTGCGTTGAAGAATTGATAAAAGAATAAAATTTATGTCAAAAAGAAGATCGATAATTAGTTATGACAAACTTTCTCTAGAACAGAAAAAGCAAATTCTAAAGGAATTCCCAGATGGGTATATTAATCATCTAACGACGATTAAAACGCCTACAGGGGAAGTGCTTGATGCGTTAATATGGGATACGGATGAAATTATTTATTTGGTTAAAATAGTAAAGCCAAAAGCTAAAATTAAAATTATCTCCGATGATGGCGATGATGATTTTGCAGATGATTTGGACAAAGAAGATGAAATCAAAGATGAAGACATGGACGATGAAAAAGAAGATGATTCTGATGATGACGTAGATGATTATGATAAGCCAGATGACAATGATGACGATGATAAGGACTAGTTCTTTGTTTTTACAGTCATAATTTTCTTTTCCCTGACTTTTATTTATCTTTGAAGGAATATCTTGAAGATAATTATGAAAGTTCCTATTTCTTTTAATAAATTACCCAACTCTCCTTCTATCGATAAGGTAGGAGTAGAGGAGCGCGTTGCTAGATTTCAAACACGCAGTATTAAAAATGAATCGAAGCGTCAAGGCCTAGATTTAGTTTTGAGTATGATTGACCTTACTACCTTAGAGGGTAAGGACACCCCTGGAAAAGTAAAACAAATGTGCTATAAGGCACATCACTTACATGATGCCTATGAAGGCGTGCCAAATGTAGCCGCAGTTTGTGTCTATCCTTCTATGGTTCGTAGTGCAAAAACAGCTCTTATTGGAACGGATGTTAAAGTCGCTTCGGTGTCAACGGCTTTTCCCTCAGGGCAATCAACTAGAGAAATAAAAATTACCGACACGAAATTTGCCGTAGATGAAGGAGCGGATGAAATAGACATGGTTATTTCCCGTGGAAAGTTTCTGGAAGGAGAATATAATTTTGTTTTTGATGAAATCGCTTCTATTAAAGAAGCCTGTGGGAAGGCACGATTAAAAGTGATTTTAGAAACTGGGGAGCTTTGTACATTAGATAATGTGCGTAAAGCCAGTGATATTGCGATATATGCAGGCGCCGATTTTATTAAAACGTCCACAGGTAAAATCCAGCCTGCTGCAACAATGCAGGTGACTTATACCATGTTAATGGCGATCAAAGATTATTACGATGCAACCGGAATAATGATTGGAATGAAGCCCGCGGGTGGTATTTCTACCTCAAAATTAGCGTTACACAATTTGGTAATGGTAAAAGAGGTATTAGGAAATAATTGGCTCAACAATGAGTGGTTCCGATTTGGTGCTAGCAGCTTAGCGAATGATGTATTAATGCAAATTATGAAGTTGGAAACGGGAGTTTATCAATCTTCAGACTATTTTTCAATTGATTGATATGGCAAAAAAGAAAACAATAAAAGGAGGAGATAATTGGGATTATTCACCATCATTAGAAAGTACTTCCCACATTACGATTTTACCCAAATACGAATTATTCATTAATAATGAATGGGTGAAGCCTTCGTCAAAAAAGTATTTCAAAACAACCAATCCTTCCAATGAAGAGGTATTGTCTGAAATCGCTTGGGCGAATGATTACGACGTAGACTTGGCGGTGAAAGCAGCAAGAAATGCCTACAACGATGTTTGGTCAAAAACTTCCCCAAAGGAGCGCTCAAAGTATATTTATAGAATCGCGCGATTAATGCAAGAGCAAGCTCGGGAACTTTCTGTTATTGAAACCTTAGATGCAGGAAAACCTATCCGAGAGTCTAGGGATATAGATGTCCCTTTGGCATGCAATCATTTTTTTTATTACGCAGGTTGGGCAGATAAATTAGAATTTGCTTTTCCTAATCAACCAATGGAAGCGTTGGGAGTTGCAGGTCAAATTATCCCATGGAATTTTCCTTTGTTAATGGCGGCTTGGAAAATAGCCCCTGCTCTTGCAGCAGGGAATTGCGTTGTGTTAAAACCAGCGGAAACAACCTCCTTAACAGCATTAAAATTAGCGGAAATAATAAAAGAGTCAGGGCTTCCTCCCGGTGTTGTAAATATTGTTACAGGTCATGGTGATACAGGAGCCGCGATTGTTAATCACCCGGACATAAATAAAATTGCTTTTACTGGTTCTACCAACGTCGGAAAAATTATCCAACGTGCCATTGCGGGTACAGGAAAAAAAGCCACCTTGGAATTAGGAGGGAAATCTGCAAATATTATTTTTGATGATGCCCCAATTGATCAAGCGGTCGAAGGGATTGTAAATGGTATATTTTTTAACCAAGGCCATGTTTGTTGCGCCGGTTCCCGACTTTTCGTGCAAGAAAACATTGCAGAATTGGTAATCCGTAAATTAAAACATCGAATGGATTCCTTGTATTTAGGCAATCCACTCGATAAAAACACGGACATTGGTGCCATTAATTCGAAGGAACAACTGGAAACAATTGAAAAATACATAAAAATAGGGATTTCTGAAGGCGCTGAAATGTATCAAAGTACCTGTGAATTACCTGGCAAGGGCTATTTTTGCCGTCCAACTATTTTTACCAATGTGGCACAATCCAGTAGAATTTCACAAGAAGAAATCTTTGGGCCAGTTCTTAGTATTCAAACTTTTCGCACTGTTGATGAGGTTATTCAAAAAGCCAATAATTCTCCTTATGGGCTTGCTGCTGGGGTGTGGACAGACAAGGGTTCTCGTATCTTTAATTTAACATCGAAGTTGCGAGCAGGTGTGATTTGGGCCAATACCTACAATAAATTTGATCCAACTTCACCATTTGGTGGTTATAAAGAAAGTGGATTTGGTCGTGAAGGTGGCTTGCATGGCTTGGGAGCTTATTTAAAAATGAAATTGTAATTAATAGTTATTCAAATGGATCGTGTGGAAATATTAAAAACATATAAAATATACATTGGTGGTGCTTTTCCTAGAACTGAGTCAGGCCGTTATTATACGCCATTAAATAGTAAAGGAGATCCACTAGGTAACCTATGCCTTTCCTCCAGAAAAGATGTGCGAAATGCGGTTACAGCTGCTCGAAAAGCTTTTGGATCTTGGTCTGAAAGATCTGCATTTAACCGAGGACAAATAATCTATCGCATCGCAGAAATGCTCGAAGGTAGAAAGGAGCAATTTATGTTGGAACTTCAGAAACAAGGAAGTACAAAAGCAGATGCTGAAAAAGAAGTTGTTCTAGCGATTGATCGCATTGTTTATTACGCTGGCTGGTGTGATAAATACAATCAAGTTTTGAGTGCTGTAAATCCGGTTAGTTCTGCTCATTTTAATTTTTCTACCTACGAATCAATGGGTGTTATTGGTGTTTTGGCACCACAAGCTACTTCGCTCATTGGTCTTGTTTCTTTGTTAATCCCTGCCATTTGTAGTGGAAATACAGCAGTACTTATCGCGTCGGAAAATTTACCGCTTTGTGCTATCACTTTCGCTGAAGTACTCAATTCCTCTGACGTTCCGGGGGGGGTAGTGAATATTCTTACAGGCAAGTTGGACGAATTAGCGCCCGGTTTAGCTGCACATATGGATGTAAATGCAATTATCTCTGAGTCTTTAGGAAGTATGGAGATCGGAATTGCTCAAGCGGCAGTAGAAAATCTTAAACGTAAGTTTACTTATGAGGCGAATTGGATGAGTGAGGAATCACAAAGTATTTATTACATTTCCGATTGTTTAGAATTAAAAACTACGTGGCATCCAATTGAAAATATTGGCGGTTCATCAAGTTCCTACTAATTACTAATTTTAGTCTTTTTCAATAGGCCAGCTATTGTTTTCCATAAACACATCGGGAAAAAATCCATCTGGATCCAAGGTGATTTTGAGTACATCCTTCAACGAAATTCCAGGAAGTGAGATGGAATAGTTGAGCTCACCGCATGACCATTTAGCCAAGGTTTGCGTGCTTCTATAAAAATCAGTTTTAACGTTATTGTTGAGGTCTAAAGGGATGTAATAGTATTTTATGGTGCCGTCTTTAAGTTCAACAGAAAACTCAACAGGCAGTGGAATCCCTTCCCTTGTAATGGTAAACGATAAGGTGTTTTTTGATTTTTTCACACTGTCAATACCAAAATCAATGGTTTTAGTGGTATTTAACCAATAGTTTTGAAACCATGTCAATTCCATCTGACTAACATCTTCAAATGTTTTCACAAAGTCATTTGGCTCTGGGTGTTTGAATTTCCAATTCGCGTAATACCGATGGAATCCCTTTTTCATGTTTTTATCACCAATCATATAGCGAATAAGTTCCGGGAATAATTGGCCTTTATAATAAGCAGCATTGTAATACGCATAATCATGATCAAAGTGATTGGCTGCAGTTGAAATAGGTTCTTCAGGATACATCATTCTCACCCAATTATAACTGCTCATGGCTTCCGAAAGGTAGTTTTTATTTTCTCCTTCTAACTGGGAAATACGCGCTTCGGCATAACAAGTAACACCCTCATCCATCCAATGATGTAGGTTTTCATCGCTTCCATAAATGCCATAAAAATAGTTATGCATAAATTCATGGCAGGCTGTATTGAAAAAATCCATTCGACTTCCTTCTAGCATTGTACACATCGGATATTCCATGTAACCCTCACCGGCTTGTATGAATGAAAATTGAGGGTAGGGGTATTCACCAAATTCTTCTTTGCAAATTGCATAGGCTTTTTTCCAATTAGCCATCAAGTTTTCCCATTCCATTTTATATTCTTGGTGGTAGAAAAAATGGAAGTCTGTTTGGTCAATACGAATGGAATTATGGATCCACTCCGTTTCTGCTGCCCAAGCAAAATCATGGACGTTTTCCGCAACAAATTTCCATTCTGTAATTTCCCCTTGCTGCGTTACATTTTGTTTATCAGCCCAACCATTGGTAGTATATAACTTATTGGTTAGTAATCCTGTACCCGCAAGAATGTAGCGCTTGTTGCAGGTTATAGCCACATTATAATTACCGAATGTTCCTGCAAATTCTCTTCCGAAATAAGGGTCTGTATGCCATCCTTGGGAATCGTAACGGCAAATCTTGGGGTACCATTGTGTAAGTGTAAAATCAGTGCCTGAGCTGTTATCTTTTCCTGCTCTATTAATGCAAGCAGGCATTTTTGACGAGAATTTTATAATTAGTTGGGTTTTAGCTGAAGGCGCAATCGGTTTTTTTAACTTGATTTTCCCAATGGATTCGAATACATCTACGTCATAATTTTCACCATTTATTTTAATGGCGACAATGTCTATGGCTCCAAAATCACTTTGGGTCATTTCTGCTTGGTCTTTCTCCAATACATTAAACGCATGACTTCCTTTCTTGAAGGCATTCCAATAAAGGTGTAGATAGATTTCTGAAAGACTGTCTTTTGAATTATTTGTGTATTCAATGGTTTCTTCGCCAAGCACCACGCCTTTTTGATCGTCTAAATTCGCTGTGATGGCATAGTTAACTTCCTGTTGCCAAGTGTTTTTCTGGCTGTATATTGTGCTCGTTAAAGCAATAGCGGCAATGATTAGTTCTTTTCTCATAGGGGTAAATGTACTAAATTAATTCATTTCTTTTCGTAGGAATGACCAAGGTTGTTATTGAATAAAAGCTAATTTGTTACATTATATTTAATGCGAGCAGGTTCCCTTTTTCACTAATTATTCCCTCTTTACTTTTGCTTTATTGTATCTTTGTTAAACGATATGGATGGCATAAAAAATAAAGTTACAGAAAGCGGATTATTGCAATTGGACATGGCCGATTTTAAGCCAACGCAACAGATAGTTGGAATTGATATTGCATCGCAACTATGGAAAGGCCTAGTGCTTAAGGAAAAAGAATTTCGTTTGTGGATTAATGAGCATGATTGGTCTTCTTATGTTGGAAAAGCAGTTTTTATTTTTTGTTCTACCGATGCCATTATTCCAACATGGGCTTTTATGCTAATTGGGAGTAAATTATCCTTGTTCGAAGTGTATTATGAAATGGGTAACCAGGATGAGCTCGAAAAATCGTTGATTAAAAAAAGAATTCTATCACTTGATTTGGCTGGATTTTTAGATCAGCGTGTAATTGTTAAAGGATGTTCAAGTATTTCTTGTCCTGAATTTGCAAGTACAATCTTGGTTATGCATTTATGTCCCGTTGTGAAATCACTCATGTATGGAGAGCCTTGCTCTACGGTGCCGATTTATAAAAAACGTTGATTTGTTTTATAGATAAACTTTTTAAGTATTTAAATATAAACTGACCAATTGCGTTCAATAAAACAATTTGTAATTGTTGACGAAACAAAATTTGGCTGGTCTTAATTATATCACAAGAATATTACATAACCCCAAAGGGGTTAACTATTTTTAACGCTGGATGTAATCCAGCGAAAAAATATGAAATGGTTTCCTTTTTGGCATGTATTTTTAGTTAAAATCATGTCAAAAAGATTTTGTGGTAAGAAAGCGATCAGTCAGAAACAAAATAACAATCACAAAATTTCAAAACAAATACCGCGTTGAATCAGCCCGACTGCAAGGATATGATTATGGATCCCATGGCCATTATTTCGTTACCATTTGCACAAAAAATCGTATAAATTATTTTGGTGAAATATCCATTTTCACTGAAATCGGCAAAATTGCCAATGTTTTCTGGAAAGAAATCCCCGCGCATTATCCCTTTGTCGAAATCGACCATTTTATTGTTATGCCTAATCATATTCACGGGGTACTATTTTTCAATAGACCAGAAAAAAAGGATTGGACCCCAAATAAATTTGGTGTACAATCACAAAATTTAGGGGCGGTGATTCGCGCATTCAAATCATCGGTAAAACGTTATGCCAACCAAAATAAAATTGATTTTGAATGGCAATCACGGTATTATGATATTATCATTCGAAACGATAATGCGTTAAATGCCATTCGTCGATACATTGATAATAATCCATTGAAATGGCAAAATGATTCATTTAATAGGAATGATCGTTGAACCAATGTGATGTGGTTATGGTTTCGTTTCGTTTGATGGTGGTTTCGTTGCGTTTGGTCGTGGTTTCGTTGCGTTTGGTCGTGGTTTCGTTGCGTTTGGTCGTGGTTTCGTTGCATGTAGAGACGTGCAATTGCACGTCTCTACATGCAACCCGTAATCCCAATCACAACCCATAACCCGATCACAACCCATAACCCCGTCCACAACCCATAACCCCGTCCGCAACCCGAATAATTTTTTGTCATTAATCAATATTTATGTTTACCGACCTTATAAAATAATTCAGATAATGTGTATTCAAAAGATTTGGCCAAATTGATTAATACTTTCAAACTGGGATTGAATTCCCCTTTTTCAATGCGTTGTATAGTTCTAATATCCACATCGCACATTGCTGCCAATTGAGACTGCGTGAAGTTTTTTGATTTTCGCAAACCACGTATTTCGGCGCCAAATTTCTTTATTTCAAGTTCGACTGAGGTTTCCACCTGCAAAATTGAGAATTATGAAAATATTAATAAGCGACATATATGCCGTATTATAAATAATTCAGCTATCTTAGCCAAAACTTTAAACTATTTATTATGAAAAAAACAATTTTATTTATTTGTCTTGGTCTAATCATGACAACATTTAATTCGTGCAAAAAGGAAGGGTGTACGGATATTAAAGCAGTCAATTATTCTGCAAAAGCAAAAACAAATGATGGTAGCTGTCAGTATTCAGAAAAGCTCATTTTTTGGCAAAATCAAAGTTCTGCACAATCATGGGGTGGCGCAGCTGCTGTACTTAAAATTTATGTTGATGGTGCCTACCTAGGATCTTTCGCTGCTACTGAGTATTTTAACGGAACGCTAGATTGCGCTTCAAATGGTCAATTGAATAAAACCATTGATTTTGGATATTCAACCAATAAAATCGTGAATATTAAGGTGTTGGATGAAGATGATTTTGAATGGTACAATGAAAATGTTACTATGAACGCAGGGTCTTGTACAACTTACCAAATTTTATAACTTATTATTAATTAACTAAAAACTAAAAATTATGAAAACTAAATTACTTTTTATTTTGTGTGCGAGTTCATTCGCCACTTTTTCACAACAAGAATTAATACAAAACGGCAGCTTCGAACAAGGGGAGGTTTCTTGGGATTTTACGGGTTCTGCTGATGCGTATGGAGATTTTGGTGCATGTGGTGCAAGCGATGGAGATAACTATTTATGGTTTGGTGATTTTGATGAATTAACTGGACTAGATGACATAATGGATGATGTCTCTCAAGATGTTACCTTGCCTGCAAATCTTAATTATGCTGAATTTTCTTTTTATTGGTCTGGCGGTTCAGATGAACAAGATGATATTGACGATTGGGATTTTCTGTATTTTGGACTTTTCGACCAGGCTGGAAATGAGATTTATTCTGATTCAATTTCAAACGCTGATTTAGATGTTACTATTACCGCTGCGGATTGTGATCCAATCTGGAATATAGAGGGATTTACTATTCCAGCAGCATATGCAGGTCAAACTATTTCAGTTGAATTTTCAGCTTTTACGGATGATCTTAATCCAACTCTTTTTAGAGTAGATGAGGTAAGCGTCCTAGCCTTCACAACCTCAGGCTTGCAGGAAATCGAACAATCATTTGTAACAGTTTCCCCAAATCCGGCTGAAAACACATTAAATATTAAGAGTTCAACTACTCCGATTGGAGAGATTAAAATTGTTGATGTCAGTGGAAATATAGTAATGAATCTTGAATTCAATAGCTATTCAGCAGACTTTGATATTTCAAACCTTGATAAAGGAGTTTATTTCATCATGAACAATGAAGGCAAAAAAAATAAATTCATAAAGATCTAAGGTTAAATTAGATGTAAGCAAGGTATTATTAATACCTTGCTTTATCAAAAAAATATTTAAAAAATCCTTTATGTTTTTTAAATAAAAAGTGGAGTAGCCCCCATTCCTCATGCGGAAAAAAGGTCGGAACGAAATACCCACAATTATTATTTAACAAAAAATTCAAATGAAAAAAGTAAATTTATTCAGTATGGTGGCAATAGCCACAATGATATCATTAACAAGTTGTAGGTTGACAGACTTTACAATAGTTAGCACAAAAAATGTAACAATTGATTCTAAAAAGGATGCCCCAAGGACTACAGGAAAAGGTTGGACAGTAAAGGATGCAATTGATCAAGCAATTGAAAAGGCTGGCCCTGGATATGATGCTCTAATTGATGGAGTTATTTATGAAGGGTTTTTGCGCTATAAAGTTGTCGGTACACCAGTAAAAACATCTACTAAAAAATAAAAGAAAAATATATTACTTGTTCATTATAAACTGAAAGGCATTCTATTAGGTTGTAATGCGTTTTATAAATTTAATTAGAAAAAGTAATTTTTTTACACCCCGCTATCAAGCGGGGTTTTTTATTTTTCACCCTACCTCAAACAAAACCCTAAAACCAATTGAATAAATTCCTCCTGTGCTTCGGCATGTACCCAATGTCCGGCACCTAAGATGGTTTCAAATTCGCTATCGGGAAATAATTCTTCGATTTCAGGGATGTCTTCGTCTAAAATGTAATTTGAAAGTTCTCCCCGGATAAATAAGGTATTGGTTAGCACTACTTGATTTGGAAGTGGACGAAGTATTTCTAGTAAGTTTTCTTCAAGGCTTGTTACGTTCATGCGCCAGGCTAATTCGCCTTTAGATTTCCAAAATAAATTCTTTAGTAAAAATTGTCTAACACTTTGGTTATCTATGTATTTCTCTAAATCGTGCTCAGCTTCTCCGCGGGTTTTGTAAGTCGCTAAATTTAATCCATGAATCCCTGCTAAGATATGTTGATGGTGCATCGGATATTCCTTTATCCCCATATCAACCAGGATCAGTTTATCAAGTAAAGTTGGATGTTGTTGTGCCAATGTCATCGCTACTTTTGCCCCCATGGAATGCCCAAGTAAGATGATTTTTTTAAGGTTCAATTCTTCAATCAAGCGATGAACATCTTCGGCCATTAGGTCATAAGTGTGGGCTGGTGACCAAAAGGAATGACCATGATTTCGTAAGTCAACTAAATAAACGGTGTAGAAATCAGCTAATTTTTTTGCTTGTGATTGCCAATTATCTGATGAACCAAATAGTCCATGCAGAATTACCAAAGGAGCCCCTTTTCCGAGAACCCGATAGTGTAGCATCATTTTTTATCGCTGGTATAAGAGGATTCAGAAATCGTTTCGGCGGTAAATTGTTTGTCGTTCATCTCGGTAATTACCTTGAGCAGCTTTTCTTTTGAAGAAAGGGAATTATTGTAATATACGGTAATCAACTGCGCCTCCTTGTCTTCTACAAAATCGACCTCTACTTTTTCAACAGCGTTTGTCGCTAATAATTCCTTTCTGATTGCACCGCCACAACCCATTTTACAGACCATTCCTTTTACATTTAAAGCTAACTTGGTATTTGCAACATTCGGCTTTGCAGGTGCCTTTTCACTTACTTTTTTATCGATGGAGGCGTTGTTGCAAGCAGCTAAAAATAATAAGCTAAATAGTAAATAAATAGGTGTTTTCATACTAAAGATTTTATCTTACAAAGTTAATATCTTTTAAACATACTATTTTAAATATTCTTCTTATTTTCGCCAAAATTAAAATTTAAAAAATGAAAAAAATTATCTTTTTTAGTGTGCTTTCGTTGATCGTAGCCACAACATTCTTATCTTCTTGTAGTAAATATGACGAAGGTTCAAAATTCACCTTGTTGACCAAGAAGTCAAGAATGGTTAATAATTGGCATTTAACCTCTATCTCTCAAGATGGCGCATCGTTGAATATGTCAGGCATTCAACTTGACATGAATTTGATGAAAGATGGCAGCGCTACGACAACCTTGAGTTATACTGTTCTTGGACAAACATTTACTGATGTTACTAATGGTACTTGGGAATTCAACGACGATAAATCAAAATTGGTTTTGACAGAAACTGGTGCATCTGTTACAGATGAATACACTATTTTAAAACTAACCAAAGACGAAATGAAAACGGAGCAGATTGATGCTTCAACTGGTTCTGTTTCAATCAATACTTGGAACACTAAGTAATTTTCCTTTAACTAAATTTCAAAGCCGTCTTTTTTAGACGGCTTTTTTTTTGATTATTAAAATGGTTGTCTTGTAACCAAACTATTGCTTAGGCGTATTTTTTAGCAAATAAAGTTGGTTGCTATGAAAACGGTGTTTTTTCTGAGTTTGGTTGTTTGTTTAGCTAGCTCGTGTCGTAAGTTGGAAGAAATAAAGAAATATTCTTTGTTATCTAACCATGATAGAATGTCTAAAGACTGGAAACTGATCTCCAAAACAGAAAATAAAAGTGCAATTGACCTTACAGGTTTTGATATTCGTTTAGCATTAAAGAAAGATAACACGTATTTTATGAGTACGAGCTACCAACTTTTCAGTCAAACGATTAAGGTAGAAAGAAAGGGAACCTGGTTTTTTAGTCATGATAATAAGTCCTTGCAGTTATGCGAAGGATTAACCAATAAAACAGAAATTTTCACCATTGTATTATTAAAAAAGGGTGAGCTCCAATTGCAGCAAGTTTCTACTAATGAAGTGTTAAACAGAGCGCAATCTACTAAGCTTTACTGTTATAAAGCTAAGTAGGCTGTTTAGAATAAATCAATTCAGTTTGTTATATTTTTTTGGAGAGAAAATATAAATCACTACATTTGATAAAATTAAATACATGAAAGTTTTTCTTCGCTCAGTTGTTTTATCAAGTTTTCTACTTGTATTGTTTTATTCTTGTGATAAATACCCAAATGGTCCAAGTTTTTCGCTTCGCACTAAAAAAGCGCGTCTTTGTAATGAGTGGATCCTGTCAAGTTATTTAATTAATGGCAATGAATTCATAGCAAATCAACCCACTGTAAAATTGGCGATTGATAAAGATGGTACGTATTCTATTTCAAGTTCTGAGACCGTTTTAGGACAAATTCAGACGGAGTATGAGCATGGAACATGGACGCTGGATGCGGAAGGAACTGTATTGGCTTTGTTGATAGATGGGGAAGAATTTCCATCTGAATACACGATTAATCAATTGAAGAATGATGCCATTACGCTTCAGTATTATAATGTTCAATCCAACCAGACTTATTTAATGGGGTATATTGCAGATAAGTAATTAGGAGAATTTCGGATCTGTTTCCATTACCTTTTTGCACTTACTACACGTTCTCATTTCTTCCGAAGCATAGAATTCTTTAAATCTACTAATAAAGTCTTTTTCGATATTTTCCAGTGGAAATCGATATGATTTCAATGGATTATTACACCCTTCACAAAACCACATCAAGCCATCTTGTAGTTCGGTTCCTTTTCTGACACGTTCTATAACCAATCCTATGGTGTTTTCTCCTCTAATTGGTGAATGAGGTGTATTGGCGGGTAATAGAAAAATATCTCCCTCTTGAATTTCAATATTCCTTGCTTCGCCATTTTCTTGAATTCGTACGGTAATATCCCCTTCTAATTGATAGAATAGTTCTTCACTTTCATTGTAGTGATAATCTTTTCGAGCATTTGGCCCGCCAACTACCATCACTATAAAGTCACCTGCCTCAACATATAGATTTTTATTTGAAACTGGGGGTTTTAATAAATCACGATTTTCAGCAATCCATTTCTTAAGGTTGAAGGGAGCCAACATAGTTATAAGTTTTTTATAAAATTAAAAAAGTTTATTGATTATGGTCACCAATCAGTGAGTATTGTTTAGTAATAAAACCATGGGCGTGCTTGTCATCTTTTTCTTGCGTTAAGATAACCTTTGTCTTCCATTCTATGGGATTGATTTCTGGAAAAAAAACATCTGCAGAAAAGGTCGATTCTACGTGGGAAATGTACATTTCATCAATGCATTTCTCTTGTAAAGCAAGACGGTAAATTTCTCCTCCACCGATGATAAAAAGTTTTTCATCCGTGTTTTGAAAATGATCCAAGCATTCTGTTAGCGTGTTAAAAACGAGGCAACCAGCAACTTTTAATTGTGGGTTTTTACTTAAGATCACATTCGTTCTGTTGGATAATGGACGGTATTTCTCAGGGATTGAATCATAATTTTTTCTACCCATTATAACCACACTTCCCGAAGTTTTTTCTTTAAAAAATCGCATGTCATTCGGTAAACGCCACATTAAATCATTGTTTTTTCCAATGCCATTTTCGGCATCCATTGCTACTATAATGCTGGCTTTTCTCAAACGGCTACAATTCCTTTAATATGTGGATGTGGATCATAATTACATAATTCAAAATCATCTATCGTAAATTCGAATATATCTTTCACATTAGGATTAATCTTCATCGTTGGCAAGGGTCTTATTTCTCTTGTAAGTTGTAATTCAACTTGTTCTAGATGGTTGGTGTACAAATGCGTATCACCAAAAGTATGAATGAATTCCCCAACTTGAAGATCACATACTTGCGCTATCATCATGGTGAGCAAGGCATAGGAAGCGATGTTGAATGGCACACCCAGAAAAGTATCTGCACTACGTTGGTATAATTGGCAGCTTAACTTGCCATTTGCCACATAAAATTGAAATAAACTATGACAGGGGGGTAATGCCATTTGATTAACATCCGCCACATTCCATGCCGAAACGATTAGCCTTCTTGAATCTGGATTTGTTTTAATTTGATGAATAACTTGTGAAATTTGATCGATGGCCCCTCCATCTTTTGATGGCCAGCTTCTCCATTGATGTCCGTAGACAGGGCCAAGGTTTCCGTTTTCATCTGCCCATTCATCCCAAATTCGGACATTATTTTCTTTTAAGTAGGCAATGTTGGTATCCCCTTTTAAAAACCATAAGAGTTCGTGAACAATTGATCGAAGGTGGAGTTTTTTGGTCGTTAGACAAGGAAATCCTTTTG
>CAJAII010000044.1 GCA_903939755.1 uncultured Flavobacteriales bacterium | reverse complement strand
TAAATTTAAACTTTAACAAATGCTCCAACGATTAAATATCCAAATATGAAATATATATCTTTATTATCATCACTATTACTTTTCAGTAATTACCACTTAAACGCTCAAGTAACTGACGTCGATGGTAACACATATAAAACGGTTGTGATAGGTACACAGACTTGGATGGCAGAAAATCTCAAGACAACGAAATACAATAATGGGACATTAATACCATTAGTAACAGGCGAAAATGCTTGGTCTGTATTAGAAAGTCCAGCATTTTGTTTATATGACAATAATGCATCAAATAAGTCTAAATACGGCGCATTATATACATGGTATACCGTTGCAAAAGGAAATCTTTGTCCTACTGGTTGGCATGTCCCTACAGATGCAGAATGGACGGTTTTATCTAGTTTTTTAGGAGGGGAAGAGGTCGCAGGTTCCAAAATGAAGAGTGTTTCTGGTTGGACGGATGATAATAGCGGCACAAATAGTAGCGGTTTTACGGGGCTTCCTGGCGGTAATCGTCCTAGCTTTGGTAGTTTTAGCGATATTAATAGTTACAGTAGTTGGTGGAGTAAATCCGAGGACGATGTAATGTATGCTTGGAATAGATATTTGTTAAGCTCCGATTCAGGATTAGGTCGTTCCAATTTTAGCAAAGGTCACGGTTTTTCAGTTCGTTGTTTGAAGGATTAAGTAAAGATCAGCCTATTATTAGTGGGTAATTGTATTTTTTAAATTAAACGAAAGTGTAATAAAAACTTTCCAATAGTTGATAAAATAAGTCAAATAAAAAAAAGCCGCAAACATTTTCTCATATTGCTTGTTTAAAATTACATGTATCAATTGAAAAGCACACAAATTGTAAAGACCGACATTAAAACATGTTGGGAATTTTTCTCCTCACCAAACAATTTGGCGAAAATAACACCTGCATCAATGGGGTTTATCGTTAGAACGGAAATCCCAGCGAAAATGTACGAAGGTTTAATGATAGAATATACGGTTAAACCAATTCTTGGCATACCTATTCGTTGGGTTACAGAGATAAAAACAGTTAAAGATGAAGTTTTTTTTGTAGATGAACAACGCATAGGCCCGTATAAAATTTGGCACCATGAACATCATTTTAAAGAAGTTGAAGGTGGCGTAGAAATGAATGATATTGTTAGTTATGTATTGCCTCTTGGAATAATAGGCAAAGCTATGCACGCTCTTTTTATTAAAAATAAAGTCAAGGAAATATTTAGTTTTCGTTATCAAAAGGTAGAAGAATTATTCAATAAATAATACGTCTTAAATTGCGTATCTTTGTCACATGAAATTTAAGGATTACCCTATTTCTTCATTGATAAAAGGACAACTCGAAAAGTTAGGATTTACACGTCCAACAGATATTCAACATCGTGCTATCAAGCATATTTTAGATGGGGAAGATGTAATGGCTGTAGCACAAACGGGAACTGGAAAAACAGCTGCTTTTGTGATTCCTGTGATTCATCATCTATTGAATCCAAAGGATCTAAAGAAAAAACAAATTAGGTGTTTGGTAATGGTGCCTACCCGCGAACTAGCCAAGCAAATTTCAGAAGTTTTTATTCAAATTGGTGCCGCTACAAAATTAAAAACACTAGGGCTTTATGGCGGTGTAGAACAAGAAAATCAAATTCATCAATTAGAACATAAGGTCGACACCTTGGTGACAACTCCTGGTCGTATGTTTGACCTCGTTTCACAAGGATTTATCGATTTATCGAAAGTGGAAATCTTAGTGCTTGATGAGGCTGACTTAATGCTAGACTTAGGCTTTACAAAGGACATAACAGATGTACTGCGCTTACTTCCCAAAAAGAGACAAACCTTGTTCTTTACGGCCACAATTTCTAAAAAAATAAAATCCTTAGCCTACGATGTCGTTCGTGATGCCATTCGGATACAAATTTCACCCAAGAATCCGGTTGCTAAAAATGTAACTCATGCGGTGGCTTTTATTGAAATGGATGACAAGCGTTTTTTTCTTGAAAACATCTTAACTGAATTTGAAACCCAAAAATTTATTGTCTTTGTTAGGACGAAAGTACGAGCTGAAAGGGTTGTGGCGGCTATGCAACGCGTAGAAATTGTTACAGAAGCACTGCATGGAGGAATTGAGCAAGATAAGCGTTTTGATATTTTAGAGCGTTTTCGAAAAGGGGAAAGTAGGGTGCTAGTTACTACGGATGTCGCTTGTAGAGGAATTGATATTCCCGATATGGATTACGTTATAAATTATGACATTCCAGAAAATCCAGAGAATTATGTGCATCGTTGTGGAAGAACGGGAAGAGGAGAGGCTAATGGCCAAGCTTTGTCATTTTGTAGTCCGGAAGAAAAAGCACTTATTGAGGCAATTGAAGTGTATACAGGGGAAGAAATTTTGCATTATGAAATTACATCAGCTGAATACAAGGACATACTAATCGACACCACAGATCCAACCTATAATTGGAAGAAATTAATGGATGAGTTTGATCATGAAAACGACGATTGGGACTAAGGTTTTGTTGGTACGACAAGCTTAAGATGTCCCTCCACTTTTTCTTTAGTTAAGGCTAAATCAATCACTTCTTTCATAGTATCCACATAATGAATAGTTAAACCTTTTATATAATCAGCTTTAATTTCATCTACATCTTGCTTGTTCTTGGAGCAAAGAATTAATTCTTTAATTCCCGCTCGTCTAGCGGCTAATATTTTTTCCTTTATTCCCCCAACTGGAAGTACATCACCACGTAATGTGATTTCACCTGTCATTGCGAGTCCTTTTTTTACTTTTAATTGAGAAAACAAGGAAGCTAATGAACATAACATGGTTATTCCAGCACTCGGACCGTCTTTTGGCGTGGCTCCTTCAGGCACATGGACATGTACATTATAGTGATCGAAAACTTCTTGGGAAAGACCAATCCATTGACTATGTGCTTTCAAAAATTCGAGTGCAATGATGGCACTTTCTTTCATGACATCTCCAAGATTTCCCGTTAGTGTTAATTTACCTTTTCCTTGCGTCAAAGAAGATTCAATAAACAAAATATCACCTCCAACACTTGTCCATGCAAGTCCAGTAACTACACCGGCGACTTTATTGTTTGCATACTTAGTGCGTGACCGGCCAGCTCCTAAAAACTTAAATAAATCTTCTTCTGTAATTTTCGGTGTAAATTTTTCATCACTCGCAATCTGTAATGCTCTACTGCGAACTAATTTGGCCATTAGTTTATCAAGGCTTCTTACACCTGATTCATTGGTGTGCTCTTCAATTAGTTTTTCCAGTAGTTTATTGTCGATGGAAATATCTTTCTTTTGGATACCATGTTCAGTAATTTGTTTGCCGATTAAGTGACGCTTAGCAATTTCAATTTTCTCTTCGATGGTATACCCGTTGACTTCAATAATTTCCATTCTGTCTCGCAAAGGACCTTGCACTTCCGCTAAACTATTCGCTGTAGCAATGAAAAGTACTTTCGATAAATCGAATTCAGATTCAACGTAATTGTCATAAAAAGCAATGTTTTGCTCAGGATCTAATACTTCAAGAAGCGCCGATGAAGGATCGCCATGATTACTACGACCTAATTTATCGATTTCATCCAATACAAAAACAGGATTGGCACTTTCTGCTTTCTTAATATTTTGGATGATTCTACCGGGCATCGCTCCAATGTAGGTTTTTCGGTGACCGCGAATTTCAGCTTCATCGTGTACACCACCAAGTGACATACGCACGTATTTACGACCAAGCGCCTCCGCTATTGACTTCCCTAAAGATGTTTTTCCCACCCCTGGAGGACCATAAAAACAAAGAATAGGCGATTTCATATTGCCGCGTAATTTTAATACAGCAAGGTATTCCAAGATACGCTCTTTAACTTTTTCTAAGCCAAAATGATCCCGTTCGAGTATTTTTTTAGCACGTTTCAGATCTAAATTATCTTTCGTGTAACTATTCCATGGTAAATCCAATAATAAATCTAAAAAATTAAGCTGAACCGTATATTCAGCTCCTTGCGGGTTCATTCGTTGCAGTTTATCTAACTCTTTGTAAAATGTTTTTGCAACCGATTCCGACCATTTCTTTTTCGATCCTCTTTCGCGTAATTCGACGATGTCTTGTTCTTGTGGGTTATCTCCTAATTCATCTTGAATGGTTCGCATTTGCTGATGTAAGAAAAACTCTCTTTGTTGACGATCTAAGTCTTTTTTGACACGATTTTGGATTTCGTTTTTCATTTCGAGCATTTGTACCTCTAGGGTTAGGTGCTCAAGTACCATCATCACCCTTTTTTCCATATCCATTTCGGCCAGCATCTCTTGTTTTTTCGAGACATCAGCATTCATATTCGAAGAGATAAAATTTACCAAAAAGGTTGGGCTATCTATATTTCCAATTGCAAATTGTGCTTCAGATGGGATATTTGGACTGTCTCGAATAATTTGCAAGGCCAATTCTTTGATGGTCTTGAACATGATAGTCAGCTCTTTATTTTTTTTGTCAATGGGTTTTTCCTGTAAGATCTTAACCGTTGCACGCATATAAGGCTCTGTTTGCAGCGCACTTTCAATTTCAAATCTTCTTTTGCCTTGAATGATGACAGTTGAACTTCCATCTGGCATTTTTAGTAGGCGAATTATCTGCGCTACCGTTCCAATTTCATGTAAATCAGCAAAGGAGGGAGATTCTTCATCTTGGTTTTTTTGGGAAACGACTCCAATAATTTTATTTCCCTTGTTGGCATCTTGAATTAATCGAATTGATTTATCTCTACCCACTGTAATGGGGATGACAACACCAGGAAATAATACATTATTTCTTAAGGGTAAGATGGGAAGATCACTTGGAAAAATTTGTTTATTTACGGAATCTTCCTCTTCTGCGGTAATTAATGGGATGAATTCAGCATCGTTTTCGATGCCACTAAATCCAAAAAAGTCATTCTCAAAATTATTACTCATTCTATGTTTTGCTATTTGTTTTCGTTGCGACACAATGTCAGTTTTCAATAAAACAAAATTGTTTAATGCTACTATTTTATTGGTTATGCTGTTTGCCAATTGTTATGCCATCCTAAATGTAGCTGAAAAAATGACATGTATTATTTTCATGATTGTTTGCTTTAATGCAAATTTAAGTAAAGCGTCCTTTATTCAGTACTTAAATTGTTTTTGTACTTTTATCGTTCAAAAAATGATTTCAATTATGAAAAAAATCCTACTTTTTACTTTCGTTTCTTGTCTTTTCGTAAATAAGCTTGAGGCACAAGATACCACTTGGGTTCAAACATTTACCTACGATTCCATTACCACAAGAAGAGCGAATTTCGTTTTTCCACCTGAATTAAATACAACAAGATTCGAGAAAGTACTCATGTACTATAAATTAAAATGTAGTCCATTGACAACATGGGATCAATACAATTGTGGCGAATGGGATTATTTAACCTACACGCGCGTATTCGATCACACTGGGAATTTTGATTCAGTGATAAATAATAGTAGCAAGTATCTTGCTAATTGTGCTGCTCCTCCAGTAGTTTCTTTTACGCCCATTCCATTTGTCGAAGCGGATATTTATCAGCGCAATGAATTGTTTCGTACGGGAGCATCGCTAATATCTTCCAATATTAACACATCTAATTCCTCTGCTAATTTGCCTTTTAATACACAAAAAAGTGGCGGGCGATATCAGATGCTCCTAAGCGCAAATGAGTTGTTGGCGGCAGGAATTACAGCTGGAGATATTCAATCACTTTCTTTATTTATTAATTCTTTAGGAAGTAATGGGGAGTTAATGCACCCTACAATCTCACTGAAATCTACCACTGATAATGATTTGTTATTTTTTCACACCGCTGGTTTTACAACGGTTTATAATGCAAGTCATGGAGTGGGAGGAACCAACCCCTCTTTTCTTGCAGGACAAAACGACTTATTGTTTTTTCAATCCTATGCATGGAACGGAACGGATAATTTGATTATTGAGTTTTCATTTGAGAATGATTATACTGCTGCTGCAGGTTTAAGCTTTCAGACAGAAACCATCAACACTAATTCAGCTTTGAATTTTGAGGGTAAAAATGGTGTGGTGAATTTCAGTGGAACCAATTATGCTATTTCTGAACTTTCAGATTTTGTAGTTGGAAATGAATTAACCGTGGAGTTTTGGAAAAAAGGGAATTTGACAGCAGGGACCAACACTACTATTTTGGAAGGTTGGGACACCTTAAATCACCGTATTTTGAATATTCACATGCCTTGGAGTGATAACAATGTTTATTTTGATGCAGGAGTTTCTACCGGTTACGATCGAATTAATAAGGTGATGAGCCCAAGTGAAATGGACGATACCTGGAATCATTGGGCGTTTGTCAAAAAACAATCAACTGGTGAAATGTTTATTTATAAAAATGGTGCGCTTTGGCATTCTGGAACTAACATGAACAGACAAATTGGCTACATCAGTCGTTTGGTAATTGGCGCCAGTGCTGATCTAAATCTAAAATGGAAAGGTAAAATGGATGAATTTCGTATTTATAATGCGGCATTATCACCAGCTACTATTTTAGCGAATTATAAAAATAAAATTGATGCAACGCACCCTAATTGGAATAACCTATTGGCCTATTATGATTTTGATGATGTGAATTATGCGATCGATCGATCGCAAAATAATCATAAACTGATGTTGTCTGAGGGTTGGTCATTGGCAAATGGAAGTATGATCCGAAATGATGAATTTCCTGTTGCAGGGGTTACGCAAGCTACGAAACGTCCCACAATTGCTTTGGGTCAAGGCGTTGTTGCTGGTGTTCAACAAACGAATCTTGTCAATCAAATGAAACGTAAAGAACCAATCGTTGTGTTTGAACAAGCAGCTGTGAATCGCCATTTCGAGATAATTAACAGTTTTATTGGCGTTCCAACTGGTTCTATGAATACTTTTGATGCACAAGGGAATATGCTTACCAGTGTTCCATATAACGTAACCACGAACTTACTTAATGATACGATTACGTATTATAATGTGCCTTATGAAATAGTTAAGGATGTCGAAATTGCACGATATATTACACCTTATGGTATTCAATTCGACTTAGGCCCAAATGGTTTCTGTTGGATTTATGACGTAACAGATTATCAGCAATATCTAAAAAACACCGTTGATTTAGCGGCTCATAATACCCAAGAGTTATTGGATCTTCGCTTCGCATTTATTGAAGGAATTCCTCCAAGAGACATCCACAAGCGGGAGCCTATTTGGAGTGATTTTAGATCTTACAATTTCGCTAATATGGCTAATAATGTTGATTTAGCTCCCAAATCAATTCTATTGTCAGATACTTCTGCTACGTTTAAAATAAAAACTAGAATGTCTGGTCATGGGCAAGTAGGAAATGGCGCTTGTTGTGAATGGGTACCTAACGATCATCAACTGCGCATAGATGGAGTACCTAGGTTTAACTGGAATATTTGGCAAACTACGGAGTGTGGAGACAACCCAAATATTGGTCAAGGTGGAACATGGCCGTATGCAAGAGAAGGATGGTGCCCGGGTGATCGGGTGAAGGAACATGAATTTGAATTAACGCCTTTTGTGACTCCTGGTGATTCGGTAAGTATTGATTATTCGATTACTGCGGTACCTCAGAATGATCCTGGTCAAGCGGGAGGTAATTACATTGCTGCCTATGATTTAATATCGTATTCAGCTCCCAACCATCAGGTGGATGCAGCTATTGCAGATGTATTAAATCCAAATAATTGGGAGTATTATAGTAAGTTCAATCCAACTTGTTCAAATCCACGTGTTATTCTTAAAAATGCAGGTGCACAAACGCTAACTTCTTGTAAAATTAGATGTTGGATTACGTATGGTGTTGAAATTAGCTATGATTGGACAGGAAGTCTTGGGTTTTTAGAAGAGGAAGTGGTAGAAATACCAGTTACCTACCAAGATTTTTGGACAGATTATGATTCATTGAAAACATTTACCGCTTATGTTTGTGATGTTAATGGTGGTTCTGGAAATGATGAGTATCTTCAAAACAGCGTGAAACAAACAAAGTTTGATGCTCCAGAGCGGATTAATGGGCCATTTTTTGTTTGGTTGACCACGAATAATAAGGCGGTTGAAAATACCTATCGTTTGATTGATGCTTCAGGCAATGTTCTTTTTGAAAGGAGCAACATGAGCAATACCACTCAATACAAAGACACTTTCGATTTAGCACCTGGATGTTATAGCATCATTATTGAAGATACCGATAATGATGGGCTTTCTTTCTGGTATTCTGCGCAAGTGGAAGGCGAAACAACCGGACAAATGCGCTTGCGTTTAGTGGGAGGGAGCTATATTGAAATGTTTCCTGGTGATTTCGGTAGATACCATCGTTACGATTTTTCTGTGGGCTTTACAGTTGGTTTAAATGAAAATAAACTAGATCATGAGATCGCCATTTTCCCTAATCCAGCAAAGGATGAAGCAACCATTGAAATTAGTGGTTTCGTAAACAACGACGCGCAATTGGCCATTTATGATATTATGGGTAGGCCGGTTTATTCTGAAAAAATGAAGGCTACGGATTATTTTGCAGAATCTCACGTGGATTTATCTTCACTCAATAAGGGAACTTACATTGTGAAAATAATCACTAATCAACGCGTATACACGAAGGAGTTAGTGAAGCAGTAAATTACTGCAAAATTAACTTTTGCTTGAATTCGCCTTTTGATGTTTTGATCACTATGAAATAGATGCCTTTTGTTTGGTTCGATAAATCGATGGCTTGTTCATAGTGATGAGAATGAAAAACTTCTGTTCCGCTGTTACTGTAAATGGAGATTCCTTTTATGTCTTTCGGATCTTGTCCTGATTTCAATTGGATATTTATTGTATGCTGACTAGGTATCGGATAAATATGGAATGACTTATTTAGTAAGGTCGATTCTTCAGCGCCGGCATATTGTATATCACAGGGAATAAATCCGTTATAGTTAGACGTGGTGGTTCCGCTTGGATTGATAAAGTTAAAGGTGTATAGGCCGTTTGTAGTCCAACTATAACTTACTTGATAATTCTGATTGTTTAATAAATAAGATAAAATATAACCATTGCTTCCGTTAGCAATTAGACTAGCAATCAAGGCGCCGTTTAATGGAGTTTGTGCAGGTCGTACAGGAGTCGCAGCAGCTTGGGGAATGATTTGTGCTGTTGCATCTTCGGTGACTTGTCCGACCATATTTCCAATCATATAGGGTGCATTTGCTGTCCCATGATAATGATATTCCCCATTGTAATTATGTCCGTGATTTGCATCTAAGCTTGTCATTGAAATCCCATCGGGTTCGAGCGCTCCAAATACTGCATAACCATCTAATGCATAAGCAATAGGTAAGGTGCTACTTGTTGTTCCATACAAATGAAGTGGAGCAGTGTGATAATGATAATCATCTGCACGACCACAATGACCTCCCCAATTATCCAATTGTCCATCTAAGAAAGCATCCACGCCTTGATTGGTAAAGGGGTTGAAAATTGGAACGCCATTTACCGCTACTGCGATGGCACCTCGCGTAAAGTGTTGTGCATTCACTGGGACGGGCGTTGCGGCTAAAATTGGGTTTAAAGGAATACTCCATGCATTGTCTCCATAGTAACACTGAGGAATTGGTACTTGTTGCTGCCAACCATTGCTAGCAATTCCAACCATCATATCGTGCGTTGTTGGGATGCCTTTCGATTCGACATAAAAATAATTAGCGTCCCAAGAGGTGATAACATTGGGTTGAAAAGCATTAAATGCCAGATTCATCACATTTGGATCTGTAAAACTGTAGAGAAAGATGCTAAATGACATGGCAATGAGAACGATTCCATGTTTTATTTTCCTTTTTCGGAAGAAATAAATACTTAGGATGATCAGCCCCAAAAACAATATACACAAGGGAATTAGTATGCTGAAGTTGGTTGGAAGTTGTTTGTCTATTTTTTGCGGTACCTCCGTATTTAATTTTTCAATGGTTTGATAGCGACTATTAATTTGTGCTTGATCTTGCGTTGTAAATTCATTTAATGGTATTTTTTTCGTTGCCCCATCTTCTGTTTGTAAATAAACGATTCCATCTTTTAGTAGCAAAAAATCCCCGCTAATTTCTTGATTACCAATTTTCCAGGTTTGTTCTTTTTCATGATGTCCCCCTTCATGCGACCATAGGCATAGGGAAAAGGTAACAATGACAATGCTTAAAAAATACTTCATAATCCGAGATTTAAATTCCACGTTCTGTTTAGTGGCTAAAAATGTAATAAACTTGTGAAAATGACTATTGAATTAAGTCCTAAAAACCGAAGCGGGTTCTAATTTGGTGATTCTTCGAATAGCGAAAAGCGTTCCTGAAATGGATATCGTTGCAGTGATCAAGAAGAAAACTAATTTAGTTATGGGGTGGAAGGTGAAGAGGGTTCCTGCATTGGCAATTCCATTTCTAAATCCTTCGATGAGCGCGTAACCAATCAAGAATCCGATGATGGCATAGATAATAGCTTGCATTAAGATGAGTTTCCGGATGTACCCATTGGTTGCTCCAATTGCTTTTAAGGTGCCGTAATCTTTTATGCGATCTATTGCAGCCGAATAGAGGGTTAAACCGATGATGATAAAACCGGAGATTAAAGCGAAAATAATTAATGTTCCAAATGAAAATGCAATCCCACTCGATTTTAATACGGTTATTACGGTTTCCCATCTAAAATCATCCGGCATCCATGCTTTGACACCGGGGATATTTGCGTTAATGTAATTAACCACCTCTTGCATTTTTTTTGGATTTTCTGCTTCGACTAAAAATGCGGATGTTTTATTTTTGGAAACATTACCTAAAAATCGGGCACGTTCAATCGTTGTATAGGCAAATAAACCGCCTCCAAAAGCTCTTGCTCCTTTGGTTATTGCTGCGATATACACTTGTTTTCCATTAATTTCAAAATAATCTCCCATCTTAGGGTTTCCTAATGCTTTTCCATCAAAGAAATCAATGGTAACTGCTCCATCGGCAATAATATTGGATAGTTTGCCCTCCACAATTAAGTTATCTTGAATACCAACCATCGCGGGTAAATTCAATCCTACCACACTCATTCCTGCTGTTGTTCCGTCGGAAAAACGGGATGCCCCTGAAGCCATAACTATGGGGTGTGCCTTTTTAACATGTGGTAAACTTTCTATCTCGTGTCCCAAACGAACGTCGATCGGTGCTAATGCATTTACATTCGTGGTTTTGTTATCGGTTACCCAAACGTAGCGATCGTTAACCCGAACCATGTAAGACATGGCATTGGTTAAAAAGGTAAATATTCCGGTTTGTTGACCAATTAAAAATATCGAAATAATTACACCAAATAATGCCCCAATGCTTTTGGGTTTATCAAATTTCATGAATTTTAATGCGGTGAACAGTAGTTGCATTTTATAGTTTTATGATGCATTCAACACGACTACCTATGAGGACCGAGCCTGGTTTGTCTACGATTACTCTTACTTCTCGAACGCGCCTATCTTCTAGATTATCTGCTTTATCGCTAAAAATAGACTTCTTAGAAAGGTAGGGGGAGCAATAAACGATTTTCCCTGTGCTTAGTAGGTCTCTTGTCCCTTGTTTAGCTATGGTTACACGCATGCCATTACGAACATCCATGGCGTATAATTCATCTACTTCGGTAATGGCAATTAATCCTCCGCTTGGTGCAAAATCTCCTATTTTTGCTCCCGGTGCAAGTGCTTGTCCCGGTCTTACTTCAATGCTTAGCATCATTCCGTCTTCAGGGGCATAAATCTTTCTCTTATTTTTTAGTTGCGTGTAATAATTTGTTTCAGCACTTAATTCGCTTAAACTTGCGATTGATTCATTGACCTCGGCTTTTGCAATGATGATATCGGCTTGAAGGTTTTGATAGATGTTCTCTGAGTCTATTGCATTTTTATCTGTTCCTGCTTTTGAATCTGCCAATGCTCGATCCCTTTTCATGTTCACTTCAGCTGCTTTTAATTTTATGTTTAAGGCTTCAATTTTCGCCTGAAGACTTTTGATTTTTTCATTCCGCGTATTCACTTTTGTGGTGCTTTGAGTAACTTGAGCAGTTTCAGCACTTTCATCCATTTCAAGTAGGAGTTGCCCTTTCTTGACCATTTGTCCTTCTACCACCAAAATACGTGTAATTTTTCCTGCTAATTCGCTTCCCAAAGGATAGATTTTGTTGGCGGGTTCGATGCGTGCAATTCCCACCAATTCACTTATTTTTTCTACTTTGTAATCGGATAATTTTTTCGCTTTAGGATTTTCTTTTCCACCGCAGGATGCTAAAAGCAATAGCATGAACAAGGTTGTTTGTGTTATTTTCATTTTATACAAGTGTAAAGGCATTCGTTAATTCATTTTTTTTAATTTCTGTCGCAAATCCATTTTCTACTTTAATTACTCGGTCTGCATAATTTAATAATCGTGGGTCATGGGTAACTACGCAAACGCTCTTTCCAGATTTAGAAAGCGAAACAAGTTCTCCCATTATCGTTGCGATGGATGAGGCATCTAAGGATGCAGTGGGTTCATCGCACAAAATTAATTGTGGGTCTGTTACCAACGCTCTTGCAATCGCTACGCGTTGTTGTTGTCCTCCAGAAAGTTGTTTGGGTAAACTCTTTTTCCGATCCAACATGCCTACTAAATCTAAGGCTGCTTCGGCTTTTATTTTGGCATCCTTCGCCTTAAGTTTTTTTAATTGTAAGGGCATCATTACATTATCCAATGCATTAAGCGGAGCGATTAAATTAAAGCTTTGAAAAACAAATCCGAAGGTGTTTAAGCGTAGATTAGCCATCTGCTTTTGGCTCATATCATTAACCAATTGATTGTTTACGAAGAGTTGACCTATTGTTGGATAGATAACACAGCCTAAAAGGGACAAAAGGGTTGTTTTTCCTGAACCTGATGGACCAATTATTAATAGCAATTCTCCGGTATTAATGCATAAATCTACCGGTTGCAACGCAATAATGGTTTGATCACCAACTTGGTATTCTTTTCCTACTCCTATTAATTCGGCAATCATCTCAACTTAATTATATTTTCTAAACAATATTCCTCCAATTTTGTTTAGGATTTATTTTTTTTGAACCCTTAAACTAATATTTTCTAATAATTCTATTTGTTCTACTTGTAGATCTAATAGGTTTTTTTGTTGATGCAATATTAAATGGTCAATTTTTTCGTGTAGCGTTCTAATTTCTAACTCTGATTTAAGATTGATCATGTAGTCCATTTTTGCTCGCTCTCTATCTTTTTCCTCTTGACGATTTTGGCTCATCATGATGATAGGTGCCTGTAAAGCAGCAATACAAGATAGGATAAGGTTGAGCAATATAAATGGATAGGGGTCAAATCCTCTGTTGCTTAAGAAATAAAAATTACAAATTATCCAAATAACTAAAAACACACCAAAGGAACTTATAAAGGTCCAACTTCCTCCGAAACTAGCTACTTTATCAGCTAATTTCTGTCCGCGTGTTAAGGGGGTATGTTTGTCTACATTACTTTTCTTATTGATGCTGGTTTGATTGGTCATCGTTTGTATGACCGTTTTTTCGAGTTCGCTTAACTCACCAAGTTGCTGTTCTAATTTTTCAGTGATGTATTTTTCTCTGTAATAGTTAAGTTCTTCTATGGAAATGACAAAATTTTCAGCTAATTCAGGATGATCTGTTCTTATTAGTAAATTCAGTGAATGCCTTATAGTTGCTGAGAATACTTTTTCTTCAATAGGAAAAGTCTTTTGCGAAAGATCACTCTGAAATGTTTTCAAGTTCGGATTTTTTTTCAAAGTTAACTTTTCATTCTTTGTTACATGCTTTTTTTTGAATTAAAGCTTAAATAGTAGTTGATTTTTAGCAACCTATTTTTTTATAGTGCAATTCATAGCTTTCCTCCTTATATTTATAGTATGAATACAAAAGCAGACATTGTAAAGAATTGGCTACCGCGCTATACCGGTGAACAAATAGAGAATTTCGGGAAGTATATTTTACTGACCAATTTTAGTAATTACGTCCATCTATTTGCGGAATGGAACAATGTTTCTGTTATAGGGAAAGATAAACCGATGCAATGTGCTACTTCTGGAAATATCAGCATTGTAAATTTCGGAATGGGAAGTCCTTCCGCTGCAACAATTATGGACTTGCTGACTGCTATTCATCCAGAGGCCGTATTATTTCTTGGTAAATGCGGGGGCTTGAAAAAGCGGAATAAATTAGGTGATTTAATTCTGCCAATTGCTGCCATACGTGGTGAAGGAACGAGCAACGATTATTTTCCCATGGAAGTGCCCGCGCTACCTGCTTTTTCTCTTCAGAAAGCCGTTTCCACCACCATTCGTGATTATAAGGTGGATTATTGGACAGGAACAGTTTATACCACCAATCGCAGGGTATGGGAACACGATGAGGAATTTAAAAATTACCTCACCAAAATTAGAGCCTATGCCATAGATATGGAAACAGCTACTATTTTTACGGTAGGTTTTTACAACAAGATTCCAACAGGAGCTTTGCTATTAGTGAGCGATCAGCCGATGGTGCCAGACGGCGTAAAAACAGAGGAAAGTGATAAGGCAGTCACCACGAATTTCGTCGAAAATCACCTGAAAATAGGGATTGATTCATTAAATCAACTCATTGATGACGGATTAACGGTTCGCCATCTAAGATTTTAAGACCGGTTTTTTACAGGCAATTATCCCTGATTTCAGCCACAATTTCTGGATTTAATAAGGTAGAAATATCCCCAAAATTATCAAAATCTCCTTCAGCAATTTTGCGTAAAATCCTACGCATTATTTTTCCGGAACGTGTTTTCGGTAAGCCGCTGGTAAATTGAATTTTATCCAATTTTGCGATAGGGCCAATTTGGTCAGAAATGAATTGGTTGATCTCTCTTTTTAGTTGATCATGGTTGGCATTTTCTTCTTTAAGAATTACAAAGCCATAAAGCGCATTGCCTTTGATGTCGTGTGGAAATCCTACAATGGCAGATTCAGCGACCAAAGCATGTTCGTTAATGGCATCTTCGATGGGTGCTGTTCCTAAATTATGACCGGAAACAATGATTACATCATCGACACGCCCGGTAATTCTATAATAACCATCTTCGTCTCGTAATGCTCCATCTCCTGTAAAATAGAGTCCAGGAAAAGCGGTGAAGTAGGTCTCTTGATAGCGTTTGTGATCGCCCCAAATAGTACGGGCAATCGATGGCCAGGGTTGTTTTATGCACAGACTGCCACTCACTTCGTTTCCATTCATTTCTTTTTTTGCTTCGTTCATGATGGCAAGTTGAATTCCCGGTAAAGGCAAGGTGGCAAAAGCTGGTTTTAATTTGGTGATATTCGGCAGCGGTGAAATGAGTATTCCCCCGGTCTCTGTTTGCCACCAGGTATCAACTAGCGGACAGTTTCCTTTTCCAATATGTTCATGGTACCAATACCACGCTTCGTCATTGATGGGTTCACCAACGGAACCGATGATCCGCAGACTTGATAAATTATATTTTTCTACCCAAGACAAGGGTTCTTTGGCAAGCGAACGAATGGCGGTTGGTGCGGTATAAAAATGATTTACTTGGTGTTTGTCAATTACTTCCCAAAATCGTCCAAAATCTGGGTAGGAAGGAATGCCTTCAAAAAGTACGGTGGTGGCTCCGTTTAACAGCGGACCATAAACAATGTAGGAATGTCCGGTAATCCAACCAATATCTGCAGTACACCAAAAGACTTCTTTTTCTTGGTAATCGAATACATTTTGAAAAGTGTAACCGGCATAAACCATGTATCCTCCAGTGGTATGCAACATGCCTTTTGGTTTTCCCGTGGATCCAGAGGTGTATAGAATAAACAAGGGATCTTCAGCGTCCATTTCGGTCACATCACAATGGCTACTAACTTTTTCAAGTTCAACATCAAGGTAAATGTCTCGACCAGCAAGCAGTTGGATTGGAGTATTTGTTCGCTTTACCACTAAAGACCTTACAATTGTCGGACAAGTAAGCAATGCTTCATCGACGATGGACTTAAGGTCAATTGATTTAGTGCCTCGAAAGCCACCATCTGCCGTTATCATAAGTTTACAGGCGCAGTCCTGAATGCGTGAGGCCAGAGCTGTAGATGAAAAGCCAGCAAAGACTACCGAATGCACTGCTCCGATTCGTGCGCAAGCCAGCACACTGATCGCCAATTCTGGTATCATCGGAAGATAGATACAAACACGATCTCCTTTTTCTATGCCATTTGCTTTTAACACATTTGCCATCTGCGAAACGCGATCATGTAATTCCGTGTAGGAAATATGCTGTGCCTCTTCTTTGGGATCATTAGGCTCGAAAATTAGAGCTGTTTGCGCGCCTTTTTCCGCTAAGTGGCGGTCTAAGCAATTGTAGGAAATATTTGTTTTTCCTTCTTGAAACCAGTTAAATTCCGCCAGTTCCATCTTACAATCCATTACTTTTTTCCACGGAGCGAACCAGTGAAAATTCCCAGCGATTTCTCCCCAAAAAGTCTCCGGATCAGCAATGGCATTTTCATAGGCGTTTTGGTAAGCGGCAAAAGTTTTCAAGTGGTAAGGCATAATCCAAATATTTGAAGTAAAAATAAGGATAATTGATTAATT
Organism: uncultured Flavobacteriales bacterium; assembly: GCA_903939755.1. Lineage (GTDB taxonomy): Bacteria > Bacteroidota > Bacteroidia > Flavobacteriales_D > Crocinitomicaceae > UBA952. The sequence goes on along the minus strand of CAJAII010000044.1, from coordinate 707 downwards.
TTCAGTTTACTTCAAACTCCATCACTCAATTATCAGCACTTTTTTAATACTTCCATCCTTATACATATATAATTGGACGGTATTTGGTTGGAAGGTTGTTTCTCGGCCTAATACATCAACGATTTTAAGTAATTCTTGTTTGTTTTCTATTTCTGTGGTTGGAATAGATAATACGGGGTCAAATTTCCATGTCTGAAAAAGCCGTTCGTTCGATTCATCGATGCCTGTGGCGTAATAAAACTTATTATCCTTTGCCAAACCAATTCCTCCACGTCTGCCAATAGATGGGAGTCCCGGATAATTCATCCATGTGTTTTGGCTTATATCGTATTGCCAAACATCGTTGTGAGAATTACCAAGGCTATCTAGCCCAAAGCAAATGAATAAGTCATTGTTTATCACTGAAACGCTTGAATGCGATCTGCCTAGGGATGGAAAATTAGAAATGGGTGTCCATACATCCTGATACGGGGAATATTCATATAGTTCATTATGGAAAAAATCAGTTTCATCACGCCCAAATAGTAGATAGCCTTTGTTATCTAATTTTGTAGCGGATGATCTCCATAGATTTCCGAAGGGAAAATTATTTTTTTGAGTCCAAGTATTGCTTGCGATGCTATACGCCCATACTTCATTTATGGCAAGACTTACAGCTGTTTTTCCCCCAATGATATATACAGTATCATTTAGTACAAAGCTAGCTG
>CAJAII010000043.1 GCA_903939755.1 uncultured Flavobacteriales bacterium | reverse complement strand
TGTTAATCAGAGGGTCCTTGGTTCGAGCCCAAGAGGAGGAGCAAAAAGCCGGTCATTATTGATCGGCTTTTTTGTTTTATATGACTTATTACATTTACATTCTGTATTCTAATGATATTGACCGCTATTATGTTGGTTACTCACAAAATCCTTGGATTCGATTTGAATAACATCTCTCGAATACATCAGACAAATATACTGGAAAGGCTAAAGATTGGATTTTAAAGGCTGTTTTTGAAGCAGCTAAAACTAAAGGCGACGCCTTGAATATCGAAATATTTATAAAAAAACAAAAATCTAGGACGCTTATCACGCAGTTGTGTAATTTGGAATTTACACCAACAGGTTATATAGCTCAGCTGGTTAGAGTCCCGCATGTGCGGGATTAATCAGAGGGTCCTTGGTTCGAGCCCAAGAGGAGGAGCCACAGTGGACAAACCATTAAAAATGACGGCTTGTTCTTTGCCTATCAGTGAGTTAGGCTAGTTGTATCTTTTTATGTGTAGTGCTGTAAATTGACTTTTTATTTCAAATCATTTTTTATTAGTCTAAAGACCGATTTCTTTACCCCTTCTGTAAGGTTATCTGTATAATAAGCATCAGTCAAAACTTTTATTTCGTTCAAAAAATCTGGATATTTTTTTGAAATATTGAACATAGTTTTTAATGCTTGAAAACGTAGAGCAGGATTATTATTTATTTCCTCCCAAATTTTTATACAAGTATCAAACAACTTTCCATCGTATTTAGATTCTATTACCATTCTTTGTAAAACTTTTAATAATCCACGTTGTTGACTATTTTGAAGGGTTGGCAGTAAATCAATTATCTTTTTTATGTATATCATTAGACGTTCATCATTGTCTTTCATACAACTCGATAACAACCAAGATGCACGCCACGAATAAGGCTGCTTGTTGGAAATGGAGAGCTTGATAAGTTCTGTAAAATCTTCTTGATGTGATCTTATATAAAAATTCCAATCGTCTTTTTGAGAATTCTTTAACGTATATTCCAAAGTTGTTTCCTCTATGTTAATCATTTTATTGAGATTTAATTATCTATTGAATGAATATTAACGATCTTACTAAAATTACTGCAAATATAGTTTTTGCGGATTTGTTGTAAAAATTATTTTCATTCCCCAATGAACGAAGTTCAACCCTTTAACTTCCTAATAGTTACATACTCAATCATCATATTAGAGCTGCATCTTTCGTCAATTAGGGGAGCGAAAAGCCGGTCATTATTGATCGGCTTTTTTGTTGACAACAACTAGTTGTAGAAAAGATTCACTTTGTCAAACGTCAATTTGCAATCTCAATTCAGCAGCGAATAAAACTCATAGTATACAGTATTTTAGCATGAAAATTTTCGGCCTAATAATTGCTTCGAATTGAAAAATTGAAATTATGAAAGTAGCTATTTTTGAACCTTGTCCCGCGAACTGGGAGAAGATGCAAATCAAACTTCATGCAAGGCATTGTGTCCAATGTGATAAATCAGTGGTCGATTTTACAAAAAAAAGTAGGGCGGAAATAATCACTTATTTAATTGAAAATCCAAATGGTTCTGTTTGTGGGAGAATGAGCCAACAACAATTTGATATTAAAGAAGAAGATCTTCCGGAATTGATTTCAATTCTTAGTCAACCAAGATTTCGCGCTAATGCATTCTTAATATTGGCAGTTGTTTGCTCAAGTTTGTTCTATTCCTGTGAGACAGCTACCACAGGTAAAAATACCATTGAAAAGCCAAAAATTGAAAAGCAAACAATTAATCCTATTGAAAAGCCAAAAATTAATCCCATAGATAATACAAGCAGTAACGACAGTGTAAAAAACACAAAAAAACAGCACATTATTCCTCAAGTAGAACTTATGGGTGAAGTCTCCATACTTCCCGAACCTCCCCCTGCTATTGCTGGAGGAATTACGTATGAACCTTTACCAGAAATAGAAGTGATCACAAATCCGGAAGAAGTCCTGTCCTATGCGGAAGTGATGCCCGAATTTCCAGGAGGAATGCCCGAAATGATAACGTTTCTCAAAGATAATATGAACTACCCTGCACAAATGAAAGAAAATGGAATCGAGGGTAGAATTTTTGTGCAATTTGTGGTTACGAAAACGGGCAGTATTCAAGATGTTACAATCGCTAGAGGAATTGATGGGTTAAATCGCGAAGCAATTCGTTTGGTGAAACAAATGCCAAATTGGAAACCAGGAACCAATTACGGTAAACAAGTGAACGTAAAGATGGTGGTTCCGATACTTTTTTCTCTCGATTAATAACAAGATGATTAAGTAAATTGTCAATGTTGTTTTTTTTTTAAGTATTGCTATATTCGCATATTGCAATAAGACGATTAATGCTAGTTATTCGTCAATTTGGATTATAGTTATAAAGGCATATTGCAATAAGACAAATTAGCCTACTTGTTCATGAATTTGAATTATAGTTAAATAGGCATATTGCAATAAGTCGATTAATGCTACTTGTGTTTAAATTTGGATTATGGTTATATTGGTATATTGCAATAATACGATTAATACTACTTGTGTGTCAATTTTAATAATAGTCAAATTGGCATATTGCAATAAGACAATTTATTCTACTTGTTAATGAATTTAGTTATAGTTTTATCTGCATATTGCAATAAGACGATTAATGCGACTTGATTGTAAATTTGGATTGTAGTTAAATAGACATATTGCAATAAAACGATTAATGCTTCTTGTTTATGAATTTGGATTATAGTTATATCTGCATATTGCAATAAGACGATTAATGCTTGTTTGTCAATTTGGATTAAAGTTAGATAGGCATATTGCAATAAGACGATTAATACAACATGTTAATTCTCTCACTGATAGAGAGCGTCTTTTAATTTCAACATACATTTCATAAAACTGCTGCATTCTCCAGATATTCTGAGCAGAAAAACCCATTATATTTGGCTCAAATTTTTGAATGTAATCTGCTAATTCTTGTACCACATATATCCCCCAAGTCTTTAATTTAATTGTTGAGTGAACTGTGTCGAGCCTGGAAACCTAAGATCCTTTCAAATAATCGAGTAACGCCATAATAACTATCCACCAAAAACCTAGATCGAAAACAATCCTAGAATTCGTGAAGATTTTTTAATTCAATTCTTCTTTTTTTCTCCGCAAACTAATGATAAAAAATACTTAAGAATATTATTTATTTTTGCATGTGACCATTGCTGAGAAGTTTGTCCAGGCAATACATATCAATTAACCATTTTTAAAAGTGTAAAAAATCATGAGATTATTTCTTTTTATTTTGTTTTCAAACGTTCTTTTTTATTCATTCAATCAAAAGAACATTACAACTACAAATTATGTAGAGTATTCCAAAAAAATAAAAGATGATTTTCCATTATTTGGACAATTTTTATCCGATTTAGATGAAAAGATGGATTTTAGCCTAGATTACACTTATTCTTATCAACTTAATAAAAAACCGAATGGCATATTTTTGCAAGTTAGTCAGTATAAATCATCCATTTTAAAACCTGAAATCATAGAGGACATCTTGATTTGGGATATCAAAAGTAAGGTAATCGATATAAATAAATTACTTAGGTATAAATCAGATGGAACAAACAAATATTCATTTACCGACGCATTTGGGTATGAAATAAAAAGTATGGATTACTATCCATACTATGGTAATTACAAATGGTATGATGACGTAATCCTTGCGTTGAAAGATAAAAATGACTGTAGCGATGAGGACCTAGAAATTTTAGCAAGAGCTTATGCTAATATTGCAAATAATATAGTTGAGAATGGGCAATTTGGTATTTATGAAGATTCACTTGACAGAAAGCCACCGTTAAATAATACGTTATCGCAAGCCAACTTAAAAGAATACTTAAAATTTGTAGATTTATCGTTAAGTAATTTTGAAAAAATAAAACTGCGGAACAACGATTTTGAATCCTATATTTTCAAGGACATTTCATTAAAAATATCTCATGAATATATGCATGTTTATTATACATTAAACAATAATAAGTATGGTGAGATTGCAAAAGAGTATTTAAAAAGAGCCGATTATCGAGCAGAATATATCAGTTGGGCGAAATCCTATTTAGAAAAATGTGAGATAAATTCAATCTTATTTACTAATGGAGATACCGATACATACACTTTGTGGTATGTACAAGATTTTCTTAATTACAGAAAAGATATAAAAGTTTTAAATCTTTCCCTCTTGGGAAGCTTTAGACATCAAGCTCATATTAAAAAACGGTATGCGCTAACCTTGAATTTTGATTTAGAAAAGGCCTATGAAAAAGAGTGTTATTATATAAATTTTGCTGATGGTGAAAACCAATCATCGGATCTATTATTTAATAAAGTTAATAGGGCGATCGAAAAAAATTGTTATTTATCGGATGTCAGCTTACCACTTAATGTCACCTACAAAGGGAACAGCATAGAACTATTTACCGGAAAACGTTATTTAACAATAGACGATTTATTTTTGGTGGATGTATTAAAAAACTACCCTAATTCAAGTTTGTATTTTACCTCAAAATATAATTTCCCTTCAAAAGATTTTGTAAGCCACCTCTCCGTTTTTGAACTCTCGCCTAATAATTCTTATGATTCAACTGCTATCAGCTTAACTAAAAAAGCAGTGTCCGATTTAAAATATAGCCCTTATGAAATGTTTTTTGATTTTCAATTCAATCAAACATTTGAACTGGCAAAGTATCTAAAGGAAAATGATAAAGCAAAATTTCAGGATTTCATGAAAAATTGGATACTGAAAATTCCGGATTCAACCTTGATTTTAAATAATGGATTATATAATGTCGTTCATCGTTATTCATTAATAGAGAAAAAACCAGGAGTAAATAATTCACTTTATCCTAAAAAAGAAATACTCAATTACCTAGTTCAAACTATAAACTCAATTTCTTTTTCTCGAGAAACCTATGTGGAGGATCTCTATTTATTGCAAAATATAATCAATTTAAAAACAGTATTTGAAGACTATGATTTATCTGTTTCTTGGAATACTATTATTAAAGCATTAGAGGCAACATTAACGAAGCAATCAGTCATTGAGAATACTTATATTCAAAAAGGAATTATTACCTGTCTTATTTCATTACAACCTACAAGCAACAGATGACTTTTGTAATAAGTAGAGCTTGCTCCAATTATTAGGACATTAATTCCATGATGAAACAAAACCTAGATTGATGCTATTTTTATTATTCAATTCTATCGAATTTATTGTTCCATATTGGTGACATTTAAAGCACTCTTCTTCATCACAATCGGCAATATTGAGAATTAAACCTCTATTTTTATTGACAAAAATAGTAACGTGATTATTGCAAGTGTCGAACTTTTTCAAGTCGAATAGGGTACATAATTCAGTTAAGCTCAATAAAAATAAGTCATTTAACGAATTTAATGACTTTTTGATTATTAACTTTTCATCTTCCATTCCATAATTTGGTGGAGAAAAATTGGTGAACAAATGAAGACTCATGTTAGGTATCTCATAGTCTACCGTCATTATTGTGGAATAGTAATCAAATTCCTTTGCGTTGAAATACGTTGATTTAAGTTTCTTTAAGACATATTGCGATAAATATACTTTTTCACAAGCCTCAGCATAGATGTAATCATAGTAATAGCGACTTTCTTCATTAGTCATATCTATTTGATTCTTATAACTATTTGCCCTTTTTGACCAATAACGAAAACATGAATTTATTAAGTACTGCATTTCAGCATCTCCATAATCAAGCATAATACTTAAACAAGTTTCAAATGCATATGGATCTAATGGAATAGATGAATCATTTTTTATCCAACTATTCAAATAGTCAGTGTAAATGGTTTTAAATCTTTCCTTATCAAATTCTGGATATAGATAATATTCATTTAAAAAGCATAATATGCTCTCAGAAGGATTACTTCCTGGCACCAAAGCAAATAAATCATTGAGAAGATTTCTATCGTACAAACCGATTTGGCAGCCACCACTATTATACCCTAAAATGTTTAAAGCAGAATCCAATCCATGCTCCTTGGCAATATCAATAACTTTTTCTCGATCCACCAAGATAACTTCAAATATTTCTGACGTTGGCTCAACTTTTATCTTATTATTTTGGCAGTTAAAAGTAGTTGAATCTACAACAAACCCTAATTGAAAATAAGAAATTAAACAAATTAACGATAAAACTAATTGGCGGCTTAATTTCATATTTGTATTTTATTTAATATTGAATTGTCTTGCATAAAAATAGTTCAAAAACGTCAATTGTTGAACTATTAAAAGGAAATAGTCTATTCCAATGGTTTAGTAACAAAAAAGCATGTTTTCGTTTCGCAAAAAAGTATTCCATAAAAAACTACTTATGAAAGCGGCATTGAGAAAATTTCTTCAAGAGAGAATCTGTACTAAAATAACACCAGCGCTCCAATTCTTACTATTGATTAATATAAGCGTGGCATTATTTTTTTATCTTTTCAATATCATCAGCGGAATAGACTTACATTTCTACTTTAGTGCCTACCCAACCTATTCACCACATTTTCACTATTATCAATTAGTCACCTTCATGTTTGTCCATTCTATTGATCCTTTACATATTATTTCCAATGTATTGTTTTTATTAGTTTTTTCTGCCAATGTCGAAAAAAAAATAGGATACTACTCATTTATTATAGCCTATTTCGTATGTGCATGGGGCGGATATATTTTCATCAATCAAGCCTATTCTATAAATAAGATTCAAATTGAAGAACGTATCATCTCAACGGGAATTTCACCTGAAAAAATACCAATAAACGACAGGCATCAAGTGGATGACAAGTATTATTTAAAGTTAAATGCAAGCCAAATAAATGCTGTGAAAGAGTATAATTTTGTAACCTCCAAAACAAATGGGGCATCCGGTGCTTTATTTGGCATCATTGTCATCTACCTATTCTTAAATTTATTGAATTATAGAAAGGTTCTTTTCCTTCTATTCGGATTTTATACACTTTATGAAAACTATCAAGTTTTACTTGAATCAAGCACTCAAATCAATGGTTCTTGTTACGCACATTTAGGAGGCATGTTAGGAGGTCTGATCATCGTTTCTTTTTATTTGATTATTCAATTGATAACCAAAAAGTATGAATATAAATTTAATAATAGAATTAACTTATCAAGTTGAAAAGAAATCATTTAATTTAGATATTCATAAATTAAACTTATACTCAAATTACTATTTGAATTTTATCTTTAGTTTTGACGATTCCCAATTTTTATCCCTATTTATTCCATAATTCATGACCGAAAAAAAATCAAAATTGGCCATCATTAAGACAAAACCGACCCTTGGCAATGTGGAAGAATTTATCAATAAAATTGATGATTTTCAAAAACGAGATGATTCCTTTACGTTAATGAAAATAATGAAGGATGTAAGTAAAGAAGATCCTATTGTTTGGAGCAGCTCAATTATTGGTTTTGGATTAAAAAGATACAATAGTCCGGCAACTGGTAGAGAAGTGGATTGGTTACTAATTGGATTTGCTCCGCGTAAAGCGAATCTTTCGTTACATCTTTGCGGTAGCTTAAAAATACATAGTGATGCCCTTACGAAATTAGGAAAACACAAGCTTGGCGTTGGCTGTATTTACATTAACAAACTCGCTGATATTGATTTGAAAATTCTAACAGGAATTATTGAAGTTGCTTTAAAACAAAATGTGACGTTATTTAATTAGATACATAAGATTAACCTTCTAGCTAGAACATTAGATTAATCATAAAAAAAAAGGCATTTATCAGAAGAAGGATGACCTTTTGTTTTATACTACCAATTACATTTAAAGGCTGTATTCCAATGTTACTTTCCGCAATTATTTTACTAACTCACAATATTCATTGATTCCTTTCGAAAAAATACGCATCTATTCCTAATATTTAGCTTACTTAATACTATAAATCAAGCAGTTAAAAGTGATAAGGATGTGAAATTACATAAAAATAAATGCACTTTTATCGTAAAAAGAATATATATTTGTACATATACAAAAATAATCCTATGAAAAAATTTAAAAATTTAACCTACTTCACACTTGCTGGAGTAACTTCAATGGGCATCTCGAGTTGCGGTAAATATGAGGATGGACCTGGTTTCTCACTTTTATCCAAGAAAGCAAGGGTAGCGGGTGATTGGGAAGTAAAGTCTATTGGTTCACAGGTTATGGGTGGAAATTATTCAATAAATATGACCTTTGAAAAAAGTGGATCTTTATTTACTACTTCTTCATATTCTTATGGTGGTAATTCTGGTAGTTATTCATACGCAGGGACTTGGGATTTTATATCAGACAAAGAACAATTAGCTTTAAATATTGATGGTTCTGTTCAATTATTTGAAATCAAACGTTTAAAAAATAATGAAATGTGGTTAGATGATGACATTTCTGCTCTTGATGGTGATATCTGGAAATTGGAATCAAAATAAAAAGTTATTTATCTTAAATAGCCTCCCTGTGAGGCTTTTTTTATGAAATCTATTTACGACTTAATATATACTTCAAATATACCAGATCTTCTTTTTAAGAATAAGTTCAGTGTATTAATAACTACCTATCAGGTTGGAAAATTAATTGCCATTTCAAGTACTGATGGAAAAGAGCTAGTTCAAACACCCGTAAGCTTGAAAAAACCGATGGGAATTGCACTCCAAGGCACAAAAATGGCTGTTGCATGCTTAGACGAAATTAGGTTTTTCTCGTCAAATGAAAACGTCCATGAGGTTCTCAACATCGATCAACATTCTTATGATTTAGCTTACACACAACGAGCAACATATAATACTGGAATACTAGATATTCATGACTTAGAGTTCGGGGATGGAATGATATGGGGAGTTAATACTTTACTTTCTTGTCTTTCTGTATATGATATTAACCATAGCTTTCGCCCCAAATGGAAACCACCATTTATCGATTTATTAATCCCTGAAGACCACTGTCATTTAAATGGAATGGCTATGGAAGGAGGCTTACCCAAATTTGTAACAGCATTAAGTAAGACAAATTTCAAACAGGGATGGAGGGAAGATAAAATGAATTCTGGTGTTTTATTAGAAGTTCCAAGTGGTGAAATACTCTTAGATAATTTGGCGATGCCACATTCTCCACGCATTTATAATGATAAACTTTATTTGTTAGAATCAGGAAAAGGCAATTTGTTAGAATTTGATAGAGAAACAAAAACAGCTAAACTTATTTTTAATTTTGGTTGCTTTATCAGAGGAATGGCATTTATTGAGAATGTAATTGTTATTGGGAAGTCGAAAATAAGAGAAACTTCCAAGGATTTCAATGATCTAAAAGTAAAGGAAATGTCCTCAAATGCTGGCCTTATATTTTTTGATATTTTAACCAATCAAATAATTGGACAAATTGATTATACTTCTACGGTTGAAGAAATTTTTGATGTGAAAATCCTAATAAACACTAACAATCCGGCTATCCTAACGGAGGAAATTGAAGCATTTAATAATATTGTTACCTATCCAGGAAATAAATTCTGGAAAAAGGATGACCTTTTGTAGCGTTTATCCTGATAGTCGAAGACTCATCAGGGAGAGAGAGATGAATGCCGACGCCCAGGGTCAGCATTCTGACAACCTAACACTATTTTTCTTTTTGTAGCGAGAGAGAGATTTGAACTCTCGGCCTCAGGGTTATGAATCCTGCGCTCTAACCAACTGAGCTACCTCGCCATTTAATAAATGCAATTTTGGAGTGCAAATATAATGAATTTGAATTGAAAAAATAGTGATTTTTCATTTAGAAAGTAATGAATTTTATCTTTTTGGTCGTTCGAAGTATCATTCCAATTAAAAAATATGGCCATATAAAGAAGTCATGAATATAAAATAAGTAAATTTGTTTTGTGATAAATTTCAACGATACTGCCATCGCTTTTAAAAGTAAAACCAATAAGGAATTAATACGTTCCTATTGGCTTTTTAAACTTATTGGGTCGAAAGCTATAGTTAAAATAGGAGCGTTTATTACCTTGTTAGCTCTGAAAATAAAACTTCCCATAAAAGGCATGATTCGAGCTACTATCTTCAAACAATTTTGTGGCGGAGAAACGGTGGAACAAAGTTCCAACACCAGCAAATTACTTGGTGATTTTAAAATAGGAACTATCCTAGATTATTCGATTGAAGGAAAAACCCTGGATCAGGAATTTGACCAAACGGTTTTAGAAATTATTAGAACGATCGATAAAGGGAAAAATGATTCCAATATTCCATTCGCTGTTTTCAAAGTAACAGGTATAGCTCGTATCGAAGAATTAGAAAAAATTTCCTTTGCTATTGAAAATGAACTGGAGATTGATTTAACGCTAGCAGAACCAATTTTCAATAGAATAAATACCATTTGTCTGGCAGCCTTTACGAATCAAGTTCCCATTTTTATCGATGCCGAAGAAAGCTGGATTCAAGCGTGCTTGGATCACTGGTGTTTTCAACTAATGTTACGGTACAATAAAGAAAAAGCCATCATCTATAATACACTTCAAATGTATCGCCATGATCGCTTAGCATATCTAAAGAAATGCCATGAGCTGGCAAAAGAGCACCAATTCATTTACGGAATCAAGCTTGTCAGAGGTGCGTATATGGAAAAAGAAAGGGAGCGCGCTTTGAAAATGAACTACCTCGACCCTATCCAAGTTAATAAAGAAGCAACGGATTCCGATTTTAATAAAGCAATGGGATTTATTGTGAAAAATATATCAGATTTTGCACTTGTTGCCGGAACGCACAACGAGGAAAGCGCAATGATGCTTACTCAATTAATGGAGAAACATGCGATCAACCCTGCATCTCCTTCCATCTATTTCTCGCAACTTTTAGGAATGAGTGATCACATTTCTTACAATCTAGCCAATGCAGGATTTAACGTAGCGAAGTATGTTCCTTATGGACCGATTGAAGAAGTTATGCCCTATCTATTAAGGCGTGCAAATGAAAATACGTCTGTTGCTGGTCAAACAAGCAGAGAATTAAAATTAATTCAACAAGAAAGAAAACGAAGACGTCTTTAATGGATGATAATTTTGTGACTTTTATCTTTAATTAACACAAAATAAACACCTGTATTTAAACTAGTTAAATCAATAGTTGTTTTTAACTTATTTAAACTACTTGTTTGAATTAATTGTCCATAAACATTGTAAATACGAAGCAATTCATTTAAAGAAGCTGCCTGTATCTCAATGGTTATGTTCCCCTGACTTGGGTTAGGATAAATCATTATTTCTTGCGTTACCGGCTTTTCAATACTTAGGTAAAAATCATTATTCCCACAGGCTCCCGCAAACAAATCATTCGCGTCCAAGCGATCTTTTGAAGGAATGCTAGCTGTATTCATTTGACTAGGCGGACCAATCTTTGCCCATTGATAACCCTGAACGTAGTTCGGTTTAGCAGAATACGAATACGTAGAATCCAATAAATTGGAGGTGCCGGCTGGTGCTATTGTTCCTTTATTGTTGTTTCCAAAAACAAAATGATCAATCCCTTGAATACTATAGTTTACAGCACTATAAGGAAAAGAAGTATTGGGAATTTCATTCCCAACAAACGTTTGGTGTGGACTTGTATTATCGCTAAAGAAAATTCCGTAAAGTGAAGCACGATTCCTAAAAAATGTATTGTCGGGACCGTTGGCACCATGTGAATTATCGATGACAATATTTTGCACAGAATTTTGCTCAAATAAATTTGCAAACACATAATTTCCGTGCAAGACGATCTCTCCAGCAGAATTTCCTGACAATAAGGGATTACCATTCACCCAATATGGATCAAATGAATGATTAAAAGCAAAAACATTTCCATTTGAACCTGCTTGCAATAACATCGAATGCCTCAAGTGTTCGAAAATATTATTCTCCACGCGACATTCATTACTGGTAAATTGCAATACTACACCATATCCCCTACCGTTTCCACCGTATTCAAATGCATCATGAAAGTAAGATTTTTCTATTTGCAAATTCGAAGATGATTCAGCAACCAAATGACCAAAAGTGCAATTGGCAGAAGCTATTCCATTCACCCAGCAATTTTCTGCGAAACGAAAAGAAATATTTGCTGCCTGTTCAGGAGCCGTATTATCCAAGCGAATAATTGACAAACATTCGATGCCAACATTCCTTTTCATGGACAGCTTTTTTATGAATGGCTGACGATTTAATGCATAAGCCATACGAAGTGGTGAAGCCAAGTGAATGGAATTACCCGAAATAGTTACAATTCGTGCTATTTGACCTACAGAACCAATCGCCCAGGCCGATGTAACTAAATCTGCATCTTCTTGACCAATCCGGATCCAATCGCCCACAGCAAAACTTGCGGCATTAAAAACCTCGATATTATTACTATCTTTTAATGCGTTAATCATTAAATAACTAGTATCAATAGCACTTTGAGAACCTTGAATATTGAATCCATGTCCTGTGCCACCTAAATCCATTTTTAGTGTAGTAGAATTAGCTCCTTGCCCTCTAATCACACAATTAGAAGGAATTTGTTTTGGGTCATTAAACAAAAAGGTGCCTGCTGGAAATTGCAAAATAACTCCGGTAGGATAGGCCAATGCTAATAAACTATCTATTACCACATCGCAAGGCAAGATCCCGTTTGTATCCATGCCAAATTGAGAAAGGTCTATCCACTCAAAATCAAGCGTAGTGGTATCGTTTAGGCCTGCAATTTTCCAATCAACCAAGCGATCAGCTGGAATAATTTGGGAGAAAGATTCACAATGGTAAAACAGCGATAAGAAGAGAAAGATGGTTTGGAATGTTCGTCTCATAAAATTATTCAATTTTCGATAACCTAAAAATGGTAGGTTCATCTTTGATCTTTACCAAATACATCCCAACGTTTAAGAAATCTAGCGATAATTGATTATCAAATGCTACCCCATCATACACCACTTCACCAAGTGATGAGAAAACCGTGTACTGAATAGGCGTAGTAAATCCTTCCAAGGTAAGATTACCTTTTGTTGGATTGGGGTATATATTTTTAGCATCTGAAGCCGCTTCCACGATACCAACTAAGGCATTGATTGGTTGAATACCGGTAGTAATTGGAATTTCATCGTTCGGACCAATTTTTATAACATAGACCTTACTACCACCAACTGGATAATTACCCACTGCAAGTAAACCGCTTGTCCAACCCACTGCAATTACACCACCATCGGAAGTCGCCATGAATTGCTCCACCTTTTCATCCTCCAAATTATTGATATACACAGGGCCATTATCCCAATCAAAGTTTGAATTAAATCGACCTAAAGTCACATCTAAACCAAATAAAGTACTGGAAAAATTTTCATTTCGATAACCAATATATAACTTGGATAAATTACCATTAAACGTAAGCTCATCCAGAATCACATCCCCTTGATTTACAAAAACAGATTCGTAATAAAGGGCTCCATTTAACTCATATCGCCCCGAATAATTATCGTGTTCATTTAGCAATGGATCCCATTTCCAGCCGGTAGCATATATTTTATTCGTAAACAAGGTAACATCTGTAATACCAAATGAACCATTATCTCCTATTTCATTCATCCAAACCACCTGGCCATTTTTATTTATTTTCATCAAAAATCCTTTTGATAACAGCGAATCTTGATTAAAATATTGGCCACCAACTATAAACATAGAATCTTCCACATTTATGATTGAATTGGCAACATCTTGCCCCACTCCTCCAATGGTTTTTGTCCAAAGTGTATCGCCGTTTTGATTTAATCGAGCCATATAAATATCACTTCCTCCTCCAACAAGTGCTTGGGTCATTCCCACCATTACAATTCCACTATCACTGGCGAATACCGCATCATTTATTTGCTCCCAGTTACCCGTACCGTACGTTTTTGACCAAAGTTGATTTCCTTGTAAATCCGTTTTCACGACTAGCGCATCGTAATCACCGCTTGAATACGAATTTGAGTTACCGACAATGTAATACCCCAAATCCTGATTATAAAGCACTCTCCTACCCCAATCTGCTTCATTTCCACCGTAATGATTACTCCATTGGTATTGCCCTTGTTTTGTTAATTTTAAGAGAAAAGCTTCAGAATCTTCCCCAAAACTTCCGGATAATCCTGTTACAATGTAGCTTGAATCTTCTAATTGAGATATTCCTTGACCGGTATCATAGCCCGTTCCGGAAAAATACTTATAGAAGGAAACTTGGCCTTTCGCTTGAAAAGAGCACAAAATAAGTCCGCAAAATAGGTGAATTAGAATCCGCATCGTAATCGCATTGAAACAGCCTCACCAAAGGCCCTGTTAGTAAATACACCCAATAAATTTTCGCTGCCGATTCCGAGTGACCAAGCTCCCTGTTTAAAGTGTGAATACATGCCAAGCTTAAAATCAGAGAAGCCACCGTAACTACCATTAAGTCCCACGTGAAATTTTCGACCTAACCTCACATCTACCCCTGCAAATACCATTGGGATGTATGCTTTCGCCAAATAAATTCTAAAGCCATAAAATTCTTGGAAACGCTTGGCAGAATTTGTTTCTACTAATTTGGACACTTGAATCATTCCTGGCAAAAACACTAGGCTACTTGTCGATTTATCAATAATTTGAAGGGAATCTAAGGCGTTAAAACTTGGGGTAAGTAAGCCATTTGAATTCACCAATTGATCAAATGTAAATCCCGTTGTAGCGTAATTGGTATCTACCGTATTGACCGTAAGTGGCTTATTCATAAAGGCAAAACCTACGTTTTTTACTAAAACTTGAAGATAACTTATTTGATCATTATTACCTTTTAGTGGTATTCTAAAATCCCCATCGATGCACAGCCCCAACCCCTTGCTAAAATTATTCCCACCGGTATTTCTTAATTGCGCATCCAGGTTTAAGGATATGGAATCTGTAGCTACTGATTGATAAATTGTACCTTCGTTTACTCTTAGACTGGCATAATTGGCGAGGTTAAGTAGATTAAGCGTAAGGCTTGAATTACTTTTATTATCGATGAGCGTGAATCCAATTTTTTGAAAATTATAAAAGGAAAAACTAGTACCACTAAAATCAGCCGTTGAACCGGAATAAGTAGCATTTCCATAAAAAGTCAATCCAAATAAATCTTTCGGATAGATGACTCCACCAAAAGAATAGTACCCTGCTTTTATTCCAAATCCTATGTCGCGATTTTTACATAAACTTTTACTTGTATTTCGGTATTCCAACTCTCCCTGTAAATCAAGACCGAAACGATTAATGGGCCCATGTTTAGCAAAGCTTGCCGTTTTAATATCGTCTGTAATATCACCACCATATAATAACTTATCCGACAGTTGATTTAACATGGAACTGCTAGAATAATCAGCAATTCCATTAAAAATAAATTCATGCTTGGGTGCAATCGAATCATCAATCATCGGCAAGATAAGTTGTCCATTTACTTGAAATGACAATAATAAAAGCGAAACGAAATAAAATATTTTCATCATCAATAACTTACTTTAGTTTGAAAAGCTGTTTTAATCTTCACCCCAACAAAAGCCCCATATGGAATGGCGACTGTTTGATTGACTCCATTTATTGGATTGGGCGTATTTAATTGAACTTCCACTTTTAATTTTTTAATTAGGTCAAGGGAATTTATTAGCGATTCAGGAAAAACAAATTCTAGAATAGATAATTTCTTTCTCAAGCCATCAACTGGATCAATTGCGCCATAATTAGCAGATTGAATTAAGGAAGTTCCAAACACTTCTTCTATGGTAAATCCTTGATCCGTTAAAAAAGACAATTTCACTTCGCATTGCATTGGAAAAGCATTCATCGCTTCAAGAATCAACTTTCCAGAGACAACAGAAATATTGGGGGAAGTTTGTTTTAAATTAACATCAAAGGTATCTTGAAGTGTTAATCCATCTGCCATCAATTGCAAGGGCATTTGTGCTTTTAGTTTTACTTTTATTCTTGAAGTGGAAAAGATTTCATCCCAACTTCCATTTACATTTCCAAGTGGATTCAATTGAATACTGTATCCAAGATTATACGTACTCCCAAGATTCTCGAGCACTTGTTCCACATTGCTATTCGTGGCATTAAACGCAATCTCGTTAGTACTGGGTTGCAGTGTATTCCAACTTCCAATGGCAGGAGAAATTAAGATGGGCTGGCCCAAAGAACTAGCTGTAAGCGAAACAGTTTGATTATTGGTATTCGTATTTTCAATAAGACTTATTATTCCTTTAATTGGAACTTTCATGCCATTTTCGATTTCTACTTGTAAATTAACGGATGGCAAATCAAGTAAGCCTGCAGTAATATTATCTAGGTAAGGAACTGTCAATATGCTGGTATCAGAAATAATTTGATTTCCAAAATAACCCAAGGCATAATCCATTTTCAAATTTTCAATTTCCGCTTCTACTTTAAATTCATCGGAAAGATTTAAGTTAATAGAAGGACCTAAAGGATCTGTTTTAACATTTAGTTGCGATCGAAGGACATTAAAATGGGTACCATTGATTCCTCGCAAGTCCATCTCATAACCACTTACGTCAAGAATAGCGGTTGATGTCCCTGGATTAGCTTGAGTACCAGCAGGAACGGAATACGACTGCTCGAAAACCACCCCATTTTTCACCACTCCAGGTAAAATCACCTTATACAAAGCAATGGTATTTAAAGGATTGTAAACTTTTAATGTTATTTTCCCTGAATACACCCTAATTTTTTTTAGCTGGATAACCGGAAGAGAAAGGCTGTGTTCCTCCACGGCATTAAAAACATCAAATCCTGGTGGAATCGTTAATCCAGCAACAGTTGGATGGAAAATTTGAACAATGGAAGTATCAGGTATCTTAACTATATCAGCAATTCCTACATCCAGAATGGTGCGCGAAAAATCAAGGTCAATTGTGCCATTTGTTCCGGCAATAAGTGTAGAATCGTTGTAAAAATTCCCTAAACTTAATGTATCATTAATTATTGGAGCAACCCAATCATTCTTCCATGTGGTATTTTCTTTGCGACAAGCAGTAAATGCGAGTAATAACATACTCAAAAATGAGATAGGTAGGAAGTTTTTTTTCATGCTCGTTCTAAAATAACAGCGTACCCTTGCCCTACTCCAATACACATGGTAACCAATGCATAGCGTTTTTTGGTAATTGTCAATTGCCTTGCCGCACTTAATAGAATTCTTGCACCCGACATGCCTAATGGATGTCCTAGCGCAATAGCACCACCGGTTGGATTAACACGCTGATCGTCGGCAGCAATGTTTAATTCTTTTAAACAGGCTAGCACTTGAGCAGAAAACGCTTCATTAATTTCAATTAAATCCATTTGATCCAATGAAAGGCCAGCTCTTTCGAGTACTTTTTGTGATGCTTTTACGGGGCCAATTCCCATAATCGAAGGTTCTACGCCCGCCACCGAAGCAGCCACTATTCGTGCAAGCGGCGTGAGGCCTTGCTTTATGCATGCATCCGAGGACGCCAATAGCAAGGCTGCGGCTCCATCATTTAATCCCGAGGAATTTCCTGCGGTTACAGTTCCTGTTTTTGTAAAAGCAGGACGAAGACCAGCTAGCGTTTCAAAAGTGGTTGATGGTCTAGGAAATTCATCCTGATCAACAACAATGGAGGGTCCTTTTTTTTGTGGGATAATTACCGGAACAATTTCATCGTTGAAAAACCCATTTTCTCTAGCAGCTGCAAACTTCTGTTGCGACCATAGTGCAAATTGATCTTGATTTTCACGTGAAATATCATATTTAAGGGCCAAATTTTCTGCTGTCATTCCCATACTATCAACGCCATACAGCATTTCCATTTGTGGATTTATAAATCGCCATCCAAAAGTAGAATCTGCTAATTGCATATCACGGCCAAAGGCATTTGCCGACTTAGACATTATCCATGGAGCGCGCGTCATTTGTTCAACGCCACCAGAAATGTATATTTCTCCAGCACCATCTTTTATTGCTCGTGAGGCATTAATCGTTGCTGCCATTCCAGAAGCACATAAACGATTCACCGTTTCACCACCAATTGTTAGCGGTAAACCAGCTAGTAGCAAAGACATTCTTGCCACATTTCGATTATCTTCTCCCGCTTGGTTGGCACAGCCAAAAATAACATCTTCCACCAAAGATGGATCAAGCTTAGGATTCCTCTCCATTAGCGACTTTAGGACATGCGCGCCCATATCATCAGCCCGCACATTACGCAAGGCTCCCGACAAGGAACCAATTGGTGTTCTAATACCATCAACAATGAAAACTTCCTTCGACATGCCACTTAATTTAAAGTTTAAAATTAGTTAAAAGAAAGCATAACAGAAAATAATAGCCCGGGTATGAAAAATTGTGATTGGATTTAATTTAGTGTCATCGGCAACTATACTTCTCCATCTTAGCCAATCGAACTACTTATAATTCAATTGACCTGAACGTTAAGTTTATTCTAGGTGTAGAAATTAGTTTTGTTGGAGGAAGACGATGAAGCCAACTAGTTTGTGTTTGGCCTTTCATTAGTAATAGGCTTCCGTTTTCTAGAATTAAAGAAATCGTTTCTTGTGTTTCCTTGTGCTTGAAAGTGAATTTACGTTCTGCCCCAAGACTCAAGGAGCCAATTGCCCCATTTTTTTTTAACTCTTTTTCTGCATCGCTATGCCAAGCCATTCCTTCATCGCCATTATGGTATAAGTTGAGTAAACAGGAATTGAATTTTTCGCCCGTTTTATCTTCGATCATTTGTTTTAATTCTACTAATTCCGGTGTCCAAGGCAATGCTCTTTTAGTGATCTTTGAATACGTGTATTCAAAATCTGTGTCGCCATACCAAGCTACTTTTCGTTTGGTAATTATTAATTTCCCATATATAAATGCTTGGTCGTTTTTCCATTCAATTGTATTTAATAAACAGTCGAAGTAATGATTGGCTTCTTGGCTTGTCAAGAGATTTTTATGATAAACTACGATACCATCTTTCGGTAGTAGGTTGGTTTGGCCTTGAATTTCGTTATTGAATAGATCCATGTTTTAGAGATGAGATTGAATTACAAATACAAGTTTAATTGACTGATCGCTATCTTACCACAAGATCTTTTTGTCATGATTTTAAACAAAAATACATTCCAAAAAGGGAACTATCTATCGCCTGTTTTTTCACTGGATTTCATCCAGCGTTAAAACATTCAAGCCCTTTCGGGCTTAGAAATCAAACTTTACTGATAACCATCCTTATACGATTGTGATGTCTTAGGGTATGTGGGATAAGCCGCATATGGTGGAAATGGAGGAGCACGGATGTTTTTTTTTCACTGGATTTCATCCAGCGTTAAAAACACTCAGCCCCTATGGGATTATAGTCTTGTAGTGTATTTAAAATCAATCATATAAGTTTATTATCCATTATAATTATTTCATTTTCTCTTGCCATATTCACTATTGTCCGATAAAATCTAACTTTTTATACTTTGTCCTTTTGTCTTGATACTACGGCAAGCTCAGCAAAAGTACAAAAGAACGAAAAAAATCAATTCTCGATTGAAGTCGTGCATCTCGACTTACTTCGGCAGGCTCAGCACAAGCCGCTCGATTCTCGTTTAGTGGATTGAGCGCATCTCGACTACGCTCGATGAGCTCTAGAAAGACACTAATGATTCCCGACCTTAAATACGCTTTACTTTTTAAAAAAGAAATTATCTAATGACAACTTACCTGGTCCTGTTAAAAATATAGTGAATAAAATAGCCGCATAAGCAAAGGGCATTTCTCCTTCTCCGAAAAAGTCACCTTTGTCCACAATAAATCCTGCCACTAACATGGTAAAACAGATTAAAAATGAGGCTAATCGGGTGAAAAGGCCAAGAATTAACATAATTCCTCCAAAAAACTCAGCTCCGGTTCGTAGGTAAGCCATAAGAAGCGGCAGTGGAAAATGCAAATCTTTTTTAAGCCAAGCAGCAAAATTTGACATTGCTTTAACATCAAATAATTCACGTCCATGATAGATGAAAAGCATCCCCATTACGACTCTAATTATCACAATATAGTTTTGAGTTAATGGCTCTGTTCCCGATAATAATTTCTGTAGTTTCATATTATTTAATTGATTGCGTTGCAAAAATACTAATACTAGACCTTATAAAAAATAATAGATGAGAAATCCTTTCTCTTCAAATTGTGGGGTTTATTGCATCCAATACAAGCACAGGATACTAAAACGGAAATCTAACAGTGTCGAACTAACGATACTTACTGCAAAATCTTTAATGCATGTATCCGCATAACCGCGGATACATGCATTAAAGGGAGGGACACGGATGTTTTTTTCACTGGATTTCATCCAGCGTTAAAATAGTCAAGCCCTGTCGGGCTTAGAAAAGCTGAAAAGAAAGTTAGCCAATTTCAGATACATTACATAAACGGGGATTCAGCTATTTTTTAGTGGAATTTCATCCAGCGTTAAAAATAGTCAAGCCTTGTCGGGCATAGAAATCAGACTTTATTGATTGTGGAGACTTGTACTAATCAATAGTGTGCAAAAAAAAAGTGGTTTTCTCTAACTATCGATTAAAATAGCTTAAAGAAAACCACTAGTATAAATTTAAATCAAATTGATTTGAACCTCCTTAAAAAACTTTAATATTATTTATAGGAATTTAAATCACTTAATTACTGTACAACAATTCGTTGAGTTGTTGTTGAATTTCCACTCACAATTCGAACAAGGTATAAACCATTCTCTAATTGATGATTAATAGTGGTAATTGTTGCGTTTTTCACAGCTACATCCCCCACCATTTTACCGTTCATATCAAATAGCTGAATTGAATTAATTTCCAATAGGCCAGCATTTACTGCGAATGAATTCTTGTTCGGATTTGGATAGATTGAAACACCGAATTCCGCCATTTCAGATAAACCTGCATCACATGGATCGAAAGTAACTGTAATCGTATCAGTTAAATTACAATTGGCATCGTCCACTACTACAAGAGTTACTTGACTGGTTGAACTTACCGGAAATACATTCCAATTATTGTTAACACCGTTCCAAGTATAAGAACTGTAACCTAATCCAGGCTCTAAAACAATAACTTCTGTAGAATCACAAACGGTAGTATCAGCACCTAGATTTACAGTATTAAAGGTATATTGAATTAAAGATGGACAAGATACAACTCCATTTAAAAACTGAAGCGTATCTGAAAGGTCAGTATATCCTAAGGTTTCACTAAAACCACCGAAAGTTGAAGTCCCCCCTTCATAATGGAAGTATAAACGATTTGTTTGCTCATCTACAGTAAAGCTTGCCAAATCGGACCAGTCATTAAATCCATCAAGATCAACTTCAGTTTGTGTACCAAAATTATAATCTACGATTCCTGAAAAGTTTGATCGGTAAAAGGCATGATAATCTGATCCATCATATCCAAGAACACCCCACGACATCCAATTTTCAGAACCATAAGGATTAACTGCTTGTTGACCCATTAAAGCTACATTACCAGAAACAATTTCTAGCTTGTAAAAATCGTTGTTTACATCACTTACCATTACTTCAGAAAAACCAGAAAGCATTAATGATTGATTAAAATTACCATAACCAATGGTAATGTTTTGAGATAAGGCCACTTCGTTTCCAGTTGGAACAAGGTTAACGTCCAATTCAATTATTTTCGATGCAACAAAAGTACCGCCGAAATTATTTGTAGGAAAATCATTTTGCGCATTTGAAAAAGAATAAATTTTTCTGGTTGTTAAATCGTTAAACATACCATCGTTATCAATATTGATATATTGTTCGTTTTGTAAGTTTAAGTTAAATCGTGAAACACCATTATCACCAAGAATGTATACGTTCGTATCGCCAATTAAAATCCCACCTCTATCGTCACCTGAAGTGATGTCGTGATCAACCACAGCAAAGTTGGCTGCAATAATAGTATCTATCATGTAAAATGCTGGTTGACTATACGTTGCATAGTAGTAGTTAGTCGGTGAATTGACAATTGGAGAAAAAGTAATGTTGCTTGCTGTATCAATTGTGGAACCCAATAATATGTCATTCGCAAAAACATGAGGCGTGGAAAAAGTCAACGCTTGACTTGAACCACTACAAACTAATTCACTAATGGGTTCCGGTGCATTTGCAATAGTTACCTCATTAGTTATGGAAGTTGTACAACCTATTAAATCAGTGGCCGTGTAGGTTATACCGTAATTACCAGGTGTCAATCCTGCAGGATTAAATACGTTTCCTGACATTCCAACACCCGAAAAAGTTCCTCCTGCTGGAGAACCAACAAGCGTTTGAGGAGCGTATGCCGAACAAGTTGTTTGATTCGGAATGGAAAAACTAGCATAAGTTGGTGTACCAAAAATACAATAATCATAAATCAACTCTACCTTAACCCGTTGTTCGATACAAAACAAATCAACGTTAGGAGAAGTGATTAAATAAAATGTATCTAAAGGAAGGAAGTTATTAATTAAGGCAGCATTAAAATAAAGCGAATCAACTTGTGTTTCGCAATCGTTTCCTACTGCATTAGGAGCTGTTTGTCCTGCAATTGGCGTCCAATCAGGTAAATAAGCCGTTAAAAATTCAGAAGCCGCACCAAAATCACCTGCATACGTAATTCTAAGTTTTGCCTGACCAAAAGCTCCTGCGTTTAAGCCTGAAAAAACAAATTTCAAGGTGTCTTCATAAGAATTGATGGTGTCATATTGATAACCTCCCAAAGTTAAACCAATAGAGGAATAGGTTTGTGCGGAAAACTTGGCAGAAATCGCGCACAAAAGAATAATTAAGTAGATTTTTTTCATATTTTTTTTGTTAAATTTTCTGCAAAAGTAGGCATTTAAACTAGACCAAAACTTAATGTGAAAATATTTACTAAATAAAATCTGGCTGAACGGCTCTTAATTCGTTGCCACATTCACATTTTTTTGACAAGGTCTATTTATTTTTTTAGTGTCAGTCTAAGAAAGATATAACCAATTGACCCTGCCAATAGGGAAGCTAAGAGAATAGCCATTTTTGAATTATTAACGATGACTTCGTTATCAAACGCGAGGAGCGTAATGAAGATAGACATTGTAAATCCGATTCCCCCTAAAATACCTGCGCCAAGTATGTTTTTCCATTTCAATTCTTTCGGTAAGGCACAAAGTCCAACTCTCACTCCGATAAATGAAAAGAGCCATATTCCTACTGGTTTTCCAATGACAAGACCCACCATAATTCCTATGCTAGCAGGTTGACCTAAACCGCTTTGCCAATTGTCGCCAACTGAAATGCAGGTATTTGCCATGGCAAATAAGGGTAAAATAATAAAAGCAACGGGTTTGTGTAAAAAATGCTGAAGCTTATAAGAAGTCGAATTTTCATTGCCGCTTCCAAATGGAATTACAAATGCTAACAAAACGCCTGTTATGGTGGCATGTACACCTGAATACAACATAAAATACCACATGGCAGCGCCACCAATTAAATAAAGAAGTAGGGCTTTAATTTTTAGTTTGTTTAGCAAAAGTAGCAGTCCAAAAATACCTAGGGCGATAAATAAATTAAGAAATGCAATCGAGCTCGTGTAAAAAATGGCAATAATTACAATGGCTCCTAAATCGTCTATTACTGCCAAGGCTGTCAAGAATATTTTCAGGGAGCTTGGCACACGATTCCCCAACAGCGATAAAATACCGACGGCAAAAGCGATATCTGTAGCCATCGGAATACCGGCACCTGCTTGGGTGCTTGATCTAAAGTTGAACAATAAAAACAAAACTGCCGGGACAAGCATCCCTCCTACTGCGCCAAAAATGGGTAAAGTAGCATTTTTAAGGCTGGAAAGTTCACCATGATAAATTTCTCGTTTTAATTCCAATCCAATGAGTAGAAAAAATATCGTCATTAGTCCGTCATTAATCCAATGAACGGTACTTTGTCCAGCGAATTCAAGATGCCAAAAATGAATGTAGTCCGTCTGCCAAGCTGAATTTGCCAGAAGAAGTGAAAGTGCTGTCACGAAAACTAAAATGAGTCCACCAGCTTTTTCGCTTTCAAAAAAATCCCTGTAAAGTCTGGTTAGTTTCATATTTTATGCTGGTACAAAGCTACGTTAAATCTTTTCTACCCATGTTATTGGTAAAAGTTAACTGTTGGTGCTTTGCATTTAGTTTTGGATCATAATTTTCTTTGTTGAAATTACATTACCGGAAGCTATTGTCACAAAATAAATTCCAGTGGAATTAATGTTCACTGAAATGTTTGTTGATTTCGGGTTGGATTGAAAAACGAGTTGACCTACTAAATTGGTGATGCGTAGCTCATCAATGGAATTTTCATTGAGAATATGGATTGTTCCAGCCGATGGATTGGGGTATACCATCATGTCATTTTGAGTACTATTATTTTCCTGAATTCCTGCTGCGAGATTTCCTCCTCTGACACAAAGAGCATATAATTTGTTCGTCTTGAACTGATAAGATGTTACTCCGTATTGTGTCTCAAGGTACCAAGCTCTGCTTGTTTGATTTGGCAAACTGGTAGAAGACCAATAGTGATTCGCATTAACACCATTAAAAAAAGTTTGATTGATGGAAGGATTGGACAAACTCTCGTCGTTTATTGATTGCAACTCTTTTATGTTGGGTAAACGCCAATCGGAATATCCAGCATAGCTTAATGCGTTTGCAAGAGATAGTGCCTGTTCCCATGTGATGGAATCAGCAGACGGAATTTGTTGCCATGTTAGTTCAGTAAGAAGGTCAGTAGTTGTTCCATCTCCGTTATCGATAAAATGATTTGGTAAAAGTGTCGCAGGGCTTACATCCCTAACGGCACGAACATGAAATCTCTTTTGTCCACCTGCACTCATGGTTTCTGTTTTGGGATGATTTCCAACGCCACCACCAGCATTTGTCACCCACACTTTGTTTGCATCATTAACTTGTAGCTCATTACTCCACCAATATTCTGCCAGTGTTTTTGTAAAATAATTGGTGTCTGCGGCAGGATTTACTTTGTCGTGATTTAAGATACTGAACAGTTCGTGACAGTTGGGTAAACGCCAATCAGTATACCCGCCAAGTGTAAGATTGTCGCAATAAAGTTGTGCATTTTCAATGATCATTTCTCCTCCATCCGTTTGTTGCCACATTAAACTTGTTACTGTATCGGTAACAGTTCCATTGCCATTCAGCGTAAAGAAAGGACTGTTAATGTTGTAATCAGCGTCTTCACCAAATGTTGTTGTGCAGCTGGTGTTTTGTCCTGTGTCTGGCAAACGTTGCATAGTTTGAAATACAGCTTGTGCATTGGCACAAATACTAAAACAAATAATACAAAAAGCAATGGAAACATTTTTGATCCTGCCAAGCATCATTAAGGACAACTTGTTTATTGTAGTGTTTATATCACGTAACATATCCATTTGTATTGGATAAGTAGCAATTTCAGAAGGGATCGAGTATTCCATAGGTGGTAACTCACTTGGATATATATTGCTCCACTTTTCCAACTCATATTTATTCATGGTCATATGCTGTAAATTTAAACTTCCTCATTTTGTTTGACGCTTAGATGTTCTGCTATTATTCCATCCTATTTTTCAGATAAAGCAATGTACTTTTTTAATTCAGTTTGTTTTTCTGCTTGTTTTATTAAAAAGTCGGCTACATCTGCTCTATTAATTCCACCTATATTAATCCCTTTGAATAATGTATTTTCAATACGGTAATTCTCTGTCAATTCCTTGTCCAACAACCTTCCTGGCCTCACAACTGTCCAATTAAGATCTGAATTAGTGATGATTTCTTCCATTTTAGTTTTGTCCGAATAAACATCTTTTAACAAGTATTTTAAAAAGAGTTTTACCATCCAAGGGACATAATTTTTACTTTCTCCAGCTCCAAATCCAGTCACAAAAATAAACGGGACATCCATTTTTTTCTCCCGATTTATTTCCACAATTAATTTTGCGAAATCCGAAAAAAGGGTGGTCGCTTTCATATTCCTCCCAGTCCCTAATGTAACAATTATCGCATCGGCCTGTTGGATTGAATTTATCAGGTCAGCTTTATTAGTAGCATCACCAAGAATCATATTGAACGATTTTTTCTCTTCGATTTCAATTTTAGATCGAGAAAGCGTGGTTAACGAATGATTTCTATTTAATCCTCTTTTTACAGTTTCTAATCCTATTCCAGCGGAGGCACCTATAATTGTAATATTCATGTTGCTTTTTTATTAATTTGTGCAGCGACCCTTGCGACTTGTGTTATTGATTAATACTGTTGACTACCCTCACTGGAATAATTTCAATTTTCATATAAGGGTAATAAGGCAAAATAGAAAGTTTGGCGTGCACATCCTCTGAATCCGTTGCCATCGCGACAATAAAAATCCCTGACATGTCCAATTTAATATAGTTTTCTACAATGGTCCCATTTAGCTCTAGCTCTTTAACAAGCTCCTGCTCTCTTGGAAGTAGTTTCATTCTTGTTTCGTTGTCCAATCCTTCCAATTGGATGTTTAACATAAATTTTTTCATTTTAAATTCTTTAGTAATTAATAATAATCTTTTATTTTATTCATTGCCAAAGCTCACGTCGCTATGGTTGTTCTCTAAGGTACAGAAACCACCCACGCACTCTCCGAATCTATAATTTATGGGATGGTAAGTATTTTCACAAGTCCCGTTATCACTATTGCAATTAAATTTTATGGAATTAAATCGAGCTTTTGAATGCGGAACATGGTTGCAAGGTTTTATAGCTCCATAATATTCTACAAAATTAGAAACTCTGCTAGATAATGTCGTTTGTAGGGCGGTTTTTATTTTACCTAAATAGTATTCTTTTCCTATTGATTTGTCCAAAATCCATGCTCCCCAAAAAGTACCAGTACTATTCGTTTCTAATTGCCAAATTCTCAATCTATAGGTATGTGATGGAATTAAAGGAATAGAAAGTCGACAACTTTTTCCTTCGCCTTCTCCTCCAAAATCCACTGTAAAAGACTCCATGTCTCCTTTTTCGACATCAATGGCATTCCAAATTGAAAAAATAAACATGCCTTTATTGCTATCACTATAATCCGTTTGAACCCCAATATATGCTCCCTCTTTTTGTTCATTAAACCCCAGAGTTAAGGCCCAAAATGTTCCCGGCGCTAATTTTTCAGGTGTAATTTCTTGATCTATATTGTAAAATTTACCTGGGGGATTATTATATAATAAATACATGTTTCCATTCTGATGTTGTTGTGCTTGCGTAAATGAAAGGCTAACTACACTGGCAAATAAAATAAAAATCTTCATGTCGCTAATTTTAAAAATTGGTAAACACTTTTCTGACATTGCATGTACTACTTGGTGTCATTTTTCTATGTCAATGTCGTATTTATCCAAGAGTCCTGAGCTACCCAATAATGAAAACTTTGCTTTTTTTATTCGGTTTTTTTCTGGGTCGATGGAATAATGAAAAGAAGTGCGAAAGTCTACTTTTTCGAGTATCGTTTGGACAAAATTAGCTTGCATTAAATCACAGTTATTGAATACTGCACTTGTTAGATCAGCTTCTTCAAAATCTGTTTCTTGCAAATTCGAATTTTGGAAAATGGTATTTTTAATTTTCGTTTTGTAAAACGATGAGTGATTCAGTTGACAACCATCAAACGAAAATGAAAGTCCAAACTCGATGCAGTAGTCAAAACGAAGTCCTAACATTTTGCAATCTTGGAAACGAACGTCGCGAAAAGCGGTATTGTTGAGTTTCGCCATGCTCAAATTACATGCGTTAAATTGACAATCTGTAAACTTAAAATCAGAAAGGTCATTATCGAAAAAGTTACAACTATTGAAAATGCAGTTTTCATATTCTCCTTTTGTCAGAAGATCGTTGCGATCAAAGGTTTTGTCTTGTATGTATTTTTCCTCCATTCTTCTTTAATCTTTAAGCAAAAGTATTACCTTTTTTTTTGTTAACTATTGCTATTTTCATCTTCGATTTCTTTGTAGTTAAAATCTAATTGGAAAAACCATTTTCATTGCAATATTTTTTCCTTCACATTGACCAGGCTTCCAATACGGCATGCAACTAAAAACCCTAATTGCTTCCTTGTCAACTGGGGATAAACCAGCGCCATCGTATTTGTAAATATCGATATTGGATGGTTTTCCATCCGCCTCAATAATAAAGGAGATGTATATTGAACCTTGAAATTCTTCTTGGTCTTTCGGATAACAAAAGTTTTTATTAAAAAACGAAAGCAAGGCGATTGTGCCTCCATTATATTCAGGTTCTTCGTCTGCTACTGAATAAACATCCACCTTAAGAATTGAGTCAAATTTAGCGATACAATTACTTTTTATTGGTTGTAATTGAACAGGATTCCCATCGATATAAACGACCGCTCCCCTCCTACTTGTAATGTTTGCTGAAACAATTTCTTTTGGAACCTGATTGCCATCGGAGTCCCAATATTTCCAATCATTGTTTTGTTTACCTAGCTGAAAAGTCCCCTCGCATTTTTTCTGTCCATTTATGTACCATTGAATTGAGCGTCCATGAAAAATGGCTTTTGATGGCAGAAAAATTTGTTCTTCTTGAAAGACTAAGGTCTCATTTTCAAATTGTTTAACCAAAACAAACACGCTGTCTTTGTGAACTTTGATTGTGTCTATTTCCCATGAATAATATTGCTTTGTTAGTAGATCGTCAGGTAGCCCACCCGCCATAATTAATTGTCCGAACGAAAAATTTACCCTAAAAAGCAATACTATAATGAGGCTTATATTTTTCATTTTCATTCGCTTATGGGTATTAATATTCGAATTTAAAAAGTTATGGCGATCGATTTTCAAGCTGTAATTTAATTAATTAATCATAATAATCAATATTTCTTTCAACGATATAATATTTTCCGTTATCGTCAATAAGGGATTGTATCCAGTTTCCTTTTACATCGAATTGATAGTTAATTACTTCCTTTTCTACCATCGTCCCATCTGATGCTACATCGACAGTCTCAATGATATTTCCATTCTCCAACCTATCTTCTATGTATCCATCGGGCGCTCCATCTTCATAATCAACCCAATGTTCTACTACTTTCATTTTATTCAAATATTCCATGGTAGTAATTTCGACAATACCTTCTTCATTATCAGACCATTCGTACTTTATCAATGAATTATTAGCATCGTATTCATATTTATGTAATTCAATATATGAACCTTCTTTTAGTTCACATAAAATTAAATTATTGAATTTATCATAGGTAAATGTCTGAACGGAAATCTTTAAATGGAAATTAAATTCTTCTTTTTTTAGGAGTAAATTGTTGGAATCATAGAAATATAAAAAATGGGAATATATACCCTCAGTTGGTTTTATATTTCCATTTGTAATTGATTCAGGCTGCTTATTTATTTCTATGGAAGATTGAATTCTACTTAATGAATCATATTCAAAATAAGTAGTTTTATACAATCTATTGATTTGAATAATCCGATTTTTATCGTCTAATTTAATGGAGTAATTGTCGCTTGCCTTTGAATTTATCAAGTCCTTTTTGGACATTAAATTACCGATGGTATCAAAAAAATACAACTGATCATTTTGCCAATCGTATTTCCAAGCCTTCTTTAATTTTACAAATTCTGAATTTATTTTGGTTGCCTGAAAAGATGTTTCGGTGATCGTTTTTACTTTTCCAACAAGGTTCATACTTTCCCGACTTTCATATTCAATTACATTTGTTTGCCCAAACATAAGTTGACTTAACAAGCTCATTACAAGGAAAAATAGTAGTCTATTCATTATATGTGTTTGATTTATTATTAAATAAAAGAAAATCAAGCGTTAGCACAGATTGTTTCATCGAAGCTCGATCTCATTATGGAGAATCAGCCTTTTTTATGCAGCGTTTCCTTCCATTGGTTTTATGTTATTAAGTTCCTTCTCCTTTTGATTTTTCTCTTCTTCAAGATCATAATCATCTTGTAAGCCCAACCAAAACTTTGCACTTGTTCCGAAAAATTTAGCAAAACGTAAGGCCGTATCAGCGGTAATTCGTCTCTTGCCTTTGATAATTTCAGAAATGCGTGTTTGCGGAATAAATGTTGCCTTCGCCAAACGATAGGCAGAAATTTGCATTGGAGTTAAGAATTCCTCAAGTAGGATTTCACCAGGATGTATGTTGCTCAACTTTTCCATAACTTATTTTTTAATGGTATTCAACTATCATTTTTCAAGAAGTATTTCGCTAATAAAGTTAGGGAATGTCTCTATCGCTGCAGCTAACTTGACGTTGTTTGCTGTTTGTATTCCTTTGTCTTTTAGGTTAAGGTTGTAGTTGCGAAATAGAAAGTAAAACAATAATCTGTTGTAAACATCCAATTCATTGTCTGAAACTAAAGATAACATGGTTGATTCTATTTCATTTCGGTTGTTGGATTCTGATAAGGCGCGCCCTACCCTTCCAATGCTTCCAAAATAATGATTACTAGCCGGATTTTCAATACGGAACGTAATGCCTAAAATAAGATCGGTAACGTTTATATTAAGTTCTTCTAGTTCTTTAATGTACGTGTTTCTTTGTTCCCAAGCGTAACTTCCGTCTGACATTCTATCAAAACGGTCATTCATAATGTCTAAATGTGCCTTCAAAAAAACTTCCCAATTATATGTTTCGGCAGAAAGTAAAGCGATGTGTATGGCGTGTTCTCTTGGTCTGCTATCTAGACTGCAACCACCAATCACTTTTGTGCTCCTCATTTCGTCAAGCAGTTTAGCTTTCTTTTTGTCAGAAAGTGATGCCCAATTTTCGGGAAGGTCAACCCATCCGGGTTTCAAGTCATCTTTGAATTTAGCCGTTGTCGTATCGACTATACAATCAGAATACCCAATCATTTGGGCATACTTTTGAGGAATAGGAACTGAAGTAAAATTGGTTGGGAAGTAAAAAGCGGTCAATGATTCTTCAGAATAGCTTGTTTTTTCGCGGTAATCCATCAACCATTTATTAGTAAAGTCTTTTTGATACAGCGAAACGTCCTCCGAGGTAATACTGAAACCATAATCATTTTTTAAGTCACGTTCTTCAAATTTTACGACGTCTATATTTTCATAATTTTTGTAGGTACTTTTTATTATTAATGCATTTCGCTCGATGCTCGCTTCAGGGTATTTTTTAAGAAAGTCGTCTAAGGGAATTTGACTTTCCATATCTTTCGTTGCTTGCTCTATACTGCTTTTATTGACTTTAACTATGTGTCCAATTGTTTGACTTTTGGAATAAAAAATGGTGTTGAAATGACAATTCTTATATTTCAAGTTCAAAGAGTCCACGATATGACTCAATTTACCCATTGTCTGTTCGCTGTAAATTAAGCCGTTCGGATACACCTTAAATTCTCCGACTTGGCAGTAAGCTGATAGTGAGAAGATCAATCCAGCAAATAGGGTTATGGTATTTTTCATTGTGCTTGTCTATTTAAACTTACGAATGATGGTAAGAAATTCGAAAATCTCCTTTAACGTCATCATTGCCATTCATTATCTATCTGTTTTTATCACCGTAAATCTTCTATTTAATTTTAATAGGTGCTTCTCAAATAACTCGTAACTCAAAATAGGAATTAGGATAGATAGAATTATTGTTACGGAAAAGAAGACCCAAATATTAGTGGTTTCAAATCGCCACATGAATTTTTTAATTATGATAATGAGTAACACATTGCTATACATGTAGATTCCATATGAAATTTTCCCGAAATAATGAATAATACTCTTTTTAGGTAATACATGCTTAAAAGTAGCATTCAAATTATAATCCAAGAGTAAGACCGCAATAATCCCAATGTAGAAAAACTTTTTAAAGCCAGCTAAAAACATTGAATCCCAAAGTGTATCCGATTCAATGCACAAGGAAATAGTTAGTAGACATAAAAGTGAAATCCTAACGGTTCTATTTATTCGGAAAGCAAAGGGTTTTTCTGAGTAAAAATAAGCACCAAAAGCACCAATTACTAGTACGTCTATCCGGCTAAGCGTATGCAAATACAGCGTGTACCAAGGGTATTGCATAGTATGGTAGGTATACATGCGAAATAATATACTTGAAACGATAATAAGCATAAAAATGGAAATCAGATTTTTCTTGGGAACAAGATAAATAATAAATGGCCAGATAAGATAGAAATGTTCTTCCACACAAATGGACCAAAAATGAGAAAAAGGATAGGACCAACTTTGCGTATGAATGGCATCAAAATTTCCAATAAAAAGTAAATTAGCAAAATAATTGGGAGAAGGAGAATCAACCCAAGCGACTAAAAATGGGGTTATTGCGATTAAAAAAAAATACAAGGGCCATATTTTTAATGCGCGCCTAATCATAAACTTACCGATGCTAATTTTATTAAATCGTTTTTTTTCTTCCAGAAGAATATAGGTAATTAGGAATCCGCTGATTAAAAAGAATATGTCCACTCCTATTCCTAGGTTCCGGATAAAGGTGTCAACAAATTTTCCGCCGTAGCTTAGCTCTTTGTATGTTCCATTGGAAAGTATGCCAATTTGACCATACCAGCCGCACCATGCTTCATAGGCGTGAACAAGAACAACCATAAAGGCTGCAAT
>CAJAII010000042.1 GCA_903939755.1 uncultured Flavobacteriales bacterium | reverse complement strand
ATTGGGACTGATAGCAGCACCTGGACATGAAACTTGAGCGGCTAATCCAGTCATAACAGCAATAGGATTTACATAAGCAACAACTACAATAGGAGTTCCCGGACATGCACTCGATAAAGGCGTAATGGTATAAGTGGTTGTGCCAATTAACGCAGATGAATTGGTTAAAGTTTGCTGAATGGTTGATCCCGCAGCGACTGAATTGGCACCACCTGTTATTCCAGCGCCATTAACAGCCGTCCAAGTAAATAAGGTATTGGGAGTTGTAGAACTTAAAGCAATATTTACTTGTGTGCCACTACAAATCGTATCGTTAGAAACAAAGGCTGCTTGAGCAATAGGCGATGGATTTACCGTAATTGTGTAGGTAGAAATAGAACCCGGACATTGAGATCCTCCCGTTGTAGTAGCTTGAGCAGTAATTGTAACCACCAACGGGGTGATTCCCAAATTTGTAAGGTTGTTGTAAACAGGGATCGTATTCGTTCCCGATACAGGATTGAAATTCCCAACACCTACTGGTACTGAAGCATTCCAACTAAATGTAACTCCCGCAGTCAATGAACTTAGCGTAACGCCTAAAGTATTACTACCTGTACAAATTGCTTGATTAGCAATTGAAAATTGAGCGGTAGGTGCTGGATTTATCGTAATGGTAAACGGTGCCGCTGTTCCATTACAACCATTCGCCGTTGGGGTAACTTGATAACTTAAAGTGTAAGGCGAGGTACCTCCGTTGTTTATCGTGCTTGCAGGAATTTGTCCACTTCCTGGTGTTGGATTTGGATAACCCGTTATCGTTCCGGGTACAGAACCTGGATTACTTAACGTCCATGAAAAATTCCCACCTGCAACTGAATTACTAAAACTTGTTAAGGTAGTTGGAGCGCCTCCACAAACTGTTTGATTGGCTGATAAAGTTAAAACGGGTGTTGGATAAACGGTTATAACATACTGAATCGTTGGACCGCTACAACCATTTTTCGAAGCCGTTACGCTATACGTAATCGTTTGATTCGTATTACTGGAATTCGTTATTCCATTTATTACCGGTAGATTTCCGCTTCCACTTGCTGCAAATCCGGAGACACTTCCACTGCTTCCCACTGCTGTCCATGCAAAGGTAGAAGCACCTACCCCACTCGTCCAAGTAACTGCCGTGGTGGGAGCGCCTGAGCAGATTGCTTGTGCTAATATTGCATTGGTAACACTTGGTGTCGGGTTGATCGTTACCACAAAATTACTTGTCGTTCCAACACACCCATTGTAAGTCGGCGTAACGCTGATCGTGCCAACTATTGGCGAATTGGTATTGTTTGCTGGAGCAATCCACGCAGGAATATTACCTGAGCCACTTGCTCCTAATCCGATTAAGGTATTTGAATTTGACCATACAAATGTTGAACCGACTGGAACACTGGCAAATGCAGCAGGTGCTATGTTTGCGCCGGGACAAACTGTTATTGCTTGATTAACAACGTTTGTTGCTACCGGCTGAACTGTTATTTGTGTGGTGATGGGCGTGCCACTGCAGCCTGATAAATTGGGCGTAATGGTGTACGATATTGTTTGCGTGGCGGTCGAGTTATTTGTTACAGTTACGTTTAAAATAGAAGTTGGTGAATTTACCGTTCCACTTGTACTTGCTGTAACACCGGCAGGTAATGGCGTGACTACTAGCCAATTATAATTGGTATTAGCCAATGTTGACGATAAATTATAACTCACCTGAGCACCTGAACAAATTACCGAAGTAAGTGGGTTCACCGTAGCCACAGGAACTGGATTGACAACAATAGTAACTGTAGAAGACACCGAAACGCAAGGACCAGCAGGGTCATTGGTGGTTAAAGTAAGAATGACATTTCCCACATATCCTACAGGTGGGGTGTAAGTTGATGTTAGGGAAGTTGAATTAGAGAAGGTACCTCCAACATTAGATGTCCAAGTTGCACTAGAGGCAGCGCCACCTATTTGACCCGCCAAAGTAAGCACTTGATTCATGCAAATTGGCGCATAATTGCCCGGAACAACAGTTGCTTGCGTTTGAAATGAAATAACAGTTTGCGCTATAGTTACCTGACAAGGCGCTGGAGGAACCCCAGAACTTAGTGATAATACAGCATTTCCAACAAAATTTGGTGGCGGTGTAAACACGGCATTTAATGCGTTGGCGTTGGGCGTAAAAGTTCCACCCACCACACTGGAAGACCATGTCCCTGTTTGGGAGCCACCACTTACCGCTCCATTTAATTGTACCGATGAACCCATACAAAAAGGACCGTAAGTTCCAGGAGTAACGATTGCTCCTGGTTGAACAACAATCGTAGAATTGGCTGTAGTAGTTCCGCATTCGTTGGTGGCACTTACAGAAAAAGGGAAAGTGCCGCTCGTTGGATAAGTAATCGCGCCAGGATTCTGAAGATTAGAAGTTAGAGGATTTGGCTGGCTGTTAAGCGGTATATTATTATTTGGGTTAAAATTCCAGGCATAGGCAATCGGTGGTGTACCATAACACACGTTCGAACTGATAACCGGCGTAAAACTATTTCCAGCACATATGGAGGCTGGCGGAGTAATCGAAAGCATTGGGGAAGCTTTGATGGTAACAGTAAGTGCCATCGTATCATTCACACATGAATTCCCTGGAATTGCCGTATTTAAGCCTGTAATTAGTTGCAATGTATAAACCCCAGGACCCGTAAAGTTAAAATTTGGTGTAGCAAGGTTACTGTTTGCTGGTGCAACCGCAGGCCCTCCTAAGGTGGTGCAATTTTGAGGATTTGTCGAGCTAACTGACCAATTGTAAAAATTTGAATTATTACAGCCCGGAACACTTGAATTGTTAACTGGAGTTATGGTGACAGGCGAACACCCCGTGTTTACAGGCAATGTAAATGAGGCAACTGTCGGCGCAACCACACAAATTGTTTCTGTTAAACTATCAATTCCACAATCATTTCCTGCATGCAAGGTTACTTGATAAGTTCCTGGAGTTGTCCATGTAACAGGTAATTGATTTGCACCCTGTGTCCATAATGTCCAATCGTATCCATTCGCCGAATTAGGTGTGTATCCATTACTGGAACCTAAAGCACCACCTAAAACAAATCCAGAATTTGGTGAAATGGTCCAATAATGACCATAAAGTGAATCACAACTTCCCGAAGAAACATTCGATCCAGGATCAGAAGTATTGTTATACGATATCGTTTGATTGACACAGACCGGGGATAATTGATTAGGAACAGAAACAAAACTCGCATTGACACTATTTGCCACTGAAATTGGACCAATTGCTGCAAAAGTTCCTTGCGGGCTACAGCCATTAAATGCCAAAACTTGAATTACATATGAATTGTTATAGGTTGTATTTTGAATGATAGAATTTACACCACACGATGTATTCGTGAATTGATGAAAAATGGTGTCTAAGTTATTGGCGCCTAATCCATTTATTATAGTTACAGGTGAACCATCATTGTAAATAATCTGATAGCTAGTCCCTACAGATGGAGGTATAGTTGGTGGATTCCCTGACAATTGTGCTGCTAAAGTAAAGGAGTAGTTACTCGGTAGGCAAGAACTTGAACCAGAACCGGATAAAGTAATACCAGGTACAAAATTTCCAACGTAAACTTGGTAGGTACTCGTTGTAGTGCAACCGCCCGGAAATGTTACTGTGTAGGATAAGGTATAATTACCCTGGCCCGTATAGGTATGCAGCCATTGCGGTGCCGCTCCAGCAGGAATAGTGGACGTTGTATTATCTCCCCAACTAAGCAAGTAAGTGGTTCCCACTGGATTTGAAGCCATGTTTGGATCTGTAAATGGAAAAATCCCTATCGAACCACTGCCACACTTACGAAAAATAGTTAAGCCATTGTACACAATACTCGAGTACTGACCACTATTTGGCATGGTCAATGCTGCCTGTGGGGCAGCATTGTTGGTAACTACGACATTTACAGTTGCAGTATTACCCCCACCCAAACTTAAGGTGGTAGTAAAATTTCCGTTGCTGTTATAATTTACGGTGTATGGCCCAATCTGGTTCCCATTATTCGGATTACCACCCTGAAATGTCCAATTATAATTGGTGTTATTATTAGTTCCTGTTGAAGTATTGGTATAAGTTATAGCATTACCCTGACAAAGCGTAATGGTTCCGTTGACAGCAACTGGAATAGTGGAAAAGCTAGCAACTTGTCCGAATCCATGTATGCTAAAAAAGCATACTAATAGTGAAACAATATAAGAAACCTTAATAATAAATCGATTCACAAGTAGACGTTCTATTTTTGTGATTCAAATTTACATAGAATTTATTGGATAAACAACGACAAAACGTACTAAATAAAAGTATTATTCATCCAAAGTAATGTGCTAAAAAAAGAAATGATTACCTAGTAAACAACATCTCCCTGAACTTAGGCAATGGCCACAATTCATCTTCTACAAGTAATTCTAATTTATCTGCATGGTAACGTATCTCATCGAAGTGAATCTTTAC
This sequence comes from uncultured Flavobacteriales bacterium, assembly GCA_903939755.1. Lineage (GTDB taxonomy): Bacteria > Bacteroidota > Bacteroidia > Flavobacteriales_D > Crocinitomicaceae > UBA952. The sequence continues at coordinate 35,177 of CAJAII010000042.1, read as the reverse complement.
ATTATCACAATATGCGATGGCTTTTTCTTCGGCATGCTCAATTTTATTTGCTTTTTTTCTTTCTCCCAACATGACATCAGCCGATTTCTTCATTAAATTAAGGTGTTCACTAATTTTTGTTAGCAATTCAAGTTGTGCCTGCCCTTGTTTTTTACCTTCTTTTTCACCAAAAACTTGCATCAATCCTTGCACATTTTTCAATAACTTATTTTGATACTCGACCGCTGCTGGAAGAAAATAATTTTGGATAATATCCCCCATCAATCGTGATTCGATTTGAATCTTTAGGATGTAACTTTCAAACTCTATTTCAGTTCTTGCTTCTAATTCCCGAGGACTTAAAACACCCATATCATCAAAAAGCTTCGCTACATTTTTTCCTTGCCAAATTTGAATAGCACGGGGAGTATCTTTTATATTCGTTAATCCACGTCCTTCCGCCTCTTTCATCCATTCGTCACCGTAACCATTTCCTTCAAAACGAATCTTCTTTGAACTTTTGATGAGCACCTGTAGTTCTTTTAAAATTGCCTCGTCTTTCCCCTCCCCTTCTAACATGCGTGCATCAATGGATTTTTTGAAAATTTTCAACTGATTGGCAACAATGGTATTTATTACAATCATCGCTGATGCGCAATTTGCCGAAGAACCTACCGCCCTAAATTCAAATTTATTACCCGTAAAGGCAAACGGTGAGGTGCGATTTCTGTCTGTATTATCCAGTAAAATTTGTGGGATTTTGCCGATGTTTAATTTTAATTCTGTTTTATCTTGAGGTGTCATTTTCCCCGCCTTAATGTTTTTCTCAAGTTCATCCAATAAACTAGATAATTGTGTCCCAATAAATACTGATATGATGGCTGGTGGCGCTTCATTGGCTCCTAAACGATGGTCATTCCCTGCGGACGCTATCGCTGCTCGCAATAAATCAGCATGATCATGAATTGCTTTGATGGTATTTACAAAAAAGGTTAAAAATTGAAGATTCGATTTTGGATTTTTCCCTGGCGCTAATAAGTTAACTCCCGTATCCGTTCCCAATGACCAATTATTGTGTTTTCCAGATCCATTGACTCCTTTGAAAGGTTTCTCGTGCAACAATACTCGAAAATTATGCTTGCGAGCAACCTTTTCCATCACGTCCATTAGTAATAAATTATGGTCATTGGCGAGGTTGCACTCTTCAAAAATTGGCGCACATTCAAATTGATTGGGTGCCACCTCATTATGTCTTGTTGTTACTGGAATTCCAAGCTTCAAGGACTCGATTTCAAAGTCACGCATATAGGAATGTACGCGTTCTGGTATGGAACCAAAATAATGATCATCCAGTTGTTGTCCTTTTGCTGGTGCATGACCAAATAAGGCACGACCAGTCAGCAATAAATCCGGACGAGCATTAAATAAGGCTTGATCGATCAAGAAATACTCTTGTTCCCATCCCAATGTAGCATTGACTTTCGCCACATTCTTATCAAAAAACTGACAAATTTCTACAGCAGCATTATCTATTGCCGCTAAAGCGCGAATTAAGGGCATTTTATAATCGAGTGATTCACCCGTGTAAGAAATAAAAATAGTTGGAATACATAATGTTTTGCCGATCACAAAAGCAGGTGATGACGGATCCCAAGCGGTATATCCGCGAGCTTCAAAGGTATTTCGTATGCCTCCGTTCGGAAATGAAGAAGCATCAGGTTCTTGCTGTACTAATAAATCACCGTCGAAACGTTCAATGGCTTTACCTGGTCCGATGGGCTTAAAAAACGCATCGTGTTTTTCTGCAGTTGATCCTGTTAAAGGCTGAAACCAATGGGTATAATGGGTGGCTCCCTTTGAAATAGCCCAATCTTTCATAGCGGAGGCAACTTGATCTGCATTTTTCCGATCCAAACGAACGCCATGGTGCATGGAAGCCATCATCGATTTATAGGTGTCAGATGGCAAATATTCGCGCATCATTTCAGCATGAAAAACATTCATCCCAAATAAATCAGATAATTTTCCCTCGTAATCGATGTTTATTGGTTCGCGATTCAAAACATCTTGATACGCATTTAATCGTTTTGTTGCCATTTTTTATTTTTTTTTACAAATTTAGGATTATTTACAGTCGAAACTTGAAAATAATTAACAATTTTTCAACAATACCCCCTAAATTTTTAGGGGTATTTACAAAAAGTATAAATTAAGTAAAATGAATAAAAGTTGCTAAAAGTCATTTATCCTTCCGCTTTTTATGGCTACATTTAATCCTGAAATATAGAATTAATGTCGCTTAGAGAACATTTTATTGAGATTTTGACAAGTCAATTACCGGGCGAGAAGGCGCACCTCCCTCTCCTTCCATCGGGAAGAAAAGTTTCTAGTGAAGTCCGTCACCATGCAATAAACCCTGTCTCATCTGCCGTGGCGATTCATATTGTTATGGAAGAAATGAATGACATCTCCCTAGTATTAATTGAACGGTCCAAGTATAGTGGCGCCCACAGTGGACAAATTGCATTTCCGGGTGGTAAAGTTGAAACAGAAGATGTTGATTTATTAAGTACTGCAAGAAGGGAATCGGAAGAGGAAATCGGACTTTCAAAAACCATAGGTGAATATATCGGGGAACTTACTCCAGTATACATTCCAGTTTCGAATTTTGACGTTTATCCATTCGTGATTCTTCATGAAAAGTTACCGGAACTAATTGCCAATGAACGAGAAGTAAAGAGAATAATTATCCGCTCCTTATCTTCGTTTTCGGATCACAACGCCATCCAATACCGTGAAGTCGAGCTGGTAAAGGGAAATGGATACACAACAGTGCCTGGTTTTAATTTAGATGATAATTGGTTGTGGGGAGCAACTGCCCTAATTGTAAACGAATTAGCAACAGTATATAGAACTGCATGCGAACGTTTACTAAGGAATGGAATTTAATAGGATTAATTCATTCTTTGAATCGTAACATCGTCTGCCCACATAGTTAAGTCATTGTCGCGGGAATTTGCTGTGATTCCAATCTCAATGCTGCTATACATTCCTTTGGTACCTTGCAATGAATATAAAAGATCTTTAGGAAGGGTTCTTTTATTATTGCCATCTATTTTTATTCAATAAAAGCAACTAACAAAAGAGAAGCTACTTAGAGTTTAACAATTCTTGCACTCCACTGAGAACTTCCGCTCTTCACTTGAACGATATAAAATCCAGGTTTCAACGAGGAAGTATTTATAGTAGTTTCTTGATCGAGCATTGTTTCTACGAGGTGAATCCTTCCACTCAAATCCGTTAAAATGACTTGCTTAGATTCAGTCAGCGATTTTGCTAATTTAATGGTTAAATCAGCATCAGTAGGATTTGGAAAAATAACCAATCCATCTTGTTGTTCCACTATCAGTATTTGAGAAAGCGAGGAATCTAAATGAACGGTGGTGGCAGTATTTGTGCGAATAGCGTCATTAAAGTCAAAGTAAATATCGACGAAATTGTTAATTTCGGAAAGGAAAGGAAATGAGGCAGGATGTTTTAACCTAAATTTCACAAATCCATTGGAGCCAACTTGGTTGGTGGAGCTATCTGGCAACATTATTTGATTAAATCGTAAGGTCATTATTTGCCCCTCAAAGTTCACTTCAAGTGCTTGATGACTCATGGCTATAACTTCAAAAGAAGCTAAATCTAAAAAAGAGGAAAGGGTATCAATAATTACAACATTGTAGGCGGTATCGTTTCCAACATTTTGAAAATGAACGGTATATTCTAACCAATCAGCGTTAGAGACATTGTAGAGTGTGTCTTTATCAACCAATTTTATGTTTGGATCGTAAGGGCCAACAACCTGAATTTGATTCACAGAAACATTATCGTTCGCAGTTAAATCACCTGCCACAGGAGTGATTTGCACTTGAGATGCAAGAGGATAACCTATAGAAGTTCCAACAGGAATGTTAAATTGAACGTGCACATCACCTTGTTGTCCAGGTTGTAAAATACCTAATTGCCACTGCACATTGTTGGCGATTTGAACAGTTGGTGCAGGTGAGGCAGATAAAAAGTTAATACCTGCAGGAGGCGTGAATATAATTGTCGCATTTTGAGCCACAGTTCCCACATTTTTGTAAGACAACATGTAACTCAACACATATCCTGCTTTGGGAGCGGTAATTGGAGTAAGCGTCACACGTAAATCAGGCATATTGGGAGTTGGAAGAAGACCGAAATGATTAAGAGAATCCACATTACCCAAACCAACAAATGTGGCATTTTGAGGTGGTGGGGTGGTAAGCGTATGATACAACGGAATATTTGGTATGTTCACCCCATAACTGCCCGAATTTGCATATACTTCATAATAACCATTGTTTGCGGATAAGGCTTGAAATGAACCATTACTTACCTGCACTAAGACGTTTGGCAAGCCTACTTCAGTAAGATCCATTAAGGCATTATTATTCACATCTTGAAATACTTTACCTGTAATTGCATTCGAATTCCCGGCTATTTTTACTAAAAAAGATTCTGAAACAAAAGAGGATAGTCCTGCCATGTTCATATTGCCATAACCAGAACCTGATAAGTAAATACCATTTCCAGAAAATGTTAGTGAATTCGCAATAACAGTTGAAGCAGACCCACCAGAAGTAACCATTGACACCTGACCACTTGTGTCAATTTCAGCTAAATACGCCCTGAAATTCGAACCGCCAGATAATGGAATTGAGCCGAAAGTGATATTTCCAGTATAAACGCCTGTCAACAATAACTCACTATTACTTTTGCATTTTAAATCATACCCCTGATCGTTTCCGTTACCGCCAAAGGATTTTGCCCAAGAATAATTACCATTATTATTTATCTTAACTAGGAGTGCGTTATCATTTGCGCCATTCACTAAAGAAATTGGACCAAAACTCGCTTGAGAATCGAAATTTCCTGTGAAATAAATACTTCCTGTTGAGTCGGCAGATAGTCCATAAATCTCACCGTTAAATAGGGAGAGCGAATTAGACTGAAAAACACCCATTGCATCGAATTTGGCGATAAAGTGATTCTGACCATTCATTGACTGGGAAGAACCATTAAATCCGATGTTAGTGGAAGTTGAAAAACCACCAATGTAAATATTACCGTTAACATCAACCGTATGCGTCCAAATAGAAACCCCACCAGTAATACCAAAAGATTGAACTGGAACTCCTGCTAAATCTATTTCCAATAAAAAAGCATGACCATTGCCAACAGAATTGATATTTGCGCCTGGAAAAATGAAAGCACCATTGTAATTTCCCGAGAAAAACAAATTTCCATTTGACCCAATACATAAGTCCATAGCGTAATCATTGGTACTCCCCCCTCCTTTTTTAGCCATTAAAATCGCACCATTACTTGCATCTAATTTCACGATAAAAACATCTGATCCACCGCTGGATACGAGTGTAAATGCACCCACTGTCATTGTTTGTTGAAAGTGACCTACTACCCAGACCGCATTTACACCATCAAAAACAATTTTAGAGGAATAATCACTGCCTGCACCTCCAAAATGACTTACCCATAACAAGGCTCCATTTGAAGCATATTTTTGTACCACAACATCTTGTAAACCATTGCTAGTAAAAACAGAGGTGCCAATTTGATTATTAGCGCCAACAATTTGACCGCAAGTATAGCTATCGTTAAAAGGATCCACAGCCACGTCTATTCCCAAACCAGGATTGGCAGCTATCCAATCACCAACCTGAGCATTAGTAGATAGTGTCGAGCTTAAAATAATAAGGAAACTGAGTACTTTTTTAATCATTTTTATAAATTTTATGTAAATCTAATTAAAACTTGAGGCCATACAAAACTTTAATGAAGATTCGAAAAATAACTCCTTCTTACATCTCACTTGGTTAATCAAAAATAACAGATTCACTTTTTTGCTTGGTGACAAGATGAAAACCAAGCCCAGCGCTGATTCCGATTTGTTTCATGGAAATGGAATTTACGGGTGTTGTTCTTACATAGCTATCGCAATAGTTTAATTCAGCAAAAAAATGAAAAAAACGTGAAACGTATAAGCAGGTTCCAACTTTAACTAAAAAAGAAGGATTAACAGTCCATCGGTATTCCATTTTCAAATTATCTTTCGCAATTTTAGTATAGGATACCCCGGGTTCAAAATGTAAGGAGTGCTTCCAATTTTTCTTACCTATATGATAGCCAAATCCAGCATACAAAGCCGAATAACTTTCCGGGACATTTAATGGATTTAACTTTAAATATGTAGCATTAGGAAGAAAATAAAAGACATCCCCACGAACACTAATTCGCTCATCCAAGACATATTCCAAGTAGCCATTTAACATTGCTGCGCTGGAATTAATGTTTAGAAATCGAGTTGGAGCAATCGTTGCAGAGGCTTTCAACAAAGTCGGTTGGAAGTTACTTTTCTCTATTTCTGTTTCTTTCTTTTGACCGAAGGTAATTCCCGTCACTAGAAGAAATAAGATGCTTATTTTCTTCCCCATAACTTCGCAATTTTATAATTTAAACTCAGATTTACCAATAGATGCCCAGCTAGAGCGCTGCCTTTATCCTCCGTAAATAGTAAGGTGTTAGAATTGAAATCATAATCGACGTCAATATGCTTTCCCAAATGCACCATGTATTGCGTAGTTAATGAAACATCAAATCTTGGGCTCATGTTAAAATGACACCCTATGCCCGCTTGCACCGCAGAACTCCATCTTTCTGCAAAATGGTCCCCGTCATTTTTATCTTGAAATAAGGAATAATCAAAACAGTGTCCTGCTAAAATATACGGACGAAAAAAAGATTTGAATTTTGAATTCACCTGATCCTGATTTAAGGTAGGCTTTGTAGCAAATGGATAATACAAAACACTCCAACCAATATGATAATCGGTTCGATGGGCATAGGTCAAAATATCACTGGTGATGTAATCAAAAAACCAATCTGTGTTTATTTTTTCTGAAAGCCTCAATCTAAATTGCCCCCCTACTCCTATGCCAGGGAATTCATTTTTATCATCATTAAAAGCGCTAATGGTGGTTCTAGTTCCCAGCGATAACATACCTCCACTGTTGAGCTTGTCTTGACTCAGCGCTATATTACTTAAAACAAAAAATGAAAATAAGGTAAGAAAAAAGCGCTTCATAACAGTTTTTTTTTTGTCTGTCGAAATTAAGCATTTTATTAAAAGGAATAATTAATCCATCAAGTAAAATTAGTTATTAGAATTTCTCTTAACATTCTTTATTTACCTTTGAAGTTAACACAGTACTTAACCTATGGAGCGACGGAACGTTTTGCGCTTATTTTTAGCTTCTTCAGTAGGTGCTGTCATATCGCCTAAATTTGTTTTTGGAAAAATACCTTTACAACACAATTTAGATTTCTCTAGACTTGATTTTGGTCCGGATTTTAAATGGGGAGTCGCCACTTCTGCTTTTCAAATTGAAGGAGCTCATGAACTAGACGGAAAATCAGCTTCGATATGGGATACCTTTTCCCACGAGAAGGGCAAGATTAAAACAGGAGAAAATGGCGACGTGGCCTGTGATTTTTACCATTCGTATGAGCAAGATTTGGATCTACTGAAGTCCTTAAACATGACCGTTTTTCGTTTCAGCATTTCATGGTGTCGCGTTTTACCAAATGGAATTGGTGAGCCCAATCAAAAAGGCATTGATTTTTATCATCGGGTAATCGATGCCTGCCTAGTGAGAGGTCTCGAACCATGGCTTACTTTATATCATTGGGATCTTCCTCAGGTCCTTCAAGATCAAGGGGGATGGAAGAATCGAGAATCGCTGGCTTGGTTTAGTGAATATGCAGAATTGGTGAGTAAAAATTTTGGCAGCAAAGTAAAAAATTGGATGGTTTTTAATGAACCTTCAGCCTTTACTGCGCTTGGTTATCTAATTGGGTATCATGCCCCGGGTTTAAAAGGATTTAAGAATTTTTTACCGACCGTTCATCACGTATGCCTGGCTCAAGCGGAAGGCGGAAGAATTATCCGTAAAAATGTTCCTGCTGCTCAAATTGGCACGACTTACTCGTGTGCGCATGTTGATTACTACACCAGTGAAAAACACGATAAGAAATCGGCAGAACGTTGGGATGTATTGCTGAACCGCCTATTCATTGAACCTGCCTTGGGAATGGGATATCCAACAGCTAGTTTTCCGATTTTAAAAAAACTCGATGCCTATATAAAGCCCGGTGATTTGGAAAAATTAAGCTTTGATTTTGATTTTATCGGCATTCAAAATTATACACGCGAAGTTGTAAAAAAAATGGGCTTGATTCCGATCATGAAAGGATTGGAAATTAAACCCGAAAAACGAAATGTACAAGAAATTACAGACATGGGTTGGGAAGTTTATCCGGAAGGAATGTATCAAATCATCAAACAATTTGCAGCTTACCCCGGGGTTAAAAAAATCATTGTAACGGAAAATGGCTGTGCATTTCCCGATGAGCTTATTTTAGGAAAGGTAAACGACCTAAAACGAATCGACTATTATCAGCGTTACTTAAAGCAAGTATTAAGGGCGAAGCAAGAAGGCGTCAATATTGGAGGCTATCTCTGTTGGACTTTATTGGATAACTTTGAATGGAGCGAAGGATTTTCTCCTCGTTTTGGTTTAGTCCACGTAGATTTCAAAACGCAAAAGCGCCTAATCAAAGACAGTGGGTATTGGTTCCGAGATTTTTTAGGATAATAACGTTACGCTGTAAATCCAACCATTTTAGCTAGTAGCTTTTATGGTATTTGATAAAATGATAAATAGGTAAAGATTTAGCCCAAGAAAAAAAGGTTTAAATTTTTGTTGCTCTTGTCATTTCGCGTTTACCGGGAGGACCAGGAAGTGATTCTAGGGAAAAACCTACCGCTTTTAAGTCGCGCTTAAATTGACCTTGGGCACAATAGGTAACTAAGGCGCCTCCTGAATTTAAGGATTGGATCATTTTCTCCAAAATGGTAATGTCCCACATTTCTGCTTGTACCCGTGGACCAAAAGCATCAAAATAGATGAGATCCATAGGTTCAAAAGCTACGAAATCTTGAATTTTCATCTCCCTTTTTTGAATCGAAAAATGTGTAGTTAACTGATTATCTATTTCCCAATCACAACGAATGAGCTCATCGTAAATCTTATCAGCATGTTGACCAATATGACGAGGGTAATCGAGTTGAAAACAAAGTTCGGGAGGTAATGGCTTCGCTTCAATTCCTATATATTGAATTGGTTGATTATTCTTTTCGGCCCAACTAGCACTCAGTAAAGCGTTTAATCCTGTACCAAAGCCAACCTCGAGTATTCGAATATTTCCTTTATTTACAACTAAATCAAGGCCATTTTGAATAAAAATATGGCGTGACTCCTGTACTGCACCATTGGAAGAATGATAGGTTTCATTTAATTCAGGGAGAAAAATAGTTTTTGAACCGTCCCCTGTAACACGAATTTCCTGAGTAATCATTCGTTAATTTTTCGTGCTATCATCAATCCATCGCGTATCGGGAATAACACCTCCTCTACTCGATCATCTTGGTGAACAAGTTGATTATATTCTCTTAATAACAAGGTGTCTTTATCATGTTGGGAGGCATCAATTACTTTTCCAGACCACAACACATTGTCAGCGATGATGTACCCACCAACTTTTACCATGGAAAATACTAAATGATAATAATTGATGTAATTCGATTTATCGGCATCAATAAATACGATGTCAAATTGTGACTTGAGATTCGGAATGATAGTCATCGCATCACCAATTAAATACTCTATTTGTTGACTGTAAGGAGATTCAGCAAAATAGCCCCTCACTCTTGAGGCTAATTCTTCGTTGATATCAATCGTAACTAATTTTCCATTAGGCGTCAATCCTTCAGCTAAACAAAGTGCCGAATAACCAGTATAAGTGCCAATTTCCAAAATTCTTTCAGGTCGAATCATTTTTGAAAACATGCTCAATACGCGTCCTTGAAAATGTCCGCTTAACATACGCGGCTGAAGTACTTCCAAATGCGTTTCACGGTTTATTTTCTTTAACAAGTCACTTTCATTTGCAGTATGCTCGCAAACGTATTTATCCAAAAGGGGATCGATGAACTCCATGCCTAAATTTTATACAAAAGTATTGAATTTATTGCTCATCTCGACTCCGTCAACTGACGGACTCGATAAGCTAGCTATTGAAGTGAATCGAGAGACGCTGCGAAGTGTAATCTTCATTATTGCTCATCTCGACTCCGCTCGATTAGCTTTTGAAGTGAATCGAGCGGAGTCGAGAGACACGGCGTAGTGAAAGACACTGATTTCTGAAATCGATAGAATCGCTTTTGGTCTTAGTGTTGAATGTTTGATATTTTTGAACCGGTCGAAATTTTCGACCGGTTCATCTCCTATTTCTAAAATGGAGTTAGTATTAATTTTTATTTGAGTGTACGCTTGCTTATCACCAATCCTTAACAAATTCATATCGCAAACAATTAGCTCAATTTGATCTTTTTTTTCATTTCCCTTTCTTTTTTTCTTGACAAAAAAAGAAACACCACGAAGTAGCAGCGAAGCTAAAAAAGTCAAGGCTTTGAATTCTATTTTTCCGCCATGGCGGACGCAAATTACTATTTAACAACTATTTAAAACTCGTAGCGTCCGCCGCGGCGTAAATTTTAACTCCTTTTTGAAACTGAAATTTTTCAAAAATGTTCTTACAGAAATTTTAAAAATTAACAGTTTCAATTCAGTTGTCAAAACCATCAAATTCAAGGCCGAATATTTCCTCCGAGACAAATCTAGAGACACAGAGAATTCGATTAGCAAATTGAAGTGAATCGAGCGGCTTGTGCTGAGCCTGGACTCCCCAGAGCCTGTCGAAGGGCCGAAGTAAGCCGAGAGACACTGATTTCTGAAATAGTCTTGTGGAATAATTTATGATCGATCGAAAAATAAAGCAATAATAAACATTCCTTGATTTGATGGTGATCGTAGTTACCGAATTACAAGGAATTTTCTAACTTTGTAAGCATAAGTAAAATGCAATGACCGTATCTGAAATAAGACAGCAATTTTTTGATTTTTTTGAAAGCAAAGGACATAAAGTTGTTCCGTCAGCGCCCATGGTTGTGAAAAATGACCCAACCTTAATGTTTACCAATGCAGGAATGAATCAATTTAAAGATTTTTTCTTGGGGTACCAAGTAGCAAGCGAAAAGCGGGTGGCTAATTCCCAAAAATGTTTGCGCGTATCTGGAAAGCACAACGACTTAGAAGAAGTGGGGGTTGATACCTACCATCATACCATGTTTGAAATGTTGGGGAATTGGTCGTTTGGAGATTATTTCAAAGAAGAGGCGATTTCTTGGGCTTGGGAATTATTAACGGAAGTATACAAAATTCCAAAAGATCAACTGTATGTTACCGTTTTCCAAGGAGATGAAGCAGATAATGTGCCGAGAGATGAAGAAAGTTATTCCATTTGGAAAAAATATATTTCGGAAGACCGAATTATTTTGGCTTCTAAAAAAGATAATTTTTGGGAGATGGGCGATACAGGACCTTGTGGACCGTGTACCGAAATTCACGTGGATTTGCGTGATGATGCCGATAAAAAGAAAATACCTGGTCGCGATTTAGTAAATAATGACCATCCACAAGTGATTGAAATTTGGAACAATGTTTTCATGCAATTCAATCGAAAAGCGGATAGTTCCTTGGAAAACCTTCCTTCTACGCACGTTGATACAGGCATGGGATTGGAGCGTTTGGCAATGGCACTACAAGGAAAACAATCCAATTACGACACCGATTTATTTCAAACCTTGATTCAACACATGGTTAAGGTTTCTGGGATTCCTTATGGAAAATCGGAAGAAACGGATATAGCCTTACGCGTTATCGCAGACCATGTGCGAACCATCGCTTTTTCAATTGCCGACGGACAGCTACCGGCCAACAATGGTGCTGGGTATGTTATCCGAAGAATTTTACGAAGAGCAGTACGTTATGGCTACCAAACATTGGGATTAAAGGAATCTTTTTTGAGTGACTTATCGCTCGTATTGTGTGAATTAATGGGAGATCCTTACCAAGAATTGATCGCTCAAAAAGACATCATTTCCAAAGTAATTCGCGAAGAAGAAAATAGTTTTTTTAGAACATTAGAGCTCGGAATTAAAAGAATGGAGCTGCTAATGAACGAGTGTAAAGCACAAAACCAGCAGATTATTGCTGGAAATGCCGTGTTTGAATTGTATGATACCTATGGTTTTCCCGTCGATTTAACTTCGTTAATTGCACGTGAAAATGGCCTATCGATCGATGAGCAGGCTTTTGATCACGAACTTCAAATACAAAAAGATAGATCTCGTGCAGCAACAGCCGTAGAAACAGCCGATTGGGTTCAGGTAAATCCCGACGAAACAACGGAATTTATAGGTTATGACTATACAAGTGCTGAAGTTCGCATTATCAAGTACCGCAAAGTATCTCAAAAGCAAAAAGACTTTTTTCAATTGGTATTGAATCAAACTCCATTCTATCCAGAAGGAGGTGGCCAAGTAGGAGATAAAGGAATACTTCGTAATGAAGCATCCACCATTTCCATCTTTGATACGAAAAAAGAAAATAATTTAATTATCCATTTAACGGAAAAAATCCCCGTTGAATTGGGTGGTGTATTTACAGCTCAGATTGATGTCGATAAACGCAATTTAAGTGCTGACAATCATTCCGCTACGCATTTATTGCATCACGCTTTACGTTCCGTACTCGGTAAGCATGTGGAGCAAAAGGGATCACTCGTTAATCCTTCCAATTTACGCTTCGACTTCTCCCATTTTGCAAAAATAACAGACGATGAATTAGCAGCAATTGAAGCAATGGTTACCTTGGCGATTCATTCAAACATCCCCTTGGAAGAGCGGCGCGCTGTACCGATTGAGGAAGCAAAAAAGTTGGGTGCTATGGCTTTATTTGGCGAAAAGTACGGCGATTCTGTTCGCGTTATCAAATTTGGAGATTCAGTTGAATTATGTGGTGGAATACACGTTCCATCAACGGGAAAAATTGGACTATTCAAAATCACTTCAGAAGCAGCAGTGGCAGCCGGCATCCGAAGAATTGAAGCGATAACAGGACCAAGAGCACAAGACTATTACAAAGAAAAGTCTGCGACCTTAGATCAGCTAAGTGCCCTATTAAAGCATCCTCAAAATATACAAAAAACATTACTTGATTTAATCGAGAAAAACAATGAATTAACGAAGTCATTAGAACAATTCCAACGCGAAAAAAGCAAAGCAACAAAGGCAGTACTTTCTACGAAAATTAGCGCTGAACATGGCATTCAATTTTTAGGTGAGATCGTAGATTTAGATAGTGATTCAGTGAAAGATATTTTATTTCAATTAAAAGGTGAAACGGATAATTTTGTGGGGGTAATTGGCAACAAAGATGGGGCAAAATGCACCTTGAGTTTAATCATTTCGGAAAATTTAGTGAAGGATAAAGGCTGGGACGCATCGAAGTTAATACGCTCAGCAGCACAACATATTCAAGGAGGTGGTGGCGGACAAAACTTTTTTGCAACAGCAGGAGGAAAATTACCTAGTGGCCTTTCATTAGCCATCTCAGAAATTAAGTTACTTTTAGCTCAATAAAAAGGGTTGTCAATGCTAAAAATTTCAGTTGCCATTTGTACCTATAATCGGGAAAAATACCTTCCGCAATTATTTGCATCGATCGAAAAACAAACGTTAGCAACTGATCAATTTGAAGTGGTCCTTGTCAATAATAATTCACCAGGAAATACAGCCGAACTTTTTCAAGAATTTCAACGCAAAAACCCCACTTTACAAACGCGCTATTGCGAAGAAATGAATCAAGGGCTATCATTTGCAAGAAATCATGCCATTCAAAAAGCCAACTTTGAATTAATTACCTTTTTGGATGATGACGCCTTCATCGATGAGCATTACCTGACTGTGCTCGTAAATGAATTTTCAGCTTCTCCAGACACAATGGCCATTGGTGGAAAAATTTTGTTGCATTATGAAGATACGATCCCAAAATGGGAAAATCGCTTTCTGAATTCACTGCTTGGTTATTTTAACAAAGGAGATGAAAAATTACAATTTACTTCAAATGATTACCCTCGTGGTTCTAACATGGCCTTTCGAACACCTGTTTTTGAGCAAGTTGGATTATTTGATGTCAGTTTAGGAAGAATTGGAGCTTCTCTAAGCGGTGGCGAAGAAAAGGATTTGTTCAATAAGTTGTACAATCACAACATGAAAGTGTTTTATTTACCCAATGCGCTTGTGTTTCATTCCGTTCCAGTGGAAAGAACGCTCACTTCTTTCATCAAAAAACAAGGGATAGGAACTGGAAAAAGTGAACGAATAAGGTCTTCAAAAGAAGGCGGTTTTTCTTACATAAAAAGACTAATTATTGAACTTATGAAATGGGGAGCAAGTATACTCATCGCGTTCTATTTTTTACTAACCCTACACTATCAGCGAGCAAAAATGATTCTTTTATTCCGTTATTGGGTAACCTTAGGGCTGCTTTCTAAGTAGTACATCTAAGTTATGCGTTTACTAGTGTGTGTTCAATCTTGGTTTAGAAATTTAGGCAATACCTTTGCCTCGTGTATTCGTATATTTCTTCAAACAAAATTCACCCATATTCTCCAATCAAAATTTACGCAGAAGGACACTTGTTTACTACTTGGGAATGGCCCATCACTCAAAAAAACCATAGAAAAACATTCAATTGAATCATTTCAAGACTATGATTTAATGGCAGTTAACCAATTTGCCAATACCGAATATTTCACGACACTACAACCAAAACTTTACCTATTAAACGCGGTGAGTTACTTTCAAACTGAAGAGAGCCTATCGCCTTTTTACCAAGAATTACGAAAAGAATTATTTGGTAACCTCCTTGCGACTACATCCTGGGAAATGTTTTTAATGGTTCCCTTCCGCGCAAAAAAATCAAGTCATTTTAAAGCATTAATTGCTGGAAATCAAAACATAAAAGCCATCTACTTTAATCAAACACCCGGTGAGGGATTTAACTTTTTTACCCACTTTGTTTACAAAAGATCGTGGGCTATTCCCCGGCCTCACAATGTATTGATACCTGGGATCATGAATGCCATTTTCCTGAATTATAAAACCATAGCCATCGTGGGAGCTGATCATTCGTGGTTAGCAGAGATTTCCGTAAACGATAACAATGAAGCCCTTGTGCATCAGAAGCATTACTACGACGAGCAAACATCACGTCCCGAAAAAGTGCAAGACTACATCACTAGACCAAGGAAATTACACGAAATTCTTCATAAATTCTATTTGTCATTTAAAGGATATTGGGACATCTTGAAATTCAGTAAAAAAAGAAATGTGAGCATCTATAATTGCAGTGAAGTATCGATGATTGATGCATTCGAGCGGAAATCGTTATCGGAACTTCGGAAAAGTCAATCATAGTGATTGCATAGGATTTAATATATTTGTATAAATAGTAATATGAAAGATAAAGCAGTACTAATAACAGGAGGAACAGGGTCATTAGGAAAAGCACTTACGAAACATTTACTTACCCAACATCCTGATATCAGTAGGTTGGTTATTTTTTCGCGAGATGAACAGAAGCAATTTGAAATGGAACAAGAGTTTCCAGTCAAAAAATACCCCCAACTCCGTTATTTTATAGGAGATGTAAGAGACTATGAGCGATTAGAAAGAGCGTTCTCAGGAATTGATTATGTCATTCACGCGGCAGCAATGAAACACGTACATATTGCTGAATACAATCCAGATGAATGCGTAAAGACGAATGTAGGTGGTGCTGAAAATGTAATTAAAGCAGCATTGAAAACGAATGTCTCACATGTAGTCGCGCTTTCAACCGATAAAGCGTGTGCTCCCATCAATCTGTATGGTGCAACTAAATTAACCTCCGACAAACTCTTCGTTGCCGCTAATAACATCAAAGGAAAACGCGACATTAAGTTCTCCGTTGTTCGCTACGGAAATGTCATGGGATCAAATGGTTCGGTTATTCCTTTCTTTTTAAAGCGAAAAGAAATTGACAATGTCCTCCCAATTACCGTAGAATCAATGACACGGTTTAATATTTCCCTTCAAGGAGGTGTTGATATGGTCATGCATGCTTTGCAAACGGCTTGGGGCGGCGAAATATTTGTCCCAAAAATCCCTTCTTACCGAATCATGGATGTGGCAGAAGCTATTGGTCCCAACTGCGAAAAAAAAGTGATTGGAATTCGTCCTGGTGAAAAAATTCACGAAGAAATGATCAGTGCATCTGATTCTTTTTTTACCTATGATTTAGGTAAATATTACGTCATTATTCCACAATCAACAGTATGGAACCTGAATGAGTTTGTGTTGAAATTCAATGCTATAAAAGTAAAAGAAGGATTCTCCTACAATTCACTTGATAATGAAAAAATGGAAAATGTGGAAAGTTTACGTGAATTAATTCGTGAACACATTGACCCTAATTTTAAGGCGTAACACCTTTATTTTATGAACAAATCTCCCTATTATATTATTGAAGTTGCCAATACGCATGGTGGAAACCGTCAATATTTAGACGACCTGATTGCGCAATTCAGTGACCTTTCTGGAAATTTCGGAATAAAATTTCAAGCTTTTTCACCCGATACCATCGCGACAAAAGACTTTGAATGGTATCCAGTATACCAAGAATTGTACTTTGCTCCCAACGATTGGAAGGAAATTATCGGCGAGGCAAAAAAAAGCAAAGATGTCTGGCTCGATTTATTTGACGCATATGGCGTACAAATTCTTAATGAAAACATTGAAAAAATAAAAGGAATAAAATTTCAAAGTTCCGTGTTACAGAATCAAGAAGTTTTTGACCTACTCGCTTCTACCAATTTGCAAGAGAAAATTATCATATTAAACATTGCTGCCCAATCCATTGAGGCCATTGAAGCGATAATAGAAAAGGTGAACAATAACTTGAGACCGCAAAAAATAATGTTGGAAATTGGTTTTCAATCCTACCCTACCTTATTAGAAGACAGCGGATTGAATAAAATCGCCATTTTAAAAAACCATTTTAAAAACGAAATCGTATTTGCAGACCATACCGAAGGTAAGTCCAACGATGCGCTCACTTTACCATTAATCGCTGTGTTAAATGGCGTTGATGCCATTGAAAAACATGTCATGCTCGACGATCGTGAGACAAAGTACGATCACTTTTCATCCATCACGAAAAAACAATTCGATGAGTTAGTCGCCAACGTAGATAATTACACTGCCTTAGCCGATAAAGAGTTCATCAATACACGTGAAATTGACTACCTGCATAAAAGTCAAATGAAACCCCTTACAAAAAAACTTTTAGCTGCTGGAGACTTAATCAGCAGTTCGAGTGACTTAATCTTCAGACGTTCAGGGAAAGATGGTTTAACGTTCAATGAAGTACTCCAACTTCAAGCGGAAAAGAAAATACTAAGTTCTCCTATTCAAGCGGGTCAAACCATTAATAAAGCTGATTTTAAGGAAGCAAAAATTGCAAGCATCATAGCGTGTCGCTTAAAATCATCGCGCTTAAAAGAAAAAGCACTTTTACCCATTGGAAATTTGCCATCGGTAGAATATTGTATAAAAAGTGCCTTGAAATTCAGAGACGTTCACCACACTATTCTTGCCAGCTCAACAAATCCCCAAGACGATGAACTGAAAAATCACACCTACCATCCCGATGTTGTTTTCTTTCAAGGAGATCCAGAAGATGTGATTGCACGTTATTTAAAGATTTGCGATGAAATGGACATCGATGTAATCGTTAGAATCACCGCCGACATGCCATACGTAGATCCGGAAACTTGCCGAATATTGCTTGCATCGCATTTCGAAAAAGGAGCTGATTATACCATTGGAAAAAGCGCGGCTATAGGCTGCAACCTCGAAATCATTAATGTTTCCGCCCTTCGAAAAATAAAAGCCTACTTTACATCTGCTGATTATTCAGAATACATGACGTGGTATTTTCAAAACAACCCTGAATTTTTCAACTTAAATACCGTTGAATTACCAGCACATTTAGTGCGAGATTATCGACTAACATTAGATTATGAAGAAGATTTAATACTCTTTAATAAAATCCATGATCATTTTATAGCCAACGATAAAAAAGACTACGAACTAAGTGACATTCTAACATTTTTAGATGCTAATCCTGCAATTGCAGCGATAAATAAAGATTGTCAGTTGAAATACAAAACAGACCAAGCACTTATACAGCTACTAAACGAAAAGACCAAGATGAAATGAGTAAAAACATATTGTTGTTTACTGATTCCCTTTCTCTTCCCAGGTCACAACCTGAAAACTGCTCCTTTTCTAATACATGGCCAGAATTATTGCGTAAAAATGGTTATTCCGTTTGTCAAATAGCGATTGGAGGAGCCACATCGACAGAACTACTCAAGCAAACTTTTTATTTTCAATCGCCCAAAAGTGAATTTGACTATGTGATCATCCAAAGCGGCATCGTAGATTGTACACCCAGATTTGCAGGAAAAAACGAATTAAAAGTAATAAAATCAATTCCTTTCTTAGGAAAGTACTTACTGCAAGCTTTGAACAAACAGTGGGTAAGGAATCTTCGAAGTATCACCTATGTAAAACCTTCGAAGTTTAAAAAGAACATGCAACAATTCATCGACCTATTTCCAACATCAAAGGTGCTATTCTTAAGCATACTTCCTGCAAACAGCGACTATGAGAAAAAAGTAGGTGGTATCACGAAACGAATAGCGCAATACAATTCCATCTTGCAAGAAACAGGAAGCGTAATTGATTTAAACGGAATTGAATCAAGTGGAATTATGTCGGATTTTCATCACCTAAATGAAAAAGGCCATGCTTATGTATTGCAAAGTATACTTCACAAATTGAATGGACATGGCGAGCTATAACTGTTTACATAAGCAAGAAATTACAAAGGGAGAATTTGCCATTGTTCCCATTCGATATGAAGATCGTTTAGCAATAATGAAATGGCGAAATGAACAAATGTATCATTTACGGCAAGAAAAAATACTCACTGAAAACGACCAAGAAGCGTACTTTCAAAACATTATTCATCCCTCATTTAAAGAAGAAAAACCAGCCCAAATCTTGTTTTCATTTTTAAGAAACGAAAAATGCATTGGCTATGGAGGATTAGTTCATATTAATTGGCAAAGCCACCAAGCGGAAGTATCCTTTATCATGGCAACCGAATTAGAAGCTGACAATTTCGAAACAAACTGGGTCACCTTCCTCCGTTTGCTGGAAAAAATAGCCTTTAACGATTTGTATTTGAGCACCCTATTCACCTATGCCTATGATTTACGTCCTCAACTATACAAAGCCATAGAAAATGCCGGATTTCAGCAGAGCAAACGCTTAGAAAAAGAGCAGCTAATCGAAGGGAAGTTAATAGATGTAGTTATTCATACAAAAAAAAATCCCCTCCAACTTCGAGAAGCGACAAAAAATGATGTTGATATTACCTTTCGATGGGCAAGCGATACAAATATCCGTAAATACTCCTTTCAGCAGGAAGCGATCACCCAAGAAATGCACTATGCTTGGTACAATTCGAAAATAAACGATCCTTCTTGCCTCTACTTACTTTTGGAAAAAGACAGCGAAGTCATTGGATCCATTCGATACGACATAAACACAGAAAACGAGGCAATCATTAGTTATTTGATAGACAATAACTATCACGGACTTGGTTATGGAAACGCTATACTCACTTTATCTTTACCAGCGTTAGTAGAAAAATTGCCAACGGTTAGTCAATTAATAGGATTTGTTGTGCCTGAAAATATCGCCTCACGAAAAATATTTGAAAGACAAGGATATTTACTAGATTCGTCCGACCAAAAAAAATTAAAATACTTTAAGCAGTTGTAATATGGCCAAAAACGAGCACCATGTCTTTGTAATCGCAGAACTATCCGCCAATCACAACGGGAGTTTAGCCACTGCTATTGAAACAATCCGGGCTGCCAAAAGATCGGGTGCTGATGCCATTAAATTTCAAACCTATACCGCTGACACCTTAACCTTAGATTGCGATGAATCCGATTTCGTGATTAAAGGCGGAACCATTTGGGATGGTAAAAAATTACATGACTTATACAAGGAAGCTTACACTCCTTGGGAATGGCACGCACAACTTTTTGAAGTGGCAAAAGAAGAAGGTTTAGTGTGTTTTTCTTCCCCCTTTGACAAAAGCGCCGTAGATTTTCTGGAAACCTTGCACTGTCCTATTTACAAAATAGCCTCCTTTGAAATTACCGACATTCCTTTGATTGAATACGTAGCGAAACAAGGCAAACCAATCATCATTTCAACCGGAATTGCAAGCTATGAAGACATTCATTTAGCGGTTGAAACTTGTCGAAAAGTTGGAAATGACAACATCACCTTACTAAAATGCACCTCCTCCTACCCTGCTCCAGTTGCAGAGGCTAATTTGGCCATGATGCAACAATTGGCTATCGATTTCAAGGTGAAAATTGGCTTGTCCGATCATACTTTAGGCTCCACCGTCCCGGTAATCGCTACGGCATTAGGCGCGGAAGTCATTGAAAAACATTTTATTTTAGATCGATCCATTGGTGGCCCAGACGCCTCCTTTTCCATGAATGAAATAGAATTTACCGCGATGGTGAAAGCAATCCGAGAAGCAGAAGTCGCTGTTGGAACAACTAGCTACGAATTAAGTCCCAAACAAGTGGCAGGAAAAGATTTTTCTCGTTCACTTTATGTTGCTAAATCAATTAATAAAGGAGATATCATTACAGAATCAAGCATTCGAAGTGTTCGTCCAGGATTTAGTTTACATCCCAAACACCTACCAGAGATTTTAGGTAAAACAGCGAAACGTGACCTTAAAAAAGGCGAACGAATTACTTTGAGTGACTTCGAGTGAATTCTTGGTTTTTATCATTAAAATAGTTTACTGGTTCGATTGAGAAATACTCACTAATCTTCACTATTGTCCTCCGTCACGGCGGGAAAAATCGGACGTGATTTTCCTTGTCGCTTTGTCTTGATAATACGGCAAGCTCAGCACAAGTACAAAAGAACGAAAAAATCAAGTCGATGAATTTCTATTTTACTCCTTGGCGCATCACTTTACTCTTGAAATATGACTTGGGTACGTGCCTCTCGACTCCGCTCGATTCACTAACCGAGTATCGAGAGGAGTCGAGAGACAAGGTGGAGCAGAGTCGAAAGACACTTCTATCAAAACGTATCTAAGTTTAGTTGTGTCGCAGGATTAAAGAGAATAATTATTTTTAAATAAAGCTATTTTTCGCTAGGGTAAGATTGTTAATCATTTTCTATACTACCAATTTTTTAACTCATTCTTTTGTAGCCAAGCTGCTTAATGTTCTAGACCTAGAACCTAGTATTTGCAAAAAACGCAACGAGTAGTTTCATAGTTGCTCAATTCAGTAAGACCACTTGGTCCAAATCATTCATCTTTGAATTATTAAAAAAAGTGCTAATTATCCTAACAAGGATATTTCATAAACAAATACGCAGATCTGTTTATCAACTGGTATTAATTTTAAAATTCAAAATGAGCGAAAAAAAAGAGAAAACTCGAAGGGAACAAAGGCCTTGGGTGGAGATTATACAAGGCTACAATAAACCGAATCTTATTAAAAGTTGGGGGCAAGTGGCTAATTCTTTCCTACCCTATTTTGGGCTTTGGGTCGCCATGTATTATTCATTGGCTATTTCATATTGGCTTACCCTAGGAATCTCCATCTTTGCAGCAGGTTTTCTAATGCGCATATTTATTATATTTCACGATTGTAGCCATGGATCTTTCTTCGTATCAAAAAGAGCAAATCGTGTATTGGGAATTATCGCGGCAGGCCTAATATTCATTCCGTACCACAAATGGCAAGAAGATCACCGAATTCATCACGCAACAGCGGGTAATTTGGACAACAAGGGTGTTGGGGACGTACGAACATTTACCGTAGAAGAATATAAGAATTTTAAGCCTTGGCAAAAGCAACTATACAAACTATACCGTAATCCCATAATGCTCTTCTTTATTGGGCCGCTAATTTTGTTTCTAATCATCTTCCGCTTTCCACCAAAAAACAGAACTGTTAGAGAAAAAGTGTACACACATCTCACTACTTTAGCATTGATTTTAGCCGTGGTAATTATGTCGTATTGGATTGGCCTTGTGCCTTTTATTAAAATTCAATTACCAATTTTATTTGTTACTGCTGGTCATGGAGCTTGGATCTTCTATGTACAACACACTTTTGAAGATGTAGTTTGGGAAAGACAAAAAGAGTGGGATTTTGAAACTATGTCATTGAAGGGAAGCTCTTACCTAAAACTCCCTAAAATATTACAATGGTTTACAGGTAATGTTTGCATCCATCACATTCATCATTTATGCCCCGCCATCCCCAATTATAAACTGCAAAAATGTTATGATGAAAACCCAATGTTTCATATTGAAAAGCCACTGACGTTTTGGTCATCTCTTGGATGTCTGAAATACCGAGTTTGGGATGAGAAAAGACGGAAATTAATCAGTTTTAAAGAGATTAAATAAAGTGTATTGAATAAAATGGAGGAATTTAGAAAACTGCGTTTTAAAATTGGATTATATTTGAACAGAGAGTAATTTTGCTCTCGCTTAATTAACAGATAAAGTGAGTGTTACGACAGTAAAGTTTAGCGATAAAGATCCTGAGTTCTATGAAGTTGTTAAAGAACGGGTGAACAAGTATTTTAAAGAAAATAAAATATCCAAACACGCTAATTTTGAAATGAAGCTAAAAACTGTCCTGATAATAGCTCTTTATTTCGTGCCATTTGCACTAATGCTCACTGGCCTTGTTTCATCTACATGGGGCGTACTTGGTATGTGGGCTGTGATGGGCTTTGGAATGGCAGGAATTGGACTAGCGATTATGCACGATGCAAATCACGGAGCTTATTCTAGTAATCAAAAGGTAAATGATGCTGTTGGATTCACGCTCACTTTCGTAGGCGGGTATCGTTTGAACTGGATAATACAACATAACGTCCTTCACCACTCTTTTACCAATGTAGAAGGGTTTGACGAGGACATCCATCAGAAAGGCGTTATGCGCTTTAGTCCAAAACAAGGACGGAAAGGGTTTTTCAAATTTCAAATCATTTATGCCCCATTTTTATATGGTTTCCTAACCTTAGTTTGGTATTTGTTTAAGGACTTTGCAAAACTTGTCCGTTACAATAAAATGGGGCTACTCGAAGCACAGGGGAAAACTTTCAAAAAAGCGCTTGGCGAAGTTATTTTTCATAAAACTTGGTACACCTTACTATTTATTGTGCTCCCGATAGCGCTTATTGATCTCCCTTGGTGGCTAATTATACTAGGATATATTATGATGCAATATATTTGTGGTCTCATGTTATCATTAATTTTTTCATCAGCACATGTAGTGGAAGAGACTGAATTCTATGATGTTGACGAAAACAGTTCAGTAGACAATAATTGGGCAATTCATCAGATGCGCACAACCTCTAACTTTGGAAATGAAAGCAGATGGTTTACTTGGTATGTTGGTGGATTAAATCACCAAATTGAGCATCATTTATTTCCACATGTCTGTCACGTGCATTATCCTGCGCTGAAAGAAATTGTTAAGAAAACAGCACTTGAATTTAATGTTCCATATCACGAACATAAATCATGGTTTGGTGCATTAAAAAGTCATTTTACCTTATTGCATAATTTGGGGACAGGTAAGGCCGATCGAATGGTTAAAGCATAGTGAAATAAAAAAAGCAAATGTTTAATTATATTACCACTGTTAATTGATTAATGTCTAAAAAAAAATCAGAATACGAGCTGAAAGACCATCAACTTTTTGCTTCTTCACGAAAAGTCTGGAAATCACTCAAAGCAGAAAATATTATTGCAAAGAGTAAAATGAAGCGTGCACGGAAAATTTCTATGGTGATTGCTTCATTAGGTTTATTTAGGGCCTTGCAACGGTTAATTCTTAAATTCAAAATAAAGGATGTTGAATTAAAAGACGACGCTCCAATATTTGTAATTGGACATTGGAGAAGTGGAACAACGCATCTGCACTACTTACTTTCTCAAGATGACAGGTACACGCATCTCAGCTCATTTCAAGCATTTTTTTTCAATATGGCCTTCACAACTAAATGGTTTTTTAAACCTATTCTTAAAATTGTAATGCCAAAAACACGTCCTCAGGATAATGTTAAGGTTGATGCTGACGCACCAGCGGAGGAAGAACACGCTTTGGTAAATATCACAAAAATGAGTGGTATGCATCTCTTCTTCTTTCCTAAGAATATGTCAAACTTTGACAAATACAATTGTTTCGAGGACATACCAAATAAAGAATTGCAAGAATGGAAGGCCATATACTCCAACATGCTAAAGCAGATTGAAGTATTCAATAAGGTTGATAAAAAATTAGTATTGAAAAATCCACACAATACAGGAAGAATAAAAGTGCTTCAGGAAATGTACCCCAACGCCAAATTTATTTTCATCCATCGAAATCCATACGATGTTTTTAGGTCAACAATTACTCTTTATGAAAGAGCTGTGAAAACACAATTTTTGCAAGAGTTTAGTGAGGAAGAATTAAATGAATTGGTATTATATTGTTATGAAAAAATGATGTCAAAATATATAGAAAACCGAAATTTGATTCCCGCCAACAATTTAATAGAAGTTGGCTACGATGAACTTATTGACCATCCAATTGATGAATTAGAAAGAATTTATAATCAACTATCATTAGGCGAATTCCAACGCGCAAAACCTAAGCTAAGCTTGTATTTAAATACCTTAAAGGCCTACAAAGTGAATCCAAAGGTTGAGTTGGAACCAGCAATAAAAGAACAAATTAAAAAGCGCTGGGATTTTGCGTTTAAAGAATGGGGGTATCAAAAATGAGTATATCTCAACATGTAACACTTCGTCCAAGTCAAAGCTACCTTTTTAGTTATGTATGGCTAGCTTTTGAATTAGTTGGATTTAATTTAATGATTCATTATTTCCTCCCGTCGAACGCACTTTTTGTATTGACTTTATTCATGGTTTGCTTTGCCCGTCTATACTATTGGCTCGATTTTTCTCCTGAATCCGGTTTCCAAACACTTTTTATTTTAGGATTAATTCCTTTAAATTGGATGGTATATCGTCTTGGATTTTCTTCTCATTTATTGGAAGTGTTGTTGTTTTATCAACTGATGTTCATTACACTAGGTAGCATTCGAATCTCCAGAACCAACTATTTCATTGCTGGATCTCAACTAATTGTTCAATTAATTCGTTCGAAATCTTTTGAATTAGATAATACTAGGACCTTTGAACTCCGGCAGCATTCCAGAGGTAAGCTACTCAACTTTGGATGTATTTTGGTTCCAATTATTGAATCGAACAATCCTAAGAAACGCCTTCTTTCAACACTTTTATTCCATAAACGATATAATGATAGATTCTCCGGATTCCACCGAATGGATGGAATTAGAAATCCGAAAGAAGTGATTCAAAACTTAAAAAACATATTTACTGATGAAACAACCTAAACAAGCATGGATGGGAACAATTCCCTTATTTGTTGGAATCCTATTATTCACATTGGGATTATTATTCGTTTTTTTTCTAATTACCTACCTCCCACTCTCGCTTTATTTGCCAAGGTGGGCAACGTTTACTGGATCAATTATCGCTTCATTTATTTTATTTGCTTTGTTTCTCAATATCCCAATACCGAGAAGAAAAAAAGACCCAACATCGGATTTGAATATTAACGATAAAATTGCTGAAGGTGCGTGGTGCTCAGTCTACATGAAGGAAAGCGACAAAAAATTGGTTGTTAAACAGTTATACTTTTGCGGTTGGGGTCATAACGATTATCGAAAGCATAAGGCTTTTGTTATAGGTAAGGAGAAAATCTGTGGGAAATGGAATCCACTAATTCTATGGTTTCTCCACAATTATATGCTGCTTTATCAAATGATAGGACTAAAGAGAAGGATGAAATTTGAGCAAACGATTGACGCCTTACCAACTACTTCCAGCGTTAGCTACATGGGTCTAAGGTATGAGCAGACTTTCGTTACCAAAGAATTGACGGTTGAAAATTGTCCTGAAGATATTGTTGAGCAATTCAAAAAACTAAATGAGGATTTGGAGCGATGTGGCTTATATCTAGATGACGTTCATGCCCGAAATGTACGGTTAACCCAAAACGGTCAAATACAAATTGTTGATGGTGAGCTGTATTCCGGAGGAGAGGAATGGATCAAATCTAAGCTCGTGGTACTTATTAATGGCGCGATGGTTTCAAACATGGAAAAGGTACTGGGGAATGATAGAATTATTGCTTGGGTTGATCATAGAGAAAGGGTTGATCATATCGTGAAGAAGGCATTTAGTATTTAGTTGATTTGATAGTTGTGAAATAAATTCAAGTCCGAATACTCAAAACTAAGCTTCATAAGTGGGAAGGTTTACGGTTTCATAAGCCCAGTAAAGCGAAACCAGCATATGATTGCAACAATAAGGTTGGATATTCGCGAAAATAATCTACTTTTGATACTATCAAATGATACTATCATGAAGCCGCCTTACGACATCACTCCTAAAATATTGAGATTAATACGTTCTATTTCAGAAAAAATTGGAGAAGTCAATGCTAATTATCTAAGTAAACAATCTCCGCAACTTCGCAAACAAAATAGAATTAAAACGATTCATTCCTCCTTGCAAATTGAAGGTAATACGCTTACTGAGGAACAGATTACAGCCTTAATTGAAAACAAAAGAGTTATTGGTCCTGAAAAAGATGTGCTTGAAGTTTTAAATGCTATAAAAGTTTATGAAAATCTAAAGAAATATAAATTTTCTTCAGACAAAAGTTTTTTGAAGGCACATGAACAGTTAATGAGCGGACTGATAGATAGTGCCGGAAAATATCGAAAGAAAGGCGTTGGAATAGTTAAAGGTACAATTGTCGAACACATTGCTCCGCCTTATGAAAATGTTCCTCATCTTATGAATGATTTATTTGAATATTTGAAAGATGCAGAGGAATTGACATTAATAAAAAGTTGCGTGTTTCATTACGAAATGGAATTCATTCATCCTTTTTTAGATGGAAATGGAAGAATGGGAAGATTGTGGCAAACCTTGATTCTGATGGATGAATATCCAGTTTTTGAGTTTTTGCCTTTCGAATCACTAATCTACAAAACACAAGATGAATATTATAAATCATTAGCATTAAGTGACAAAACAGGAAAATCGACCTACTTTATTGAATATATTCTTGGCGTTATCGAAAAGTCACTTGAAAGTTTGCTTAACTATAATAATAGAGTTTTGAAGGATATTGATCGCTTGTCGTATTTTATGAGCCTAGGCAGAATGGAATTTAATCGAAAAGATTACATGAACGTATTTAAAGATTTGTCGTCCGCCACAGCAAGCAGAGACTTAAAAAAAGGACTTGAGTTGAATTTATTTATAACGGTTGGAAGTTTTAATAAAACAAAATACGTCATACAATAATTTCTTTTTGTACTATATAAACTAATCAGAATGCTAAGTTGTCCAAATGAAGGTTTTCCGGCTTAATTGACAATTGGTCAACATTTGAAAAGGCTAAGTCACAGTTTTTACCAAACATTCAAGTAATAGACTTCCCTACCCTTTTGTAATCGTGATTTCCGTAATTTCAGGATAGATCCCTACCCTACCCGGAAATCCCAAATATCCAAATCCTCTATTTACATACAAGAATTGTTTGCCTTCTTGATATAGGCCCGCCCATTTTTTGTAGCGGAACGAAACCGGGCTCCATTTGATACCAAATCGTTCTATACCAAACTGCATTCCATGTGTATGTCCAGATAAAGTAAGATCAATATTCGTTTCCAATACTTCTAAATCAAAATGGCTGGGATCGTGAGAAAGTAAGATTTTAAACGCTGTATCTGGAACTTCCGCCAAGGTATGCGTTAATTTTCCACTTTGACGAAAGGGTGCTTTTCCCCAGTTTTCCACTCCCAGCAACCAGATATCATTTTCCAATTGAACGGATTCATTCAATAAGGGGGTAAATCCAATTTCACGGTGTTTATCTATAAGTCGCTTTAAGTTTTCAACCTTATGATGATCCTCTTCCCAACGAACGTAATCTCCGTAATCGTGATTACCCAAAATACTGTATTTCCCTTTCTTTGCCGCTATCCTAGAAAAAACCGGCTCCCATCCATCCATTTCCGATGCGGTATTGTTTACCAAGTCACCGGTAAAAAAAACAAAGTCAGCCTCTAAGGAATTAATCATATCGATTGCCTTATTCACTTTCGCATGATTATTAAAAAAACTTCCCACGTGAATATCGCTAATTTGGACGATTTTTAATGCGTTCAGTTCCTCCGGAAAATGGGGAAAGGAAAGTTGAATACGGTGTATTTTCCAATTCCAACGACCATAAAAAATACCAACTAGTATTCCCAAAAACAACATTCCCGCCAATACCCAACCGATGGTTTTCAAATTTTCAATTCCTGATACTTGAAATAATAATCCGGGAACTAAATACATCATTCCTGGAACGCCAAATAGAATAAACGCGCCAAATGCAGTAAAGCCTTTTTTGAAATTGTTATGTTTTCGTTGACTGAAAAAATAACTAAGATAAGCCAGTGAAATCAAAAATAGTAGCAATTGAAGCCAGCCGATGGTTTGGAAAATAAGGGACGAATCGTTGACAAAAGAGCGGGTGAAAATCACTTGGGTGAATACAATCAATCCAAGAATAATAAGAAAACGCATAGTTATTTTTTACAAAGTTAATTAGCTTCTAATTTCGACCACCTTTTTATTCATATTATTCGTTATTTTTGAAACTAAAGCATTCAAATGATTCTTACATCTAAAAAAAAATAGCCATTCAGCATGAAATATATTTTTAGTTGGATCTTCCTTTCTTTCTCAATTATTTTGCATTCACAAGAAATAAATGCAGGTTTAAATTTAACAGAAATTGTAGTAACATCCATATTAAAAACTGACCGAACGTTTCATAAAGGACGTGAATTATTCCTTGAAAACAGGGTGACCAAAAATGAAATCATTTACGCATTAGACACCTTGACCAAAAAACTCACTACCAGAAGTTATTTGATTGAATCATACTATATTGTTTGGGATGACGGTGAAATAATCAAAAAGAAAATGAAACGGAGGAATAAAAATTGGAAACATGAAATTTCCCGTTCTGAATGGAAGAATATTTTATCCGCTACCAAAACCAATATTGATTCGTTGCAGATGGATAGGGGAATTCTTCATACTTCCCATCACTACTTGAATATCTACATTGACATCATTAACAACAGCGATACAATTACATTCTCAAAGACCAAACCCTTTGAATATTTGACTCCCTGGAGGACCAAGGAGGCGCCCATCTTACTACTCAACCCGTCAATTGACATTCAAATAGCGACACATTTACCCGAAAAATTTATCGGTCGAAGGGAATTAAGTCTGTTGCTAACAGCACCTAAACCTAAATAGCAACCAAGTTTCCCCTTTGAATAGAGATCGTTTTATATAAAAAACTATTAACTTCGAACGTACGATTTATTTAAGGATTCGCACCGATTATTAGGTGGAAATAAGTTGTCTTCATTTAAATTAGCATAATTGCGAAAATTATTTTTCATATTGACAATATTTAGCATCCCAACTTATTTTTTGGGACAGGTAAAATCAATTTATATCCCAGACAGAATAACAAACAACAAAAATTGGGACTACAACCAATTTGAATACCAGAAGAGTGTCAACTTTGGCATAAAGTTACTTTCTTCCGATACATCATTTGATGGATTTTACCGAATTTCAACTAGCTGTCAAATGATTGAAGTTTGGAAAATAGACACTGTTTATGGTGGACAGGTCATCAATTTCACAAGAACATCTGTGGACGATGACGAAAGAGAAAAAATAAATAGTGAATTAATTTATAATAAAGTGAGTTTACAAGCCGATACGGCGCAAATGATATTCAGCAAATTCAAAAACTTAGACAGTATTCCTGACATGTCCAAAATAAAAGGTTGGGGAATTGGATTTGATGGTGTAACATATTCCATTGAACGTTCAAGCAAGAAAGAATACTACGTAAAATCCTATTGGACACCTACTGCACAAGCAGATTCTATAATGTACAAAAGCGAAATCATCTCGTTTGTCGAATATATTTACAAGGACCTAAACCTATATCGAAACTATGAAGAATTTACAAGTAATTTACCAAATGGAAGTTATACTGACGGATTTACAAACTTGTTGATTCATAGAAATAAAAAAAAGATAAGGAGAAAACTAATTATTTTTGGACGTTAATTAAGTTTAGTTTCATCATCTACTTATCTAGATAGGAAAACTTCAGCACATGCGAGATGGCAATTATTAATAAGAAAAGGGGGATAAATGAAGACATCAAAGCACGTTTATTATTGGTTTGTCATATTTGCACTTTGCTTTATTGGCTATCAACAGGTACAAGACCAAATTAGACCAAATTATGCAGGCGAAAACTTGACTATCATCTATTTGTTGGGAATTGCACCTAATTTTTTACCCGCTATAGGAATTCCTGCCTTGTTTGTTGTTTTAATTCCACAATTAAAAAATACCAATAGTTGGTTAAACGAAAAAAAACACATTACAGCCAACCTCATTTCACTTTCAGG
The DNA here is from genome assembly GCA_903939755.1 of uncultured Flavobacteriales bacterium. Classification (GTDB taxonomy): domain Bacteria; phylum Bacteroidota; class Bacteroidia; order Flavobacteriales_D; family Crocinitomicaceae; genus UBA952. The sequence continues at coordinate 4,300 of CAJAII010000042.1, read as the reverse complement.
GCTTTTATGCTGGGAGTTTTTACAAACAATGACAGAAAATGGATATTTCGATTGGAATGATGTACTTGGGACTCTAATTGGTGCCGGTGTATTTCAATTAATATGGAAAATTTCTCCAAAAAAATTCACAGCAGTAGCTGCTAAAAACGGTTTATATAAAAGAAAATAAGCTAACTTCGAATCTGGGTTTAATTAAAAAATTCAGCACGTCGATAAACCTTAAAACGTTAGTAATTAACCTAATCGACAAATTAGAATTATGAAATTAACGTTACTCATATTCGGCCTAGCGCTTAGCGCAATTGCCAAATCACAAGGCGTTACTCCCATTCCTCCCGTAGTAACTATAGATAGTAATTATGTAATCTTGGATGATAAAATATTGGATAATTTCATGGTTAATCTTATGACTTTCGAACACAGAATTTATTTCAGATTTTATAATGATAAAGGGGAAGAGGCTTATAGTGAGAAAGAGTATAATCTTACTGACAATCAAACTGTAAGAAATACGATTCAAGCGGGAGATTATTTAATAAGCGAAATAGATACGATTAAATTGGGTTTTAAGATAGCAACAGCAGACACAATAACCCATCAGTTTAAAAATTCTAATGAATTCATTTGGATTTTCCCTTATACACAAATTGAAAATTTTTATGAAGATTCAACTGATTCTAAAAAATTTAATATCAAATGCCTTATTATTCAAAACGAAACCCATAAAAAGGAAAATGCTTTCGGGTTAACTATTGTAAATCTTAAAACCAAAGAAACGATGATACTTAATTACAACTTTTTAGAAATGCGTGATTACTTTTTAGATATCAAGTTTCAAAAAGGCATATACAACATTTCTGTTCCAGAAAGTGTGTATTCTTCTGATAAGTTCAGGTTTATGAAAATAAGTGAATCGGAAAGAATTCCGATTATTTCACCTCGACACTATAAGAAATTTGAGATGAAGAAAAATAGAAAGACGCAAATGACGAATTTATTTGAATCATATTAAGTTATTCATTTGCTCGCCATTGATTGGTTGGTAAACTCAAATCGTTTGTTGACATGCTGCCGAATGGAACTTTTTTTTTCTATAGGATCCCAGAGTAATACAATTATTCGTTAAAATAATAAGAAATTAACCCAATCAAACAGAAAAATGAGTTACTTGCGCCCTGAAATAACTAACGTGTAACAGCTAATATGCATCATTTTTTGAGTAACAGCCATAATACCAAGCAACTATGTTAAATCAAACAAAAGTTTCGGTGCTAATGGCCGTTTATAATACCGATTTTTCGTATATTAAAAGAGCCATTGATTCAGTACTAATTCAGGATTTTCAAGATTTCGAGCTCGTTATTATCGACGATGGTAGTACTGCTACTAATCGGGAGTCTTTGATGCAATATGTTGAAAAACACGAAAATAAAATAAGCTATATTCGTCATAGTAACCGGGGTCAATCAGCATCCATCAATCGCGGTGTTTTAAACAGTGTTGGTGAATTTATTACCATCCTAGATGGTGACGACGAATATAAATCGCATCATTTAAGTTCTTGTCTTCGAGAGATAAAAAAGGATGATTTGATTTGTTCTACCACTGAAACAATCGTGGATACCAACGATGATTATTTTGTTCCGGATAAAAATGATCTAACAAAACTCATCCATTTAGATGAAACAATCCTCTTTGGTACCTTATTCGGACGTAAGAAAGTATTTTCTAGCATTAAATTCAAAAATGGCTTCGCGGCCGATGCTGATTTTTACGAAAGAGCAGAAACTCAGTTTCGCGTAAAAAAAGTTGACCTAAGAACGTATATTTATCACAGAAATATACCAAACAGTATTTGTGCAACCATTAAAAAAGAGAACTTGTTCAATTCTTGACCTATGGCCTCCGAAATTCGTAGTTTTCGTCCAAATACTGATGTTATTATGGCATGCCATATTACGGGAGTGTATGATGTAAATCGCACTACAACGCTAGATAATGATAAGTATGAATTAGTGCGTGACTGGGCTGAATCTGTTGCGGAACATCGTCTACAAGGTGTAATTTTTCATAACAATTTCTCATTGGAAACCTGTGAAAAATTCCAAAATGACTATATTTCATTCATTAAAATAGATTACAATAATCAATTTAATCCCAATGTCTATCGGTATTTTGTATACCATGATTTTCTTCAACAGCATGTACAGTTCTTCAATAATATTTTCGTCACTGATATAACAGATGTTACCTTGGTTAATAATCCTTTTATTGATCCCTATTTTATTGAAAATTCTACCGCCATTTTTTGTGGTGACGAGCCAAAAAAGCTCCATAATGATTGGATGATGGATCATTCTACCCATTTACGGAACAACATAAGCGATTATGCCGCATATGAAAGTAAGTTTGGAGCTGAAACGCTATTAAATTGCGGCATAATAGGAAGTAAAGCACCGATATTCTTGGATTTCATTAAAAAGTTATGCGCTATTCACGAAACTGCGAATAGCGAAAACCAAACGGCCTTTACGGGTGATATGGGAGCGTTTAATTATTTAGCAAGAACACAATTTAATAGCCAATTGATACATGGAGCGCCCGTTAATACCGTATTTAAAATGTACGAAAACGAACGCCTAGATTGCTGGTTTAGGCATAAGTGATTTTAAGATTTAGTTAAGGCCCTATTCGAGTCAATTTCATCATAATTATGTCATAATTTGTTGCGGTTTGAAGTCCATAAAATCCTATCGATTCCTGACGCCATTGACCGCGCGTTTGAATGACTAAGCCCTCTGTTTGTGATTGAAGTATTTTCCAAACACATTTTGTTTTTTCGGTTTGGAATTTCAAGTAGCCCGGATGTACTTTGTTCACTTCACTTACCGTATGAAAATATATGTCTTGGTAATCAACCCCACCGCCATACGCGGCTTGCGGGGTAAAGTATAAAGAGGCATAGTCCATGGCAAAAAATGTGAATCCAACCTTCACGTTCTGCAGCGGTGTGGAGTCATTGGTTGCGGTAAACAATTCACCGGTGTGATATGTCATCGTCTCGATGGTATCCTTATCTTCGACTCGATGGTAGGTTATTTTATCGATTCTCCAGGTACCACATAGATTGGGTTCGGAAGGGAGCTCATACTTCAAGCAAGATGTCAATAGGGCAATACAACCCGCAATTATGCATAGTTTTTTCATAGGTTAAGGAATTTTATGCATCCATATATAATAATATTGACCGCTACCTCCAAGGGTGATGTCGTTGAATTTTATGCCAGTAATGGTTCCATTCGTTAGATTGTAATCGTATATCGAACCCGAGATATTGCCAAGAAATGTACCATTAAGGGTAAGATTATAGGAGGACATTATCGGATAAAATGAATACGTTGACTGTTGGTTGTTGTATAGATATTGAGTGTTCGAAATAAAGTTCAGCGTATCATTTACTGTGGTAATAGTGCCAAATTCTTGGATTTTATAAGCATCGATGACCCAGGTTTGATTTTTCAGCGAATATACACTATCCACAATTGTCGTATCTCCAAGTATTGGACTGGGTGGATTCGGAGGATTTGGGTCTAAATGTTCTTTATGACACGACACCATCATCATAACATGGATCATTAGGGCAAGGTATATTACAGGATGTTTCATGGCAGTTGTTTTAATCGGTAAGTGGTTTGGTAAGCAGGTCCCGCATTTGACTGAGGCCATTGCGTAGATGCCGATATAACAAGGGTTGAATCACTGTAATCAATAAGTTTCCAAATGCGTTTCATACCGAATGGATAGAATGAAAAGTATGGGTTCTTCGCCGTTAAAAGGCAATTGGTTTGTGCCGGGTAACTTTGCTCCCACAAGGTATCATTGAGGGTAATTAAGGCATTGAAATTCAGTTGACCAGCGGATATTTTAACTAAAGAGTTGGCTGTTTTTATGGTGTCTAATCCTGGGAATTCATTCGGATTTGTGAATGTACTTCCATTAGAAAACAGGTAATTCTCCTCCTGACTATAATTGTCTACGGTAGCATATATAACTTGATCAAATCTATAGACCCCTTCAATATTCACATTAGGGACAGGGGCTTGTTTGATGCAAGAAGTTAAGGCTAAAAAACTAAGTACAATTATGTAAAATGCACATTTCATGCATTGATAACGTAAGGAAATAAAAAAAGTAACTTATTCAGACGTAAAAAAAGCATTAAATTCAAAAATGGCTTTTTGACCTACTGCCGTTATGGCAAAGTTTAAGATGTAAAAAAAAAAATAATTATAAATTAGTT
>CAJAII010000041.1 GCA_903939755.1 uncultured Flavobacteriales bacterium | reverse complement strand
GCTTGCAGCAAAGAGGGGGTTTTTACATCATATATTTTTGAAAATCACGACGCCTGTCCAAGCGAAACAAAGAAGGCACCACCTTGCTGCCAAAAAGAAGATCCAAAAAACGATGGCTGTTGTTCCGATTATTCCTCTTATTATAAAATAGATATTGATTACAATAAAACGGATGACTTTAAAACGGACTTTTCATTTAATGCAACGATAAATGCCCCTTTTGTATTTGATAATACAACCAATGTCAACTATGAAGCAACGCAAATTGCTTGCTTTATTCCACCTCCCTGGAAACCCTACGGGAAACTATTATTAATCAAAAAACAAGTGTTTCAGATTTGAAGATGAAGGCGAAATTATTTCTAACCTTTCAATACTTTATTCATGAAACTTATCTTAACACTGTGCTGTAGTTTTTTACTTGCCACACTAAATGCTCAAATCAAGGGCCTCGTTCAAGGGCTAAATACGTCATCAAAGGAGATTCTTGTTGGTGCAAAAATTACATTACTACATGCCAATATGGGTACAAAAACCAATGAAGAAGGCCTGTTTGAACTTGTGCTTCCAAAATCATTGCCCGACACGCTTGTTTTTTTCTACCCAGGATATTATCCAGATTCTATTATTCTAGATAAAAAAGACCGCTTTATTGCACTAAATATTGTTTTAAAAGCCGAAGTCAACTTTGGAGAAATTACCGTTGAAGGCAAAAAATATACGCATGGAATTTCAAAAATGAAGACATTGCATGTAGAAGAGTTAACCTCAGGAGAATTACGCAAAGCTGCATGCTGCAATTTGTCAGAATCTTTTGAAACAAATGCTTCGGTGGATGTAAATATTACCGATGCCGTATCTGGCGCAAAGAAAATTCAAATGATGGGAATTAATGGCGTCTACACCCAAATCCAAATGGAAAACATTCCTTATTTACGTGGATTAGAAAGTTCTTATGGACTTAATACTATTCCTGGAACATGGGTCGAATCTATTCAGATTACGAAAGGAACAGGTAATGTCGTAAATGGATATGAATCAATGGCAGGCCTTATTAATTTAGAATTGAAAAAGCCAAATGAAATGGAGCGTTTATTTGTGAATGTGTATCAAAATAGGCTTGGTCGTTCTGAGGTAAACTTAAACAGCGGGCAAATTTTATCAAAAAAATGGAGCGTTGGATCCTTTGCCCATGCCTCAGCGGTTTATGGGAATATTGATGAAAACAAGGACGGATTCCGCGATTTACCAATGGGAAACAACCTGTCTTTTTTGAATCGCTGGGAATACCAAGGCGACAAGATGGAAGCGCAAATTGGAATAAACATTTACAGCGATAGAAAAATGGGCGGACAAACCTCGTTTCTTAGAGACAATCCAGTTGGGTATGGGGTGCTGATCAACTCGCGACATGCTGATGTTTTTGCAAAAACAGGGTTCTTTATGAAAAAACCAATGCGCTCAATAGGCGTAATTTATAACCTGAAATACCAAGATATTGAAGGTGAATTTGGGAATCGCATTTTTTCAGGCTCCGAAAAACGGGGATACATTAACACGCTTTATGAAGACATTCTTGGGACGAGTGACCACAAAATAAAACTGGGAACGAGCCTAGTGATGTTACAAATTTCGCAAGAAGCCGATTCAATCATCGACAAAAGAACCGAAATCGTTCCTGGAGCCTTCGCCGAATATACCTACTCCGACACGCGACTTAGTTGCGTCCTTGGAACACGACTTGATTATCACAATTTGTATGGTTGGCAGTTTGTTCCCCGCGTTCATGCTAAGTATAGCATAACGCCAACAACCGATTTTAGAATTACTGCAGGAAAGGGATGGCGCGTCCCAAATTATATAATTGATAATGTTTCTTTATTGGCAAGTTCAAAACAATGGGTAGCACCTAGCGAAATAAAGCCTGAAATATCCTGGAACGTTGGAGGATCGATGGTGCAAGAATTCAAACTTTTTAAAAGAAAAGCCAGCATTACCATGGATGCCTATAGAACATTCTTTGTAAATCAATTAATCATTGATAGAGATGTAAATTCAAGTAAAGTTGTGTTTAACAACTTAAGTTCCCCATCGATATCAAATAGCTTTCAAACAGAATTATCCATTAATCCATTGAAAAATATAGAGATTAGGCTTGCCTACAAATTCTTAGATGTAAAGGCATTGCTAGATGGTAAATTTCAACAACAAATCATGTTACCCAAGCATCGAGGATTTATTAACGTTGCCGTAAAGAGTAAAAATAAACGTTGGGAATATGATCTTACTTGCACCGCCTTTGGGAAATCTCGTCTTCCTGCAATTGATGTAAATCTACCAACTCGATTCAGTCCTTCTTACCCGATGATTAACACACAATTAACCCATGTATTTAAAAAATGGGACTTTTACCTTGGCGTTGAAAACTTAACTAATTTTACACAAAAGACACCGGTTGAGGACCCTACCAACCCATTTGGGAACAACTTTGATGCAACGTGTGTTTGGGGACCGATTATCGGAACAAATGTATATGCAGGTATTCGCTATTCAATATTACGTAAACAATTAAAAAAATAATAATTATGAAAACTATCTTATTCATTTTGGCCGTATGCTTCAGCCAAGTATTATTTTCTCAGAATGTAAAAAAACAAACCATTATTATTCAAACCTCTGCCCAATGCGGTGATTGTAAGGAGCGCATTGAGGGCGCTTTGAATTACACCTTAGGCGTAAAGTTTGCTGAATTAGACCTTGAAAGCAAAAAAGTGACCGTTTGTTTTTCACCTAAAAAAACATCTGCAGAAAATATCAAAGCAATTATTGCTAAAATTGGTTATGATGCAGATGATGTAAAAGCTGACATTACTGATGTTCAGAAACTACCAAAATGCTGCCAGCCAAATGGACATTAAGAATTACTGACCAATAAAAAGAAACAAAAAATAATCGCACATGCTAAATTATTACGCATTGAAATTTCAATGCGTAATTTTTCACTAGTTCAAATAACTATGGTTACCTTCGCACAAAAATTGATGATTAACCATGAGTGATGCGATCAAACACGAATGTGGAATTGCCTTATTAAGGTTAAAAAAACCACTTGAATTTTACCTAGATAAATACGGAACTGCATTTTATGGCTTAAATAAAATGCAACTTTTGATGGAGAAACAACACAACAGAGGCCAAGATGGCGCTGGTTTAGCCAATATAAAGTTTGATATGGATCCAGGAGATCGCTATATTTCTAGGGTGCGATCCATTCAAAAAAATCCGATTCAAGACATTTTTGAGCAGGTTAATGCTCGCTTAATGCAAATTCAACGCGAAGATCCGAAACTACTAAAGGACATCCGATTCTTAAAGAAAAATGCGGGATTTACTGGAGAGCTCTTTCTGGGTCACCTACGATACGGAACCTTTGGTAGAAATTCAATCGAAAGTTGTCACCCTTTCCTTCGACAAAACAATTGGATTTCTAGAAACTTAGTTATCGCGGGTAATTTCAATCTTACAAATGTTGATGAGCTGTTCGATGCCTTGGTGAAAATTGGGCAACATCCTAAAGAAAAATCCGATACCGTAACAGTTTTGGAAAAAATTGGGCACTTTCTAGATGTTGAACACGACGAATTAATTCAAAATTACTCCTCAAAAGGCTATCCTAAAGCGGAGGTTTATAAAATGATTGCTGAGCAACTAAGTATTTCATCCATCCTACAAAAATCGTCGGATAATTGGGACGGTGGCTATGCCATGGCTGGTTTACTAGGACATGGGGATGCTTTTGTATTACGGGACCCAGCAGGGATCCGACCGGCATTTTGGTTTGAGAATGATGAAATATGTGTGGTGGCTTCTGAAAGACCTGTTATTCAAACTGCGTTTAATTTGCAGCTAGAAGATATCAAGGAATTGAAACCAGGACATGCCTTAATTATTAAAAAAAATGGGCTAGTTACCGAAGAATTAATCAACACGCCAAGCCAAATTCGGCAATGCTCCTTCGAAAGAATCTATTTTTCAAGGGGGTCGGATGCAGATATTTATAGAGAACGACAAGCACTAGGTAATTTAATAGTTGATCAGGTGCTGGATTCGATTGATGGAGATCTTAAAAATTCTGTATTTTCCTTTATCCCAAATACGGCAGAAGTTTCTTTCTTGGGCATGATAAAAGGATTAGAGGATGCTTTAAACATTCGAAAAGTATCGGAAATTCAAGCCCTTGGAAACAATGCTGCTACAGCTGATATTGCTTCCATAATCAATCAACGAACAAGGATTGAAAAAATAGCCATAAAAGACGCGAAACTCCGGACTTTTATAACACAAGATAATTCACGTGACGACCTCGTTACACACATCTACGATATTACGTATGGAAGTGTTCGTAAAGGCCTCGATAATTTAGTCATCATTGACGATAGCATTGTTCGTGGAACCACCTTGAAGCAAAGTATATTAAGAATGCTAGATCGATTACAGCCTAAAAAAATTGTGGTGGTTTCATCTGCTCCGCAAATTAGGTATCCCGATTGTTATGGAATCGATATGGCAAAACTTGGTGATTTTATTGCCTTTGAAGCCGCTATTTGTCTTCTACATGATCGAAATATGCAATCTACGATAGATTTTGTTTATCGAAAATGTAAAGAACAACTACTACTTCCTAAAGAACAGGTTAAAAATTATGTGAAAGAAATTTATGCGCCATTTACAGACGAAGAGATTTCATCCAAAATTGCGGAATTATTGAAGCCTAAAACCGTCAATGCAGAAGTAACGATTATATTTCAAAAAGTGGACAACTTGCATATCGCCTGTCCTAATCATACAGGAGATTGGTATTTTACCGGTAATTACCCTACTCCGGGTGGAAATAAAGTGGTAAATCGAGCTTTCGTAAATTGGGTAGAAAAGAAGAACGAAAGGGCCTACTAAAAAGTAAATAGCTTATTTTCGGAGATTTTCTTGGACGCACCACTGTTATCCAAAATAAAATGCATAGAAAGCGCTTGCATTTTTTCAATATCGTTCGAAATAAGTTGGATGGACTCCAAAAATTCTGCTGTACTTGAAACACTGAAAGCAAATTGATTCGTAATGGCTTGATCCGCTTCTGGAAACTTGCTGTGCTTTGGACCAAAAATAACGGGCAGACCAAATGCCAATGGCTCTAGAATATTGTGTAATTTACCGGAAAACCCGCCACCAACTACCGCAATGTCCCCATAATAATACGCCATAGAGAGTTGTCCAATCGTATCCAAAACTAAAACTTGCTGCTCTTTATAATCATTAAATTTTGTGTAACGAATTGCTTTCTTGCCTAAACGGCTTACAATTTCTTGAACATGCACTTCTTGAATGTCATGGGGAGCAATTATTATTTTCCGCCTTGAACCACTTGCCAGCAGCACATGCAATAATTCCTCCTCCGATTGCCAGCTACTTCCAAAAATAATAGCCTTTTCTCCGTTTAAAAACGCATTAAATAATCGGTCGTTTTGAGATTCGCTTTCCATGCTTTTCAAGCTGAATTGCTTATTAGCCAACACCCGATCAAACCTCGTGTCGCCCGTAATTTCAATATTCGTAATTTGTATTGAATGAAGCAAATCAGCAGTCTCCTTGTTTTGTACAAAGAAATGATCGAATGAACGTAGGACCTTCCTAAAAAAGCCACCATAAAATTTGAAATAGACTTGATTCCTTCGAAGCAAAGTAGAAACAGATAGTAAAACCACTCCTTTTTTCTTCGCGGCAAAGATAAAATTAGCCCAGAACTCATATTTAATAAATATCGCATAGTCCGGCGCTAATTTCTCCATAAATAGCTTGGCGTTTCTTGGTGTATCAAGTGGCAAATAAAGTGCGTAATCAACACAATTTCGCCTTTTTTGATAATGTTCCATGCCAGAAGGGGAGAAAAAAGTAACAACGATTAGTGTGGAAGGGGAACGTTTTTTTAATAAAAACATCAATTCTAATCCTTGATCAAATTCTCCTAGTGAGGCACAATGAAACCAATAGATTTTTTGGTTTTTTGGAATGCTATCTATCGATAACTCCCAATTTCTCCGACCATCAACCCACTTTTTTGCCTTTGGAGAAAAAACGGAATAAATCCGAATGAAAAAGCCAAGTAATAAAACAGAAAAATTATACAACAAATGCATCTTAATTGTAATAAAAATCTTTTGGCTTGCGCTTATAGATGGGGATGAACCAGCCTAAGCGAAAACCAAACTGCAAGTCTAAACGCAAATCAGTAGATACAGGTGTAGTTGGTTGATCAAAAAAGATCGTTCGTCTATTTTTGGTAAATCCTTGTTGGGCATACATCCCTGCATAAAAATTATAGAAACCACCATCTGCCATAAATGAATACCCAATAAATTGGTGAGTATTTATTCCCGTGCTTAGTCTGTCGTACCCTTTCTTGTAATCTAATTCCAACTGCGGGATTACTTGATTCTGAGTTTCAATTCGCATATGATGCAATAAAAAACCGGCCCCTCCATGAACGAAAATACCTGAATTTTTGTTGGAACCCCACACGGGCCACAAACCTCCAATCGATAAATTAGCATTAAATCCGCGAGGCATCACCAACACTATCGCAATGTCACCATTAATATCCGTTATATTTCCTTGTGAATCAACCAAATGATCAAAAATACCGGTCATTTTAACGTTGTTTCCAAACATAAAATCAGCATCCAATCCTAGATACAATTGCTTCGCTGTTTTATATCCTGCCATAACGCCAATATGATTTAAATACCCGTAGCGATCGCCAAGGTCACCAGTAGGGAAGTTTCCTCCATAATGAACACCAATCCAAGGAGTCGCTATTGCGGAATCTTTCACATTGCGTTGGCCATGCAATACCCCAAAACACAACACAGCAATTAAAACGAATAAAGACTTAATCATAGGCCAAAAGTAATTTATTTTTTAGCTTTTTACGCTGATAAACTTGTAGAAGTGATTTTAATGAATTGTGTTTTTTAATTATTATTCGATTAATAATAGTTACAAATAATTCAACTCTAATTAATTTGTCCCTTTTTGTCTGTTTTAAATCATATAAATTATTGTCGTTGAACGCCTATTATCTTACCTAAAACCCTTACTTTTGACGTAAATTTATTTCAATTCTTGCTATG
>CAJAII010000040.1 GCA_903939755.1 uncultured Flavobacteriales bacterium | reverse complement strand
TGAGAAGAGACAAAGCGATACCAGATTCGTTCTGCAACAAATAGCGCCGAATTCTCTTGTGAAGATAAAACTATATCTTTACTTTCGTTTAGGAATGAGACGTTTTATTAAAATTGAGTTAGAAAAAAAATGGATAACGCTTTTGATCAATTAGTAAGTCAAATTGATGCTTTCATTCGAAAATATTATACGAATGAAATTGTTAAGGGTATTTTTTACTTTTTAGGTATATTAATATTCTCCTACTTATTTGTTTCTATTTTAGAATATTTAGGAAGATTCAATTCTATTTTCCGCGCTTTTTTCTTATTCAGCTTCTTATCCTTCAATACATTTATTTTAGTAAAATATATATTAATTCCATTAGCAAATTTATTTTCTTTTGGAAATAGGATTAATAGAAATCAAGCCAGTGAAATAATAGGTAAATTCTTCCCTTCTATTTCTGATCGTTTAAAAAATACGTTACAATTAAATGATTTATTACTATCACAAGAAGGGAACATAGAACTGTTAAATGCTACCGTTTATCAACGTTCCCAAGAACTAAACACGGTTCCTTTTGTAGGTGCTATTGAAATAAAAAACAATAAAAAATACCTAAAATTTGTTATTCCACTGGTTCTTTTATTGATATCAATATCGATTTTTATTCCAACAATTCTAACGCAAGGTACAGAGCGCGTAGTTAATTTCAATAAAGAATATAAACCAGTAGCCCCATTTAATTTTAGTATTGATAATAAAAATTTATTGGTTGAAGAAGGGGAAGATGTTAAGATATATTTAACTCTAACAGGATCTTTTCTTCCTGAAAATGTCTATTTAGTTTCCGTAAATGGTAAGTTTTTAATGGAGAAAACGAGTAAAAATAATTTTGTGGCGATAATAAAAAAACCAAAAAATTCAGGTAGTTTTTATTTTATTGCCAATGAATACGAGAGTAGCAAATTTAATTACAAATTATTAGGGAAATCTATTATTGGTAAGTTAGATGCAACATTAATTTATCCAACATATTTAGGTAAAGTAAACACTGTTATTAAGAACACGGGGGATTTAACAGTACCTGAGGGTACTAAAATAGAATGGAGTGTTTTAACTAAAAATACTAAGAAAACGATTTTATTATTTAATAAGGAAAACACTACTTATTATTCTAATGGTTTCAATTTCAAGAAGGTAATGACTAATGACGCTACTTTAAAATTAAATCTTTTTAATTTATTTTCTCCTAAAGTCGATTCGACAACAATTCATATTAGTGTAATTAAAGATGCTTTTCCAACGATTTCTCTTAGTGAACGGATAGACTCAATTGCTGAGGGAATACGTTATTTTCAAGGAGATATAGGAGATGATTATGGATTAAAATCACTCAACTTTGTATATACGTTGATAGGCGCTAATGGCATTAAGAAAACAAATGTAATAAGTGTAAAACCGGTAAATGGAACGAGATCAATATTTGACTTTGCAGTGGATTTTCGAAGAGAAAATGTAAAACTGAACGATAGGATAGAATATTATTTTGTTGTAACCGATAATGACGGCGTTAATGGAAACAAATCGACCCGCAGCCAATTAAACACGTATAAATTACCTAGTTTGGAGGAATTGAATGAAAACCGCAGTGAGGATCAACAAAAAAATAAAGAAGACCTTACCAAGCTGTTAAAGAAAGCTCAAGAATTTCAAAAGAATGTGGAGACTTTAAAAAAAGAAGTAATTAACTCAAAATCAAATGATTGGAATAAAATTAATAAGGCGGCTCAATTAAAAGAAGAACAGAAAAATTTAGTTGAATCATTGGAGCAATTAAAATCGGAACTAAATCAAAGTACTGAAGAAAAAAACCAATTATCGGAAATGAATAAAGAGGTTCTAGAAAAACAAGAGTTAATAGAAAAACTACTGGAGGATTTAATGGATGATGAACTTAAAAAACTATTAGATGAATTAGAAAAATTAATGCGAGAAAATAACAAAGAGGAGTTAAAAGATAAAATGGAAAAGATTAGTCAGTCTGCTGAAGATATGCAAAAGCAACTGGATAGAAGTTTAGAAATGCTGAAAAAACTACAGGTTAACGAAAGGATTGATGACGCGGAAAAAGAACTAAAAAACTTAGCGAAAGAACAAGAAGAATTAAAGAAGAAAGTAGAAGAAAATAAAATTTCCAAAGAAGAAGCGGCTAAAAAACAAGAAGAATTAAACAAGAAGTTTGATGACTTGAAAAAAGATATTCAGGAAATAAAAGAATTAAACAAAAAACTAGACCAACCAATCCCATTGCAAGATACCAAACCGCTAGAGGAAAGTATCAGTGAGGAAATGAAGGATGCGAAAGAATCTTTAGAACAAGGAAAAGATAAAAAAGCCGGCGAAAAACAAAAGTCAGCTGCGGAGGAAATGAATGAATTAGCTGATCAACTGAATGATAATCAAGAAGCAGCCAATAAAAAAGAGAATGAGGAAGATATGAATACGATCCGAAATATATTAGAAAGCCTCATGATGTTAAGTTTTAATCAAGAAGCATTGATTGCCAAATTCAAAAAAACGAATGCCACAAGTCCTGCTTACAAGAAATTGGGACGATTACAACGCAACATAGTCACCGATACAGAAATAGTAAAAGATAGTTTATTAGCATTGGCTAAAAGACAGCCCAAAATAGCATCTTTTGTTGACAAGGAATTAAATATAATAAAGGATAACCACGAATTAGCTATTAATTCCATCGACGAACACCGTATCGTAGATTTAGAAACTCATCAACAGCTGACCATGACCTCGTATAATAACTTGGCGCTATTATTAAATGAAGCTTTACAACAAATGCAGGCAGAAATGCAAGCCCAACAAAAAGGTTCTGGTAGTTGTAGTAAACCCGGAAATGGCAAACCTAAACCTGGATCAATGTCTTCTGGAGACATGAAGGAAATGTTAAAAAAACAACTTGAAAAATTAAAAAAAGGCAGTTCGCCTGGAGATGGAAAAGAAGGGGATAAGCCTGGTAATAAACCTGGAGATAAGCCAGGAATGGGAATGTTGGGTTTAGGAAACAAAGAGATTGCGAAAATGGCAGCAGAACAAACGGCTATTCGACAAAAATTAGAACAAATGAGAAATGAATTAAATAAGGATGGTAAGGGTTCCGGTAATAAACTTTCTCCATTGATTCAAGAATTAGAAGAACAAGAAAAAGCCCTTATAAATAAACGTTCGAACGTAGATATTATCAATAGACAAAAAGAAATATTGACACGCTTATTAGAAAGTGAAAAAGCAATAATGGAAAGAGGATTTGATGAAAAGAGGGAGTCAAAAGAAGGTCAAAATGAAAATAATGGTAACCAAATACGATTTGTAGAGTACAATAAGCAAAAATTAAAGCAAATTGAGCACATACAATCAGTTGATCCTTCGTTTAGTAAGTATTACAAAGATAAGGCAAATCAATTCTTTAATTTGAATGAATAATTCATATAACTATCTATGAAAGAAGGTTTTACACTTATTAAATCACTTAAATTACCGTCAAATAGTGAAGTTATATCAGCGGTAGAGAATATGGTTGATGAAATATGTTTAGAGTTAGCACTTAATGAAGATGCATATGGAAATGTATTGATTAGTGTTACAGAAGCGGTCAATAACGCAATAAATCACGGGAATAAAAATCAAAACTCTTTGATTATTGAATTGCTAGTTTTCGATAATTCAACGGAGTTTTGCTTTTCTATCACTGATGAAGGAAATGGTTTTGATTACATAAACCTTCCAGACCCCACCTCCCCAGAAAATATTCTTAAAGAAAACGGAAGGGGCGTTTTCTTGATGAGAAATTTAGCAGACGAGGTGGTTTTCGAAGAGGAAGGAAAAAAAGTATTGCTTTATTTTAAGAAATGATTTTATATAGTTTTACAAACGATGAAATTCCGGCATTTGATCCGGAATTTTTTGTTTCGGTTTTACCCAAATTAATACAGGTTGAGGAAAAAGAAATTGGAGAAATTTCCATTATTTTTACTGACGACACTCACCTCTTATCCATAAACCAAGAATACCTAAACCACGACTATTTCACTGATATAATAACATTTGATTATTCTCAAGGAAACTATATAAGTGGTGATTTGTTTATTTCGATTGAACGTGTTATTGAAAATGCAAAGCAATTCGAAAAGGAACTTTTCAATGAGTTATGTCGAGTTGTTTTTCATGGCGCACTTCATTTGTGTGGTTATAATGATAAGACAGAAAGTGAAATAGTGCTGATGCGTTCCAAAGAGGATTTTTATATTGATAATTTTGTTTCACGTGAAACAAAATAACATGTTTCACGTGAAACTATTAGAATGTTAAAAAAATACGATGTTATTGTTGTAGGGGCAGGTCACGCTGGTTGTGAAGCAGCAAACGCTGCGGCAAAAATGGGTAGTAGTGTCTTGTTACTTACAATGAACATGAATACCATTGCCCAGATGAGCTGTAATCCAGCAATGGGTGGAGTAGCTAAGGGCCAAATTGTTCGTGAAATAGATGCTTTGGGTGGTGGTTCTGGTGTTGTAAGTGATAAAAGTGCTATTCAGTTCCGCATGCTGAATCTTTCTAAAGGACCAGCAATGTGGTCTCCACGTACTCAAAACGACCGTATGTTGTTTGCTACAGAATGGCGATTATTGTTAGAACAAAACCCCAATGTGGATTTTTGGCAAGACATGTGCGCAGGATTAATTGTAGAGGACAATATTATTAAAGGGGTGCACACTGCTTTGGGTTTGCCAGTTTATGGGGATTCTGTTGTGTTAACGAATGGCACCTTTCTAAACGGTTTAATACACTTAGGTGAGAAACAATTTGGTGGTGGTAGGGCTGCTGAAAAAGCATCAACAGGGATCACAGAAGAATTAATTGCTTTGGGGTTTGAGTCGGGTAGAATGAAGACCGGCACACCTCCGCGTGTTGATGGCCGATCTCTCGATTACTCTAAAATGGAGTTGCAAGATGGTGATATTGCGCCTTCTAGATTTAGTTACACTGATATTCCAAATCTAACAAAGCAAAGACCTTGTTATATTACATATACCAACACCAATACACACGATGTTTTACGCTCTGGGTTTGATCGTTCCCCTATGTTTAACGGATCTATTAAGAGTAAAGGGCCACGCTATTGTCCTAGTATTGAAGATAAAATAAATCGTTTCGCAGAGAGGGATAGACATCAGATATTTGTAGAACCAGAAGGGTGGGACACGATAGAAATTTATGTGAATGGCTTTAGTACTTCATTACCGGAAGAGGTGCAATTGGAAGCACTAAGGACTATACCTGGCTTTGAGTCGGTTAAAATGTTTCGACCTGGTTATGCAATTGAATATGATTTTTTTCCACCCACCCAATTGAAACATACCTTAGAAACAAAACGAATTCAAAATTTATATTTTGCAGGACAAATTAATGGCACTACCGGTTATGAAGAAGCCGCTTGTCAAGGACTAATTGCTGGGATTAATGCTCACTTAAAAAACAATAATAAAAACCCATTTATTTTATCGCGAAGCGAAGCGTATATAGGTGTATTAATTGATGATTTAGTTACTAAAGGTACAAAGGAACCATATCGCATGTTCACAAGTAGGGCAGAATATAGAATTTTACTTCGACAAGATAATGCCGATGTTCGTTTAACGGAATTGGGATATAATATTGGTCTTGCTGATAAGTTAGCATTGGACAAGGTGGTGATAAAAATCACAGGAACGGATAAACTTAAAAGGGCGCTTCGATCAATTGGGATAAGTCCAGCAATGGCTAATCCCATGTTAGAAGGAAAGGGTTCGGCACCAATCACACAACAAGTTAAATTATCTAATTTAATTCTTCGTCCTCAAATCACTTTAAATGATTTATTGGAAGTTTCTGAGGAAGCAAGATTGATTGCTGAGGAATTAAGTGTTTTACATCCGGATATTTTAGCGCAAACAGAAATTCTACTTAAATATGAAGGATATATTGAACGCGAAGAAGAATTGGTTAGTAAGATGCTAAAATTAGATGATGTTAAAATTCCAACGGATGTCATTTTTGATCAATTGAAAAATTTGAGCTTAGAGGCAATAGAAAAATTAAATTTAGTTCGCCCGGTTACTATTGGACAAGCTTCTCGAATTTCTGGTGTTTCACCAAGTGATGTTTCTGTACTTTTAATTTATCTTAGTCGCTGAAATGGATTTTAAAGCGTTTTAAGAGCGTTTTTATTGCTTAGATGTTAAATTACTAATTACTAGTCGAGATAATTAATTACACAAAGCGTTTTTTTTGGGATTTAATTGAAAAATGAGGAAAAAAGTATTATTTATTGATAGTGTTCACCCAGTCCTTTTTGAGCGGTTGAAAAACGTTGGATATAATTGTATCCATGCTGAGGATAAAAATCTAGATTTTATTTTTGACGAATCTTCTACCGTTTTTGGTTTGGTTATCCGTTCAAGGTTTTATTTAGATGAAGAATTTCTAGCCCGATTTAAAAATTTACGATTTATTGCAAGAGCAGGATCTGGCCTTGAAAATATTGATCAAGATTATTGCTTGCAAAACAATATAGCTCTTTTTAATTCTCCTGAAGGAAATAGAAATGCAGTAGCAGAACATGCTTTGGGTTTATTGTTGGGAATTATGAATAATATTTATATTGCTAATAATGAAATAAAAGAAGGTTTTTGGAATCGCGAATCTAATAGGGGAGAGGAATTAAAGGGAAAAACAGTTGGAATTATTGGTTTCGGTCATAATGGTAGGGCTTTCGCAGAAAAACTATTAGCCTTTGGCGTCTCTATTTTAGCATACGATAAGTACGCTGCCGTCCCAACAGAAAATGGAATTGTGAACGCCACATTAGAAATGATTTATAATCAGGCAGATGTGGTTTCCTTGCACTTGCCCTTAACGGATGAAACACATTATTATGCAGATGATGCATTCTTCTCACAGTTTTCAAAGCCAATTTATTTTATAAATATATCCCGGGGTAAAATTGTGGAAACTTCAGCCCTCGTAAGGGCAATCCAGTCCCGAAAAATTAAAGCTTCGGGACTGGATGTTTTGGAGTTTGAGGCGCAGAGCTTCGAATCCTTATTTAATAAGGAAATTCCAACGCCTCTATTATTTTTAATGAATGCTCCAAATGTTATTTTGACACCTCATATTGCAGGATGGACGCAGGAATCTAATTTTTTATTAAGTGATGTTCTTGCAGACAAAATCCTTTCGTATGAATTCGAATAGGGCTTTATTCTATAATTAAACGCTTGATTATCAATTTGTTTTGGATATTTATTAACACATTATAAGTGCCCGCAGCTAGTCCAGGGGTCTCTACGAATCCACTGCTATCAACATCAATAGTATGTATTAATTTTCCCTGTATATCATAAACTGAAATAGTCGCTTTTTGGGCAATATTCCCAATAAAAAAACCAATGCCATTACTTGGATTAGGATAAATTGTGATATTATTTAGTGGGGTATTGTCTATTCCGGCTCCAGAATTAACAAGTAATATCTGCCCATCTGAACTAATAGTGGACGTTAATAAAGCACCATTTTCAGCCCTAATTGAATAATAATATGTTTGTCCATAAATAGGATTTGCTAATAATTGCTGAACGGAGGTGTTTAAAGCGTTATTGGTCCAATTAATAATATTGGTTGCCCCAACGCTTGTTCCTAGTGCATATTCGTAATTAATTATTCCTGAATGAGGATCGACGGCCATCCAATTACACTCTAGCGTATTAGAATAGCTTGTGTCAATGTCTGTACTGGCGCCATCATTACAATAGTTGATAGTGGGGGTGGTCCAATCGATTAAGTATTGCTTCTGGCTAGTTGTCCCCCAGTTTTGGTCGATGTCTATCACTTCAGATAGAATAAGTCCTGTTTTTATCGCTCCGTTGCTTTGAAAACGCATTTGTTGATTATTTCCAACGGTTACCGAGATATTTGTTGCCCTCGATTTAAACACTTTAATATTATCAAATTGTGCTGAGCAGGCACCCGTTCTTAAAGAAATAGAGTTGCCAATAGTCAGTGGATTGGCATCTTGCCATTGTGAAATCAACTGATTATTGATGTAAACTTTTATTATTCCATTACTTGGTTTATACCATGTTTTTAAGGCATAATTAACTTGTGGTAAGATGTTTAAGGTGTCTTCATTTACAAGTGTGAAAACATCATTGCTCACCTTGTAAATTTGTACTTTGTTGGTTTCTTCTCTCAAATATACAAAATAGGAGTTCCCGCGATTTGGTAGTGTGGGATCTGAGCAAAAGAAATGCATACCCGCTCTTTGATTGAGATTCGTAGAGATTATTTTTTGTTCCCATTCATATAAGAAATCTGAATTAACATTTTGCACCACATTTAGGTAAGCGTTGGAGTTGTTTTGGCTTGCATCACTCATTAAAAAAGACTGATTATTTATGGTAAACAATCCTGTTTGTAACGTCCAATTAATATTAGCATCTTGAAAGTCTTCATGAACAAAACCAAAGGTTCCATTTGCTTTCCATCCGGCATCGGTGTAGTTTCTATCTGCAACTAAATAAAACCCTTTCTCCACACCACTCCCTACATCAGTATCATTTATTTGTGTTTGAAAATCAGCAACTTGCCAAATTGGTCCATTACTTATTGTGCTAGTGGGGGGAGTTAAATCGATGGAAGAAATGGAAGTGTTATAGGTAGCCGCCCACCCTGCAGCTGTATTTCCACAATCAGACCTAAATTCTATGAGAAGGGCACCATTAGATCCAACAATATTTGGAGGTAACGTATTCCCAGAATAAACACCAATTAAGGGTGAATTAATACTCGAACCATTATAGACATACATTTTGTCTATGTTGTTTTCTAAAGAAAATACTGAAAAAGACAGTGTGATCGTGTTTGCATTTGCCGGTTGTATCAACCATAAACTACGTTCGTCATTCGTATAATTACCATTTGATCCACCAGTATCGTAAAGTGACCCACTTGCACTAGTAATGGTATTTACAATGGGATTGGTATTAATTAATCGATAATATTTTTCCCAGTTCCAATTTATTCCAGGATCTGTATGTGTTTGGTTTGGATAGTGTTGGTGGCCTTTAATTTTCGTACAAGAACCTAAAACAGTTGAATTAGCGGATGACGGACCGCAGTAGGTTCTTAAACCATTTATTCCATAACCACTCGCGATTATATCCTTGGATAAATTTGCTGATCCTTGATAAAGGGCTTCGGTATACCATACCGGATTATTTACATATCCCTCATGTTCATATCCGATCGTATAGGGGTTTTCAGACCCAACATGCCAGGCCTTCTTCGCTTCTAAAACCATTTGTGTAATTTGTCCATCCGAACTTCTTACAACATAATGATAGGAAACGCTGGAATTACAATTTTGAGCCCAAGAAATGGCACCAGAATAGGTTCCTTGAACGGTGTGAATGGTGATGGCAGAAATAAGTGTCCCATTACGATTACTAATGTTGCAAGCTGGTGCGGGCGTCCAAATTGCAGGGCCATATTCTAAGGATTTATCAAATAAGGGTTTATACGATACACCTGCTTGTGATAACACCTTATTATTTTTTATTTCAATTTTTTTAGCGCTTAATACCAAATAGTTATCTGCGCCAAAAATAGCTGCTAAATCATAATTTTTCGCATCAAAATGGTTTGTTTCCGCAAATTCAAGGTCATTTAGATACTTAAAGACTTCCCAAACGAAGGCGTTTCTAGCAAAATCATTTACAAGTCCTAAATGAGGAATTTCTGAAAGTTGGAGGAGGCATATTCTTAGACACTCTCCTTCGGTTATTTTTTTATTTTTCAAGCAATTCTTCATTAAAGAGTCTAAAGCCAAACCATACGCCAAGACCTGTTTTTCTATAGAAGATTTTTGTTCTTGAATGGAAATTCCACTCAATTTTCCAATTAATTTCCCATTTTCTAAAAAATAATTTTTTCCATTGTCAAAAACACCCATAATTCCAAATGGTTGAGGTAATCCGGAACAGGCGGTTACATCATTTTCAGTTATTTCGAGCATTCTGGTGTTGTTATATGATACGGCTTCTAAAGTGCCTTTAGGAACCTTTGATAACTGTGAATAAGCAGTAAGAAATGGATTGTTTTTTTTCTGAGCAAAAGTATACATTGAGGTGTAAACCCCTATTAATAAGATTATTATATATCGCATATGTGTGATTGTTTAAAATGAAACGTGTTAACGGAATTTAATCCAGAAACGTATAAACGGTTAAAACAAGCCTAAATTATTTTGAAAATATCGGATACTATTTTTTCATTCTATGCCATACAACCACATGGTTATAATAGGAATCACATTTTAGTAAAAAAAGATAGAATTAAAATCGTGCAGTTATACCCCCCATGATCTGAATGGGCATTACAGGATAATTTAGCCATCGACTATAGCGCTGAGCGGCCACATTATTAAACTGCAAAAATGCAGAAACCCTTTTATTGTAGCGGTATTCCACCCCTAGATTTCCGTCTATGAGAAATCCTAAAGGAATAAAGTATTGATTGTTTTCAGTTAACACGCCATTTCCGGGACCATTTACCTTGGCCATTCTTCCAGATTCCATGGTTACATCGGCGCGGATTAAAAATTTATCGTATAAATTGTAAGTGCCACGGAGAATAAATTGTAATTGCGGAAGGTTCCAAGCACGCGCCTCGTTCTTCATTTCATAACTATAAAATCTACCCACCCCATCAATTTTAATTTTTTCATTCATTTGATAAGATAAATTAGCCTCCACACTTGTTAAATTAAGAGAGTCATACACCAAAGAAAATTGATTTCCTAGTTGAGTATAGGTTGTGTCAGTAACATAAAATGCACGATTATTTATTTTAGCAAAACTCGCATTTATACCATATGTCATCCTTTTCGTTATTTCCCCCCTTACCCCGAAATAGAGGTCATACGGCTTGTTTTCATTCGACAAAGCTAGATTTGTTAGTACGTAAGGATTAACATTGTTTAGCGAACTAAACGTGTTTTGATTTAATCCACCACGGATACCAATAAATGGAATAATCAAGTCGTGTAATAAGGAATAAGATATGGAAACTCTTGGATAAATATAAGCCCGCGTAATTTGATTTACATCAATACTTATTCCTACACCAACATCTACTAGTAGTTTTTTCTGGAGCAAACTTGATGCTACGCCTGGATAAAGATCAATTATGGTATTATTTAGTACAATGCCAGTATCAATCGCTGTTAATGCTGAGTCGGCGATTCCGTACTTGTAACCATTATACCTTATTCCGAGGTTGGTATAGAACGACTCACTTCCTTTATTGTACCAACCTCGCGTGTTAAAATTAAAATTATTCTCCCGCACCTTCCAATCTGACAATGAATCTATAAGCGGTTTTTGTGAGTTAAGGTTTTTATAAGCGATATCAAATTTAAGATTTAACCGTGAACTATCTCCTCGATTAGCTATTAGGCTGATTCCAAAACCGGTTCGTTGAATACGTTGTCTGATAGAGTCAGCACTAATATTTTCCGAAGGAATTCCATAGTAATGATACCCGTAGTTTTCATAATTTATATCACCTCCAACAGTAATATTCTTCTTAATAAATTGGCCAAAAACTAGCGCGCTAGTTTTATCAAAACTTGCTGGCGCATAGGTAATCTTATCACGGTCTTTCACGTTTCCGTATGAGCTAAGGTGTTTTATGTGTGCCCCGTAAACCGCACTTCTTGAGCGTGTTGAATTAAAATAAAGCTCTCCAAGGGGCATTATCGTTGATCCCACACCGATTTTAGCATAAAAGGGGTAAATAGCTTTTATTTTTTCAGTGGTTTCTACGGTTGCAGCCGCTATGGTATCAAGATTTATTTTAGTACTGCTGTAAAGTTGAAGTAAGGGCTGTGGTGTTATTGGTGCGACCGCTAGGCTGTCTATAATTTTTGGACTAGAAATCAATCGATAAGTTGGTTCAACCTCACGATTACCCAAACCCTCTGCCTCAAAAACATCAGGCTGTGCCAATAGGGTTCCTACGGAAAAAAACACAAGAAATAATAAGAGTAATTTCATTTGTTGTTTTGGTTTATTTCAATTTTTTTATCAGGCTCTTCCTCAATTATTTTAACCGGATTTTTTAGCTGCATGAGCTCATCCATCAACTCGTTTGCCTCCACTAAAACACCATCATTAAGGTCTTTTGGATAAAAATCAAGGACGGATTTTAAGCTTTGTTCCGCCTGAACATAATCTCCATGAGCAATGTCTATTTTAGTTTTTAATATCAATGCTTTACCAATCCAGAAGTTGTAGCTTGGTTTCATTTTTAAGATCGCATTGATTTCATTTTCAGCGAGCGTTAAATCATTGTTTTTTTGATGTATTTCCGCAAGGTAGAAGCGGGATTCTGCCGTTATTGCTGTCCGGGTATTTTTAATCAGCCAATTAAACGAAAGTGCCGCATCGGCATTATTTCCAAGCTTGTAATTTGCCATCCCAAGTGCGTATTCCGCATCTATATGATTTGCGTTGGTAAGTCCGCTATTCTCTAGTACTATTTTTGCGTATCCAATCGCTTCTTGATAATTGTTATTAAGAAAATAACATCGCATTAACCCGAGTTTTGCAACGAATATATTATGCGCTTTCGTAGCTATTTGATCAAGTTTAAGGTAATATTTAATACCATTCACATAGTCCTTTTTGCTGTAATAGAATGCAGAAACACGCACAGCAGCGAACTCAGAATAACCATTATTCTCGCCCGCTAAATAAGTTTCGTAATTTCGAACGGCTTTCACCGTATCTTTAGTTTTATAGTAGGAATTACCTAAAAAATAATAGGTTTCATTCGCATATCTTCCTTGAGGAAATTTAGTGAGGTATGTCTCAAACTTAGGAATAGCCTCTATGTAATTACTATCCACATAGCTTTGTAAGGCAGGATTATAGAAAAGGTTTTCTTTTTCATCCGGTGATACGTTGGCGCAAGGATATTGATCTGCTAAATCAGATGCTTTCTCAGGGTGTTTCTGTGCAATATATACATCCATTAGGCCCTTTACGGCTGCGGCACATACATCACGCACATTGTCGTGCTCCAGTAAGATTTGTTTGAAGTCTAACTCTGCCTGTGCATAATCCCATTTTTTATAATGGATATCAGCAATTTCTAATTGGCAATCGATTAAAAGGGCCGATTGAGGATAGTCATTAAGGTATTTCCTAAAATAAGTTAGTGCCGGATCATATTCCGAACCTGACTTATAACTTTTAGCTAGTTCATAAAGTCCATTCATGATGTACTTCGAATCTTTATAATCATCAATTAAACTAAGTAATGCGCTTATTTTTAGTTGCAATTGGCCGTTATAACCATAACTTTTAGCTAAATAATAGGTAGCTCTATCTGATAGCTGGGATTTTAAATCAATGGTTTCTTTATAGTACTTTATCGCGAGAACATTTTGTTTATTGGTATAATAACCATCGGCTAATTTTAAGCAAGCGTCTACCTTTTTGTCTTTGTTTTTTGGGTTTCCTTGCAAATAGATTTGTAGGGCATCTAAGGCATCATTAAATTGTTCTTTATTCCAATAGGCGTATCCCAAGTTGTAATAAGCATCTGTTTTTTCCTCTAAAGAATTGGACGCGGGAGAACCCAAGAATAGTTTATATTCCGCGATGCTCTCCGTATACTTAGATAATCGATAATAGGCGTCTCCCCTCCAATATTTGGCTAGTGCCACCAGTTGCGGATCGATGGCGTATTTATTAACGAGTGCGAAATGTGTTATAGCATCATCATAACGAGCCTTCTGAAACAACTCCACCCCGTAATTATACGCGATAATTTGATATAATGATTTTAATTTTGTGTCTTTTGAGGGTAGTTGATCCAATGATTCCAGGGCTTTGGAATAATTACTGGTATTCGAATATACATTCACGAGACATTGATAAATATCCTGCTTACGGCTAGATTCTGGGTATTTTCTTAGGTAATTTTCAAATGCCTTAACGGATTCGTCATAGGGGTTAATGTCTACTTTAAATGATAAAACAGCAAAATTATACAACGCATCCTCTTGCACTTTTTCCATTGTTTTCATTTCAGAGGCTCTGTAAAATGCGCTTCTTGCCGGCAATAGTTTATTTAATTTTTGATAGGAATCAGCAATTTGATACATTGCTGTCTGGCCAAGGGTATCATCAATCCTAGCAACACGATCGAAGTATTTAATGGCTTTGTCGTATTCCTCATTCCGATACAATGAATAGGCTATTTGATAATCATCCACCCTTGTTGTTTTGGCTTTTTGGTAATATATTTCAAGGTACTTTGCAGCATCCTTGAATTGATTGAGTTTATAATGCGCATCGCCTAACAAATGATACACATCAGAAGCCTCAGTAAGTGAGGCAGAGTCTAAAACAGTTGGTGCGTAATCCACCACATCTTGAAAACGGGTTTGTTTATGGTAAATCTGAATAATATAGTAAGGCACCACACCAGAATAGACGGGATCCACCTTGAGTTTTTCAAAACCCTCTAGTGCTACCTGTAATGCACCGCTCAAATAACTCAAGTGCGAAAAAAAGTATAAACTCGGAGCGGCGTATTGAGACGTACCATCTTTTACATCTCTAAAGGCGTTAAGTGCCGTTACACGATCCCCCAATTGAAAAGCGGAATAGCCATGTTTAAATAGTAATTCATCTTTCCGGTCCTTTTCAACGCCATTTAATGGTGTTTGAGTATACCAGCGTACGGCATTTTCAAAATCTTCTTTTTGAAAGAAAAAATTGCCAATTTTAAATGAAATAAGTGTTTTATTTATGTTTTCAGGGTAACGATTATTGTAGGTCACCAACAGTGGAATGGCGTCTTCGTTATATAATTCTAATGCCGCAAGCCCCTCATAATAATAAGCCTTCTCAATAAATGGATCATTATCGGAGAGACGCGAATTAATAAATGCGCGGAATTCTTTCCGTGCAGCACTAAATTGCGCCTTTTCGTAAAGTTCTTCTGCATGATAATATAAGGCATTATCCCCAGTATACTTTTTTGTTTCTTGTCCATTGACATGAAACACCAAGCAAAGCAGAAACAAGCTTAAATAAATAACTTTATTTTTCATCAAGGGCAAAGTTACATCGTGATTTTACTAGCATCAATTCAAGTATTAAAAGTTATACACTTTAACGTGTTAAGATAAAAGCGTTAACGTTGAGTTTAAATAAGTTCAGGATACACATATTTGTAAAAAAAAATACCGTGTCAAAAGTTATTACGCTATCTAACGCAAAAATTTATCAGCAAGACCAATTGGTTTTAGACAATGTTTGGCTTTCCGTTGAACAAGGCGAATTCGCTTACCTAGTAGGAAAGACGGGCAGTGGAAAAAGTAGTTTGTTAAAAACGATGTATGCCGAAATTCCCCTAAAAGAGGGAGAGGGAATAGTTGCCGACTATAACTTGAGAAGGCTACCAAAAACAGAAATCCCATTCCTAAGACGAAAAATAGGAATCATATTTCAAGATTTTCAATTATTAATGGATCGAACGGTTATTCAAAACATGTATTTTGTATTAGGCGCTACCGGATGGAAGGATAAAGAAAAAATGCATAATCGCGCCTTAAGTGTTTTACAACTTGTGGGCATAGAGCAAAAGGCAAATGTGTTTCCGCACGCGCTTTCCGGAGGAGAACAGCAAAGGGTATCCATCGCACGGGCATTGCTTAATAAACCCCAACTGATTCTAGCAGACGAACCAACAGGGAACCTAGACATAGAAACATCGGAAGAAATAATGCAACTATTATTAGCGCTGGCTAAGGAAGAAAACACCGCGATATTAATGGCCAGTCACGACACGTCCATCATTCAAAAATTTCCAGCTCGAATAATAAAAATTGAAGGCGGCGAGTTAAAAGAATCAGAGTAATTCATTCGCTAAATTCGCCAGTTCAGACCTTTCTCCTTTCTCTAATTTAACATGAGAAAACAACACCTGATTTTTTAGTTTATCAATTAAATACGCCAAGCCATTGCTGTTTTCGTCCAAATAAGGCGTGTCGATCTGATGCACGTCTCCCGTAAAAACAATTTTCGTGTTTTCACCCGCCCTCGTTATAATTGTTTTTACTTCATGTGGAGAAAGATTTTGTGCCTCATCAACGATAAACATAATATTAGACAAGCTTCTTCCACGGATAAAAGCCAAGGGAGTAATGATTATTTTTCCCGATTCTTGCATATCTAAAATGGCTTTATGCTTTTTTTCGTTTTCGCCAAACTGAGATTTAATGTATTTTAAATTATCCCATAAAGGCTCCATGTACGGACTTATCTTATCATTAGCATCGCCCGGAAGAAACCCAATGTCTTTATTAGAAAGTGGCACGATAGGTCTTGCAAGAATAATTTGGTTAAATTGTTTTTCTTGTTCCAAAGCTGCTGCTAGCGCCAAAAGTGTTTTTCCCGTACCTGCTACTCCTTGTAGTGCTACTAACTTAACATTGTTGTTTAATAGGGCATGAAAAGCAAAGGCCTGTTCGGCATTTTTCGGCTTTATTCCGTATATAAACTCTTTTTCAATTCGTTCAACTTGATTCGTTTGCTGGTTGTAAAAGGCAAGGGTAGACGATTTCCCATTCTTTAAAATATAATAGCCGTTGTTTATTTTTTTATCCTTTAATAAGCCATTTTCTGCTGCCCAACCTTTGGTGAATATTTCTCGGATTACGTCTGAATCGATGCCTTCTATGGTCGAAGAACTTGTGGATGTTATGTCATCGGCATCTACTTTCCCCGTTTCATAATCTTCAGCCAGTACGCCAAGTGCTTTAGCTTTGATACGAAGATTAATATCTTTAGTAACTAAAACAACTTCATTTTTCGGCTCTTGTTCTTTTAGAAACAAGGCCGCATTAATTATTTTGTGATCGTTTTTACCCTGCGCATAAATTTTTTCTGCATCTATTGTTTTGGGATTGTATTCCATTACGATTTTGAATTCGCCCATTCCATTTCCTAAGGAAATCCAATCTTGAAGCCCCCCGCCTGCAGAAAGTTTATCAATAAATCGGATTACCTCGCGGGCCGAAAAGTTTTTCGTGTCGTTGCCTAATTTAAACTTGTCTAATTCTTCCAATACCGTTATTGGTACAGCGACACTATTTTGTTTAAAGTGTGTGATAGCCTGGTGATCATGTAGTAAAACAGAAGTGTCTAATACGAATATTTTTTTTGTTTTTTTCATTTACAAAGTCTTTCGATGAAGGTACTTTAGTTTTCAAAAAACGAGAATTAGTTCTTATTGAACTTATCTACAATGAGATGTTAGCAGTAACATATTGGTTACATTCCAATTCGTATCCATTCTGCGGAACAAGTGATTTAGAGTACGCTTCCGCATTAATTTCTTTGCCTTATCTGCTAAAAAACCAAAATCTTTCTATAAAAGTGACGCACTTTTTTAACTTTGTATTAAATGAAGCACCTATTTTGAAGCACACTATTGTTTTGTTATTGTTTGTATTCTTGTGCCATTTTGTACATACACAATCGTGCAAGTTTTTCTTTTTTAGAAAATCAGTGGATGTTTCAAAGGATAAAGTGTGCAACGATTTATTATTGAATGATCTTCAATTCATTAAAAAAAAATTGGAGGAGGTTCACCCGGCATTATACCTTTATTGCTCAAAAGAATCCTTTGACTCTGCTTATAACGCGACATTACTAGCACTAAACAAACCACATACGATTTATGAGTTTTCGTTGTTAGTCTCTGATTGGCTTTCTCTTTTGCATGATTCACACACGTTTTTACCACCCAAGAATTTAGTGCAGTATAAATCGAAGGGTCGGTACACTTATCCATTTCGATTGTGTGCCATTGATAATAAATTATTTGTCTCGGAAAGTTGGCGAAACAGGTTGCCAAAGGGTTCGGAATTAATTGCATTCGACAATGTGTCGATTCCCAAAACAATGGAAAAATCACTGCGAATGAGTCCCATTGAAGGTGATGTGTTTCAAGCTCAAAAAGAATTCTCCATTTCTCAATTGGGCACCATCTTAAATGTTTCGTCTCCCACAATTAAAAAAACGGTAAAATATCTTTTGCCAGGAAAAGACACGGTCACAGCGATTATTTCTCCCCCATTATTTTGGAGATCAAAATCGGGCAATAAGTTAAATGCCTCGAAGAAAGACTTATCTTTAACCATCCAAGACAGTACCGCCCATCTCGTTATACAAACATTTAGTCCAAAATCATACAAGAAATTTAAGATAAAACTCACAAGGATCTTCGATGAAATAAACACGAAACACATAAAACATTTAATAATTGATTTGCGGGACAATTTAGGCGGGTATGTTGCCCTAGAAGAATACTTAATGCTTTTAATAGCGAAGAACACCCCAAACTTCAAAGCAGCATATATTTACAAAAGGAGTCCTCACGATCGTTTTTCGACCTTAAGTATACAGCAACGTTGGCAGTTCAAACAATTAGCAAAACGACCTTATTCAAGCGATGCTCTTCGAAAAGAGCTAGCCTTTTTTTATAGTCCGTATGGCACTGTTGACACCATTTTAATTACTACACAACTTAAAAATAAAACGATAGATTCTTATTCAAATAAATGTACGCTCTTGACAAATGGCTTATCGATGTCAGCATCGGCTAATTTTGCTGCATGGTTTAGGACCGTGGATAGAGGGCAGATAGTTGGTACACCTTGCATGGGCACATTATCAGGCACTTTTGCTAATTCAACAGTACTATTCTTACCCAACACCATGTTGTCGGTATCTATTTCAACCTTAAAAATAACTCCAGCTCATTTATCGGAAATTTCATTGAGCCCAATTTTACCAGATGTTATAATAACCCCCACTCAAACCCAACTGATTAAAGGAATAGATCCTTGCCTTGATTTCTTATTAAATAAATAATTATGGAAAGTAAATTACCATTAGTTGGCACCACCATTTTTACCAAAATGTCATTAATGGCTGCTGAAAACAAGGCGATTAATCTAGCCCAAGGTTTTCCTAATTATCCCATTGATGCCCAATTACAAAACTTAATAAGTGAACACAGTGCGTACGATGTACACCAATACGCGCCAATGCAAGGCAATGTAATATTAAGGCAAGAAATAGCCCAACTTATAAATACTAAATACAAGTGTAAAATTGACCCCATTGACAATATATTAATAACGGCGGGTGCCACTCAGGGTATTTTTACCACCATTCAAGCATTGGTTTCAGCTGGGGAAGAAGTAATCATTTTAGACCCGTGTTACGATTGCTACGAAGTTCCGATTTTATTAGTTGGCGCAAGCCCAATTCATATTTCCCTGGATGAAAAGTTTAGGCCAGATTGGCAAAAAATAAATGACAGTGTTTCCTCAAAAACGAAGATGATTATTATTAATTCTCCTCATAATCCAAGTGGCATTTTGTGGGAAGAGTCCGATATGTTGTTGTTGGTGGAACTGGTTAAAAAACACCCAAAATTAATCGTGTTATCTGATGAGGTATACGAATTTATAACCTTTGAAAAACAACACGTTTCCGCAGCTTTTAATGAAATTTTGCGCGAAAGGTCGGTTATTGTTTCTTCATTTGGAAAAACATTTCATGTTACCGGGTGGAAAGTAGGTTATCTTACAGCACCTAAAGCCCTCCTCACGGAAATAATTAAAGTGCATCAGTATTTAGTTTTTTCTGTGAATAGCTTGACACAATCCGTTTTAGCAGCTTATCTCCCGAAGTCTAATATTGAACAATTGGGCCAATTTTACAAAGAAAAAAGAGACACGTTCCGAGAAGCACTAAGTGGAAGCAGGTTTACATTACTTCCTTGCGAAGGCGCCTATTTTCAATTAGCATCCTATTCGGCAATAAGTAATAAATCAGACATTGATTTCTGCGAAGAGTTAACCAAAAAACATGGCGTAGCAGCCATTCCAGTTTCTGCCTTCTACAGTAATAAATTTGATCAACAACTAGTACGATTTTGCTTTGCTAAAGACAATGAAACGATACTAAAAGCTACCCAGTTATTATGCGCGATTTAACTATTTCATTAATTCAAACCACCCAATTTTGGGAGGATAAAAGTAAAAACATTGCCAATGTTAGTGCTTTAATGAATGAAAATTTCTCAACTGACTTAATTCTACTTCCCGAAATGTTTAATACCTCTTTCAGCATGGATGCATTGAACCTAGCCGAATCGCTAGAGAATTCAACAGGTCTAAACCAATTGAAAATCTGGGCCAAACAAAAAAATGCGGCAATTTACACCTCCATGATGATTAAAGACGGCGAACAGTTTTTTAATAGAGGATTCTTTATTTATCCCAATGGAGAAACTTCCTATTACGACAAGAGAAATTTATTTGCTTTAGGTGGTGAAGGTGCTGTTTTCTCACCGGGAAAAGAAGAAAAAATAGTGGATTATTTAGGATGGAAGATTAACTTACAAGTATGTTTTGATTTAAGGTTTCCGGCCTGTTCAGCGAACAACATGGACAAAGAAGGTAACGCGAAGTATGATTTATTACTTTATGTGGCAAATTGGCCAGAAAAACGGATTGGTCACTGGGAGAAACTATTAGTTGCTCGCGCCATTGAAAACCAAGCCTATGTGGCAGGATTAAATAGGGTAGGAGTGGATGGCAATGGCTTAAATTATAATGGCCAATCAGTGGTTAATGATTATAATGGCCTACCCATACTTTCCTTCGAAAAAAACGAGATTGCCGTAAGATCCATCATCCTGAATGCTACAGCGCTTAAGTCTTTTAGGAAGGAACTTCCTTTTTTGAATGACTTTTAGGAAAATAGGGAAATAAGCCCTAATTTTGAAAAACAAAAATCTCAAAACAACGACATGAAAAAAAACTTACTTACAGCTTCAGCGTTATTGTTAACCTTGGCCGTTTCTGCTCAGAAACAACCAAGATTGCTAACGTTCCAAGATTTGTTAGCGAAACCAGCAACAACTCTTGAAAAACCAAGTACTGAAAAAACATTAGGCGTAACATTATGGTCTGATAATTTTTCAAACCCTGCGAATTGGGTGATTGATAACAATGGTCAAACAGCTCCTCAGTTCGGATGGGATATCAGCGCTACATCAGAAGGATGGTGGTCAGGGACAGGCATTACCTCTACATCTGGTGGATCGTATGCAGAATTATCGAATGGTGACCCAACAGCAAGTCCAGCAACGCAAGCACTTAATGTGGTGTACACAATGACAACGGCATCACCGATTAATATTACCGCTTTAGGTGGTACGAACCAAGTTAGTCTTCAGTTTCAACAATACGGCGCACGTTTCAATGACTTACAAGAAGTGCAAATAAGCACCAACGGAACGACTTGGACGACGGTTTCTGATAACTTGAACGAGTCGGTATTATCTGCTGCTGGAGGAACAGCATACACTAATCCAGATAATAAATCTATTAATTTAGCAACGATTCTTCCAGCAAGCCCATCTCCTATTTGGATTCGGTTTAGTTGGACAACTAATTATCCAGCACAAGCAACGAATCCAAATGTATGGATTACATACGGTTGGTACATTGACGATGTTAAATTGGTAACTAATCCAACAAATGACCTTAGCGTAACGGATAATTATTGGGGTACAGCAGGGTTAAATTATTATCAAATACCAATAACACAAATTGCTCCGATAGATTTTGAAGCAGAAGTTTTCAATGGCGGAATAAATAGCCAGCCAAACGTTAAATTAAACATCAATGTGAATACAGGGTTGTTTACAGGAAGCAGCGCACCAGCGACAATCACTTCATTAGACACGACAATCTTAACAGTTACTACTCCTTTTACACCAACAACATTGGGTAGTTATTCGGTTGTTCAAACTATCACAGCGGATTCTACAGACGACGTACCAACAAACAATGCGATTTCAAATGTATCATTTAGTGTAGGAAATTATATTTATGCACGGGATAATGGAACAGCAGCAGGATCTACTTCAAATGGAACCGATGGTTTTGAAGCGGGAAATTTATTTGATATTTGGGCTGACCAAACGCTGAAAGCAATTAATGTTCGTTTGTTAGGCGGTGCTTCAGGTACCACTGTTGGAACGGAGATTTTCGTAAAATTATATTCCATTGACGCAACAACAGGGGATTTTGTTTTTGAATCAGAGTCAGATCCTTTAGTTGTAGCTGCAACAAACTTAAACACCAACTTGGTGGTTCCTTTAAACACTCCCGTTAACATGCTAATGAACAACACTTATTTGGCAGTTGTTGGCTGTTATGCTTCAGGTCTTAAAGTTGTAAATGCAGGTACGTCAGAAGTACAAACATCATTTTTCTTAGACATGTTGGATAACACGTGGTATTACCAAACAGGAACCCCATATGTTCGATTGAATTTTGATCCAGTAATTGGTATTAATGAAATAAACGATGACATTCAAGCTTCTGTTTACCCTAATCCAACATCAACGACCTTGAATGTTTCTTTAAATGTTGCTGGTACGGCCTTGGTTTCGGTTCGTGACTTAACAGGAAAAGAGATAATCGCTCCACAAGGATTCGCTGCAGGAACATCTTCGATTGATGTTAGTAAGTTATCAGCGGGAATGTACGTTGTTAGCATTGCTACTGAAACAGGAATGACTACAAAGAAATTCATGAAGAAATAAAAGACAATAAGTCATTATTTAAGGCCGGTTAATTCCGGCCTTTTTTGTTTTATAAAATGGGGACATTTGAATTAGGATATTTAGGACTATTTATCACCTGCTTTTTAGCAGCGACGATTATACCAATAGCCTCTGAAGTATTCTTAATAGCAATGCTTTCTGCAGGATACGACCCCTTATTATCTCTGTTTGTTTCCACAACCGGAAATACCCTTGGAGGTTATTTAAATTTTGGAATCGGATATGTTGGAAAAACGGAGTGGTTAAAAAAGCTTCGTGTGAAACAAACGACCATAGACTCCTGGAAAGGAGGAATCCAAAAATATGGTGCGTGGTTAGCATTGCTTTCTTGGTTACCATTTATTGGTGACGTGATAGGAATTGCCTTGGGGTTTTTTAAGGCCTCCGTATTTTGGTCGCTTCTTTTTATGTTAATTGGAAAGTTTATCAGGTACCTGTGCATTGTTATTTTTTATCTGTATGTTAAATAATCAAGTTTGTGCCAAAGGAAAACTCTCTTTAATAACCAGTGCCTCTTCACTATTTATGAATCAACAATATTGAGCCGTTGGGTATAGAAATCACTTCTATTATAGGCGGCTGACTTCGCCCTTTTTATCCACCCAATAGCCATTTTTAGCCATTTTTAAAAGCACATCATCGTCTTCATTGTCACTGTAAGCAGCAATTATCTCAAAATCAGTAAAGGCCCGTTTAATTCGCTTTAATTTTTCTTGCCCTCGGCAATTTATTTGCAGACTGTACTTGTTATTTAACACCTTTAGTTCGCTGCCAAGAACAGTATCAACACCAAGTGATAAGCAGAAGGTTTTAATGAATAGTTCAGGAGAAGCTGATACCACCACAATATGTACTCCTTCTTTTTTTAGCCGCGTAATTTCATCGATTAAATGGCCACGGACAAGTTTCTTTTTTTTAGTCCAAAACAAGGCCACTAATACATCTATTTGTGCCGCATCATTGTCGTTGATAAACTGAAGAAATTTGGATTTAAATTGCGTGGTGGAGAGTAGTCCAAGCCGATATTGCATCCAGAAAGCAAGTTGAATTATAAAATAATACGCTTTAAAGGGTTTTTTTCGATAATAAAACCAGCAAAATTCTTTTGTCGCATCACCCTTATAGATTGTCCCATCAAAATCAAAAACAGCAATCTTAGTGGTATTATTTGACATACAAAAGGAAGAGTAAACAGATTAACCAAGCGATAATGTTTATTTGCGTAAACCGGTCTTTAAATAGAAGTGTTGTAGGATCACCTTCTCCATCAAACTCCTTTCCTTCCGATAATTGTACAAACCGAAACACACCAATTACAACAAATACGGAGGTGTAGATAAGTGAATTAGTTTTTAACAGAAAAGTCACTTTTGGATCAATCGAATAAAGGATATATGCGGTGATGGTAATTGTTGCTGCAATTAAAATCAGTTTATCCAAAAAGCCTTCAGAGTAATACTTAAGCACCTTGCGATGGGCAGCGGCATTTGTCCCCAACACCACTAACTCCGCACGTCTTTTTACAAGAACCAATAACAACGAGAGAAAAAAGGTAACCACTAAAATCCAATTGGAAGGGTCAACATGGATGACAAAACACCCAGCCAATACCCGCAGCACAAAATTTATAGCCACCACAAAAAGTTCTATTAAATGAATGTTTTTCAGTATCAATACGTAGGCGATATTCAAAAACAAATAGCATAAAAGGACATAGATAAAAGAAACATCAATGGCGTATCCTAACGCTAAACCAAAAGATAAAAGAAGGCATGCACCACCAAACAGTAGCGCTAAGCCAGGCGTGATTTTCCCCGATGGAATCGGTCTGAATTTTTTGCGTGGATGTAAGGCATCTGCTTGAGCGTCCAATACATCATTAATGATATAAATAAAAGAACTGCAGAGTGAAAAAGAGAAAAAAGCGATGACCACGGAAAGAAAGAGGTCTTGTTGTAATAGTTTGAGCGCGAAGACTAGGGGAAGAAACAGGAACCCGTTTTTTACCCAACTTTTAATACGAAGCAATTCAAAATACATTTTCATTCTACAAAGGTATAAAGCCATCCCGAAACACCATCACCATTAAAGTTTTTAAGTGTGTCTTGAGGTGTTGGGGGTTGAGCAAACCGGAGTAAATCCCGTTCTTCCAATTTGATCCCAAAGGACATCATCCACCCTTTCTTTAAGCGATAGGGTTTGTCCTTGAGCGCTGCAAAATTTTTATTCAATAGTCCCGTCATTTCCGTATTCCATTGATAGTATTGAATATGTGCAAACATAAAACTGATCATAAAACCAACTAACAACAAATGCCCATAGAATTTAATCAGCCAATATTTACTAAGTAAAACAGGAATAATCACCAATAAGTAAATAAAAAGAAGTTGGGGTACATAACGATAATTCCAAAATTCCGGCTGAATAATACAAGACGCAGCAAGTCCAAAAAACAAAATATAAACCCACACTTTCCGATAAAAAAGGAAGGAAAGTAAAAATAGGGGCACCAATAAAATTAACAGTTCGGCTTCCAATGGCCCCATAGCACTCATTTCTACGGGTTGGTGGTTCCGATAATAGGGAAGACTGGCCTTAACGACATTACTCGTAAATAATACTTTGGGAATGGAGGGGTGTGTTTTTGGTGCCGTATAATTGGGTAAAGCAAAACTGGCTAAATAAAACTTTTCAAAACGATTCTTCCCAAAAAAGTTCATAGGGTATTGGGATGAAGCGATTTCTTTCCCTTCATTGTTTTTACCCATAATGGGATAAAAAGGGTGCCCTTTGTGTAGTATGTTTGTTCCATATGTGGGAAAACCAAAAACGAAGATGGCCAAAGTCATAACCACAGATAACCTTAACAGCATCTTTAAGGCGCGCCCGCGATCCTTCCAAAATACCCAAGTAAACGCAAAAAACAAAAAGATCATGGAATAAATCAGTCCCGTAAACTTAATATTAGCAAGGTAAATAAGACAAAGCCCTAACAACAACAAGGGCACTTTTTTTTCTAAATTAGCTACCCAATCACAGATAAAATAGAGCGTTAGTAAGGTAAAAACAGCCAACTGCCCATCCACATAAAAACTGAGCGTTTGACCAACCACCACAGGTGAAAAAGCGACCACAAACGATAACAGGAAAGCGCTTAAAATTGACAAGGGGAACCATCGAAGTAAGAAATGAAGGGAGAGAAAAAAAGAGGCAAATAAAAGGACCAACTGGTAAAATTTAGCATATTCAATTGCTCCGGTTGTTGCATAAACGCAGGCGTTAATAGTCCAGGGCGCTTTGGGGTAACAATTGATATAATTGGCATTTTTTCCAGAAACGATTTCATCTAAAATAGGCGAGTCGTAAAAAGGATTCCAACCATTTTTAAAAAAAATAATGGCATCTTGATGGTACCATTGGCCATCGAAAGAAAAATCAAAAAAGTGCCCACTAATGGTAAACAAGATGGCACAAAGCCCCCCGACGAAAACTAAACCCCCCCAAACGGTTTGTTTCTTATAGCCTTCAGAATTTAATAAAAGGTAAAAAATCACTGCAGCAATTAATGCGGAAAAAGGGAAGAGAACAGCATTAATATCAAATCCAATCATCAACCACACGGTGGCAATAATAAAAAGAGTAACCGGAAAAAGAAACAAAAGAAGACCTATTCCGTAAGTTATGCGTTGAATCTTATTTTTCATTTAATAAAATGGAAAGTTAAAGTTAATTAGTTTTATAGAGTTGTTCCCATTATTTTTGTGATATATAGAATGAATAAAGAAAAGAAAAATACGTTATGAGGCCCATGAAAACGATTTTCATCTTGGTTTCTATTACTTTTATGGCGTGTAATCTTCACGCCCAAATTCCTATGGGAACATGGCGCTTGCATGTAGCAACAGGCAGTGCAATCGATGTTGCCAATTCAGATCAATACATTTTTACGGCCTATGAAAATGGCATCTTACGCTACGATTTTACGACCAAAGAAAAAAGAATCTATACAAGCATTCAAGGCCTTTCGGACATTCAAATTTCCACGATTTTGTACGATAGTCTTCAAAACGCACTTTACGTGGGCTATAAAAATGGAAATATTGATAAAATAACTGCGACTCAAACGATCAATATACCCGCACTTAAGCAAACACAAATCCCCGGCTCCAAAAAAATAAATAGATTCTATAGAGACAACGATTATGTGTATGTTGCCACGGACTTTTCGGTCTTACAATTAGATCCTAATAAAGATGAAATAAAGGAAACATTTTACCCCACCAACGGCGTAATTCCTATTGTTGATGTGACGGTTGACGGCCCGCTAATTTATGCTTTAACAATAGGAAAGTTATTAGTCGCTCAAAAAACAAACCCCATACTTCCCAGTCAAGCTGCATGGACAAATGATAATCGCTTAGAAAGTCTATTCGCGAATTCATACGCCGCAATTGAGAAATCAAACGGCGAGTTATTTGTACTTTTCAAAACACTTGATTATGGATCGGACACGGTCTATCATTTAACCCCTGCGGGACGAGAAATAGTAACGAATTATCCGTATACACTAGAGATTAACAACATAACAACCCATGCGGGTTTTCTTGATGTGTTGGCAGATGGAGCAGCTTTAAGCTATGGGCCAGATTTACAGTTATCCTCATCTGTGCTAAGTTTTAACTTAGGCATTTGGATTGAACCCTTACAAATGTGTTATGCGAATAAAAATAAATGGATTGCCGATGAAAGAAGTGGCTTGTTGCGAATTGTAGAAGACGTTTCCTATGAGCAAATTACGTATCCCGGCCCTAAAAAAAATGATTTTTACTCAATGGATTGGCAAAAAGGAAAGCTTGCCATGGCGACTGGCCGCTTAGAATTTAAGAGTCCAGGTTACCTAAAAAATGGTTTTTATACTTTTCAAGACGAGGAATGGGATTATTCAGACCCGGTAAACACCGCCGAATGGGACAGTATCGACATTCACGATTTCATTGACATTTCGGTTAATCCAACAAATAAAGAAGAAATCGCGGTTTCTACGTATTCAGCATTTCCTGTTTCTGTGGTCAATAAAAAAGAGGGCACTTGTGAGGTATATGATAATTTTAATTCACCATTGCAGCTAAGTTTGGCTGGAAATGGTTGGGCATTGGCATCTGACGTTTGTTATGATGAATCGGGAAATTTATGGGTATTAAATGGCCTTACTAATCGTCCCTTGAGTGTTTTGGATAAAAACGGAACTTGGTATCCCTTTGATTGCGGAGTAAATGCCCGAAACAAATACACGACAAAAATGGTTATTGATTACAAAAACAATATTTGGATGGCCACAGAATCTGCAGGGTTATTCGGGTATAATTACAATAAAACGCTGTCTAATGCCTCAGATGACAAGGTGGTTAATATTTCATCTGCCGAGCTGAATAGTATTGATATCAATTCTTCTAATATTACTGCTATTGCAGTTGATTTTGACAACGAAATATGGATAGGTACCGATGCTGGATTTGCTGTTTTATATAATTCAGAGGGAGTTTTTGATGCAGCGGTAGGTGAAATAAACCCGCAACGCATAAAAGTTAATTTTGAGGGAAATACGGAATACGTTTTGGGGAGCACTCACATTACGGATATTGAAGTGGATGGAGGAAACAGGAAATGGATAGCGACTGCTTCGGCAGGGATTCTATTGTTATCTGCAGATGGCTCCGAGATTTTGGAACAATTTACCAAAGCGAATTCCCCGTTAATATCGGATAACATCTACGATTTAAAAATAGACCACAACACCGGTGAATTATTTATTATCACCGATTTAGGCTTGGTTTCCTATCGTGCGAATGCCACTTATGAAGACCCAGAATACAGCAATGTAATTGTATTTCCAAATCCTGTTCGTCCCAACTACGAAGGCTTAGTAACCATTCAGGGTATTCGCTATGATTCAGACGTTAAAGTAACCGACATTTCCGGTAATCTTGTGTACAAAACCACTTCTAATGGTGGAACAGCTACGTGGAACGGCCGCACCTTAGATGGCCAGAAAGCAGCGGCAGGTGTTTACCTCATTTGGACCGCCACCAACCTAGGCAGTAGCCGAAAAGTAGGAAAAGTGGTCTTGGTGAATTAAATTTTTTCTCCTAGGATTTCTACTGCCAATCATCAAACCCTATTTTTAATAAGAAAATCACCTCGTAAGTGAATTTCATTCCCTTTAGGAAAGTAACCATGTCGATTTTAACAAGAAATAGGGGAAAGCCCTACTTGACCCCAATTTTTATTGTAAAGGCCTAGGATATTTGCCGATTTTGTATTTACCTTTATTAGAAAGTAAAAAAAAGAAGGAGTTTTTATTAACAATTTCAATTTTAGTAGATGCTTAACCTCATTAAGAATTCCGCGAAAAAATTGTTAATAAGAACAAAAACCTTGTTAATAACCTTTAAAAGTACTAGCTTTGTTAGAGTTGGCCATAGGTTGTTTTTAGAAGGTCTAAACTGTTGTGAAAAAATTGAAGCGTTTAATAGTAAATAAGTCGGTTAAAATTCTAGTGTTGCTTTTGCTCCTGGCGTCGTCGTTTAAGGGGTATGGGCAAGATTTACAATTAACCATTACAAACGTTTCTTGTAGTGGTCTGTGCAATGGTGTAATAAATGTTAATCTAATTTCTACACAAAATTGTGGTAATGGGCCTTATCAATATCAAATTGTTGGCCCTTCGCCTTCGTTAGTTTCAATCACATCTGCTGTTATATCAGAATCTACATATTCGTTCACGAATTTATGTGTTGGTTCTTATACTGTAAATGTTTTAGTTAATGGAAACATATGTTATTCGACTTCTCAATCTATTATCGGCCCCAGTATTCTTTCAACTTCAGTATCTGTTGTTCAACCACAATGTAATCTGGTTAATGCGGTTGGTAATAATAATTTAGGATCTGCTATTATTACTGTAAACGGCGGAAGTACAGGGGGCTGTTTCAATGGATGTAGAGGTTATAATGTTTATTGGACGGGTCCAGGTGGAACAACTGGAGGTTCATCACTACTAAATACATGTCCAAAAGAGATAGTTTACGCCCCGAATTGCAATCCCCCTGGGTCAAACACTTATGTAATGAATAATCTTCCCTCAGGAACATATAATGTGTCAATTGAAGATAATAATAATTGCCCAATTGCGACTAGTTTTACTATTACACAGCCACCAGAAATTAGTGTTTCTAATACTATTAATAATGTTCCATGTAATGGGGGAAATGGTTCCATCTTGGTTTCTCCATCAGGAGGAACCCTTGGTGCAGGATACAACATTTCATGGTCTGGAACCACTTCAGGTAACCCTAACGGAAGCTCCCCCGAAACATTACCATACAGTATTAGCCCTTTGGGAATTGGAACTTACAATGTTACCGTTACAGATGGTAACGGATGTATTGCCACACAAAACAACTTGTCTATCACACAGCCTCCCGCACTTACAGTTACCCATACAACACAAGCGGTGAATTGTTTTAATGGTACTACAGGTTCTGCCAACTTTATCGTAAACGGTGGAATTGCGGGATACAATATTTCTTGGACAGGTCCAACACCAGGGAGTCCCGCGGGCATTGAAATTGCAGCAGCAGGAGGATCTTATACCGCACCAAATTTAGCTGCAGGAAACTACGTATTTACCATAACCGACAACGGTGGTGGTTGTAGCGCAACGGTAACCCTTACCATTACCCAACCGCCCTCGGCTTTAAGCATTTCCACCACTCCTCAAAACATTCTTTGTTTTGGAGCAAATAATGGCTCTATTTTAGTTTATGGTACTGGCGGCACCCCGCAAGGTAATTCGCCGGTTGACGGATACAATGTTTCTTGGTCAGGGCAAGCAAGTGGTAATCCCGCAGGCATTGAAATCCCCACCTCAAATCCCAACATCATTAGTGGGTATTACACGATTGGTTCCTTGGTGCCTGGAAATTATGTCGTTACCCTCACTGATGTAAATAATTGTACAAGTGTTGCTAATATCACCATAACGCAACCCCCACAAACATTCCTTTCTGAAACGCATGTTAATAACAACTGTTTTACCGGTCAATCGGGCTCAATTAACTTAACGGTAGTTGGTGGAACTCCTTTCGGAGGCGCTGGTGGAACATACCAATATTTATGGTCTAATACGCAAACTACGCAAGATGTAAACAATCTCCCCAACGGTGTTTATTCTGTTGTTGTTACAGATGCCAATGCGTGTCCGACGTCATTCCCCAACATTACTATTACCTCCCCACCAGCGCTTGTTGTTACCGCAAGTACTACGCAACCTATTTGCTACAATCAAACAGGTGCAATTAATGTAACGGTAACAGGTGGAATACAGGGGTATACTTATGTGTGGAGCAATGGTTCTACCACCCAAGATCTAAGTAATTTAACTGCCGGTAGTTATACCATAACGGTAATGGATGCGAACGGTTGTACAATGACAGGTACATGGGTAATCAACGCTGCCCCACCAGCTTTAACAATGACATTGTCACCGACTCATCCTTTATGTCATAACGCAGCCAACGGCAGTATTTTAGTAACGGTAAATGGAGGGGTTCCCACTTATTCGCTAAGCGGTACGGCCCCACTTAGTCCACAGATAATTACACCAAATGGCAATGG
>CAJAII010000039.1 GCA_903939755.1 uncultured Flavobacteriales bacterium | reverse complement strand
TCAGAAGATTATTACAAACGAAAAACCCCAAAGAATAAATTCTCCGGGGTTTAACTTTCTCGTGAAAGGTGGAAGCCAATTCACAAGGCTTTTATAACAAAAAAACCCAACATTAAGTCGGGTTTTTTGTACTCGAGGCGGGACTTGAACCCGCACGCCCATACAGGCACAGGATTTTAAGTCCGGCGTGTCTACCGATTCCACCACTCGAGCGAAATACAATCTTAAAGATTGCCGGTATAATAATGGAGCGGGAGACGGGATTCGA
Source organism: uncultured Flavobacteriales bacterium (assembly GCA_903939755.1). Lineage (GTDB taxonomy): Bacteria > Bacteroidota > Bacteroidia > Flavobacteriales_D > Crocinitomicaceae > UBA952. The sequence goes on along the minus strand of CAJAII010000039.1, from coordinate 104,544 downwards.
ACCCGCGACCCCGACCTTGGCAAGGTCGTGCTCTACCAACTGAGCTACTCTCGCTTGTTATTTAATTCTAAATTTTCAAAAACTTTCCCACTTCTTTAAGTGGAAAATCTTAAAAGAAGACCTCTGTCTTCTGCTAAGGAGGGCAAATTTAGGAAAAAATCAATAATTTTTAGCGTTTAAACAAAAAAAGATTACCCGCCAATAAGTTTTTTTATTTCGTGCAGCTTAATTAATGCCTCAATTGGGCTAAGAATGTTAATATCAATGCCCATTAATTCCGCATGAATACTCTCTAAAACGGGATCATTAAGCTGGAAAAAGCTCAACTGCATGGCATCACTTTTATTTTTCTTCTGTCCCTTTACTGTTGTTACTGCAGCATGATTCCCTCCCACATTAGCATGGGAAAGTTCTAGGTCTTTTAACACCTCTTCAGCACGCCTTACTACCACAGAGGGCATCCCCGCCATTTTAGCGACATGGATTCCAAATGAATGTTCGCTACCACCGGGGATCAATTTTCTAAGAAACAAGATTGAATTCCCCACCTCTTTAACCGCGACGGTATAATTCTTTATTCGGCTAAATCGACTAGCCATTTCATTAAGTTCGTGGTAATGGGTTGCAAAAAGTGTTTTGCATGCCGCGCTTTTATGTTCGTGTAGGAATTCAGCAATCGCCCAAGCAATTGAAACACCGTCGTAAGTGCTTGTGCCTCTTCCAATTTCATCTAATAAAATTAAGCTCCGCTCAGAAATGTTGTTCAGAATACTGGCCGTTTCGTTCATTTCAACCATGAAAGTGGATTCCCCCGAGGAAATGTTATCCGAAGCACCAACACGGGTAAAAACCTTGTCTACCCAGCCTATTTCTGCTTTCTCGGCAGGAACAAAAGAGCCCATTTGTGCCATCAATACGATTAGGGCTGTTTGCCTTAACAAAGCGCTTTTTCCACTCATGTTTGGCCCGGTGATCATTATTATCTGTTGGCTGCTATTCTCTAAAAAAAGATCATTCGCAATAAAGTCATCCCCATGCGCCAATTGTTGTTCAATTACTGGATGCCGCCCATTGTGTATATTAATAGCGAGCCCTTCATTGATCTCTGCCCTCACGTAATTATATTTAAATGCAACATAGGCAAATGAATACAGGCAATCTAATTTTGCAATTACGGCGGCATTTTGTTGGACAGGAACAATAAATCCACTTAGCCATGCCACTAATTCAGCAAAGAGTCGGGACTCGATTTCATAAATTTTCTCCTCTGCGCCTAAAATTTTAGTCTCATATTCCTTCAACTCTTCTGTAATATAGCGCTCTGCATTTACAAGTGTCTGTCTTCTGACCCACTCTTCAGGTACTTTATCTTTATGTGTATTCCTTACTTCGATATAGTAACCAAATACGTTGTTGAAGGAGACTTTTAAACTAGTTATGCCCGTTCTGATAGCTTCTCGTTCTTGTAATTTTTCTAAATAATCTTTGCCATTAGCCGAAATATCTCTCAATTCATCCAGCGTTTTATCCAATCCCTCGCGAATAACACGCCCCTTCCCAATCTGAATGCCTGGTTCAGGATCTAGACAATTCTCAATTTTAGAAACAAATTCTTGGCAATTGTTAAGTTGAAATTGAATTTTTTGAACCGATGGAATTTGCTTATTCGTTTCTAAAAGAGCACTTATTTTCGGTATATTTACTAAGGTTCTTTTCAGGTGTGAAACTTCTCTCGGATTAACTTTCCCAACCGCAACTTTTGAAATTAACCGTTCTAAATCTCCAATTTCATTAAGAAGCCCCGCTAATTCCTCGGCACAAATAGGATTGTTTTTTAACCACTCAACGACATCGTGCCGAGCGCCCATTTCTTGTGTGTCTTTTAACGGCATGATTAACCAACGCTTCAACAATCGTCCGCCCATCGGGGTTCGAGTATTATCCAAGACATCTAGCAGTGTTTTAGCATTTTCATGTGGTGAATAAACCAATTCCAAATTACGAATGGTAAAACGGTCTAGCCAAACATGATTGGTAGCAGCAATTCTCGAAAGGCGATTGATATGTGAAAACTCTTTATGTTGGTTTTCAGATAGGTAATACAATGCGGCACCGGCCGCGATGATGGCAGCACTCATTTCATCAACACCAAATCCCTTTAATGATTTCGTCTTAAAATGTTTGTTTAAACGTTCATTGGCATTTTCGGAACTAAAAACCCAGTCTTCCAACCTAAAACTGCAATTATTTTCACCAAATAGTTTCTTAAACAAGGCTTGGTCTTTTCTGGCGTAAAGGAATTCACTCGGCTCAAATCCGGCGATTAATTTGTCTATGTATTCCTTGTCTCCTTGTCCTACCAAAAACTCACCGGTAGAAACATCTAAAAAAGCGACTCCCGTTATGTTTTTATCAAAATGAATCGCACAAAGGAAGTTGTTCTTCTTTTGATGTAATACTTGGTCGTTGTAAGCGACACCTGGCGTAACAAGCTCTGTAACACCTCTTTTTACAATCGTTTTTGTTAATTTAGGATCTTCGAGTTGATCACAGATTGCTACGCGAAGGCCGGCCCTAACTAATCGTGGTAGATAAACGTCTAATGAATGGTGGGGAAATCCTGCAAGCTCTATGTCTGTTCCGCTTCCATTTTTCCTCTTAGTTAATATAATTCCTAATATGCGCGACGTTCGAACAGCGTCTTCTCCAAATGTTTCGTAAAAATCACCAACGCGAAAAAGCAACAAGGCATCAGGATGCCGGGACTTTATTTGATTGTATTGCTTCATTAAAGGCGTTTCCGCGATTTCTTTTGTAACTTTCATTTCGTTAAATCAAATGATTTGCTGACTTTTGTACGTTAAAATTAAGCGCATATCTTCGTATTTCAAAAGATTTCAATCACTTCTTATGAACATCGCCAATAAAAAATTAAAATTGTGGGAGCTGAATCGAATTTCTGAATCGGAATATAAAGCACAATCAAAAATTCCGGTTATTATTGCTTTAGACGACATAAGGTCCCTTAATAATATAGGCACATTTTTTAGAACTTGCGACGCTTTTTCCATTCAAAAAATATTTTTATGTGGAATTACGGCTTGTCCACCTCATAAAGACATTCATAAAACGGCACTTGGCGCAACAGAAAACGTAGAGTGGGAATACAGATCGTCCATCCTTGAACTAACGAAAGAACATAAGTCATTGGGCTGGACAATTTGCGCCATAGAACAAGCTGAAGAAACCCTGTTGTTAAATTCTATAAATCAACTTGAGGGCAATTCTTTTTTACTGATTTTTGGCAATGAAGTGAATGGCGTAAGTCAAGAGGTGGTAGATTTAGCTGACGCCGTAATTGAAATTCCGCAGTTTGGAACCAAACACAGTTTAAATGTGAGTGTTTGCGCTGGAATTGTTTTGTGGGAGTTTTGTAAGAAGTTACAACCACAGTTACAAGCAAAGACTTAATTCAACCTGAAATGCGATTCTTACTTCTCTTTTTTATTGCCTTTTCTGGATTTTCTCAGGAGATCAAAAACATTCAAAAATTAGATCAATGGAACGAAGACACGCTTCTGACCAACTCAACAAATGTTCGCTACAGCAGCTGTTGGGGATTTGAATTTAACAATAAAGAATATGCGGTCATAGGATCAACAGAGGGCTCCCACTTTTTTGAATTGACATCGGATAACCAACTAAACCTAGTTGGGTTTATTAAAGGGAAATACAGCTCTTCAATGGCTATCACTAGAGAGTACAAGTTCTATCAACATTATATTTATGCTGTTTGTGATGAAGGACCAAGTAGTTTACAGATAATAGACATGGCGTATATGCCCGACTCTGTTGTGCTTGTAGCAGATTTGCAAAACAATCTATTTGGGAGAACACATAATTTATTCATTGATACAACGGAGGCTTTATTGTATATGTGTATGGTAACACCGATTGTTGCCGGTGTAAATTTATCCATGATTCCACTGTGCGTTTTTTCATTAACAGACCCCACCAACCCAACCCTTTTGTGGCAAGGCCCAAATGACATTCAGGAGGTGCACGATATTTATGTCCGCGATAATATAGCAATTATGAACTGTGGTTATGATGGCATCCGTGTGTATGACTTTACCCAGCCATCATCACCAGCGTACATAAATAGTCTCTCATTTTACAATCAACAAGGCTATAATCACCAAGGTTGGCTTTCTCCCGATAAAAAAACCTATGTATTCACAGATGAAACACAAGGGTTGAAAATAAAAAAATGTTCGGTTTCCGATGATTGGACCATAACGCCCACTCAATTTTTTGGAACAAGCAATTCTAACGCGGAATTAACCGCTCACAATGTGCAAATAACGAACAATTTGGCCTTTGTTTCCTATTATAACGCTGGGTTACGCATATATGACTTACGCATGAATCCGCCAGGAGAAATAGCGGCATACGACACGTATTTGTTGCCAGACGCCACAAATTTCACAATGTGGGGAGCATGGGGAGTTTATGCTTTATATAAAAGTGATAGAATTCTCGTTTCTGATCGGAATAATGGCTTGTTTCTATTTAAGTTTGACCGGCCTTTTTTTGACAACCAAAGCGACCTAGAAAATTTCTCTGCTTATCCAAACCCTTTATTTTCTGGGCAAAATGTGGTTATTCGTTCACCGAATGATTTCATCAAAGATTTTCATTACACTGTTTATGATGTTCAAGGGAAAGAAATTCAACATGGCAGATCGGGAAACAACACTTTTGTAGCACTCCCAATGGAGCTCGCTGCAGGAATTTATTTGATAGAACTGAGGTACGAGAATTATTTATTTGAACAGTCGAGTTATATTCTCCGAATTGAAATAATTTAGTTATTTGTAGAATCGCATTTCTTCCAAATACTTGTGAACCGGTTCGGTTAGAAGATAACGCACATCCTTTCCGTCTTTTATTGCCTGACGAATAAAACTTGCAGAGACTTTCATAACCGGCGCGTCATTACAAAAAACAATATTTGGATGTCCCGCATAGTTTTTGGTTAATTGTTCACTAAGAGACATCACTTCTTGTTCTTCTTGAATCGTGAGTACTCTAGGATACACGTATATCTTATGCTTTTTTAATAACACGTCATGATTGAACCATTTGTGCAGCGTCCTTAAATTATCTTCCCCCATTATTAATGAAAAATTATGTTGCGGATACTTTTCAAGCAAATAACTCATAGTTGTGATCGTATAACTGGGCTTTGACAAATGAAATTCAACATCACTAGCGGACAATTTAGGATTATCGTAGATAGCCTCTCGCACTAAGGCAAGGCGATGATAATCTGCCAAAAGAGAGTTTTTATCTTTTAAAGGATTTTGCGGCGAAACGACCAACCAAACCTGGTCTAAATCGGTGAATTCAGCCATATAATTAGCGATGACAAGATGGCCAACATGAATAGGGTTGAAGGTGCCAAAATATAAGCCAATATTCATTTTAAAAAATTTAGAACCGTTGTTTTCGCTTCTGCAATCGCATCGCTTAATACATCATTTAGAATGATTACATCAAATTCTTCTGCTCGCTTAAGCTCTACGGTTGCTTTAGTTATGCGTTGATTTATTTTGTCTTCTGTTTCCGTTTTTCTCTTCCTTAATCGTTTTTCAAGGTCTGCAATTCCTGGTGGTGCGATAAAAATGGATAAAGCATTCGCCCCAAAAAATGTTTTTAGGTTTAATCCACCCACAACATCGACATCAAAAACCACCACCTTTCCTGCGGCCCAGAGTTTCGTTATTTCACTTTTTAGTGTGCCATAATAAGCATTGGTGTATACCTCTTCCCATTCTACGAAGGAATTATCCGAGATCTCCTGCTTAAATTTTTCTACACCGATGAAATAGTAATCAATTCCATTTCTTTCATTACTCCGGGGATCTCTACTACAGGCAGAGACAGAAAAAGCAAGCTGCGGCAATGAGGCAAGCAATGCATGAACAATGGTTGTTTTTCCTGCTCCTGAAGGCGCAGAGACGATTATACATTTTCCTTCTTGCAAGTTCATGTTACAAGGTGTTAAGTACTTGTTCTTTTATTTTTTCTAGCGAGTCTTTCATCTCCACTACTATTTTTTGCATCTGTGCTTGATTACATTTGCTTCCCAAGGTGTTTATTTCCCGCCCAATTTCTTGTGCTATAAAACCCAATTTTTTTCCGCAAAGAGGAGTCTCCATGGTAGCTAAAAAGTAATCTAAATGATGTTCTAATCGCATTTTTTCTTCTGAAACATCTAGCTTTTCGATGTAAAAAATCATTTCTTGTTCAAGGCGGTTTTCGTCTACTGAGGCAGTGTCCAACTCCTTTAACGCTTTATTCATCCTTTCGCGGATAGCCGTCAATCGATCTGCTTCAAAGCCACCAATTTCATTTAATAATGTACGTATACCAGCAATTAACTTTTTAAATTCACTTTGAAGCGCCTCTCCTTCCTTTTGTCTGAAATCTTGAAGTTTTAAACAGCAATCACCGACCAAATTCATCAACCAAGTTTTTTCTTCTTCTTCTAATTCATCTGTGGCCTGGTTTAAAACCGATGGCATTTGCATCACGATTGCTAAATAATCTGTTGGCGCTTCCCCCCAGGATTCATTGAGCTTCTTTAACGCTTCGTAATAGGTCGTCGCCAAGGCATAATTTACCAAGTTTTCAGGACGGTCTACCTGTGATTCTATATAAACACTAATGTCGATTTTTCCGCGATCAAGTGCAGTGGAAACAAATCCCCTGATGGCTGTTTCAAGTTCTCTGTAGGAACTGTTCAGCTTAATGTTTAGGTCGAGGCCCTTGCTGTTTAAAGAACGGATTTCAACAGAGACTTTTTTTGAATGGAATACCCCGTTGCTTTTTCCAAAGCCTGTCATTGATGAAATCATGGTCGTTTATTTTTGTAAAAGTAAGAAATTTGAACCTTTGTAGTTGAATGAATACCAGGGTTAATTTTCCTTGCTTATTTCATCTAATAGTTTCTCAGTTGCAATTTTGTAATTAATATATTCTTGCCCTGTTCCGGGCCCACTAAACCCGGTGTGAATTCTTCGCACAACGCCCTTTTTATCAATAATTATGGTGGTGGGAAAACTCATTATTTTATTTAAGGATGAAAAAACCATTAAAGCGTCCTCGGCACTTTTTTTTCCTCCCAACAAAACAGTATAGGGCACTTTACATCGCTTAATAAACCCTTTTAGTCGTGTAAGTTGTTCTTTTTTGTCTTTCCCAAGTTCAAAAGCAACAGCAATAAATTCAATCCCACGCTCTTTGTAAATAGCATGTATTTCTTTGAAATAATTTGTTTCATCTATACAATTTGGACACCAAGACCCCATTATCTGAATGACCGCACCTTTGTTTTTTTGAGTGGCAAAATGAAACAGCTTTCCATTTAATTTTGTCGCATCAAAGGTAAATGGAGCGGTATTTATCAATTGACTTAATGAATCCGGGTCTCTCAGTGTTGCGGACTCATTTCTTTTCCCTTGCCAATTGGTCTGATAGGATTGCCCGCTGTAAAAAACCCCAGTTATCTGTTCGTTATTATCAAGATTTCCAACAAACTGATAGGCATGTGTTCCATCAAAACTTGATAAATATAGCGCGTTGTTTTCGTCCACATTTCCTGCTAAATACCGGTAGTCACCCGTTTCGGTTAGAAAGGTCCCTGTTACGGTATTGCCATCTTGGTTAAAAACCCCGACTACATGTTCTTCCCCATCTTTAAAAACAACATCCCACCGCCCACTAAAATTATAGGAAGGCAAGCCCCGCACTAAGAAACGCGTTTCGGGACTTAAATACGCCGTAAAGGGAATGGTAACTGGTACAGCTTTATTATAATTAATCCATTCTCCACTTAATTGAATGCCATTGGGATCAAATTGGATGCGCAACTCACCATCTATTGCTGGAAAGCGATAACAATAAAGGCCGTTTCGTTTCTTATGATAAATTAAGATTATTTTTTCAGCCCCATTTCTAATACTTAATTTTGGCGTCTTTGTATCACACGACATTTCTAATTCGAATGGCAAATGTAAGCGGTCGTTTAAACTTATTTCTGCATGCCAAAGCCCTTCTTTTGGGAGGCTCATGCGCTGCGAAAAGCACAGAAAGCACCCGTAGCAAACAAAAACAAGAAAAAAAGAGAACAAATTCCGCATAAAATACTTTCTTTTACAGGGCGAAACTAATTATTTTTATGACAAATACGCAAACTAGGTGCAACCTTTAAAACAGAATAAAAGTCTATTCGACCGAGCAATGGATGACGTTGAATTGGTTAATGAATGTAAAAAAGGAAATCCTAAGGCTCAAAAAGCGTTATTTGATAAATTTACCCCAAAAATGTTTGTTGTTTGTTTGCGGTATTTAAAGCAAACAGATCAAGCGGAAGATGCCCTTCAAGATGGCATGATAAAGGTTTTTTCAAAAATAGCGGAGTTTAAAAATGAAGGGGCATTAGAGGGTTGGATAAGAAGAATAATTGTAAATACTTGTTTGGATCAAATTAGAAAAAATTTAAAATTTCAAACGGATGTTTCTTTAGGTGATATAGAATATAAATTAGAATATAAAGAATTTACAATTGAAAATATGATGGCGGAAGACTTGATGAAGATTATTCAAGCAATGCCTCAAGGATATAAGGTGGTTTTTAACCTTTTTGCTATAGAAGGGTATTCTCACCAGGAAATTGCGGCTGCTCTCGCGATAAGTGAAAGTACTTCAAAGTCGCAATATTTAAGGGCAAGGGCATACCTAAGAGATAGAATTGAAAAACGATAAGATTAGATGGACCAAAACGATCAAATAAAAGAATTTTTCCAGCAACGACTTTCAGATCATCAGGAAGTAGTAAGGCCAGAAATTTGGGCGGCAGTTTCATCTGCGATAGCCACTCCTGTTTTGGTCACTACTGGTATAAGTATTCTTTCGAAAACGTTAATTGGATTGGGAATTGCCGCATCTGTTCTTGTATCTGCCTATTTGCTGTATTCTCCTGATGAAAAAGTTGTAAAAGCTCCCACTCAGCAAAAGCAGAAAGCGAAAGAGCTTCCATCTATTCCTAACAATAATACGATTGTTCCAATTGAAACGAAAAAGAACGCTATTCCGCTTGTGGTGTTAGAAAACAATGATTTATTAAGTATTGAGGATGTTTTGTATGAGATGAATGACCCACAAATAATTCCTTTTGAATCAGTTCAACTCCCCAATGTTCAACTTCCAAATACGGACCCTTTGCAAGATTTGGGAGAGAATGCCGCTAATGACCCTGCTAAAACGAACAATGATTTCATTGTAATTCCACAAGTTGAGAACACACACGAATCAATGCCTTTGCCAGAGAAGGATCAAGAGTTGGAGGTCGTTCTATCGAATGTATTTACGCCAAATGGAGATGGGACAAATGATTACTTGTCTATCCAATCGGAAGGGCTCCAAGACTTTAGTGTCGTGATATTGAATCAAGCCAATAAAATTGTTTATCAGTCTACGGATTCAAAATTCAGTTGGGATGGAAAACTAGCAAGTGGAGATGATGCGCCCGCAGGAAACTATATTTATTTTGTTACAGCTAAATCGTCCACCGGAAAATCCATCCAACAATCCAGCTCGTTGTTTATTCAACGTTAAATTTCCCGAAAATTCTCATTGACAATTGGTACATTTGATTGATGATGAAAGTTATTTGTATTCAAAATACCACAAGAAAATTACATCGAACGCACCAACAATTTTTACAAGTGTGCCACGACGACCTTGAGATAAGTTTTCATCATTACAGTACAGAATACGCGAATCACGCCAAAGAACTAGCCGAAAGGGCAAAGGGTAATTGCGATGTTCTTCTGGTGATTGGTGGCGACGGCACATTAAATGAAGTGGTGAATGGTTTATGTGCTACACCAGGAAAAAACCCAAAGATCTTCTTGCTCCCGGGAGGCACTGGAAATGATTTTCATCGCAATTTTATCGCTTCGGATCTTTCCACACAAAGCCCAACAAATCTTTTTAGTCAAATGGGTGAGCGGGTGCACATCGCTTGCCTTCAAACAAATACCGAAACGCGTTATTTTCTGAACATAGCAGATGTTGGTTTCGGCGGGAGTGTCGTCCGCGAATTAAATCTCTTAAGAAACAAGTTCGGCTCCGGATTTTCTTATTTCCTCGCCATTATTCGCACTTTTTTTAAGTATAAAAAACCGGTCTTAACCTTAAGATTTAACGGAACCGAAAGAACACAGAAGTTTTTTATGCTAGTGATTTGTAATGGACCGGTGTTCGGAAATGGGCTAATTGTCTCCCCGGGAACCCATCCAAGGGAGAAACAATTCGGATTAGTTATTCTTGGAGACGTCTCGCTTTTTGATTATTTACGCCACTTGCCAAATTTATGGCGCGGAAAACGAATAAAGCACCCAGAAATTAAGTATGAAACAACAGATGAGGTGACCATTTCCTCTTCTTTAGGTGATGTGAGCGCAGAAACAGATGGTGAATTAATTGCTTCAACAACCTTCCGTGTGTCATTTCATACTGAAATAGTAGAATTCTTAACTTGATTGTCTTTCAAGTTTTAAATAAACCCGTATATTTGCCAACGCTTTTATTAAGCGCCCCGGTGGCGGAACTGGTAGACGCGCTGGATTCAAAATCCTGTTCTTTCGGGAGTGCCGGTTCGATTCCGGCCCGGGGTACAAAAAAGCAGAGTGAGAAACAGTGCGAGAGCGATGTTGTTAACTCTGCTTTTTTTCTTCATTTTGTTTCCTTCATTCTCATTCTCATTTATTTTTTATAGCGAGAGCGATGTTGTTAACTCTGCTTTTTTTCTTCATTCTGTTTTTCTCCTTCACGTTGTTAACCTTTTCTTATTTCATTCTTCGCTTTGTTATTTTTCTCTCGGTCTATTTTTTTTGTGCATTAAATAGAAATTCAATTCATTATGCCCTACTAATTTCATTTTAGATCGGTTTATGGTTCATCGCCGATAAAATTTGATAGAAAGTCCTTACTTTTGATATCGTAAATCCACCTTAAGCGTTTGTATGTCAAAGATTATAATTAAAAACATAAAGGGCTTAGTTCAGGCAAGCGAGGAAACGCCGTCCTTGTTAAAGGGAAAAGAAATGGCGCACCTTCCGATAATTAGTAATGCTTTTATTGCGATGGAAGATCATCGCGTAATCGATTATGGTAAAATGGAAGATTGGCAAGGCATCACGGATTGGAGGGGTGTTGAAATTGTAGATGCCGAAGGATGTTATGTGTTACCTTCCTTTTGTGATTCTCACACGCACGCTGTTTTTTCCTCTTTCAGAGAGACTGAATTTATTGATCGGATAAAAGGGCTCACGTATGAAGAAATTGCACTGAAAGGAGGAGGAATCCTTAATTCTGCTAAAAAACTGCAAGAAACTTCGGAAGAGGAATTGTTTCAGCAGGCATTAGAGCGAATAGAAAAAATGATTGCGTTGGGTACAGGCGCCCTTGAAATTAAATCTGGATATGGATTAAGCTCAAGTGCTGAAATTAAAATGTTGCGGGTTATTAAACGGCTTAAGGCGCATTTTACGATTCCGATTAAAGCCACATTTTTGGGAGCACATGCTTTTCCACTCGAATATAAATCGGATCAAGATGGCTATGTTTCAATGATAATTGATGAGATGATTCCACAACTTGCTGCTGAAGGACTGGCCGATTTTATCGATGTTTTTTGTGAACGGAATTATTTTTCTGTCGACCAAATGCAACGCTTGTTAATTGCGGGAAAGGCAGCTGGATTGACGCCAAAAGTGCATGTAAATCAATTTTCTGTTTTAGGAGGCGTAAAGGCAGCGGTCGAATTAGGTGCGCTTTCCGTTGATCATTTAGAAGAAATAGGAGAGGAAGATATACTTTCTTTGCAATCTAGTACTTGTGTGGCGACGCTTTTGCCAGCCTGTTCATTTTTTTTAGGAATTCCTTTTGGCGATGCGAGAAGGTTAATGGAAGCGGGGCTTCCGGTTTCTTTGGCGAGTGATTATAATCCGGGGTCTGCTCCAAATTATAATTTATTCTTTGTTTGGTCACTGGCTTGTATAAAAATGAAAATGACTCCAGAGGAGGCGTTTAATGCCTTAACGATCAACGCGGCCTTCGCAATGGGGCTAAGTAAAACGCATGGTAAGATAAAATTGGGTTACGAAGGGAACCTAATTCTAACGAAGCCTGTTCCATCTTTTGATTATTTGCCCTATTCATTTGGCGAAAATAACATCGCAAGGATTTTTTGACTCATCTTTACCCTTATATTTGTTGCCTGCTATGAAACTAATCGGCTTTTTATTGTTTTTTTTAATCTGCTTCTGCGGAGAAGCTCAGATAGTAAAGCCGGACAACGAATTGTTATGGGAGATTACAAGACCCGGATCAAAAACAAAGTCCTATCTGTTCGGCACGCTTCATTCTAATGATAAAAGAATTTTTCAATTGGCAGACTCTGTTTATTTTGCACTCGATAATTCAACGTGCATTGTATTAGAAACGGATATTTTTAAATTTTTCAAGCAATTATCTATTCGCGATGAGAGCAATATCTTGTTGTATGACAACCAAGGAAATCCTTATACCGGTTCCAATGAGGCTTCTGCGACATATTATGGGGACGAAAACGGAATGCCACAATTTTTAGATGCTTATTTTCAGCAATATGGCGCACTATCGAATAAAAAGTTCCTTCCCCTCGAAAGTAACAATAGCCAATTAGATTACATCAAAGATCTTCCCACATCTCAAAATAATTTGATTGTCCCAAAAAGGAAAAGAGATTTAGAGGGATTAACGGAACTTTATTTAAATGGAGAACTTTATTTTTTAGATCGGTTTATTAGAAAGAACATGTCTGATGAGCCGGGGCTTTATGCCTCCATAATAGAAAGAAGAAATGTGGCCATGTCGATCCGTTTGGATTCTTGTTTAAAAACAGAGAAGGTTTTCTGTGCCGTTGGAGCGGGCCATTTGTTCGGGTTTTTAGGAATTATTCAACTTTTGAGAAATAAAGGATATCAATTAAGGTCTGTTCCTGCAATCTATTCAGAAATGGCAATTCAAGAAAAAATAAATGTTCAGTCTCTAAAACGGTATGAATTGCGATTGCCAGAACAAGGTTTACTTGTTACTTTTCCAGGTAAGCCAGAAGTGACATCAGCGGAGGACGGTAATATTCAAGCAATATACAAAGAACTGGGACAAGGGAATACCTATGAAATTGAAACATTCCCTTTCGATCAAACTTTAAGCTTTGAGCAATATGCCGCAATTTATATTGCGAGTCCACCCAACACAAAATATCGTTACGGCGAGTTGGAAGATGGCACCATCTTTTATGAAGGAATTTCAGATGTTTATCCGGAAGGCTTACATTGGATCCGAATTTTAACAAATGGACAGAATGTGTTGATTGCAAAGGCTTTTGGCGGCAACAAGTTCATGAATTCTAAACGAAGCCAATTGTTTTTTGATAAAATTGTTTTCGAATAACGCAAAAAAAAGTTAATTTTAGCGAAAAAGATGAAACGGTTCATTACAGATTCTTTCATAGATCGCCACTCAAAAAACAAAATAACCATTCTTTCTGGACCAAAGGGAGCGGGAAAAACCACTTTTGTTGAAGCTGTTTTTATAGATAGAAAAGTGGACTATCAACTAATTGATTTACGTCAAACAGCTATCCGAGCTGAAATTAATAAATTAAACATCGAAGAATTAATTTGGTTGGTAAACCAAAAGAAACAGGTGTTAATTTGTGAAGGTGAACACCTAAAACTTTTGCAGCAATTGCTTGATGCTGTGTTGGATGAGGGAGCAATTGCATCTGTTGTTTTGACAGCGTCAAACACCTTAAATCTTGACGATGAATTAATTGATGCGATAGAATATCAAGGGCTCCATTTCTATTTTCCCCCGCCAACATTTTATGAATACACACGATCAACCAGCCTGTCACTGGAATCCTCAGGAATTGAATCTCGTTTGGTTTACGGAAACTATCACCCACTGGAATTACCTGTAGAAAGTAAGAAGGAGAAGCTGAATTCGATCATACAACTAATGGTTGAGTCCCATTTTTCTGCAGCTAATCGAATTAACAAATCAGAGGTGTTGATGAAAACCCTACATGTATTAGCAAATCAAATAGGTGAGGCATTGTCATTTAATCAAATTGCGACTTTTATAGAAGTAGACAATGAAACAATCGAACGTTATATAACATTGCTTTGCATGTCACATATCATTTATAAAGTGCCGTGTTATTCAACGGGGAAAACCTATGAAATTCAAAAAAAGTTCCTGTTCATCTTTCTTGACAATGGCATTCGGAATTCCTTGTTAAATAATTTTAACGATTTATCGCTGCGAATAGACATTGATAAACTATGGATGAATTGGCTTATTGCTGAAAAAATAAAATGGGACAAACTTAATAATACAGTGGTTCAGTATTATTTTTGGCGATCACACACCCGTCAACAAGTCGACTTTCTCGAATTTAGAAAAAGAGGTATCTCAGGATACAAGTTTAAATACTCAAAGAAAAAGGGATTAAAAACACCCCCACTGTTTCAAAAACATTACCCTGAAATCCCAGTTCACACAATTAACATTTTGAGTTACATCCCCTTTTTGACTAAATCATAACGTATGAAATTCACAAGCTTTTTAGCAAGAGAAATTAAAACGAATAACTGGTTAAACGAACACTTAGTGATTGTTTTACCCTCGGAACGTGCTTCAAAATACCTTATGGCAGAACTGTCAAAGGTATACAATAAGCCCATTTTCGCTCCACAAATGATCACGATTAATGAATTAATAAAGAAACATGCTCCCTGCCCTATAATTGACCCTTCCAGGCTTCTTTTGGCACTTTTTAATGCGTATAATAACATTGAAATTAAAGAACATCAATCTTTTGAGGACTTTTTATCATGGGGGCCTATGCTACTCAATGATTTCGAAGAAATAGAACGGTATTTATTAAATCCAACTCAAGTATTTAAAAATTTAAAATCCATTAAGGAATTAGAAAGCTGGAATTTAGAAGGGAAAGAGTTGACTGAGGCTCAAAAGAAATTCATGGTCTTTTGGGATGTATTACCAGAATTATACAATGAATTACAATTACTATTAGCCAAGAAAGACCGAATAAGCGCGGGCAAAGCTTATAAAAAGCTGGCAGAATACACCGGAACCTTATTTGGAGCAGACCCAGAGGCATTTTATTTATTTGCAGGATTTAATGCGTTATCAACGGCCGAATTACAAATCATTAACAATGTACTCAATTCTAAAAAAGGAGCCTTCTATTTAGATTCTGACCAGTATTATTTTTCAAATAAGCAACATGAGGCAGGAGATTTTCAGCGAAAAAATGTAGAAACATTAACTATTGGAAAAGCATCCAGAATAGGAGACAATATTGCCAACAAAGAAATGAACATTTCGATTGTTCAATGTGCTCAACTTACCGGACAAGTGAAGGTGGCTTCCACCGAATTGGAAAAGTTATCGAAAAAGGAGTTAGATGATACATTGGTATTGCTTGCTGACGAGACATTAATTAGCGCTTTAATTAAAAATATACCCGCGACAGTTGATAAAGCGAACATTACCTTGGGCTTACCTTTAAATCAAACGCCCATTAAATCTTGGGTAGAAATTGTCTTTGACATTCAAGAAAACAAGAATAGGTTTAAAACAAAAGCGATTTATTATAAAGATTTACAACGAATTATTAATCATGTTCTTTTTAATTCATGGCTAAGTGAGGCAGAGCAGAAACAATTTGTTGCCATTGAGCAAGACACCATCCGGTATAACAAAATCTTTCAAAATGCATCTAGTTTAAAATTAACCGAAGAAATCCAAGGTTTTCTAACCTGCCTATTAGACGACTGGGAAAAAGATTGGAACAGAGCCATAACAGGAATCCGCGCCATAAATTCATTTATTTTAAGAAAATTACCTCCACAAAATGATTTCGAACGGAACATATTATTCGTATTTGATCACTCATTATTAGAATTTCAAACTATCGTATCCGAGGGACTTCCTGATTTGAGCTTGCGCACTTTCAAACTGTTATTTAATCAACACTGGCATTCAAAAAGCATTGCATTTCATGGCAATCCGATTGATGGCTTACAAATAATGGGGCTTTTAGAAACAAGGCTACTCGATTTTAAACGCATAATTGTCCTAGGGATGAACGAGGGAAATCTCCCTCCAACGAATGCTATGAACACGATAATCCCGATGGATTTAAGGAAGGGATTAGGCTTGCCAACTATGAGGCACAAACAGGGTATTTTTGCACAACATTTTTATCGCTTACTTCACTATTGCGAAGAGTTGACCCTTACCTACACAACGATTGGCGACCAAATAAATGCGGCGGAACCCAGTCGTTACTTAAAACAATTAGAATTGGAACTGGCACGACTAAACCCCAAAGCCATCCTCCATAATAGTTATTATTTAACCTCTTTTTCTTCCGATGATGGTGTAAATGCAAACATAGTACAGAAGAAACCTCAAATAATTGAACAATTAGACGCGTATTTTTCAAAGCCCGTTTCCGCTTCAGCAATAAATAAATACCTCAAGTGTCCCTTGGATTTTTATTATCGATACATCGTTGAATTTGGGGAGGAACAAGCAGTCATGGAAGATGTAGAAAGCAATGATTTCGGGACATTTATTCACAGCACTTTAGAAAAACTATTCCTCCCATTTGCGCAGCGCGACAAAGAAGGAAATTTCATCTCTCCGCCACCCAAATCGCTTCAAATTCTTGATGTCGATAAAATGATTCTCGATTTTCCGGCGATATTAAGAGCGGAATTTATGGAGCGGTTTCATAATGACGCAACGTTGTTTTCCACCGGAAAAAACCTACTAAGTTTTGAGATGGCCAATGAAATTGTGTTAAAAACATTGTTGTCAGAAAAAGAATACATACAAACGTTGGACGGTCCATTATATATTGAGCAAGTAGAAGCGGTTATGTCTATCACAATACCTATTGAAATTGATTCGGTAGTAAAACACATCAAATTGACAGGGCACATTGATAGAATCGACAGGGAGGGAGACAAGTACCGTATAATAGATTATAAAACAGGAAAGGTAGAGTCAAAAGACCTCGAATTTAATTTAAAAGCGGCAGGGACTAAAGCGGCTTTTCTTGAAGCAAAACACACCCTCCAACTTACACTTTATTGCATGCTTTTCAAAGAGAAATATAAATTAGAAGCAAATGAAGCCTCTGTTTTTTCTTTAATTACGAGTAAGGGATATACCCAGGAACTGAAAAACAAAAATGGAACCAAGGAGGATTTGCAAGCGATCTTTCAGGAACTGCTTCAAGAAGTGGTTTCAGAAACCTATGATTTAGAAATTCCATTTACGCATACCGAAGCATCAAAATTTTGCAATTACTGCTAATAAAACTTGTTAAATTCTAACAATAAAAAAGCCTGAAAAAAAACCAATTTACTTGTTCTTTTTTCAGGCTACTGCAAGTTAACTAAAACTATGTAAAGACAAACGTTTTTGTCTTATACTATAATCTCTTGACGCAATCTTTATAAGTAGAGTTGCTTAGTAAGATTAATATAATTCCGATTTTAAACTGTTTCGGTAATCTTTGAGTTCTTCCCTATTAACCTTATGTTCCGCATTTTTCAAAAGGTTGAGTAAATACAATAGATTATCTTTGTCATCAAGCTCGATAGGATATTCATTACCCTCTTCGTCTTCTTCATATTGTGCCTTTACGTCAAATGCCTCATTTTCTTTCAAAAACTCATACGTTAAACGCAATACTTTCACAACTAATGGATCTTTTTCAGTTAGGGCATGTCCTCGTAGCGCTTTTAATTCATCAATTATTTTAGCGTTATCAATGCCTTTTTTCTCTACCAAAGAAATGATGCTGTTCAGTTTGTCGTTTGCTATTATTGTTTTCATAGGGGTCTAATTTCCATACAAAAGTAAGGAACTTAATAGATTTTTGAAAAGACTTATTAAAAAAAAGCCGAATCCGTGAAATGAATTTATATTTTTGTTGTGATGGATTATATTTTTCAAGCGATAGGGATAGGGTTTTTGCTCAGCGTGATGGTGGGGCCTGTATTTTTTATTTTGCTAGAAACGAGTATTACCAAGGGGGTAAGGGCTTCTCTCTATTTGGACTTAGGTGTTTTTATTAGCGATGTTATATATATTCTTTTCGCGTTTATTTTTGCCTCCCAAATCAAAAACTTCACAAATGATGCATCGAACAATAATTTTATTCTGGGAATTATAGGAGGGGTCCTGTTTGTCGGCTATGGCATTTACACCTTATTCTCTAAATCAAAACATGAATTAACACCCAAAAATAATTCAACAACAAGTAAAAATAACGATTCTGTTGTGTTGGGAATCAAAGGTTTTATGTTGAATTTTGCAAATCCAGCGGTTCTATTTTATTGGATAGGGATCATCGCTCAAGGGAATCAGGTAACCGATAAAAACCATCCAAGTCAACTCATTATTTTTGTTGCCTTAGTTTTGTTGACCTACTTTGCGATGGATGTTTTGAAAATATTGGGTGCAAAAAAACTCAGGCCACTTGTTACAGACTCCCTTCTCTTGGCTTTAAACCGTTTAATTGGAATTGTTTTTACGGCATTTGGTGTGTTTTTAATACTAAAACAGTTTGTCGATAAACCGTAACCAAATTTAAGTCCCTCATTTATATCATTGCATGTTAAGAAGCTCAATTTTTTATTTTTTTATTTTTATTTCTGCTTGCAATTATTCACAGAAAATTCCACCAGAAAATTTGTCCGCAAAAACAAAGATTTTTTGGGACGCTAACAAAAAATTTATTCATTCTGCCGGATCTTATTATGTAGACGACCAGGAAAGGGTTAGTACTGAAAAGCATGGTAAATGGCTTTTTTATTCCGTAAAAGGCGTATTAGAGGAGGAACGGTATTATTTTAGGGATCGGATTCATGGCAAACAAACCATCTTTTTCCCCGACAAATCCATAAAGCAATTGACCTATTATTCCTTTAATGTACCCGATAGTACTTTCAAAGAATGGTACAGCAATAAAAATCTAAAAACAGTAGGCGCATTTTCGCTTGGTAGTCCAATAGGAAATTGGTCCTATTATTATGAAGATGGAAAACTTAAATCAATCGATAGTATCGTTGTTGATACCGTCTACACGATTTCCTACTGGGAAAATACCGCAAACCATTTACAAACAATCACTAATGGAAATGGTCACATTAAAACCTACTATTCAACGGGTGCAATTAAAGAGAAATACCAGTTTATTGATGGGTTAAAAACAGGCCCTTTCGAAGAAAGACTTGCCAATGGCCGTGTTTCCATCAATGGGGAATTTAACAAGGGAAAAAAAGAGGGGAGTTGGTCTTTTTACGGTGATGAAGGGTTTTTAGACAAGAAGATTAATTATCATTTAGATTCATTACACGGAGAATATATAGTTTACTACACAGATGGGCAAATAAACACAGTAGGAAATTATACCAATGGCTTGAAAACGGGTCGATGGACTTGGAATTTACCACAGAATAAAGGGGTTGAAATGCAAGGAGACTTCGATAATGATTTGCAAGATGGTGCTTGGGAATACTATTATTCTAGCGGAGAACTCTCTTATTTAGCAAACTATAAGCAGGGTTTGCGAAGTGGTGAATGGAGCTATTTTTATAAGGATAGCACCTTATATAGACAAGGCAAGTTTTTAAACGATTTAAAAGAAGGCAATTGGAAAACTTGGTATGAGGATGGCACCCTACTTATGGATGGTATGTACAAACAAGGAAAAGAAATCGGATCATGGCGCGTGTTTTGGGAAAATGGAAGGATAAAAAACCAGTCTTCTTTCGTTTCTGGTCAACTAGATGGAGCCTGGCTTTCTTTTACACCTGCAGGAAATAAAACGCTAGAGGGTAATTATAAAAGTGGTCAAAAAACAGGGTTGTGGAAAGAGTTTTACAATAACGGAAAGATTAAAGAGGAGACAAATTATAAATTAAAAACAATTAAAAATAGAAACAACGATGTTGTGATAATGGGAATGAAGACAATCCAGAGTGTACAGCATGGGAAGTTTAAAGCGTATTCACAGTTAGATTTTGAAATAAAAGAGACGGGGAAGTTTAAAAATGGAATTAAAACGGGCACTTGGATAAATTACCATCCTGGAGGTGTCATGCCTGCCGTTGTTTCGCATTACAAAAAGGGAAAATTGCACGGCGCCTGCATGCAATACGGGCGAAGCGGGGACATAATGAATGAAATTCACTATAAAAATGGATTAAAAGATGGCCTCTTTTTAGTATACAATGCGAACCACAAAATTGTTGTGAAAAAAATGTTTCGAAAAGGAATGGAAATGAGGAAATTGGCGCCTGGCGATGCCTTTACGCCGTAATTATAGAACTAATTCTAAATCGATCTGTCTTTTTCTTGTGCTGACTTCGTAAATTTTAACTTTCACCAAATCTCCGAAGTTGTATTCTTTTTTGTTCCTTGCGCCGATTACGCGAAATTTTTCCGCGTCAAAATAGTATCGGTCATCAGTAATCCCCTGAAGAGCCACCATTCCTTCACAATTATTTTCAATCATTTTTACATATAAGCCATGTTCGGCAATTCCCGAAATGATGCCATCAAATTCCTCCCCGATTTTATCTTGGACAAACAATGTTTGAAAATACTTACCTGATTCCCTTTCTGCCTCTGCGGCTTTTCGCTCATTCCGAGAAATAAGTTTACATACATCATCAAGCGTTTGGCCATATTGATGGGGCCTTTTAGCTAACTGTGTTTCAAGTATTCGATGAACGATTAGATCTGCGTAACGCCTAATGGGAGAGGTGAAATGTGAATAATGGGTAAATGCCAACCCAAAATGGCCGATATTTTGCGTTTCATACGTTGCTTTTGACATGGATCGGATTACCATCGATTGGACAAGAGGGAACTCATTCTCTTCGCGTATATCTTTTAACAAAGCATTAATGTTCAGTGCAATTTTATCCAAACTTTGGTAGGCAAGTTCATGCCCAAACTTTTCTAAAAACAACTTTAGAAACCCGATTTTTTCGGGATCAGGCTTATCATGAACTCGGTAAATCATGGGGATAAGATCCTTATTGCTGTTGGGTTTAGATAAATACATGGAGACCCGTTTGTTTGCCAACAACATAAACTCTTCAATTAATTTGTGTGCGTCTTTAGATGTTTTAATGATGGTTTCCATTGGGTTACCTTTCACGTCTAATTTAAATCGCATTTCCTCCGATTCGATGTTTAATGCTCCATTAGCCAAACGATCGGCTCTTAATATTTTTGCTACGCGGTCAATTTCCCTAATTTCATTTTGAAATTCATCCTCTTTTCCCTCAATAATTTCTTGGGCCTCCTCGTAGCTATATCTCCTGTCGGAATGGATGACTGTTTTTCCAAACCATTCTGTTAAAACAGCTCCTTTGGAGTCCAGTTCAAATACGGCAGAAAAACTATACTTATCCTCGTGCGGACGAAGGGAACAAGCAATATTTGAAAGCTGCTCGGGAAGCATAGGAATTACACGGTCTACTAAATAAACGGAGTTGGAGCGTTTGAGCGCTTCTTTATCCATACTGCTTCCAGGCCTTACATAATGACTAACATCGGCAATATGAACCCCAAGTTCAAAACGGCCATTATCTAGTTTCTTATAGGAAATGGCGTCATCAAAATCTTTGGCATCAAAGGGATCAATTGTAAAAGTTAATATCCCTCTAAAATCTTTCCTTTTTGCTATTTCGGCCTCGTCAAGGTCAATACTCACATATTCTGCTTCATCTAATACTTCAGGTGGGAAAACGGGGTCTATGCCTTGATTGTATAATATGGAAAGCATTTCCACATCATTTGATCCAGGAAATCCTAATACAGCGACCACCTCTCCAAATGGCATTTCTGCGCTCTGTGGCCAAACCGTAATTTTTACCAATGCCTTAACGCCATTTGTAGCGCCGTTTAGCTTATTGTCAGCAATCTTTATTTTTACGCCGGCCCTCGGATTATCTGGAATCAAGAGAACATTCCCGCTTTTTATTTGAATGGTTCCTACAAATTGAGTTTTATCTCGCTCAATAATTTTCATAACAACTCCTTCGGGGCGTCCTTTTCCAATGTTAATTAAACGGACCTTCACCTTGTCGTTATGCATGGCTTGACCGATATTGTTGGGCGAAATGAAAATATCTTTTGTTTCGCCTGGCATTACGATAAACCCACTTCCCCTCTGTGTTAATTCAATCCGCCCTTCAAAAGTGTTTTTGTCCTCTTCTAATTTAAAGCTTATGTGGCTGGTTTGTTTTATAACATTTCTTCTTGCTAATTGTGTAAGGGTATCGAATACCTGTTGCCTTAATGCAGGGTTATTAGCGTCAATTCTAGTACAAATGTCTTTATGAGTAAATTCAACACCAAGGTTTCTCTCAAAAACCTTCATTATGGTTGGCGTTAATCCTTTTGGGGATCCAGGGCTGTTTTTTTTCTTAAAGAATTTTTTAGGCATTTGTTTATGTTAGCAGATATGCCTCAATAAAGAAAATATTAGTGTCGAATGATCACCTTTCTGTTAAAAGATTTCACACCAGCCCCTTCGAAACTTATTATATATACGCCACTTCTAAAATCAGTTACGTCTATTTTTTTACTAGAAGAGATAGTTTCTTTCATAATTAAATTACCAAGGACATCAACGACTTTCATTGTGACAGTTTCGGCTCCGTTAAGTGTAATGTTAATATAATCGGATGCAGGATTAGGAACGATGGTAACACTGATCGGTTCTTTAACTGGTTTTATTGCAGCAGTAAATTCTACAACTAAATCAACAGAGTCCGTATAGTTAATCCCATCATCAGAAATATAATACCTGTATTGAGAAGTTGATGATGTAAAGTCTTCAGGATCAATAGAGGCCTTCATCTTTCCATATTCACCATCGTTTATTGTAAATAAAACGCTAACGCTATTAGGGGTTGTCCAAGGATTAGCGTTCATTTGTCCTGATGAAAAACAGGTGCCTCCAAAAGGGTCGGTTCCATGCCCCCAACATAAACCATCTGTCCATCCAGCACCAACTGAAATTTTCTTTCTAGTAACTCGCCATTGATGTGCTTGACCTGTGTTGTTGTATACATTAAATGGAACATCAAAGCTTAGGTTAGATGTTGCAACGACAGTATAAACTCCCCCAGAAAGCTCTGTAGCTTGTCCATCAATCATGATGCTTATTCCGTCTTGAGCGAAAAATCCGCCAAAAATGGAAACAAATAATAAAACAAATAAATTTTTCATATTTCAAAGATATGTTAAAAACAAATATAAAGCAATTTTGCGCAAAATATAACAGGAAGACAATTATTTAATTTACTTCATGTATATTTGAATCGGCAAGATTATTGACTATAACGGCAAAACAAACAAAAATGATAAAAAAACTATTCTTTATAATTAACTTTCTAGCATTACCAGCGATTGCATACCTGCAAAACGGAGAAAGTATTGATACTAAGCAGCTCCCATCAGTAAATCTGAAAGACATGAAGGGCAACACCGTCAACACTTCAGGCCTTGGGTTCGCCGGTCCAGTTGTTATTAGTTTTTGGGCCACTTGGTGTGCTCCATGTAAGAAAGAATTAAATGCTATAAATGATCTTTATGAGACTTGGCAAGAGGAAACAGGGGTTAATTTAGTTGCCGTTTCAATCGACGATGAGAAAACGAAAAGCCAAGTTCCTGTTTATGTAAATGGCAAAGCATGGGACTTTTTAGTATTAATGGATCCAAACGGAGACTTTAAACGTGCTATGGGTGTAAATAACGTTCCTCATACATTCTTGGTTGATCAATCAGGAAACATAGTTTATTCTCATAATAATTACGCCCCAGGCGATGAAGAAAAACTATATGCCGAAATAAAAAAATTGACAAATAAATAATGCCATTTATGTTTAAAACGGTCATTATATCCGCATTATTTCTTGTCCCGAATGTGTTATTTAGTCAAGGAAACTTTACAGGAAACGCAGAAAGTATTTTTCAATATCTCAATTCAGATACTATTATTAGTGCGAATCAGCCCCCTTCTAAAGGACTGTTAAATTCGTATATGAATGTGTTTTATACGAACAAAGGATTTAAGGCCGGTATGCGCTTTGAATCCTACTTACCTAGAATTCAAGGGTACCCGAATCGATTTGATGGAACAGGAATCGGAATGCGGTATATCGGATATACGAATGATTTCATTGACGTTACGATAGGTTCTTTTTATGAACAATTTGGAAGCGGACTTTCATTCCGTGCTTATGAGGACAGGTCGTTGGGCTATGATAATTTAATGGATGGTGCACGCGTAATTATACGACCTGCGAAGGGTGTCGTTTTGAAAGGAGTATATGGTTATCAGCGCTTGTCTTTTCAAAAGGGCGCAATTGTACATGGAGAAGGAATCGTCAGAGGGTTTGATGGAGAAATACATTTAAATGAGACGTTTAAAAAATTAGAGAATTGGCCTTTAGATGTTGTGTTAGGCGCCTCATTTGTAAGTAAGTATCAAGCTGATGACGATGATGCACTAATCTTACCAGAAAATGTTGGGGCCTACGGGGGCAGGGTCAAGTTACGATATAAGAAGTTTTATTTGGATGGGGAGTATATTCTTAAGGAACAAGACCCATCAAGTGACAATAATAAAATTTATAATTATGGTCATGCTGCGGTCTTTAATTTGAGCTACACACAAAAAGGATTGGGTGTTTTGATTTCTGGAAAATCAGTTGATAACATGAGCTACCGTTCCGACCGAAATAAAGACTTACAAGATGTTTTTATCAATTATCTTCCTTCTCTTAACAAAACTCACACGTATAATTTAGTGGCAACATTGTATCCATATGCAACTCAGCCTTTAGGAGAGGTGGCATTTCAAGCAGATGTGTTATATACCTTTAAGAAAAAATCAAAAATAGGAGGTAAATATGGCACCACAATAGGCGGTAACTTTTCAAATACCTATAGGCCCATGCAACATACAAGTACAATAAACCCAATGGATTCAACAGGTGTTACGTATACATCCGGTTTATTTGACATGAGTGATAGCTTATATTGGCAAGATATTAATTTTAATATCTCAAAAAAGTTTTCTTCGAAGTTTAGTCTCATCTTGAGCTACTATAATATTAAGATAAATAATGATGTTGCCAAAATATCAAATGATTCTAAAGGAATTATTCATGCCAATATCGGCGTACTTGAGGTAGCCTATAAAATAAATTCTAAACATGCTCTTCGCGCAGAAGTTCAAGGATTAATTGTAGAAAAGGAGGATGGACAAATTAAAGATAAAGGAAATTGGTTTACTGGTTTAATCGAGTATACGATTTCACCATCTTGGTTTTTTAGTTTTATGAACCAATATAATTATGGCAATCCTGAACCAACAAAACGGGTCAACTATCCAATTTTTACTTGCGGTTTTATTAAAGATGCAACGCGTTTAACAGCATCATACGGCCGACAAAGGGCTGGATTGTTTTGTGTGGGGGGCGTTTGTCGTTTTGTTCCTGCATCAAATGGTTTAACCCTCAGTTTTACACAAAGTTTTTAATTATGCTACGATATTTTTTTTCAGCAGTTCTATGCGTAATGTTGTTTTTGACTTCTTGCGACCACGTAGAAAGACCCTATGTAACAAAAACATCCCTCGATTTGGACACGACGCTATATCCTGGGAATTGGAGTGATTATCTTGCCAATGAATGGCCCACATTTCTTCCAAGCACTAATTTGTATAGGAACATATTAATTGAGGATTATACCGGACACAAATGTGTTTTTTGTCCTGCAGCCGCAGACCTTGCCCATGCGTTACATGAAGCCAACCCAACGCGTGTTTTTACAGCGTCCATTCATGCTGGCCCGGAGGGAATTGGAGACTTTCAAACGGTCTCTCCTCCAGATTATCCAATTGATTTCACGAATTTACAAGGTTTGGGCATAGCTACTTATTTTGGAATTAATGACGGGGGGTTTTCAGGAAACCCTAGGGGGACAGTAAATCGTAAAAATAACGGAACAATTTTCCAAAGCCCCACTCAGTGGACAAGTATGACTAATACAATGTTAACGGAAAATACAGTGAAGGTGTCGATGCAATCTGCTCTCAATTATTATCCGGTAACAAAAGGCGCATTTTTGCACCTTGAGATTGAAAAGACAGACCTTAATTTAACAAATGAATTAGGCGTTGTTGTATACATCATCGAAGATTCGTTAGTTGGAGATCAAAAAATGAGCGACAATTCTCATAACCCAGCATATATTCATCGTGATATTCATCGTGGAAACCTAAACAATCAGCCATTTGGACGGGCATTGAATGCACAAGATCTATTAAATGGCAAGTATTATGTTAACTATAGCTTTCTGGTTCCTAACCAGCTAGATGGCGCGTTCAATGCTGACAACATGCATGTACTTGCTTATGTTTATGACCGAACCACTTGGGAGATCTATCAAGTAATTAAACAAGAAATAGCGCCATAAAAAAAAGGGGTCTCCCCCTTTTCTTAATATGATCGCAAACAGAAATTTATTCTACAATAAATTTAATGTTTTCAATTCCGCCTTCATAACTAACTGAAGCAAAATAAATACCTGCATTTATTCCAGTTAAATCAAAAGAACAAGTTGTTGAACCGTTTAATTGTTTCTGAGAAATAACCTTTCCTTCAATATTACTAATAGAAACAGCCGAAGCATTCATAGACTCCGTAATTCCTTTGATATTAATAATACCATTAGATGGGTTCGGATGAATTGTTAATGGGGCAATAATTCCTTCAATTAACCCAGCATTACCAATAATGATTTTATATCCACCAAATGAAGCCGGTTGGGTAACAGGGGTAGGAGGCAAACCTGGAAAAAGAACAATTAAAACAGTTGCGTCAATTTCAATGGTAATGGGATACGTTCCAGTTACACCACTAATTCCGTATACATTAGCACATCCATTAGCGCCTCCATTGTAGGTGCAATTGTTGTTACAAACGTAGTTATATCCAGCAGGCAAACCCGCAACATTCGTTACAGTAAAGCTTTGAATGGCAGAACCAACAAATTGTCCAGATGGATCTAAATCAACGGTTACTGTAGAAGGAACCTTGAAGTTTAAATCCGTTGAATAAGCAACATTAGCAGTCGCCCAAGGCAAATTTTGTGTGGTGTCTGGCCAAACACCAAAGGATGAATCTTGAAAATTCACACCAGGAGTACAAGATTGAGCTGATGCATTATAAGTACCAAATGCAACAAGCATTAAACAAAGTAAAGTTTTTTTCATAAAAATATTTTTATAGGTTTATAGTGCCAAATATAAAACAATTATATTAAATATTTTTGTTGTACCTAATTTCCAAGCTACCGGACATGTTATTGACAAGTAAAACTATAACTTTGCACTATGGTTATTTATAATGTAACACTTAGTATTGATACATCAGTATCTAGCGAATGGTTAGCTTGGATGCGCCAAACGCACATAGTTGAAATCATGAAAACAGGCTGCTTTATGGAATGTCGTCTTTCAAAGGTCCATGGCGAAGAAGAAGGTGGACATACTTATTCTGTTATGTATTTAGCGAAGGGTCAACATGATTTAGACAGATATAATACTTCATACGCTCAAGCGATGCAAAAGTCCCACGCGGAACTTTTTGCAGGTAAATTTGCAGCGTTTAGAACTACGCTAGAGGTAATAGAACAGTTCCATAACGTATGAATGTAAGACCTAAAAAACACCTCGGCCAACATTTTTTAATCGATAAAAATATTAGTCAGAAAATAGCCGATCAGTTTATTGGTTACCGCGATTGTTTCAGAGTGATTGAAGTTGGACCGGGCACGGGCGCATTAACCCGGCCGCTTATGAATCGAAACGATTTAGATTTATTCATGATGGAGGTTGATACCGAATCCATTGAATATTTAGTTAAAGAATTCCCCGATTATCAAGATAAGATATTACACATTGATTTTTTAACTGCTGATTTAGCAGCCGTAATGGGCAACGAACCTTTTTCAGTCGTTGGAAATTTCCCGTACAATATTTCTACCCAAATTTTATTTAAATGCTTAGAATATAGGCACCAGATTCCTGAAATAATGGGGATGTTCCAAAAGGAAGTGGCCGTTCGTATTGCGAAACCTCCGGGCTCTAAAGAATATGGAATAATAAGCGTATTGCTGCAGGCTTTTTATAATATTGAATATTGTTTTACCGTTGATGAAACGGCATTTAACCCACCACCGAAAGTAAAGTCAGGTGTAATAAGATGCACCCGCAATGACCGAATAAGCCTACCCTGCAGTGAGAAATTATTTATTCAAGTCGTTAAAACGGCCTTTAATCAACGGAGAAAGACCATGCGAAACTCCTTGAAAAGTTTAACAAATGGACATGAACTTCCTGACGTTTTTTCAGGAGAAAGGCCGGAAAGATTATCGGTTGATGAGTTTATTCAGTTAACCCAATTTATTGAAACAGCGAGTAAAGGATGAATAGCTAACTTTGCGCCAAATTTATGTCTATGAATACTCAAACAAAACTTAAAATTAAATCAGCTCTTGAGTTAATTCTCACAGAAAACATCGTAAATGTTTCTCGTGGATTAAAGGAGTTGGAGAAAAATGCCGATGTCAGCATAATTGAAATATTGGTGGGAATCATTGCTTCCTCATCAAATCGGGAAATAAAGAAAGAGATTTTAACGTTTTTATCAAACGTTATTGACCCTCTTTCTCCATCTTTATTAATTCGGTTTATCCAAGAAGAAAAATATGCCGTCATACGTCAAGAGTTATTAACGGTAATCTGGAACAGCAAACTAGATTATTCGCCTTTTATAGCAGAGTTTGTTGAGATTGCCATTGAAGGTAATTTTATGATCGCATTAGAATGTTTAACGGTATTAGAAAATTTAACGGGCCCTTTTGAGGAGCATCAATTATTGGAGGCGCATTTACATTTGAGAGAATATATTAGTTCTGATCGCACCATGGAAGACGATCAAAAAACCACCATTATCAGTGAAATAGCCTTATTTATAAGGGAACAAAAAGAACAAGAAGAAATCGACCTGCCATTAGAGTAATGCGATGTTGGCAAATGCCAGCCGTTTTCAATAATTGAGTAAACTTTTATTCTGTTGCTCGATTATATCTTTATTCATTTCATAGAACACATCATATTGTGTTGCATAAAAACGGAAGTTCTCTTCATAATTTTTAGAAGTCACCCCGTGTTTTTTTAAAACGCGATTCGCTGAAATCGTTAAGGCGTCTTTATAACTACTGGGAGCACCAAATTTATGCTGAAAATAGCTTTCTAGAAGCGCAATTTCCCCCATGATTTGGGTCATCTTCCCTTTTTCTATAAGCGGTTTGGGCTCGTTCAATTTTTCTTTTGCCGAACAGGCAAATAAAAAAAACAAAAGAAGAGCAGCGAGCAATTTCATTTATTAATTATTAAAAGTTAATCTTTTTCCAGGGCATACGTCTATAATTTGTCCTTGATTAAAAACTAGATTACCATTAATAAATGTTTGACTTATGCTATGCGAAAAGATGTGCCCGTCAAAAGGACTCCATGAACATTGGTATAATACGGTTTCATTTGAAACGGTCTTTTTTGTATTCGGGTCGACTATAACTACATCGGCAGCGTAACCCTCCCTTAAGAATCCTCGGTTATTTATTCTAAATAGCGTAGCTGGTGCGTGTGCCATTTTTTCAACAACTCTTTCGATGGTAATTTTTCCCTCTATCGTTTTTTCCAGCATTGCGAGTAGGGCATGTTCTACCAATGGCCCACCAGATGGGGCGCTAGCATACTTGTTTGTTTTTTCAGAAATGGTATGTGGCGCATGGTCACTTGCAATAACATCTATTCGATTATCTAAGACAGCTTTCCAAATTTCATCTCGATCAGTTGCACTTTTTATGGCAGGATTCCATTTTATCCAATTTCCTTTCGTTGCGTAATCTTCATCGCTAAACCATAGATGATGTATGCACGCTTCCGCTGTTATCAACTTTTTTTCAAGAGGAATTGAGTTGTCAAAAAGGGAGGTTTCCTTTGCGCTAGAGATATGTAATACATGCAGCCGGGAACCGTATTTTTTAGCTAAACGCACCGCTAAGGAGGAAGAAAGATAACAGGCGTCCACACTTCTTATTTGAGGGTGCGCCTCTATAGGAATTTCTTTCCCATAGCGCAGTTCAAAAGCAGCGAGATTTGCTCTAATTGTGGCTTCGTCTTCACAATGTGTGGCAATAAGTAATGGCACTTTAGAAAACAAATCAGCTAAAGTTTTTTCATTGTCAACAAGCATGTTACCCGTCGATGACCCCATAAAAACTTTGACCCCACAAACATTCTTTGCATCCGTTTTTAACACCTCCTCTAAATTTTCATTTGATGCCCCCATGAAAAAGGAGTAGTTGGCTAAAGAAGATTGGGATGCAATGGTATATTTATCGGCTAATAAATCTTGAGTTAAAGCATTTGGAACCGTATTGGGCATTTCCATATAGGAAGTTATCCCGCCCGCCACTGCAGCACGTGACTCTGAGTATATCGTTCCTTTGTGTGTTAGGCCGGGCTCTCGAAAATGAACTTGATCATCAATACAGCCTGGAATAACATATTTCCCAAGTGCATTAATTTCTTCCACCTCATATGGAACAGTAATATTGGCGCTTATTTTTTCAATGATTCCGTTTCGCAACAAAATATCCCCGACAAAGGTCTTTCCTTCGTTAACGATTGTTCCCCCTTTAATTAAGTAGTCTTTCATAATTTCATGCTTCGCATTTTCCACACTCCTAAAATAGCCTCTTTAAAAATACCGGAACTCATTTTGGATTCTCCAAAAGCCCGGTCAATAAAAACGATGGGAACTTCTTCCAATTTAAATCGATGTTTATACGCCGCGTACTTCATGCAAATTTGGAAGGCATAACCTTTAAAATTAACATTGTCTAAATTTATTGTTTCTAAAACCCTTGAATGGTAACATTTAAAACCTGCGGTTGTGTCTTTAATAGGTATCCATAGAATCATCCTAACATAAACACTTGCGAAATAAGACATCATTATTCGTTTCCAGGGCCAGTTTTTTACGCTTCCTCCTTTACAATAACGAGACCCTATTGCCACATCAGCGCCTTGTTCACAGGCCTTTTTTAAGCGCAAAATATCCTTTGGATCGTGAGAGAAATCACAGTCCATTTCGAAAATGTAGGTGTAGTTTCTTGCTAGGGCCCATTTGAAGCCACAGATGTATGCTGTGCCCAACCCTTGCTTCTCATTTCGGCTTACTAGAAAGATGTTTTTCGGAAATTCACCCATTAAGCCCTGTATTAATTGCGCCGTTCCATCTGGAGAATTGTCATCCACAAATAAAATGGCAAGGTCTTGCTCAAGAGCAATTATTGCACGAGCCATTTTAACAACATTTTCACTTTCGTTGTAAGTAGGTATAATAATGATGGTATTCATAGGGCCTTGTTGGACGAAATTAATCAATAATGCGCGATTCCTAAAATTGCTTGATAAATTAATTCATCTAAGCTAGAAAGCCAAAGGAATAATCACCGAAATCTTTTATAAAAATTGCTATTAGAAAGTGTATATTTGTACTTCAATTTTATATTATGGATTTTTGGATTAAAGCCGCACAGTTATTTTTGTCATTAGCGATATTGGTAACACTGCATGAACTTGGTCATTTTATTCCTGCACGATTGTTTAAGACGCGCATAGAAAAGTTTTACCTTTTCTTTAACCCTTGGTTTTCACTTTTTCGATACAAAAAAGTAAACGGTGTAAAAAAGACCGCTTGGTTAAAAAAAGAATCTCCTAAGGAATGGAAGCAAGATGAATCAACTACTGAATGGGGAATTGGTTGGTTGCCATTAGGGGGTTACGTGAAAATAGCGGGAATGATCGATGAATCCATGGACAAGGAACAATTGGCGAAGCCGGTAGAGCAATGGGAGTTTAGAGCAAAAAAAACATGGCAGCGCTTGATTATTATGGTGGGGGGAGTTACTGTAAATTTACTCCTCGGATTTTTGATTTACATTTTAGTTGTTTTTACATGGGGGCAAACTGAATTAAATCCTAATAAGTTAACAAATGGCCTAGCAATCCACCCCTATTTAGCGAAGTATCATCTTGAGTCAGGCGATAAAATCATAAGTATAGACAACGAACCTTTAACTAGTTTGGATGAATTAAACAAAGGAATTCTTTTACGAGACAAGCGAAATTTAGTGGTTCAACATGTAAATGGAAAAGTGGAAAAAATCCAATTGCCAGAAAACATAGACGTTGAGTTATTCCAGGCTGGAGCATTTCCTCCTTTTGGACTTAGATCAAAATCAAACATCGTCGCTTCAGTTGTTAAGGGAAGTCCAGCAAGTAAAGCGGGATTAAAAAAGAGCGATGTGATACTTTCTGTAAATGGTCGAGAAATAATCTTTTTTGATGATTTTCAATCGTCACTTTATAAAGAAAAAGGAAAATTTGCGAACCTTCTTGTGAAACGAGCAAACGATACATTGGAAATAAAAACCGCAATTAAAGAGGACGGAACAATTGGTTTTCAAAGTAATGCTAAAATTATTGTCGATTCGCTAGCGGTATCTACTAAAAAGTATTCCTTGTTGAAAAGTGTATCAGTTGGCTATACTTATGGTTCAAATACGTTGTCAGATTACATTTCACAATTTAAGTTTGTATTTACAAAAAAAGGTGCCTCATCAATTGGTGGTTTTGCCGCTATTGGAAATATGTTCCCGGCAATTTGGGACTGGCAAATATTTTGGCTTAACACCGCATTACTTTCAATTATTTTGGCATTTATGAATATTCTGCCAATTCCTGCTTTGGATGGTGGCCACGTTGTATTTCTTTTATATGAAATGATAACTGGAAAGGAAGCCCCACAAAAAGTTTTAGAGGTAGCTCAATACATAGGAATCATTTTACTTCTTGGACTCATGGTCTACGCTAATGGAAATGATTTAGTAAAATGGTTATTCCCATAAATTAAACGTACGATATGCAGCAATTTCAAAACTATATTCTAGGAAATTGGGTAAGTGGATCAGGTATTGAAACATCCGCGTTTCATGCTATAACAGGAACGGAAATAGGAACAGTCTCTAGCGCAGGAATTGATTTTGAAGCCGTTCTTAATTATGGCAGAAAAATGGGAGGTCCGCAGCTACGTAAAATGACTTTCCAAGAGCGGGGTCGCATGCTGAAAGCATTGGCTCTTTATCTAATGGACCGCAAACAAACCTATTACGAATTGAGTTCTTGGACGGGTGCAACAAAAGTTGATTCTTGGATTGATATTGAAGGAGGAATTGGTAATTTATTTGCGAATGCATCCTTGAGAAAACAATTTCCTGACCTTCCTTTTTATGTTGATGGTACAGCAGCCCCATTATCAAAATCAGGGTCATTTATTGGCCACCACATTATGGTTCCAAAAGAAGGCGTGGCCATTCACATCAATGCTTTTAACTTTCCAGTGTGGGGAATGTTGGAGAAAATCGCGGTTAATTTAATGGCAGGAGTTCCTGCGGTTGTTAAGCCATCAGAATCCACGAGTTTTTTAACAGAAATCGTTGTAAGGGATATAATTACATCTAAAATTTTACCCGAAGGATCCCTGCAATTATTGGTGGGGCTAGGTCGTGGATTGCTCGATCATGTTGAAAGTTGCGATGTTGTTACCTTTACAGGCAGTGCAACAACGGGCTTGTTATTAAAGTCGCATCCAAGAATTATTGAAAAGAACACGCCATTTAACCTTGAGGCGGACTCATTAAACGCAACCATTTTAGGAAAACACGCCACTCCCGGAACGGTCGAATTTGATTTGTTTATAAAAGAAACGGTAAAAGAAATGACCATCAAGGCTGGGCAAAAGTGTACAGCTGTCAGAAGAATTATTGTTCCTGAAAACTTAATTGATGAGGTTCAAAAAGGCATCTCCGCAAGATTAGCTAGCACAACTGTTGGTGACCCTAAAATTGAAGGAGTAAGAATGGGGGCGCTAGCATCAAAAAATCAGGTGGATCGTGTTCGTTCCAGCGTTGAAAAACTGATGCTTTCACAAGAAATAATCTACGGCGATTTAGATAACTTCGATGTGCTGGGCGCAGACAAGATAAAGGGAGCTTTTTTCTCCCCGATATTATTTTTAAATTCGGATCCATTTAATAAGACTGATTGCCATGACACGGAAGCATTTGGCCCTGTATCAACCTTAATGCCCTATAATACAATAGAGGAGGCTATCGCAATTGCTAATTTAGGAAAAGGGTCTTTGGTTTCGTCAATTGTTACGCCGAATAATAAAGAAGCGGTAGAATATGTGTTGGGCGCAGCGAGTATGCACGGAAGGATATTAGTTTTGAATGCTGATTGTGCTAAAGAAAGCACAGGACACGGTTCCCCAATGCCATTATTAACTCATGGTGGACCAGGAAGAGCCGGAGGAGGAGAAGAAATGGGTGGTAAAAGAGGCGTTTTACATTATTTACAGCGAACCGCAATACAAGGTCACCCGACAACGATTAGTGCAATTACTCAACAATTTCAAGTGGGAAGTGAAATGCCAGAGGCAAATCCTCATGTTTTTCGACAACATTTTGAAGAGTTGGTAATAGGTGAAACAGTATTTACGCATAAACATACGGTAACGGAGGCGGACATTGTTAATTTCTCCAATGTTTCGGGAGATAATTTTTATGCACATATGGACGCTACGTCTCTAGACGGAACTATTTTTGAGCGTCGCGTCGCGCATGGGTACTTTATTTTATCCAAAGCTGCAGGATTGTTTGTAGACCCAAAGAAAGGCCCTGTACTACTTAATTATGGGATTGAAGAGGCACGGTTTACAAAACCTGTTTATCCGGGCGCCACGATTGGTGTCCGATTTACCGTTAAAGAAAAAATTGACCAAGAAAAACGTTCCGAAGATGATATTCCTAAAGGGATTGTAAAGTTTTTAGTGGATGTGTTTGACGAAACCGGCGAAACGGTTGCTCTGGCAACTATTTTAACAATGGTAAAAAAAACACAACCTTATTTAGGGTAAGAAAAGCACCTTGTTTTTAGTTAAAAAATCAGCTTTGTTTTTTGCATAAATAAAATGCCGAAGATATTCTATAATGAACGTAACTATTTAATCCCACCATGCGTTAAAGGTATCCGATCAAAAACGGAAGACAAATTCAGCTTGGCCCATGGAGAATACAGACACACCAATAACAAAACAAAAAAGCAATAAATTATTTAAGATTTTTAAATGGGTATTTGCGGCATGCCTTAGTTTGTTTATTTTAATTTCTGGTGGCTTGTATTTTTTTCATGATCGCATTTGTGAATTGGTACTAAAAGAGGTTAACAATGAACTTCTAGAACCCATTCAAGTCTCGGAAGTAGATTTAGTTTTTTGGGGAAGTTTTCCCTCCTTATCCATTGATTTAAAAGATGTCTCTATTCAAGATAGACTTTCCAATTCAAAATCAAAACATTGCTTATTAAAGGTAAATAACATTAGGCTACAATTTAACCCCATTGATTTATGGAATGAAAAGTACAACATTAAATATTTAGAACTTGCCTCTGGCGTTGTAAACTTAAAAACGAACACGAATGGGGAGGCAAATTATGACATACTCAAACCATCTAAAACAAGTCAAAAAAATAATTTCGAACTAAAACTTAACCGTATTTGTGTTAAAAATGTTCGTTTCGTTTATCAAAATGCTTCAACGAATCAATATTATAAAACCACCATAAATAATTCTACGTTTTCAGGAAATTTTAATTCTGATAATTATACGTTGAAAGCTGAATGTGAAATGTTTATTAATAAGATTAAAAGCAGCCAAGTGGTTTTATTAGCGAATAAACAAGCCAACTTCAACATTGAAATTTTGGTCGACAATAAGAAAGGAACGTTTAAGTTACCTAATGCCCAAATTAATATTGAAGGCCTTCCTTTTCTGTTAAATGGAAATGTTAATAAAGACAGCCTATCATTTAAGGTTCACTCCAAGGACATATCACTTACCGATTTAGTAAACAAGCTTTCTTTGGATGAAAAGAAAGAAGTTGCAAAATATGAAGGAGATGGCGAAGTATATTTTGATTTAGCGATAAATGGAGCAATAGAATCTACTACTCCGATGAAGGTCAATTGTCAATTTGGGATTAAAAATGGCACGTTAACCGAACCAACGAATCACATGAAAGCTTCAGACATTTCGTTGGCTGGTAATTACAGTAATGAGGGAGGTGCTGAAGATGAGTTTTTAAAATTAGAGCGTCTAAATTTTAAAACAGCAGGTGGTCCTTTTAGCGGAGATTTAATCATTAAAAATTTCTCCAACCCAACCTATAAAGGCAAAGCAAACGGAAACATTGACCTTCGGATTGCTGACGGGATTTTTAAATTTCCGCTAATCGATAAAATAATTGGAAAACTAAAGATCAACGCATCGTTTTTGGTGAAACAATCTAAAAATGATGTAATTGTCCAAGAATGTTCTGGAGCAATACAATTATCTAATGTGCAGCTAAAACTGGAAGACGATAAACGCACGTTCGATAAGATTAACGGAAGAATCTCTTTACAAGGCAGTCAGGTTGGTATTGAAGCGACGAATGTGAATATTGAAAAAACTGATTTTAAAATTGCAGGCTCACTTAGCAATGTCTTTAATTTTTTTAACGGCACCGGAAAATTAGATGCGAATATCAACTTAATAAGTAATAACACCAATGTCGCGGACTTAGGAACAACGACAAAATCTCAAAAAATTGAAGGAGATAGGATTTTTGCCTTACCTGATAATATTATGGGGCACATTGATTTACAACTTGCTCAGTTAGCATATGAAAACCATCGCTTTAATAATGTTTCGGGCAGGATGCTTATTGAAGGCAGACGCTTAAATTTTCCTCAATTAAGTTGCGTTAATGCTGGCGCAGTATTATCTGGTTCTTTAGAGATTTATGAACGAACACCAGAGATGTTTTACCTAAAAGCTTCCGTTGACAGTAAAAACATACTATTTAAGCCTTTATTTAAAGAATGGAATAATTTTCAACAATCGGTAATTACTGATCAAAATTTGTCTGGTAATGCGGATGCTTCATTGGACTTTCAAGCGCCATTTGATTTGAGGTCAGGCGTTATGCTGAAAGGCATTCAATCAAAGTTGTCATTAAAGGTTTACAACGGGCATTTAAAAAATGTCGAGTCTTTTAAAGATATTGTTGCTAGTTTGAGAACAAAATCAGGGAAACTGGTTTTGGGCAACAACAACATTAATGAATTTGAAAAAAAGCTTAATAATCTATCATTTGAAACATTGGAAAATACAATTGTAATTAGCAATGGAATTATACAAATACCCAAAATGAAGATTGTCTCATCTGCGATGGACATGGATGTTTCTGGTACCCATTCTTTTGATAATGTCGTGGATTATCGTTTTGCATTTCGTTTAAGAGATATAAGACAACAAAACAAGAACACAGAGTTTGGTGAAATCATTGATGATGAAACAGGTTTCCGCGTTTTCATGAGGATGTATGGTCCACTTGAAAACCCTAAAATTGAATGGGATAAATCTGCGAAATTTGACCAAGTTCAATTAAACCTATTAGAAGCAAAACAAGAGGCTAAATCGATATTGAAATCAGAATTCGGATTCTTTAGGAAAGATT
Organism: uncultured Flavobacteriales bacterium; assembly: GCA_903939755.1. Taxonomy (GTDB): domain Bacteria; phylum Bacteroidota; class Bacteroidia; order Flavobacteriales_D; family Crocinitomicaceae; genus UBA952. The sequence goes on along the minus strand of CAJAII010000039.1, from coordinate 66,527 downwards.
CTACCGTTAATTTATATGTTCCAAAAGAAGTTCCAAAGGAGGAGATTAAAATAAATTTCAATCCAAAAATTAAAGGGGAAAACAATCCGGTGAACCTGCCGGTAAAGGATGAAAAACCGAATAAGGATCCTAAGATAAAGAAAAACCTTCAAAAATGGAAGGGGCAACAGGAGGAAGATAACGAGAATGTAATCGTTGTCGGCAAATCAAAGGGGAAATAGTTAATTCTTTATAATCTTTAATGAGGACTCAAGGCCTTCTAAATAGAGGAGGTAAATACCTTGGGGGTACTGCCGTAAATTTATTTTTTGTGTTGTGGACTCCACCGTTCCGGATACAATTTCTTTACCAATAAAATTTAAAACCTTATATTTCTTTCCAATCAAAAGCTCAGGAACTAAGACTGTGGCATAGTCACTCGTCGGATTAGGGTAAATATGTACGTATTTATTGATGGAAACGATAGGCGTTTGCACCGTAGAATTCGCGTTTCCAATGGCTCCAAGGCTTTGATTGTAGTATTTTCCACTTGCGGTTCGCAAGGTGTCTATTGCCCGAACCATATAAATATACGCTCCGCCGTTTATCATAGTATTGTCATTATAAGTCGTTCCACTAATGATGGCAGGGCTGATCAATGTCCAGAAATTAATAGTTGGTTCTCTCCGATATATAGCATATCCAATTACTGTTTCGAAAGAGGGTGTCCATATCAATTGAATAGTTCCATTTGGATTGGTGGAACAAACTAAGTTGCTTGGAGGCGATATATAGGTTGATCTCAAACTTGGATCTCCTAATTGGGAAATGTGAATCCATCGTTTGAATGTGTTTAAAGTGGAAGAAAAATAGGTTGAATTATTATTTTGAGTTTTTTGAATACAAGACCCTAAATCTTCGCCCATCGCTAAGGGGTGATAGTAAATATAGGGTCGACCTGACCATGAACAGCTCAGCGTTTTTCCACTGGCGATATTAGCTCGCATTAAATTGTCCGGGCTGTCCCAATCTCCGAAATAGCTACCAAATAACATGGAAAAAGTACTCTGATAATTATTTAAAGTAAATTCGTTAGTCGAAACTATTCCTGAAGCTCCACTATACCAACCGCCTCCTGTACCATAGGCCCATAGATAATTAGTATTAAGTAATTCACTGGTATAATCCCCATTAATAATAGAGTCTATGCCAACATTCGGAGAAAAGCTTGCGTAGGCCGAACCAGCAAACCCCTCTGCCATTCCCAAAAAATTATCCTCAACAACCGCAATATTTCTTGGAATATATTGTCTTGTCTTGAAAGCGTGTAGTTTGACTAGATAGTTTTGCATTAACATTGTTTCTGTGTTTGAAAAAGCTGGGAGGTTGTAAAAATCAACTCGGGACACTTCTAATTCTAAATCAGAAGGTAGCACGGACTCGTCAAATTTCCCATCACCAGGCACATTGTGTTGCCTTGGATCGGAGGCCAAAGCATCGTTTACACTCACATCGTTCCAGGTTCCATTCATGTCCGCATAATAGACATCTGCAGGCCATGCGCCTAAATGGTCTGGGTGACCATCAGGGTTGATGTCGCCGGAATAGGGAACGGGAACATGCCCCAATAAAAACAATCCCTTTGTGGAAACGGGATCATTGTTATATATTCCTTGAATGAGTGATTTTACTTGTGAAACGCTGTTATTTCGATTCACGAGTTGTTGTTGAACAAACCAACCATCGGCCTCGATGTCCAAAATTAATTCTGAAATCTCATTTTGTAAATCGGGTAAAAAGTAGTCGTCAATTATCAAGATCATCATCCCTTTGTTATAAGCAATCTGGGTGTTAATCCCAGAAACCAAATAGCCATAAGCGGTGCTGGTTGAACCAACACGCATAATTCGGTATTCATATAATTGGTTAGCGATTATATTACTATCTTCATAAAATAAATCCAACGGGCCAAGGTTCGCTATTGGCGCTCCCCAGCTTGTGCTTCCATACAACTTTCTATATAAATTATATTGCGAGGCGCCCAAATAACTCTGCCATTTTATGGTGATGACCGTGTCATTTTCATTAACCGAAGCCTCGCTCAATACGGCGTTGTCATAGGATAAAGATTGCGTAAAAAAACAGAATGGCGAGAGGGATAGGACAAATAGAAGGAGTTGCTTTTTCATTTTTTGTTATAAAGGTAATAATTCTGCAGGATGTATTTGTGACGAAGTTTTTCTTTTCTTTGTTCAACTTTTCCGATGAAAAACACTGATAACGGCCTACTATTATTTAAAACAAATTATTCTGAAAGCAGTTTAATAATGACTTTTTATACAGAATTGAATGGGCTTTCAAGGTATATATATAAGGGTGGAAAAAAGAAAAAAACACCATTTTTAGTATTTGGACATTATGAAATTAATTCGTTTAAAAGGCCAGAGAGTGACCTAGGTATTATTAATTCTTTAACCATTGCAACGCCCCATTTATCAACAACTTCTCACCCAATAAAAGTGCTTATTAGTTATTTTATTGGCGATGTTTTAAAACAAACCTTGCGAGAAGAGCAATCAGATCAACAACTATTTTCCTTTCTACTATCATTAGCGGAGGAACTAAACAAAACGGATAATTTAAAGGTTTTTCCGCTTGAATTTTTGGCCAATTTAATTGTTCTATTAGGTGTTGCACCCAAAACTGTCGAAAATGCCACGGAGTTCAATTTGGAGGAGGGGTACTTTTTAAGTAATGACAAGGGTAATAGAACAACAAAAGAGGAAAGTATAGCTAGTTATCTAAATGAGTTGTTTATTAATTTAAAAGGGCCTCAGCGCCAGGTAGAAAAAGACACACTTACGACTTTGTTGAGTTACATGAGAATTCACGTGCCATTATTTGACAACTCAAAATCTATTTCAATAATTCGCGAAGTTCTGTATGATTAATCTAGTTGAAAGAATTACTTTTAACACACCATATTTTTCTTAATCTAATAAAAATGAGAGATACCATTGTAAACAAGATAAAACTAGCAATAATACATGCCTTTGCGGCAGGCGCTTTCTCGGCAATTGTTTGTTATTGTTATGCGGCATTTTATTTTTCTTTAGTGGTCGATTTTAGCGAGGGAGCTAGCTTTTGGTCGTTGTTCGCAAGGTTTTTTGTTTTGTCAGGGGTATTGACACTTCCTATTTCGTTATGTTATCAATTACTACTTCATTTCTACCCCAAAAACTCAAAATTAATGGAGTTTTTAATAGGACTTATGTTTAGTGGGCTCACGATTGGATTGGTTTTTTATGTGTTAAAAATGAAAGAACCTATTTTTAAAAAAGAAGACACCCTACTTTTTGTTGATTTCTTTAAAGGCTTCCTTATGCCGATGCTTTTCTTTCCATTGCTATCTTGGTTTACATTCAAGCCATTGTTTATTTCAAATAATTAGAACTTTTTGCCATTCATTATCGATTAAAACGAAAGATGTAATTGTTCTTGTGAACTTATTTCGCTTAAGATCGTTTATAAAGTCGTTAAGGGTTTTTTTAACTAACTTTACCTAAAATTTAAATAAATGTCATATTCAAAAGTAACTTTTGCTAAAAACCATAACGAAGAATTCTATAAGGTTCTAAGAAAAAGGGTAAGCGAATATTTTAAAACAAAAAACATTTCTCGTCACGCGAATGCATCAATGGTCATAAAGACTTTCGTGATGTTGCTAATTTATATTGTCCCCCTTGTTTTACTTTTAACGGTATCTATGCCAATAGGCTTGGTTTTATTGATGTGGGTAATTATGGGTTTTGGGATGGCAGGAATAGGCTTGTCTGTTATGCATGATGCTAACCATGGGGCGTACTCAAAAAATGACAAAGTAAACAAAGTTATCGGTAAGGTATTGGTTATTTTAGGTGGCAATGACGTGAATTGGAAAATTCAACACAACGTGCTTCATCATACGTACACCAATATCACCGGCTTGGATGAGGATATTGAGCCGCCAGAAGCAATATTGAGGTTTTCTCCCAATAAAAGAAGGACTGCCCTACACAAGTATCAACACATTTATGCTTGGTTCTTTTATGGATTAATGACTATGTTTTGGTTCATTTCTAAAGATTATAAGCAAGCAAGAAGATACAAGAAAATGGGACTTATTGAATCGCAAAGTATTACCTATACGAATCATTGGATTACGATTATTGTAGGGAAAATTATTTTTGCTTTTATTTTTATAGCTCTTCCAATCTGGCTTTGTGATGCCCCTTGGTATATTAGTATATTGGGGATTACTATCATGTTGTTTATTTCTGGACTTACACTAGGCGCGATCTTTCAGCCCGCTCATGTTGTTCCAACATCCAACTATCCAATGCCTGATTCATCAGGAAATATAGATGCTGATTGGGCGGTAAATCAATTGTTTAATACAGCCAACTTTGCTCCAAAAGCGCGCTTGTTTTCATGGTATGTTGGTGGGTTAAATTATCAAGTAGAGCATCATTTATTTCCAAATATTTGTCATGTTCATTACCGAAAACTTGCAGCTATTGTTAAAGAAACAGCTTTGGAATATAAGTTGCCGTATCATTCCTATAAAACATTTGCTGGTGCGCTTATTGAACACACAAAAATGCTTTATAATTTAGGTCATTACGACAATGCCCCTGCGATCCACTAAAAATTAAGGCGTGTTCCTTGATGAAATCCGTAATTATTGTCTTTCGTTAAAAGGGACTGAAGAACGATTTCCATTTGATGATGTCACCTTAGTTTTTACAATAGGGAATAAAATATTCGCTTTAATTGACACGGTTACTTGCGAGGGCATTAATTTAAAATGTGATCCAGAAAAAGCCATTGAATTAAGGGAGAATTATCAGGCCGTATTGCCAGGTTACCACATGAATAAAAAACATTGGAATACAATTCAGTTGAATAAAGATATTCAAAAAGCAGATTTGTTAGGACTCATAGATCATTCCTATAATTTAGTTTTCAATTCCTTGTCAAAGAAATTACAACATGAAATTACGACTAGATAAATTTATTTGGGCTATTCGTATCGCTAAGACAAGAAGTCTTGCGCATGAAGCAATTTCCAAGGGAAAGATAAAAATAAATTTTAAGGATGTTAAACCTTCCTATCAACCCCAAGAAAATGACATTATCACCATTCATCGAAATAGCGCTGTGTTTTCATATAAAGTAATTACATTAATAGACAAACGGATTGGCGCGAAGCTCGTGTACGATTTCATTGAAAATACAACCCCGCAAGAAGAAATAGACAAATTTGAACAGTACTTACTTTCTCAAAAACTATATAGAATAAATGGTGACGGAAAGCCTTCCAAAAAGGATCGGCGAGACCTTGAGGAGTTTAAAGGTAATACCGAATAAAACAAGGTTGATTTTGAAGGGTTCTCCTTAATTAATAATTTATTAATATATTTGGATATACGCAATTTAGTATAAATGAAAAGAATTTACCTAGGAGCCTTATATTTATTATTCTTCGTTTGCAATAACAATGGATTTTCTCAGGGTTTTCAAGTGAACTTTCAAGGGCAACGCCAACAGGGAATGGGCTTGGCGGGCACCGCAGCTCCTTTTGATGGCTCCTCGCTTTTTTTTAATCCGGGCTCGTCTGTATTTTTAAATCAAAATAGTATTGTCGGTGGTGTAACACCTGTATTCGGAAATGTATTATTCGTGGACTCTGCTACAAACACCTCTTATCGATCGAATTCACCCGTTGGTACTCCCTTTTCTTTTTATGCCATGTTTCAATTAAAACCTGCTGGAAAGTTAAAGTGGGGACTTTCAGTTAACACCCCATTTGGCAGTACTGTTCAATATGAAGATAACTGGATCGGCCGTTTTGCTCTAACCCGATTAGAATTAAAAGCCATTTTCATACAGCCGACTTTTGCCTATCGGATAGCGGATCAAATTGGGATTGGTGGAGGTTTTGTGATAAGCTCTGGGAATGTAAATCTTCAAAAAGACATTCCGGTTCAAGACACTAATGGTGTATACGGACACGCCGAATTAGCAGGAAAAGCAATTGGTTTTGGCTATAATATAGGAATTCATTTTACGCCAAGTAAACAGCTATCTATCGGCCTAACGTATCGTTCCAAAGTGGCAATGAATCTTCGCGATGGAGAAGCAACGTTTACGGTTCCGTCATCTCTTGAAGATAAATTTCCTGCAACATCCTTCACGGGGAGATTGCCATTACCCTCAGTGACAACCTTAGGATTTTCCTATCATCCTTGCTCTGCATTTACAGTTGTTTTAGATATTAACCGAGTTGGCTGGAAGGTTTATGATACATTGGCATTTGATTATGCCACCAATACAAGTTCTTTACTAGACACAAAATCGCCACGAATGTATAAGAATATAGTTGCTTTCCGCTTAGGTATGGAGGTAAAGCCAATAAAGAATTTAGCACTACGAATTGGTGGAGGGTATGGATTAACACCTGTTCAATCGGGTTATGTCACCCCCGAAACCCCAGATGGAATTCGGATTTATGGAACATTTGGTGTTGGCTATGAATTATCACAAAAAATACGCGTAGACGCCTCCGTTTATTATACTAAAATAAAACGTTCGGACACGAATATCGAAACGAATATGAGTGGAACATATACGACGATTGCATTGGCGCCAGGACTTTCAATAGCATACAAATGGTAAAAGGAAACTCATTTTATCCGCAATTATTTTTAGTTTGCCTTTGTGGCATGGCTTTGAATTCATGTAAACCAAAGGAAAAATTAGCACCAATTTCTCCTGGCGAAATTAATCTTCAGCAATTCGTTGCTATCGGTGATGGAAATACTGCCGGGTATATGGATGATGCGCTTTATCTGTATGGTCAGCAAAATTCATTAGGTGCAATTTTACAAACTCAGTTGCAATTAGTTGGCGCAGGTGAAATATATCTACCCTTAATGGGGGGGGCTAATATTGGGACCAATTCCAGTTTCTTGTCCAGGTTAATTTTAGGATGGAAAACTGATTGCCTTGGAGGAATTGGACTTTCTCCTGTTCGATTTGCGCAACAAGGAGAAGTGGCTTCCTTGACAACTTCGGTATATTCTTCCCAAAATAAATATTCAAATTTTGGGGTGCCAGGCTTACGAATGATTGATATGGTTTCAACGGCTTTTGGTAACATTAATCTTCCTCAACACAATGCATTTTTCGCGAGAATGTCAAAGGATCAATTCACTTGGCCCGTTTGGTCTGGGGACTGGTCATCCGTTCAAGAGAACATTTTTGATGGAGGTTATCCGACATTTTGTAGCATTTATTTGGGAATAGAGGATGTATTACCGTATGCGAGAAGTGGCGCAACACAAAATCCGATGTCTCCACTTGCTGGTTTTCCTGGCGTTGGTTTCGAAGAATCCTTAACCCAATTGTGTGAGCAGCTGTATAGCCAAAATGTAAATGCAGTAGTTGCAACTATACCAGACATCACTCAAATGCCTTATTTTTCGACAATACCCTATAATGGATTAAATTTAGACGAGGCTAATGCAGCATCTTTAAATCAAATATATGGACCGCTTGGTTTTAGTTTCACTGTTGGTTCCAACTCATTCATGATCGAGGATCCTACTGCAGGAGCATTTGGTGTGCGTCCAATGGTGGAGGGAGAATTAATTTTATTAAGTGCTCCTCTTGATTCTATGAAATGTCATCAATATGGGAGCGTTTATCCTTTGAGAGATGAGTTTGTATTAACTTTAGCGGAACTTCAAGAAATTAGAAATCAAATCCTAGCTTATAATCAAGTTATAAGGCAATATTCTAATTTTTATGGTTTTGCCATTGCGGAAACAGGAGATTTTTACACAAAATTATCCGATGGATTTGTATACAATGGCGTGACGATGTCTTCAAAATTTGTTTCCGGCGGCGCTTATTCTCTTGATGGCATTCATTTAAATCCTAGAGGAAATGCTATGCTTGCAAATGTTTTCATAAATGCAATCAATAAAAAATACAAAGCAACAATTCCCTTTGCGAATGCCTTATCATATTCTTCCATCTATTTTCCTTAAATTTATCCTATGAAAAAATTTACTTTAACAAGTGCGTTTATCGCTCTATTTTTTATTGTTGGCGCTCAGCCGTGTACCGGAGGTCGCTACGCTAGCGAGATATTTCCAACTTTTTCGGTGACGAGTAATATTGTATACGGGCAAAATGCTTCATTTACCGGGGCAAATACGTCCTTGAAACTCGACTTTTATGAAGGAACAGGTGATACGGAAGTCAATCGCCCATTAATTATTTGGGTACATGGCGGAAGTTTCCTTGGGGGAACAAAGACCGACATGGATGTTCAAGCGCTATCGAGAAGTTTTGCTCAGAAAGGATATGCATGTGCCTCTATTGATTATAGAACTGGGTTTTTTCCAATCGATTCAGCCAATGCTGTAAAAGCGGTGGTTCGTGCGGTACAAGATTTAAAAGGGGCTATTCGCTTCTTTTACAAAGATGTGGCCACTGGAACAAATGTTTATAACATTGATACCAATAGAATTTATATAGGAGGAAGTTCTGCCGGCGCAATTACTGCTTTACATGTCGCTTATTTGGATGATCCATGTGAAATTTCGGGATATTTGAATCAAACAGTTATTAATCAACTCGGTGGCTTAGAAGGAGCCAGCGGAAATCCAGGTTACTCAACGAAAACTCAAGGGGTCATCAACTTATGTGGTGCTTTGGCTCAATACAGCTGGTTAGAATCTGGTGATATTCCTTTTTGTTCCATCCATGGAACAGGTGATGGAACGGTAAAATATAATCGTGGGATTGTCAATCCAGGCACCCCATTGATGTATTTAGATGGAAGTAGATTGCTTTTTGATCGTGCTTGTGCGGTCAATGTTCAAAACAACTTTTACACTTTCCCCGGCGCTCCTCACGTTCCATATGCTGGCGCAAGTGCAAATGCCATCGCCTATATGGATACCACGGATAATTTCATTCGGGACTTTCTAATTGACCAACTTGGTTGCACAAATAGTCCTCTTCAATTAGCCAATGCTCCTTTGCAAGCAGCGATTTTATACCCAACCAATTATTGTGATGGCTCCCCGGTTAATGAAACTTGTATTGCTGGCATTAATGAAGAATCATTAAGTTATAACGTAGAACTGTTTCCTAATCCTTCAGAGGGTGTCGTTCTTCTTCGCACGCAGGATTTTAATTTTAGTCAAGTTGCCGTTGTAGACTTGTTGGGCAGAACTGTTTTAAAAACATATCCTAATAACCAGGAGTCCATACTGGAATTAAGCCATTTAACCCCTGGAAACTATCTTGTTACCTATTTATTAAATAATGGGAGTTATGGAACAAAGCAATTAGTGATTCGTTAATTTCACTTTAAAATAATGACGATGAAAAAATATTTTCTTTTAGGCCTTTTATTCATCGGATTTAATTCGAAGGCACAGACTTGGAGTGGCGACGTAGCGCAAATTTTTTATAACAAGTGCACGCAATGTCATCATCCTGGAGGAGGCGCACCGTTCTCGTTACTTACCTATCAAGACGCATCTCCAATGGCTGCAGCAATTGCTCAAGCGGTAAATGATAATTGTATGCCCCCTTGGCCTCCAGACAATAACTATCAACAATATCAGCACACTCGATCTTTGTCTTCATTAGACAAGGCGACGCTTTTAAACTGGATTGCCATTAATGTTCCAGAAGGAAATGCAGCAAACACACCTCCACCGCCAATTTATAACAATAATAATATATTAGGGAATGGAGATTTAACCATCCAAATGCCAACATACATGAGTAAAGCAACTGCAATGGCTGATGATTATGTTTGTTTCGCTATTCCAACCAACCTCACCCAAAACAGAATAATAAAAGCGGTAGAAGTTGTTCCTGGAAATCCTGATATTGTTCATCATGCCTTGGTTTACTATGACCCCACTAGTGCAGAGGTTACGGACACAGTTGGTGGTAATTGCGCCAGCCCGAGCAATGCTAACACAAAGCTCATCACTGGTTTTACACCCGGCGCCACTCCGATGATTTTACCATCTTTGAATCCTTTGAAAATGGGAATTACCATTGGCGCAGGTTCACAAATTTACCTTAACATGCATTATCCCAACGGTAGTTATGGCTTATTTGATAGCACAAAAGTGATTTTACATTTTTATCCAATTGGTACTACGGGAGTCCGTCAAGTTTCAGCATCTCCGGTAATTGCCGATTATATGTTTGCGCTACCACCCAATCAATTAACGACCTTAACCGAACAGTATCCGGCGGGGACAGCGGGTGTGCCTATTGATTTATCAGTAATTTCAGTGTTTCCTCATATGCATTTATTAGGAAAATCAATCAAATCATATGCAACGGGGCCTGCAAACGACTCAATTAAATTTATTAATATACCCCATTGGGATTTTCATTGGCAGGACTTTTATTATTTTACGCAGCTCAAGCATTTGCCAGCGGGTTACACAATTAAAGGAGAGGCTGTTTACGATAATACGGCTCAAAATCCCCACAATCCAAATTCACCTCCTCAAACAGTTACCGTTGGATATAATACGACCGATGAGATGTTTATTATCTATTTTCATTACATGTTGTACCAAGCGGGTGATGAAAACTATGATTTAGCGGCATTAACAAGTTCGAGTCTAGCAGAATATCCTATTGGAGATATAGGAGCCGTCTACTGCTACCCTAATCCAATGAGCTCGAACGGAACAATTATTTCTATTGGTGAACCTGTTGACTCCAAATCAATGATCTATATCTATGATGTGCAAGGAAATTTAATTCGCAAATTAAATTCTTCAAATTTACATGATGAAAAGGCCATTTTTTGGGACGGGGCAAACGAAAATAATACGCAAGTTCCTCCAGGATTATATTATGTGTCGGCAAAAGCGAATAATAAAATGATGGCTGGGAAGTTGATTAAGCACTGATTTACTTTTTCCTTTCCTGTAATTTTGTTATTTTTGCAACGCTGTTTCAGCTCAGAATACTTTGGTCTCGTAGCCAAGTGGTTAGGCACCGGTCTGCAAAACCGTCTACAGCGGTTCGAATCCGCTCGAGACCTCCAAAAACCCCTGAATCTATTTTAGAATCAGGGGTTTGTTTTTTTAGGTCTTTTCAAAAAGGCATTAAGCATTTACTTTGATAGTTAAAAAAAAGTTTAACTTAGAGAAAAAGTCAACATGGGAATAATTAATGCATTTGTGAATCAGATTGGTCGCGAAGCTGGCCGGGACGTATATAAGGGGATTAAAAATTCTTCCGGATTATATTCTACTTCAATAAATCCTGAATTTAACGCCAACTTTCTCGAGAAAGTCAGTTCCTTTAAAAGATTGCCAAATGACAATGACACGCTATTAAATATAGTAAATTGTGTTGAAGCGGCTGAAAACATAAGTGTGGAGAATTTTGATTGGTTTGATGTTTTTGCTGAATTGGATAATAAGATTGAGTTTTGTCAAAGGGAATTACCTGAAGACTGTCAAGAAAAACTTAGCTTAATAGACAAACAAAATGCCTTGACGTTCAATAAAAAACTAGCAACTCATCAGTCATTTATTGAGGAAATAATTAACAACGGTAAAGAGGAGTTGTCTTCTAAGCGAAATTTTATGTTGGGTGTATTGTCTTCTTTCGTATTTATTAATCCAATTTATTACAAGGTATCAAAGGATCGAGTCTTTATGACCCTACTAGTTGGGATGATAATTTTTGGGTTACTTTATCTCAGTTATTTCTTTGGTTTTTCAAGTGAGGCTATGAAAATCCCAAAGCAAAAGACACCTGAAGCGATGCGGGCGATGAAATCATTGGGAGTTTTGTTTTTTAGTTTGGCGGGGATATTTTATTTAAGAATTTTTTATAATGGGATAAGAAGAGCCAACTTGGACAAAAAATCAACTGCTGACAAGGAGTCGACGCTAGCATATTATACCTTGTATTCCAATCTATTGAAAAACAATAAGCAGTTATAGAACTAAATTACTGCCCGTCATTTCTATCGGCACGGTTAGCTTCATTCGTCCCAAAATAGTGGGAGCAACATCTGCCAATATTCCTTTCTTCAGTATAATATCTTTTTCTTTTGTAATTAAAACAACGGGAACTGGATTGAGGCTATGGGCGGTGTTTGGAGAACCATCCGGATTAATTGCTAAGTCGGCATTTCCATGATCGGCAATTATTAAAAACTCATACCCGTATTTAAGCCCCGTTTCTACCACCTTTTGTAAGCAGGCATCAATTGTTTCAACAGCTTTCACAATGGCGCTAAAAACACCCGTATGGCCAACCATATCAGGATTAGCAAAGTTTAAACAAATAAAATCAGGCGCCTCGTCAGTAATATGATCAATCAACTTATCTCTTACTTCCAATGCACTCATTTCTGGCTGAAGATCATACGTAGCAACAGATGGTGATTTTACCATAATTCTACTTTCATTCTCAAAGGGGTCTTCTCTTCCACCATTAAAAAAGTAGGTAACATGTGGATATTTTTCGGTTTCGGCAATTCTTACTTGTCTCAAATTGGCAGCTGCTATAACTTGACCTAAAGTATGTACCAGATTTTCCTTCTGATAAATAACGTTGATGTTGCGAAAGGCAGCATCGTAATTAGTCATTGTGCAATAATAAAGTGATAAGGGAAACATGTCGTAGGCTGGGAAGCTTTCTTGTGTCAAAACTTTTGTTATCTCTCTGGGTCTATCTGTTCGGAAATTAAAAGAAATGACCACATCCCCGTTTTCGATTAATCCATTTTTATCTAAAAGAATAGGTTCAAGGAATTCATCTGTAACTCCAGTTATGTATTGTTCTTTGATAGCATCAGAAGCTGAACCAGCAACCATACCAAGCCCTTTGACTAATAAATCGTATGCTTTTTTTATTCTTTCCCAACGATTGTCTCGGTCCATGGCAAAGTATCGACCGATCACACTTGCTAATTTTGCTCCAAAGGGTGCGCAAATAGCTTCCGTCTCTGTAATTAATTCCAGGCCACTTGTTGGGTCACAGTCTCTACCATCTGTGAAAGCATGGATATAAGAAGTTTTTATTCCTTGTTGATGGGCGAATTTACAGAGCGCATGCAAGTGTTTCTCGGAGCTATGGACTCCACCATTCGAAACTAATCCAATAAAATGCAATTTGCAGTTTCTTCTTTTTACTTCGTCAAAAGCAGTTAATAAAACAGGATTTCGAAAAAACTCTCCCTCACGAATAGACTTGTTTATTCTCGTTAATTCTTGGTAAACAATTCTTCCTGCGCCAATATTTAGATGCCCAACTTCTGAATTCCCCATTTGTCCTTCTGGCAAACCAACCGCTTCCCCGCCAGCAGTTAATTGTGAGTGTGGATATTTTAAGAATAAGCTGTTCATAAATGGGGTTCTCGACTGGGCAATAGCATCAGACTTTGAACCATCTCCAATTCCCCATCCATCTAATATGATTAAGCCAATTTTATTCATGTGTGTAAAGTAATTTGAAAATCTGCTCCTGCTGGCTGGTTTTCAAGACAACTAATTTTACCCTTGTGCAGTTCTGTGAATTGCTTTACCAAGTACAAGCCAAGTCCACTCCCTTTTTGAGTTCTCGTTTCTTCGTTTCCAATTCGGTAAAACTTGTTAAAAATAGGTTCTCTCTGCGCTACATGAATGCCAGGCCCGTTATCTTTTACGCCAAAAATAAATGCGTTGTTTTCATGTCGGCAATAAATGACAATATTGGAGTCGATCCCGGCATATTTAATGGCGTTTTCCAGGAGATTGATAATGATCACTTCCATCATAAAACGATCGGCATTTAATTCAGCATCTTCAGCAAGTTGTAACTTAATGAATGGAGTTCCATGCGTTTTATGATACCGATCAATAATTTCCTGACAAAAAGCAGAGAAAATAAAAAGCGATTTTTCAGGCTTTAGGGATTTGTTTTCTAAGTTCGCGGCCTGCAAAATATTTTCAATCATTAATTCTAATCTAGTATTTTCTTCTAGCGCTTTCTTGAGTAATTCATTTCTTTTTTCAGCGTTTAAATCGTGTTTAAGAAGCGTTTGTACAAGGATTTTAATCGACGCAAGTGGTGTTTTTAATTCATGTGTAATGGATAAAATAAAGTTGGTTTGTCTTAGAGACAATCGAATATCCTTTTGAATTGATTTCCGAATCCTCCAAATTCCGTAGATTAACAAGGCAAAAAACACCGCTCCTTCACCGAGAATCATTAATACGCGCCGTTCAGAAATAGCACTGTTCAATTCAATCCGTTGACTTAGATCAATTAAGTGGTATCCCCACCATAAAAATTGTAGGACGACATAAATACTTAATAGAATAAAAAATAAGTTTGTCCTGGTTTTCATTATTCGGAATCTGATTCTTTGTTTTTCTTAAAGAGACTTCCAACTTCCTTTCCAATTTTTTGAATCGTTTCCACACCGATTCCAATTGCATTTCCTGATACGTCTTCATAATTGGAGAACAAACTTTCTTTTTCTTGTCCTGGATAAACAATTACCGTATCGTTTTCAGGATAAGCCTTTTCAATTCTCGATAAGAATCCATCTAATTCTGATGTAAATGAAACTGAACCAAAACGCGAGGCACAAACAACGATTAAGTCATGACTATTTTTAGAAGATTTCAAGAATAGATCATCTAGCTCCTCGATTTCTTCATGGTGAATGGTTGTTTCTATTTTATTTGCTTCCCCTACTTTAAGAAGCCGCTCAAAAGTTCCCAGCGACCCATATAATTTAATATCGATTTTCAATTCTTTAGCTACACGAAGAATTCTTACTGCCCAAAGATGAAATGCAGGATCAAGCTCCGCCAATTTGGGGGTTACCAAAATTAATTTTCTGTAATTAATGGAAGTTTTATCTAATTGACAAAAGAAGATCGTTTTTTCACACACATCTAATAAGTGCTGTCGATCATCCCCGATTAAACGATTTAGCAAAGTTAATTTTCTACTATCGTTCAGCATTACCAAGTCGGCAACAAGTTCTTTTGAAACCCGAGAAATGCCAGACGACAAATTAAGGTCAATTGTTGCGATGGTATTAATTTTCATTTCATGACCAGCAAAGTGCTTCATTATTTCTTCTAAAGACTTTCTAGATTTTCGAATCAATCTTTCCGCATCTTCATTGTTGGGCTGAACGCTAACTACCGAAATTGGATTAATCACACGTAAATCACTAATCAGGGCAGCAAAGTCTAGCAAGGTTTCATTTCCTTTTAATTCCGTCATAGAGACTAAAACATGTTGATTTCTTAAGCGGGTCTCATTTTGTTCATCCTCATTATTCTCCACCATTTCTTGCAACAATTTCTTTCCTGCCATTTCTGTAATAAATGAAGCGACCATACAAGTTATCAAAATGAGTAAAATAGTTCCGTTAAGCACATTTTTATCAAGCAATCTAATGGGCTCTACTACTACATTTTTAAGCAATGCGGCATCTATGGCACTTTGATTAAGCACCGTGTTGTAGCCAACCATAATAATAGCAAGGGTTGCAGCGGCGTGGGACGTACTTAAGCCGTAAATAACACTCCGTTCCGATTTTCTAAGTTTAAAAATGAACGAGGTTACATATGCGGCTAACCACTTACTAAAAATAGCGAAGGTTGTTAATACGCCAGCGATGATTAATGGCCAACTTCCTTGAAAAAATGCCCGATAATCAACTACCATACCGACAGAAATTAAGAAGAATGGAATGAACAAGGAGTTTCCAATAAAGTCAATTCGATTCATTAATATGGAATTGTGAGGAATCAATTTATTAAGTACTAGCCCTGCGACAAAGGCACCAATTATGTGTTCTACTCCTGCCATTTCAGCTAGAAAGGCCGAAAAGAAGATAATGGACAAGACGAAAATATATTGAGAAGTTTTTTCACTATCTAATTTACTAAAAAACCAACGAGCAATTTTAGGAATGAAATAAAACATTATCAAGGAAAATATAGTGAGGGAGGTAATTAGTCTTACCCAAAATGAGATGTCCAAACTACCTTTTGTCGAACTAGAGATGACAGCTAGAATTATCAAAACAGCCGTGTCCGTTAATATCGTCCCCCCGACAGCAATAGCCACCGCGGGATGTTTTGAAAGCCCATATTTACTTATGATTGGATAGGCCACCAAGGTGTGGGTTGCAAACATACTTGCCGTCAGCAAACTGGCAGTAGGACTTAAATGCAGCACCCAATAACAAATAGGGTACCCAAGCGTAATGGGAATGATAAAGGTAAGTACGCCAAAAGTTAAGCTTTTTGACCAATACCGTTTAAATTGGGTGAAATCCAACTCTAAGCCGGCCATGAACATAATATAAAGAAGTCCAATGGTTGCAAATAATTTAATAGAACCTTCTGGATTCATAGTGTTTTTCCCGAGCAAGCCTAGCCCCAATGGCCCAATTAAAACGCCAGAAAGAATCAAGCCAATGATGGCAGGGATCTTAACTTTCCGAAGTATAATGGGAGAGAGTAAGATGATAAAGAGCATTAACGAAAAAATCAACACTGGATTTTGAAGTGGCAGGTGAAATGCTTTCAGTAAATGTTCAAAAAAGTAATTCATTATGATAACATTTTAAAAATAAACCCTCGCTCACGAATAGCGTTAACTATAAAAGGCAATACTTCTTTTATTTTTTCTTGTGCCTTTACATTATCATGGAAGACGAGAATATCCCCGCCTTTAATTTTTTTTGAATTAGAAATAATTTTATCCGCACTTATGACCTTGTCAAAGTCATAGGATAGCCAAGTCCACATTATGACTTTATACCCAAGTTCGCGCAGTTTTTTTGATTGTGACAGGCGAATCTTTCCATAGGGAGGTCTAAAAAGATGGCTGTCAATATGTGCAGTACTTTGAGCAATTGAATCAAGATATTTCCCTGTTCTTGTTTTCCATCCATTCTCATGATGCATGGTATGATTCCCAATGGAATGCCCCTCCTCTACGATTTGTTCAATAAGATCGGGGGATTTAATTGCCTGCTCCCCCACACAAAAAAAAGTAGCCTTGAGGTCATTTTTTTTCAAAAAACTCAAAATCCAAGGGGTTGATTCTGGCGTAGGGCCATCATCAAAAGTTAGGTAAATAACATTGTTTTCAGGTCCTCTCCAAGTCCATTTGGGAAATAATAATTGTACTAACCTTGGGCTTGAAAAGAACCTCATGCTACCTTGGAATTGTTAAATTCTCCTTGTCCTTAATTAAATTATCGTTCTTTACTGGAGCACTCTTCTTTTCTTTAGGAAGATAGCCGTAGTGTTCTCCCATCGCAGTTGAGTTGACTAATAAGTTATTGAAAAGACTTCCATATCTTCCTGCACCGCTTGCTGCAGACTCATCATTGTCGCTCGCTAATTGCTCTAGCTCATTCATCAATTTCGGGATTATTCGTTTATAAACCGATGAGACAGCTTTATTTATTCGGAAGGCAAGGGCGCCGTTTTTGTTCCCCATAGGCCCCATTAAAGTACTACGAATTTTAAAACAGGCATCCAGCGCCGCAAACAAATCTTCTATATTATCCGGTTTTGCACAGATTTTCACATCTGTATGACTGAAATAATTAAAAATACTTTCGTAATTAGCTATTAGTTTCAACCCCAGTATTTCTCCCTTTTTCTTGTTCCCTGCTAAAAAGTATAACTGAACGTATTCATGCAAGGTACCACTGCACATTGGCCGTATTTCCTTATCTTGAAACATGAATTTTTGATGATCACCATTTATACTTAAGCTGGACATCGGATCAAAACCATTTACTTCTCCAACATCCATCACATTTTCTAATGGCATTTTATTCAATGAAAAATCAAGTAATTCTATCGCCTTGTTCTTCATTCCTTTATTCAGGTATTGCTCAGCCAATAAAAGAAAGTTTACCCTGTATTGAAGTGTATGCCTTCTTGCATAATAGTCAGTTAAGACGTTTGCTTGATTCATTTTTCCATAAAGGTAGGTCTTTGTTAGATTTTTGTACATTTTCGCCAGGTTATAAAAAGTTGGTTCAACCCTTAATGGGCTTAGTTCATAAGCCATTCCGACTTGTTTTACGAACCCACTACTTAATAGTGCTATGGCAAAAGAAGACCCTCGATTACTTGAAAAGTAAATACCTCTTTTCCATTCGTTATTAGCGACTATGTCCATCATCATTATTTCATCTCTTGTTAATGCTTGATCTTTTTCAGAATTAAATTCAAATTCAATTTTATCTGGACAATCTTTTAAATCAGATTTTTTTAATACACCCGATGCGACCGCATTATTTTTATTTACCTTCAGAGTAAAGCGAGATGAAGGGAAAAACGCGGTTTTATCGCCTGATTCATTAACAAACATATTCTCGTCATCTCTCGTAAACGCCATGGCTTCGGTGAGATCACATGATTGCCAAGGCTTCTCAAAATCCTGCAATAATTGTTTCAATTCTTCCGCAACCTTTTCATCGATTGTGATTGATTCTTTCTGAGCACCTTGCAACAAAACAATTAATCCATCATATTTTTTTGTAATATTCTTTAATAGATTGGTTGTGTCTGTTGACAAAAGATCCAACTTTATTTTATCAAACTCGGCATTGTTAGCACTGTTTTTAAGTGAAATCCCAGGTAAATACCCCGCCATTTTAGCGTTGAAATAACGAATCGCTTCAATGCTTGTTTTTGGGTTGTTTTTAATACGCATTGAAATCACTTTTTCAATCATTGGCTTCGGTGAGCCGCTAAGATAAAGCGTGAGTAAAGGAATAAAATAAATTTGATCAGTGTTACCTGCATACATTAATATTTGATCTTCACGGAACTTTATTGGCAGTGCCTCAGATTCGTAGGCTTTCATTTTCATTTGGTTCGTATACCAATCAGTACCCATTAATGAAAGATTACAAACGCGGACATCGGTTCGTACTCCTTCCACCTCTTGAAGATACCATAATGGGAAGGTATCATTATCTCCATTTGTGAAAATTATCCCATTTTTCTCGCAAGATGATAAATAATTATAGGCTAAATCACGCGCGGAAGTTTTTCCACTTCGATTATGATCATCCCAACCTTGTGTTCCCATTATTACTGGAACGCATAGACCAATTAGCGCAATGGTTATTGCGGCAGTATTTTCAGATTTTATACGATTCTTCATCATCGCTGCTCCGCCAATAAGTAACAATCCCATGACAGAAATAAATAGACATGTTAATGAATTAACAAAGGCATCCCCTCCAGCAATGTCTATCATTATAGTCAAAGCTAATGCGGCACCGACTACAACACCAACCTTTTTTAAGTCCTCGATTTTGAAACGCATCACGGCATCATATAGGGCATATACACCTATACCAATCCACATGGCAAAAAAGTAGAAAGATCCTGCATAAGCATAATCTCGTTCCCTTGGCTCTAGTGGTTTTTGATTTAAATAAACGAGAATTGCTAGTCCTGTAAAAAGGAATGCCAATAAAACAATTAGCGCGTCTTTTGGAGCCCTGTAAAAATGGAAAAACAAGCCAATAAGCGCAAAGGTTAAAGGGAGCAAGAAAAACCGGTTGTGAGCTGGATTCTCTGTTGAATAGTGTGGAGCAAATTCTTGACTTCCTAATCGAGCGGTATCAATAATATCAAATCCGGAAAGCCAATTCCCCCTCATGTTGTCACCATGGCCCTGAATGTCGTTTTGTCTTCCCGCAAAATTCCACATAAAATACCTTAAGTACATCCAATTGACTTGATATCGGAAGAAGAAGGTTAAGTTTTCTGAAAATGTAGGTAAGCGTTTTCCATCTCTACCTATATCCGTTCCTTTGTCTTCGTTCGCATCGTATCCTGACCAATTTTCATATCCTTGTTGATGCGCACCATTTCCTTCAGAATGCATCCTAGGAAAAACCGTTTCTTGGGAATATGCCGTTACAGCCCCTTTTCTAATGGAGCCATTACTTTCAAAGTATTTCTCCTTTATTTCGAAGAACCCTTGGTGTTTTGACACCCATTTTTTTGCGTCTTTTTCTTTTTCAAAACCCTTAATATCAATACCATCTTCTTGTACAACAAAACGTTGAATATAATTTGGACTTAAGTCACCCCATCCCTCTTTGGAGGTTAACTGGGGGCCATTTTCTGAATCCACCTCTCCTAAACGATAAGAGTTCCAATATTGCCCTTTTAAAAGCGGAACACTTCCGTATTGCTCCCGGTTCAAATAAGAACGAAGAGTAACAAGGTTTTCAGGGTTGTTTTCATCTAATGGGGTGTTTGCATTGGAGCGTATAACAATAACGGCAAATGATCCATAGCCGATAAGTAAAAACAGTAGGCCCATAATGGCATTGTAAAGAATGGTTTTTGCTTTTTTTCTAGCATAAACAACGCAAACAGTGAAACCTGCTATTAAGAGGAGGAAAAAGAAAATTGTCCCCGAAAAAAACGGTGCGCCAAGGCTATTAACAAATAGCACCTCAAAGCTAGAGGCTAGAGAAATGGTCCCCGGAATTACACCAACTTGAATAAAACCAAGCGTAAATAGGGCAATAACGCTCGTTAAAAAGATTCCCATGCCAGTTGTTTTTTCACGAACCCTGAAATAAACAATAAAACAGATGGAAGGAATAACAAGAATACATAATAAGTGGACGCCAATCGCAAGTCCTAGCAGGAACATAATGAGCAATAACCATTTATTTGGGGTGCTATTATTCGTGTTCAAAACAGCTTGGCTTTCCATCATTTCTTCATCCCACTTCAGTGCTGCCCAAAACACAATAGCCGTGAATAACGAAGCCATTGCATAAACTTCACCTTCCACAGCAGAAAACCAAAATGAATCAGAAAAAGTATATGAAAGCGCCCCTATGGCAGCAGCAGAAAAAACAGCTATTTTATCTCCTTCGCTTAGTTCACTCTTATGTTTTAAAACTAATTTTTTTAGAAGGAGCGTCAGTGACCAAAACATGAACAGAATTGTTAATGATGATGATATAGCCGACAATGAATTTATCAAAACAGCCACATTTTCAGAAGCAGCATAAAATGAAAAAACCCTCCCCAACAACATAAATAAAGGCGCACCTGGAGGGTGCCCAACCTCTAACTTGTATGCTGCAGTGATGTATTCACCGCAATCCCACAAACTAACGGTCTCTTCAAGTGTGAGTATGTAAACAATCGTTGCAATTGCAAACACCCCCCAACCTAACCAAGTATTCCATTTTGAATAATTCATAAACTATTATTTATCGTTAAATATACCTTTCAATGTCTGCGAATTTAGGAATATTAATGTTTCAACATATAGTTTCAATGAATAATTATTTAAACAATTTAGCATCCTTTTTATCTATATAGTTTAAAATTTAAATTAAGTTATTAAATTTGCCACCGCGAATGACCCATGGTGTAACTGGCAACACAACTGATTTTGGTTCAGTAGAGTCTAGGTTCGAGCCCTAGTGGGTCAACACTTAAAAACAACGAAACCCTTGATAACATTATGTTTCAAGGGTTTTTTGTTTTTGTATTTATTAATGTTTGATACATTGTCTCGTAATTGCAATAGAATATTACAGCAAGAAATAGCGATGATTTTATGCTATAAATTATTGGTTTGTAGCTTGTTTAATTGTGGTAATTTTGTTTTTTTTATGACTGTAGTATAAATAATATAACATCTCCTCTAATGCCAACTAATAAAACAAACAATATTGATTCTCTTGGTGAATTCGGATTAATCAATCGATTAACGGCAGATTTTAATTTAAAAAACAGCACTTCACTTTTTGGTGTTGGTGACGACTGTGCAATAGTTGAATTAAATGATAAAGAGTCTTTGTTGATAACAACCGACTTGTTGGTTGAGGGCGTCCACTTTAATTTGATGTACGTTCCGCTTAAACATTTAGGTTATAAAGCTGTCGCGATTAATGTCTCTGACATTTGTGCGATGAATGGAAGGGCCGAACAAATAACAGTTTCTATCGCCGTATCAAGTAAGTTTCCGATTGAAGCACTCGAAGAATTATATGCGGGAATTAATTTGGCTTGCGATGCCTTTCACGTTGATCTAGTCGGCGGTGATATGAGTGCGGCCTATGCTGGTTTAACAATATCGATAACAGCAGTTGGTCGTATAGAAAACAATAAAATAACAATGCGTTCTGGCGCCAGTTCCAAAGACATAATAATGGTAACAGGGAGTTTAGGGGCCTCTTATATGGGCCTCCAAATTTTGGAGCGCGAAAACGAGGTTTTTAAAGCAAACTCAAGTGTTCAGCCAGAGCTTGATGGGTTTGATTCTTTGATTCAGCGTCAACTTAAGCCAGAAGCTAGGCACGACATGGTTGAGCTGTTCGCGCAACTAGGGGTTATTCCAACATCTATGATAGACATCTCTGATGGTTTAGCATCTGACATCTTCCACCTTTGTGAGAAAAGTGAACTGGGGTGTCAATTGTTTGAAGAAAAAATACCAATGGAAGACAAAACAAAGTTGACCGCATTGGAATTTAATATTTCACCTATAACGTGTGCTTTAAATGGCGGAGAAGATTATGAATTGCTATTCACAATAAAGCAAGAGGATTTTGATAAAGTTGCTGGAAATCCTAGCTTCACACCAATTGGCTATATGACGAGCAAAGAGGAAGGGAAGAACTTGGTTGACATGAACGGGGAGTTAATTCCCCTTAAAGCACAGGGTTGGTGACCTTAGTTAGTCAACACGCGGCAATTTTATGGTTGTTTTGTGAATTGCGCTTATCGTAAAGTCTCCTTGGATTTTCGCTTTCATTTTTTCAGCCGCAATCAAGGTTCTAAAATCACCTACCATTAAATTAAAGTTGGGGTTCTCAAAAACCATATAAACTTCCGTTTTTGGATAAGCACTTATAAACTTGCTTTTAGCTTCATCTACGATACTTTTGTTACTGTCAAAACAAATTTGAATACGATAACCAATCATAGATACAAAATCAGATCTGTACGCCGCAACGAGTGGTTCAATGTTATCCACACCTCGAATTGTAATTTGAGAAAAGCAATGACTGGAAAAGCCTAAAAACAACAGTAAAATTCCTTTCATCATATTAACTTTTTATGTAAAAATAAGCATTCAATACTACATAGAATTAAGGCATTAGTTTTTTGATTGAAACAAAGTCTTATTTAGAATGACTTTAAATTAGGTTTTTTTTGTCATAAGATTGTCATGAAACGACTCTATTTATCTAATTTTACGACCGATAAAATGCATTTATAAGGCATTGTTAAGGTAAGAAATTAGTAACTTTTTTCATGAAAATATCTAATATTCAGAAGGTTAAGCGCAACATTTTAGGGTTAACAGCCGTTTTTACTATTCTTGTTTTTCTATTATTTCCAACGAGTTTATGGGCTGATGGAGGTGGGGATTTTAAGGCTAAATGTTCAAGTTGTCATCAGCCGCATAAAAATTCTACAGGTCCAAAATTGTTTCAGGCGCGACAAAAATGGTCGACAGGGGGGGCGAAAGAAGGCTCTATTTATCAATGGGTGAATAATTGGCAAACAGCTGTAGCGAACGACCCATATGCGGCCAATGTTTCTAAATGGTCAGCAACCGCAATGACTGCGTTTCCTGAATTATCAAAGGAACAAATAAATGGCATTTTGGATTGGGTTGATGCGCAGCCAGATCCTGCATTAGCAGCTGGAGGGGGAAGCGGGAACGTTGTAAATGACCCCGCGATGGAAGCGACAGAAGAAGAAGGGGGAGGTTTTTGGTTTTGGGTGATTTTAAGCATAATCTTTTTTACAATTATTCTGTCTGTTGGTGGCGTCCGTCGACAATTAAAAATTTCAGTGGGAGAGGGTGGCTCAGATGACGAACAAACCTATTTGTCTGAATTAAAAACTTGGGCCTGGAAATATCGATTGCCAGTTGGTTTGGGAGTTTTGGTTATTGTTATCTCTGTTATTGTAACCATATTCCAAGGGCTATACCGAATTAACGTAGTAGAAAATTATCAACCTTCACAGCCCATCGCTTTTCCACATGACAGACACGCAGGAGTGAATGGTATTGATTGTAAATATTGTCACAATTCGGTTACGAAATCTAAGTCCGCAGGAATTCCCTCGGTGAATGTTTGTATGAATTGCCACAAACAAATTAATGGAGAAGGCAAGCCTTTTGCAGGAGAAATCAAGAAAATTTATACCGCAGCAGGATGGAATCCCGCAGGAGCAGGGAAATATACAGGGAATACTAAGCCGATTGTTTGGAATAAGGTACATGTACTGCCAGATCATGTTTATTTTAATCACTCTCAGCACGTTGTTGTTGGAGGAATTGATTGTAAGCAATGTCATGGCGATATGACAAAAATGAATGAAACGGTGAAAGTACAGCCTGTTTCAGAGCTTAATAAGATAGAAGGAAATGTGAAATTGACGAAGCCAACTTTAACAATGGGTTGGTGTATTGAATGCCACGGCGCGAAGGATGTTCCTTTGGGTGATGGTAAAAATGGATATTATGACGAGATTCATCGTCGTTTGAGAGATAATGACAAGTCATTATATAAAAAGTATTTAAAAGATGGTAAGGTAAGTGTGAGTGAATTGGGCGGTTGGGAATGTGCAAAATGCCATTATTAATAATTAGGTCATAGTCAGAAAAATATGGGAATGGCAAGAAAATATTGGAAAGGACTTGAAGAACTAAAGGAAACTACTGAGTTCATCAAGCATAAAGAGAATGAATTTCCTTCTCAACAAACGGTTGAGGCGTTTTTATCAAATGAAAAACTTGATGAAACTTCAACGGGACGAAGGGACTTTTTAAAGTTTTTAGGCTTCTCTGTTGCTGCGGCAACATTGGCAGCCTGCGAGGCGCCAGTGACAAAAGCGGTGCCGTATGTGTTGAAGCCGGAAAATGTTACGCCTGGCATGCCCACTTGGTATGCATCAACTTATTATGATGGATCTTCATATGCAAGTATACTTGTTAAAACGCGTGAAGGTCGTCCTATTTTTATTAAAGGAAATAAGGATTTTGGATTAACAAAGGGAGCTGTTAATCCACAAATTATAGCATCAATTTTAGGTTTGTATGATAGCGCACGACTAACAGGTCCTACGGAAAATGGTAAGTTAACGTCTTGGTCTCTTGTTGACACATCGATTTCAAAAGCACTAAAAACTGCGAAAACAGTTAGCTTACTTTCTAATAGTATTATTAGTCCAACATTACAAAAACAAATCGACGAAATGTCCGCGGCATTTACCGCTAACGGACAAACATTGAATCATATTCAATATGATGCAGTTTCTTATTCTGCGATACGTCAAGCAAATCAGCAAAATTTTGGTGCTGCAATAATCCCGAGTTATGATTTCTCAAAAGCAAAAACTATTATCAGTATAGGTGCCGATTTCTTGGGAACTTGGTTAATGGCAACAGAATATGTGCCACAATATGGTATGACTAGAAATCCAGATGCTAAATGGATGTCTAAGCATTTTCAATTCGAATCATTTATGTCTTTAGCTGGTTCTAACGCTGATTATAGAGGGATGATAAAGCCTTCAGAACAAGCGGCGGTTATATCCTATTTAATTAAAGGGATTGGTGGGAATTGCGCCGTTTCTTCAGTGTTAAATGCACAAGTAAAAAATATAGCGGATCAAGCCTTGAAGTCATTAAAAAGTTCAAAGCAAAACTCATTGGTTGTTTGTGGTTCTAATAATGTAAGTCTGCAATTACTGACCAATCAATTAAATCAGTTGTTGGGCAGTTATGGCACTACCATTGACTTAAACAATGATGTTAAATTATTCAAGTCTGAAGACGCTAAAGTTATTAAGCTTGCTAATGACGTTATTTCAGGAAAAGGGCCAGAAGTTTTGCTTTTTATGGGTGTAAATCCAGTCTATTCTTTACCGAATGGGGAAGCTTTTGGAAAAGCATTAAAGCAGATTAAGACAACGGTATCATTTGCGGGATTTGCTGATGAAACAGCAAGTTTATGTTCTTATGTATGTCCAGATCATCATGCACTTGAATCTTGGTTAGATTATCAACCAACCAACAATCATTATGCAATTGCACAGCCTACGATACGTCCTATTCATAATACAGCTTCCGTTATTGAAACTTTTTCTGTTTGGGCGGGCAAATCAATTCGTCTAGGTAAAGACTCCTCAACGGCTTACGATTTGATAAAATCAAATTATTCTCAAATTCTTCCTTTAGGAGATTTTGCCTATTCAACCCACAACAGTTGTGAAACAGTGCC
Source organism: uncultured Flavobacteriales bacterium (assembly GCA_903939755.1). GTDB lineage: Bacteria > Bacteroidota > Bacteroidia > Flavobacteriales_D > Crocinitomicaceae > UBA952. Next base: position 40,159 of record CAJAII010000039.1, on the reverse strand, counting down.
TTCAAACTTGAATGTATTAACTCCTTTTAAAAATGGTGTTCTAGGCAAATTACCATCTGCTAGTGCCTTAGAAGTGGTTTTATATCAAAAAAGTGCTATTGGAGTTGGTCAGCAATCAAGTAATCCTTGGTTGCAAGAAATGCCAGATCCAATTACGAAAGCTACTTGGGACAATTACATCACCATGAATCCTGTAGAAATGACAAAACAAGGTTTTGTTACTACCTATGATCAGGAACATGGCCTAAATTTAGCAACGGTTACAGTAAATGGAAAAAAAGTAACATTACCAGTTTTTCCATTACCAGGTCAAGCCTTGAATACCGTAGGAATTGCTTTAGGTTATGGACGTGGTGCTAATGGTGAAGCTATTGGGAAAGCCGCTTTTCAAACGAAAGAATACGGTGGCCACGAACTAGATGATAAAGGAGGGCTAAAACCTATCGGTGCAAATGTATTTCGTTTTGTTTCAACAGAGAATGGTAATTTACAGTTTGATACAGTAGGAAGCTTAGCGAAAGCAGAAGGGACTTATGCAATTGCTTCAACGCAAATTCATCATACAGTGATGGGAAGGCATTCAATTGTTAGAGAAACAACGCTTCCTATCTTCACTCAAAAAGGAAAAGAGGCCTACAATCCAGCGCATACGCTTCAGAAATTAAATAAAGAAGGGCATCACGAAGAAGTTCCAAATAGCGAATTTGATTTGTGGGATGCTCATCCAGTTGAAAAAATTGGCCATAGATGGGGAATGACAGTTGATTTATCCTCATGTATTGGATGCGGGTCTTGTTTAATAGCTTGTCAATCTGAGAACAACGTTCCTGTTGTTGGTAAAGATGAGGTAAGAAGAGGGCGAGAAATGCATTGGTTACGTATAGATCGTTATTTTGCTTCTGATGAAGAGGCTGCAATTGGTCAACGCAAAAACAAGGACACATTTAGCTATGACAAGGCAGAGATTGCTGCGGAAAACCCTAAAGTGATTCACATGCCAATGATGTGTCACCATTGTAACCATGCGCCTTGTGAAACAGTTTGTCCTGTTGCTGCAACGACGCATAGTAATGAAGGTTTAAATCAAATGGCATATAATCGTTGTATAGGAACAAGATATTGTGCAAACAATTGTCCTTACAAGGTTCGTCGATTTAATTGGTTTGAATACCCATCATATAAGAAGTTTACAGAGGTAAACCCTGCTCAAGATGATTTAGGAAGAATGGTTTTGAACCCAGATGTTACGGTTAGAACGAGAGGTGTTATGGAGAAATGTTCTTTCTGTGTTCAACGGATTCAAGCTACTAAATTAGTGGCGAAGAAAGAGTCTCGAATGGTAACTGATGGCGAATTTGCTACAGCTTGTTCAGATGCCTGTCCGACCAATGCCATCATTGTTGGTGACTGGAACGATTTAAAATCAGCGGTTTATTCAAGTTCAAAAAATGATAGGGCTTATCAAGCTTTAGAAGAAGTGGGTGTTAAACCGAATGTTTGGTATAAAGTGAAAGTTAGAAACGAGGACAATGAATTGCTATCAAGGTTGCAAGTAGAGAAGCCAATAGCTCATCACGAAGAAAAAAAAGGACATCATTAATAGTAAATTGATTTAGCATGCAAAAAGAAGCAGCGATAAGAGAACCACTCATACTTGGTCATAAAAGTTACCACGATGTAACGGAAGATGTTTGCCGACCAATTGAAGATAAAGCCCCAAGAATGTGGTATATCCTTTTTGGTATAGCGCTAATTATTGCCTTGTATGGCATTGGTTGTATTGTCTATTTATTAGGAACGGGAATTGGGGTTTGGGGTTTAAATAAAACAATTGGTTGGGCTTGGGATATTACTAATTTTGTTTGGTGGGTAGGAATTGGTCACGCAGGAACACTTATCTCAGCAGTATTGTTATTATTTAGACAAAAATGGAGAATGGCAATTAACCGTTCTGCTGAAGCGATGACAATTTTTGCCGTTTTTATGGCGGGTATCTTTCCTTTAATACACATGGGGCGTTTATGGGTTGGATATTGGGTATTGCCTCTTCCAAATCAATTTGGATCGCTGTGGGTGAATTTTAACTCTCCTTTACTTTGGGACGTTTTTGCAATCTCTACTTATCTATCTGTTTCTTTAGTGTTTTGGTATATTGGACTTATCCCTGATTTTGCTACAATTAGAGACCGTGCAAAAAAACCAGTAGCTAAAAAAATGTATTCTATATTATCATTCGGTTGGTCTGGACGGGCAAAAAACTGGAATAGATTTGAAACCGTCTCCCTTGTTTTAGCAGGTTTAGCTACACCATTAGTATTCTCCGTTCACTCGATTGTATCATTTGACTTTGCCACATCAATTGTCCCTGGATGGCACACAACGATCTTTCCGCCTTATTTTGTTGCCGGGGCTGTGTTTTCAGGTTTTGCAATGGTTCAAACATTGATGTTGGTGATGCGTAAGGCTATGGGACTTGAAGCATATATTCATACTAAACATATAGAATATATGAACATTGTAATTATGGTCACGGGTTCCATTGTTGGAACAGCTTATATTACTGAGTTATTTATTTCGTGGTATTCAGGTGTTGAATATGAAGCGTATGCATTTTTAAATAGAGCTACTGGGCCTTATTGGTGGGCATATTGGTCTATGATGACTTGTAATGTTATTTCACCACAATTAATGTGGATTAGAAAATTAAGAAGAAGTTTACTATTTACTTTCTTTATATCAATTGTTGTAAATATTGGAATGTGGTTCGAACGATATGTTATTATTGTTACATCGATTCACAGGGACTATCTTCCTTCTGCTTGGAGTATGCACTATCCTAGTCATATAGACATTGGTGTTTATATTGGCACTATTGGAATTTTCTTTGTTTTCTTTTTGTTGTTTGCAAGGTATTTTCCTGTATTAGCACTTAATGAAATCAAAACAATTTTAAAGGGTTCTGGACAATCTTATAAAGAGGCTCCGGATTATCATAAACATCATTAATAATTATTGTTGAGATGGCAGAAAAAGTAATTTATGTAATGTACGATGACGAGGAAGTCTTAAAGGATGGCGCCAAGTCTCTTGTTTCAAAAGGAATAAAAATTGCAGATGTTTTTAGCCCTTTCCCAATTCATGGAATTGATCCTATAATTGGAGTTAAAAATACACGCTTAGGAATAATGGCGTTTTTATATGGTCTTACTGGTCTTATGTTAGCTACGGTTGGAATGCGTTTCTTTATGGTAACTGATTGGCCGATGAATATCGGGGGTAAACCGAACTTCAGCTACTTAGAAAATATGTTGGCCTTTGTTCCAGTTACTTTTGAATTTACAGTTCTTTGTGCGGCACACGGTATGGTAATTACTTACCTATTGGCGAACAAAACGCTTCCAGGTATGCCAGCTCAAAATCCTGACCCACGAACAACAGATGATCGTTTCGTAATGGAAATTAGATTATCAGATAATCATCAATCGAACGAAAAAGAGATTGATGATTTATTAAAAAACACTGGATTTGTCGAAATCGATAAAAAAGAAATTAATTAAGCGAATTAATAATAGAAAGATGAGAAGAACGCTAATTTTTGGAACGTATATTACAGCACTAACCATTACTTTGTTCGTTTTGGGATCATGCGTTTCGAATCCAGATAGCTCCGGATTGGAATACATGCCGGATATGTATAGAGCCCCATCCATAGAAGCATATGTTGATTATGGTGAAATTAGAGGAAGAAAGGTTGAAAAGTACAAAACAACTTTGTCGGCATTGACGCCACCAAATAATACTATTCCTTATTACGGAAAAGGAGATAGTTTGATGGTAAAACTTATGTTGCCATATGCTAGAAAAGCTAATATTCTTTTTAGAGAATCGCATGGTTTGTATGGTTATGATTTTAGCTTGGCAGATGAATATACTCTTGCAGCCGCGGACAATAACCCCTTCTTATTAACAAGTAAAAATAGCGAGGAAATACTCTCGAAAGGAAAGGTGTTGTATACGGCTATGTGCCAACATTGTCATGGAGAAAAGGGTGACGGAAATGGGCCAATGGTCTTAAGCAAAGCCTTTGTAGGAGTACCTGCTTATGCAGATCGAGCTACTCTTTCTGATGGGCAAATGTTTTATTCTATCTATTATGGTAAAGGCATGATGGGTGCTCACAACTCATTGTTATCTAAAAAAGAAATATGGACTTTGGTGCATTATATTCGTCAATTTCAAAACCCTGATTACGGTAAATTTGACAAAAACGGCAATCCAAAGGTATTAGCGAAAACTGATTCAACAGCAACAAAAACGAAATAAGATAAGTTATGGAATTTAAAATCACAAAAGCGGCTAAAAATACAATCCTTTATGTTGTGCTTTCTGGTTTGTTGCTGCTAATAATTGGCGTTGTTTTGGGGTATAAAGACCCTCATTTTGTAACAAGATTATTAACCAATGGCTTAATAAATGGCTTTTTCTTTTTTGCACTAGGTCTAGGTGCATTGTTTTTTCTTGCTTTAAGTTATGCTACAGAATCTGGATGGTATGCTTCTGTGAAAAGGATCATCGAAGCGGTAGCGGGTTATTTACCATATGGCATGGCTTTGCTAGGTTTTTCTTTGTTAGTTATTACACTATTAGACGGTGCTCATATCTATCTATGGATGGATAGTGAAGTGGTAAAACACGACGAAATAATACAGGGAAAATCAGCGTATCTTAATGTTTGGTTTTTTTGGATTAGAACATTGATTTATTTCACTACCTATTACTTATTCCTTAGAGGTTTTAAGAAACGTTCAATTGAAGAAGATGAGCGTGGTGGAACAGATCTTCATTTCAAAAATTATAAAAAAGGAGCTACGTTTTTGGTTTTCTTTGCGGTTTTTAGTTCAACGTCTGCATGGGATTGGTTAATGTCAATCGATGTTCATTGGTTCTCTACTTTATATGGTTGGTATACTTTCGCTGGTATGTGGTGCTCTTCGATGGTCGTGATGGTAATTACTACTATGTATTTAAAAAAGTTGGGTTATTTACCAAACGTAAATGAATCGCATATTCATGATTTAGGTAAATGGACATTTGCTACGTCTTTTCTATGGTCGTATTTGTGGTTTTCACAATTTATGTTAATATGGTATGCTAACATAGGGGAAGAAGTTACTTACTATGCCATGCGAATTGAAAACTTTAAATTCTTGTATTTTGCAATGTTTATTATAAACTTTGCTTTTCCAATGTTGATTCTGATGTCTCGAGATGCGAAAAGAAACTTTGGAATTCTAACGGCTATTGGGCTGATAATTTTAGCTGGACATTGGTTAGATGTCTACATCATGGTTTCTGCTGGCTCTTTAGGAGCCAATGCTACCATTGGATTCATTGAAATTGGAATGGCACTTATGGTTCTTGGTGCATTTGTATTCGTGGTGTTGAGAAATTTAACAAAGGCACCTTTAACTCCTGTGAATCACCCGTTCTTAGACGAGAGTGTTCATCATGATATTTGATAAAAATAATTAAAGAAGAAATGGAAAGTAAATTGATTATTTTAATAGCAGTAATTTTAGGGGTTGTAGCCTTGGCTCAACTCGTTCGTATTTACGAATTATCCTCTAAGCTCCGTAAAGGTTCAGAACATGAAGTTCCTAACCGGGATAATGTGTTAAACGCAAGGTTGATGTTAATCTTTATGGTTTTTCAGTTTTTAGGCCTTATTTATTTAATGTTTAAGTATGGTTGGACTGGTCGTGGAGACGCTGCTTCTATAGAAGGTGTAGAAACAGATTGGTTGCTAAATTTAAATTTTGTGATCATTTTAATGGTTTTCTTTCTTACTAACTTTCTTCTGTTTTATTTTTCATTTAAATATGTGCGTAAACCTGGGGTAAAGGCATTTTATTATCCACATAATAATAAATTAGAAATGATTTGGACAATTGTTCCTGCAGTTGTTATGGCAGTTATTATTATCTTAGGTTTGAAGTCTTGGAATAAATTAACCGCTAGTTCTGGTAATGATGCAATTGTTATTGAACTTTTCTCTAAACAGTTCGATTGGACAGCTAGATATGCTGGAGCAGACAACGTCTTGGGTCGACATGACTATAAATTAACAGCTGACAATAATGAGTTGGCCTTAGTTACAACGAACACAATCGATTCTGCAATTCGAATTATGATGGATGGCCCTTCAGGTATAGAAGTAATGCAACGTGTTTTGAATAATAGAGACACTGTAATTAATGACTCCACCTTGAGTGCTATGCGTGTTGATCTATCAAGAAAAGAACGGTTGCTGCGCTTGTTGTTTCAAATGAAAGGTCATCATTCAAAATCATTGGACAAATCAGCTTGGGATGACATTATTCAAAAAGACACGCTTTATTTGTGTGTAAATCAACAGTATGAATTTAATTTTAGGGCCAAAGATCTTTTGCACTCTGCTTATTTCCCACAATTTCGTGCACAAATGAATACGGTTCCTGGCATGACAACACGCACGAAATTCACACCAATTTTCACGACAGAACAAATGCGTAAGAAGATGAAGGACCCTAAATTCAATTTTGTCTTGTTGTGTAATAAAATCTGTGGAGGGGCGCATTACAAAATGAAAATGATTATTGTCGTAAAAGATAAAAAATCATATGATGCTTGGATGAAACAAAAGTCTAAAGAAACATTTGGAGCGAAGTATTTTCCAGCTCCAGTTGCAAAGGCGCTAGTTTCTGTAGGACCAGCAAAAATGTAATTTACTATTCAAATTGAATAATTATTAATATAAATTTATTAAAATGGCTTCAGTAGCACACGACGAACACCACCACGCTGACCTACATCATGGCGATCATCACCATGAAGAAGGATTTGTTTCAAAGTACATTTTTAGTCAAGATCATAAGATGATTGGCAAACAGTTTTTGATGACCGCTGTTTTTATGGGTATTGTTGCCATGTTATTATCCGTAATGTTCAGGATTCAGTTAGCATGGCCGGGCGAAAGTTCAGATTTCTTATCCTTCTTTTTAGGTGAACAATGGGCGCCTAATGGGGTGTTAAAAGAGGACATGTATCTTGGGTTGGTTACAATACACGGTACCATAATGGTGTTTTTCCTTTTAACTGGTGGCTTGTCTGGAACATTTTCAAACATTCTAATTCCGCTTCAACTAGGGGCAAGAGATATGGCATCCGGATTTCTTAACATGCTTTCTTATTGGTTCTTTTTGATTTCATCATTAATCATGCTTTATTCGTTATTTATTTCTACAGGCCCGGCAATGGCAGGCTGGACAATTTACCCACCACTTTCTGCACTGCCTCAAGCTATGTCTGGATCTGGTACTGGTATGACACTATGGCTTATTTCTATGGCAATATTTATCGCTGGATCATTAATTGGAAGTTTGAATTATATAGTAACAGTTATTAATTTAAGGACGCAAGGGATGACAATGACAAGAATGCCGCTTACGATTTGGGCATTTTTTGTAACGGCAATTTTAGGGGTGTTATCATTCCCGGTCCTACTTTCTGCAGCATTGTTGTTAATGATGGATAGGTTGGCAGGAACAAGTTTTTTCTTGTCAGATATTATTGTTGGTGGTGAAATGCTTGCGAACCACGGAGGATCTCCAATTTTATTTCAGCATCTTTTTTGGTTTCTAGGGCACCCTGAAGTATATATCGTTTTATTGCCAGCGCTAGGGCTTTCATCAGAAATTATTGCTACAAATTCAAGAAAACCAATATTTGGATACAAAGCTATGATTGGATCTATTTTAGCAATTGGATTTCTTTCTTTTATTGTATGGGGGCATCATATGTTTATTACAGGCATGAATCCTTTTTTAGGGAGTGTTTTTGTCTTTACAACGCTTTTAATTGCCATCCCTTCTGCGGTTAAAGTTTTTAATTATTTAACTACTTTGTGGAAAGGCTCGTTGATTTTTACTCCAGCGATGTTATTTGCTATAGCGCTTGTTTCAACTTTTATTACAGGTGGTGTGACTGGTATAATACTAGCCGATTCCGCTTTGGACATTGCTATTCATGACACGTATTTCGTAGTAGCTCACTTCCATATTGTTATGGGAATGTCAGCAGTATTCGGGATGTTTGCAGGTGTTTATCATTGGTTCCCTAAAATGTATGGGCGTATGATGAATATGCGCTTAGGTTATGTGCACTTTTGGATTACTCTTATTGGAGCATATGGCGTATTCTTCCCAATGCATTTTGTTGGATTAGCTGGGGCCCCAAGACGATATTATGATTACTCTTCATTTGGTGATTTTAATGAGAGCTCTTATAATATGATAATGGACTTGAATGTGATTATTACCATTTTTTCTATTGTAGCAGCCTTAGGCCAACTGGTGTTTTTATTTAATTTCTTCTATAGCATATTCCGTGGATCCAAAGCACCACAAAACCCTTGGAATTCTAATTCACTTGAATGGACAACGCCTGTTGAAAGAATTCATGGAAATTGGCCAGGTGATCTTCCAACTGTTTACCGTTGGCCATATGATTATTCTAAGCCGGGTTCAGATGTTGATTTCATTCCTCAGACCGTACCATTGGCTGATGGAGAAGAAGAGCATTAAATATTTAATAGACTAACTCTTTATCGAAACAGTTAGTCTATTGTTTTTAACTCTTGTGCAATAATTTCCATTTCCTTAAAAAAGGCTTCTCCAAAAGCTCTTATTAATGGCGCTTTCAAGAAACGATAAACAGGGACTGCTAATTTTTCACCGCAGACGCATGCGGGAGCACAAATCTTCCATTCATCAAAATTTATCGCTGTATAGTCATTTATCTTTTTAAGCCTAATTGGATATAAATTACAAGACAATGGTTTTATGTTAGCTATTTCACCAGCTAAATATGCCGTTTCAATGGCGCATTTAGCAATTTTATTGATGTCGTAATGAACGAACACACACTCTTTATTATTAATTAATGAAGTAACAGGTTCGTTTTCTATATCATTATAGGAAACACCTTGCATTTTTACAGCGTCCACTCCTTCTGCCCGCATATAAGGCAGTATTTTTTCGAGGTTTTCGTTTATAAGTGCCACCTCTTCTTTTTTTAATGGTGCGCCAGCATCGCCTTCCACACAACATGCGCCTTTACAAGCGTTTAAATCACACACAAATTTCCTTTCAAAAACGGCTGAGGAGATGATTTTATCTTCTATTTCAATTAACATAATACAAATGTACTAGGTATTTAATTGATTATTGTTTGTCAATTATAAATAAAGCTATATATTTGTACAATAATTGAAATATAAACGAGGGGACGAAAGTCCCCTCTTTTTTTGCCAATGATAAACAAAGAGAAGATAATAGCACTTGTTGAAGAAAGAATGAATGAATTGAACAATGGTTTATACATTGTTGAATTGACAATTTCTGCTGCAAATAGCATTCATGTGGAGATCGATAAAATGGTCGGAGGCGTAACGGTTACTGATTGTGTTTCTGTTTCTAGAAACGTTGAACATAACTTGGACAGGGATGAGGAAGACTTTGAATTGCATGTTTCTTCAGCCGGCTTAGATAAGCCTTTAAGACACATTAATCAGTACATAAAAAACATTGGTAGGCGGGTCGATATAGTTTTGAAAGACGGGGGAAAATTGGAAGGGGAAATAGTTAAAATAACAGATGATACCATGATTATTAAAGATCAAGTGTCAAAACAAATAGAAAATAAAAAGAAAAAAGTGTTAGTTGAAGAAGTGACGGAAGTGCATTTCTCGGATGTAAAGGAATCTAAAATTGTAATATCTTTTAAATGATAATTTATGAATAGTGTTGAACTTGTTGACTCCTTTTTGGAGTTTAAGGACTTAAAAAACATAGACAAACAAACCATGCAACATGTTTTAGAAGATGTGTTCAGGGCAATGTTTAAAAAGAAATTTGAAACCGATGAGCACATTGACATCATCGTTAATATTGATAAAGGCGATGTGCAAATTTTCTTGAATAAGGAAATTGTTGATGATGGTGAAGTGGAAGACCCGAATACTGAAATAGCTTATTCGGATGCCATTAAAATAGAACCAGATTTCGAAATAGGGGAGGAAGTGACTGAAGAGTTCAAATTTGCAGATTTTGGAAGAAGAAATATATTGTCCTTACGTCAGAATTTGATTTCTAGAATTCTCGAGCTTGAAAAAGATCATTTGTATAAAAAATATAAAGAGCGTGTTGGTGAAATTGTAACTGGTGAGGTTTATCAGGTTTGGAAAAAAGAAATTCTTGTAATGGATGATGACCAAAACGAATTGTTATTGCCAAAATCAGAACAAATTCCAGCTGATTTCTTTAAAAAGGGAGAAACAGTACGTGCCGTTGTTTCTAAAGTAGATATGCGTAATAGTACACCGGTTATTATTCTTTCAAGAACAGCTCCTGAATTTTTGGAGCGACTTTTTGAATTAGAAGTTCCTGAAGTATTTGACGGCCTTATCACGATCAAGAAAATTGTGCGTGAGCCAGGCGAAAGAGCAAAAGTTGCCGTGGAATCTTATGATGATCGCGTTGATCCAGTTGGAGCTTGTGTGGGAATGAAAGGGTCTAGGATCCATGGTATCGTTCGTGAACTAAGAAATGAGAATATCGACGTAATTAATTATACGTCAAATAATCAATTGCTTATTCAACGCGCACTTTCTCCAGCAAAAATATCTTCTCTAGATATTAACGAAGAAGAAAAGCGGGTGAAGGTTTATTTAAAACCAGATCAAGTTTCTTTAGCAATTGGAAAGGGAGGAAATAACATTAAGTTGGCGGGAAGGCTTTGCGGATATGATATAGATGTTTACAGAGATGGGGAAGTTGATATTGAAGATGTTGATTTAGAAGAATTTGTTGATGAAATCGATAGCTGGATTATTGATGAATTAAAAGCAATTGGTTGTGATACGGCAAAGTCTGTATTAGAAATAGGCGCTGAGGATCTTTTAAAACGAACAGATTTAGAAAAAGAAACAATTGATGAGGTGTTCCGCATCTTGAAAGCGGAATTTGAATAATTTATTATAATATTTTTTGATAGAAAACTGATTTATGGCTGGAAAACCAATACGATTAGGAAAAGCAGCAAGTGAATTGAATGTTGGGCTCCCTTCATTAGTGGAGTTTTTGGAGTCTAAAGGCGTGAAAATTGATTCAAGTCCTAACTCAAAATTAGAACCCGAACATTTTGATTTGCTGTGCACAGAGTTTGCTGCAGATCAAAGTATGAAGGAACAGTCCAAAGGACCGGCTTTTCGGGAAAGACGTGAATCTCTTTCTTTAAAAGATGTTAGAGAGGGGGAAAAAGCAATTGATAAGCCGAAGGTTGATGATGAGGATGAAGCGGATATTAATTTAGATGAAATTAAAAGGCAGATTTTTAGTGCGCCGAAAGCTCCTGAACCCATTGTTTCAAAGCCTATTCCAGTTGAAAAGCCGGAAGAGAAAGTGGAGCCAGTTGCAAGTGAACCCGTTAAAAAAGAAAAAGAATTATCTGTTCAAGTTGTTGGAAAAATAGACTTAGATGCCTTAAATCAGAAGACGCGACCAGATAAGAAAAAAATGGTGGAGGAAACACCTCCAGTGGAAGTTGCACCAGTTATTAAAGCAGAGGAAATTATTGTTCCGACGGAACCGCCGGTTGAGTTAAAAGAAGAGGTTGCTCCGATCGTTATCGAAACAATACGAAGTGAACGAAAAGTGTTAACGGGACCGGTTGTATTAGGAAAAATAGAATTACCTGTTGAAAAACCGAAATCGCCTTCTGTGCAGTCAGAATCTGCAAATAGTAAGAGAAAGCGAAAAAGAATTAAAAAGGTTGATGCGCCAACAACTTCTCCAACGAGTACTGGACAAACACCGTCATCATCATCTAAAGCGCCGATCGTTCAAAAGAAAGAGATTTCAGAACGGGACATTCAAAAAGAAATTAAAGACACGCTTGCTCGCCTATCGAATAAAGGAGGTAAGTCGAAGTCTTCAAAAAATAGAAGGATAAAACGAGATTCTTTTGCTCAAAAACGCCAAGAAGAAATTGAACAGGCAGAAGCAGATGAAAAAATCATTAAACTAACTGAATTCGTTACGGTATCGGAATTAGCCAGTATGATGAGCGTTCAGCCAACACAGGTAATTTCTGTGTGCATGTCTTTGGGAATTTTTGCATCTATTAATCAACGATTAGATGCGGAAACCATTCAGATTGTAGCGGAAGAATTTGGATTTGAAACTGAATTCGTCTCTGCTGAAGTACAAGAATCCATTGCAATGGAGGAAGATGCACCAGAGGATCTAATTACAAGACCACCAATTATTACGGTAATGGGTCACGTCGATCATGGTAAAACATCCCTACTTGATAGAATTCGTAATGCCAATGTGACCGAAGGGGAAGCCGGAGGCATCACCCAGCATATTGGTGCCTATTCTTTAATTCTTAAAGACGAGCGAAGATTAACATTTCTCGATACGCCAGGACACGAAGCATTTACTGCGATGAGAGCCAGGGGTGCACAGGTTACTGATGTAGCAATTATTATTGTTGCTGCGGATGATGACGTAATGCCTCAAACAAAGGAGGCAATATCACACGCTCAAGCGGCCAATGTTCCTATGATTTTTGCTATTAATAAAATTGATAAAGCTGGAGCGAATCCGGATAAGATAAAAGAACAACTTTCTCAAATGAATATCTTGGTGGAAGATTGGGGAGGTAAATACCAATGTCAAGAAATCTCTGCTCGTCAAAATTTAAATATTGAAGAGCTACTAGACAAAGTTTTACTTGAAGCGGATGTTTTAGAACTTACAGCAAATCCTAAAAAGAATGCAATTGGGACAGTTATCGAATCCTCATTGGATAAAGGAAAAGGGTATGTAACGAATATGCTTGTTCAGGCAGGAACGTTAAAAATTGGAGATGCTATTTTAGTAGGGCGCCATTTTGGAAAGGTTCGGGCGATGCAAGATGAACACGGAAATTCTATTTTGGAAGCTGGACCTTCTCAACCCGTTTCGGTTCTTGGAATTAATGGAGCTCCGAGCGCAGGGGACAAATTTAATGTCCTCGACGACGAAAAAGAAGCGAAATCTATAGCGACTAAACGGGAACAATTGTTCCGTGAACAAGGACTTAGAACTACGAAACATATTACACTGGATGAAATCGGTAGGCGATTGGCTATTGGAGACTTCAAGGAACTTAATATCATCGTTAAAGGTGACGTGGATGGTTCGATTGAAGCCTTATCCGATGCCTTGATTAATTTGTCAACGGAAGAAATCCAAGTTAATATTATTCATAAAGGAGTAGGTGCAATCACTGAGGCGGATGTTAATTTAGCCTCGGCTTCTGATGCGATAATTATTGGTTTCCAAGTGAGACCATCTATTGGAGCACGCAAATTAGCAGAGACCGAACAAATTGATATCCGACTTTATTCCATTATTTATAAAGCAATTGAGGAAATCAAGTCTGCTATGGAAGGAATGTTATCTCCAGATATTGAAGAAAAAATCCTGGGCTCTGCAGAAATCCGCGAAACATTTGATATTACAAAAGTCGGAACAATTGCAGGATGTTATGTGCTTGATGGAAGTATCAAAAGAACGTCTAAGGTGCGTGTTATTCGTGATGGAATAGTTATTCATTCAGGTGTACTTGGTTCTTTAAAACGATTCAAAGATGACGTCAAAGAAGTCAAAAACAACTATGAGTGTGGTTTAAATATTGACAAGTTCGACGCTATTCAAATTGGGGATGTTATTGAGGCATACGAAGAAGTGGAAGTGGCAAGAAAACTGTAAAAACGATAGGCTTTTATTTATTCGTTTAGTGCTATTTTGTCAGTTTGAAGTAGCTAAAAGAGAAACTATAGATTATTATTCTTAATTTTACAATTCAATTAATCTTTATTGTTATGGGTAAATTCGGTCCTTTAGAAATATTTTTAGTGTTAGCAGTGGTGCTACTTTTATTTGGTGGTAAAAAAATACCGGAATTAATGAAAGGAATTGGCAAAGGAATTAAAGAATTTAAAGATGCATCCAAGGGGGAGGATAAAACCGAACCTACAGAAAAGTCTGCCGAAACCAAAATTGAGCAAAAGTAAATTATGCACGCTTCAATCGAAGATGTTAGGCTGAGAATTCAGTCTGGTGAAACGGTTTTGTCAATTGTTGAACATTACCTTGCTAAGATTGAGGAAAACAAAGACTTGAATGCTTTTATTGAGGTTTTCACGGACGATGTTTCCGCACAGGCGATCGAAGTTGATAGAAAGGTCAAGGCCGGAACAGCAGGTCAGCTCGCAGGGGTAGTAATCGGAATCAAAGACAACATTTGTTATATAAATCATAAGGTCTCAGCCTCATCAAAAATTCTTGAAGGCTTTGAGTCACTATATACCGCCACGGCACTTCAACGTTTATTAGATCAAGATGCTCTTGTGATTGGACGACTTAATTGCGATGAATTTGCTATGGGGAGCTCGAACGAAACATCCGTTTTTGGCCCTGTAAAAAACAATTACAACAAAGCATATGTTTCTGGTGGTTCTTCGGGAGGATCTGCCGTTGCTGTTTCTGCAGGATTATGCACAGCTGCTCTTGGAAGTGATACCGGTGGATCGGTGCGTCAACCTGCTTCTTGGACAGGTACTTTCGGAATAAAACCAACCTACGGAAGAATTAGCAGATACGGACTTATTGCCTATGCCTCTTCTTTTGACCAAATAGGGGCGTTTACGAATCGTCTCGAAGATTCCGCTTTGCTGTATACAATTATGGCTGGCCATGATCAAATGGATGCAACGACCTCAAAACTGCCGGTAAAAACAGAAAACAAATCCAAGGGAAAGGCTTTGCGAATTGGGATGTTAACAGAATGTTTCGAACATCCTGGATTAGATCCTGAGATTAAAAATGAAATGAATAAATTCGTGGCAAAACTGGCTGATAATGGAATAGAAGTAATTCCAATAAGTTTCCCATATCTAGATTATATCGTCCCAACGTATTATGTATTAACCACTGCAGAGGCATCGTCTAACTTATCTCGTTTTGACGGTGTGCACTATGGTTACCGTAGCCATATCGCTAAAGGAGTGGAGGAAACCTATGTTCTTTCTCGTTCTGAAGGATTTGGTTCTGAAGTTAAAAGACGCATAATGACAGGAACATTCGTATTGTCACATGGGTATTATGATGCGTATTATACGAAAGCACAAAAGGTGCGCCGTGTAATGAAAAATGCCACAGATGCTTTTTTTAGCAAGGTGGATCTTATACTCTTACCAACGACACCAACAACGGCATTTGAAATAGGCGCAATAAAAGACCCCATTCAAATGTATCTCCAAGATATTTTTACGGTTCACGCAAACATAACTGGTAACCCTGCTCTTAGTGTGCCGTTTAAATTGCATTCTAATGGAATGCCTTATGGCATACAAATAATGGCAGATAGATTTAATGAAGAGCAAATGTTTGAATTTGCTAAAATCATAGAGGAGATTAAAAAATGAAAAAAAGATTGTCAATTTTGCTGTTTTTGTTCGTTTCGTTCGTTTCCTTTTCGCAACGGACATCACCGCTTTCGAGGCCTTCCGATTCGCTAAATCCCATACCATTTATTAATACGGTGCAGCAGAGTTTGAATTTGTTTTATTCCGACTACGCCAATCAATCGGTTTATGATTCCATTATTGCCGCTTTAAAATATGAACCATCGGATCTCCCTACTTTTTCTGATGATGTTTATTGCCAGCGGTTAGAGGACCTGAGTGAACACAGTCCGTTTCATATGGATTGTAATCCAACAACTTTGGCAACGCTGAAGTTTTTTGTTGCTCAACGCAGAGGATTTACACGAATTGTTTTGGGTAGGTCTAAATTGTATTTTGAAATGTTCGAAGAGAAACTTGCTGAATATGGTCTGC
Source organism: uncultured Flavobacteriales bacterium (assembly GCA_903939755.1). Lineage (GTDB taxonomy): Bacteria > Bacteroidota > Bacteroidia > Flavobacteriales_D > Crocinitomicaceae > UBA952. The sequence goes on along the minus strand of CAJAII010000039.1, from coordinate 24,171 downwards.
CTATTGAATTGCGATTTTTAGCAGTTATTGAAAGTGGATTAAGGCCGCAAGTGAAATCAAAAGCCGGTGCATTAGGCCTATGGCAGTTTATGTATAAAACCGGGTTGTATTATGGCTTAGTGGAAGATTCCTATATCGATGAACGAATGGATCCAGATAAGGCAACAGATGCTGCTTGCCGTTTTTTAAAAAAATTATATGGCATATATGGCGATTGGAATTTAGCCCTCGCAGCTTATAATGCCGGTCCAGGTAATGTGAACAAAGCCATTGTAAAGTCAGGAAACAAAAAAACGTATTGGGAGGTACGACCTTACTTGCCAACGGAAACGCAAGGATACGTCCCCAACTTTATTGCAGCGGCATACATGCTAACTTATCATGCGGAGCATAATATTATTCCAATGGATGCTAAAATACATAACGCTCAGTTGGATTCGATGTGTTTAAAGCAAGGAGTTCATATGGAAACCATTGCGACAGTAACCGATTGGGACCTGAATGAAATAAAAGAGTTGAATCCGATCTATAAATCATCGTTTATTCCGAAATCTGAAAAGGGTAGATGTGTTACGGGGCCTTTAGAAAAGATCAATCTTTTAGTCGGTTTAGAAGACTCGGTCTATTGGGCGGAAAATTACAAGTATCACCGGATTAATACACCCAATATTGTTACCCCATTCGCCATAGATTCATTTATAAAAAAGGATTCATCCGTGGTCGATACCATTAATGCGAATTATCAATATTATAAAGTTAAAGCTGGAGACAACATTAAAATTATTGCGCAAAAGTATGGCGTCGAAATTGAAAAGTTATTAGAATGGAATGGTTTGAGAACGACAAATATTTACATAGGACAACGATTGACCATTAAGGCGAAAGCAGTGACGCCTGCGCCAAAACAACCGGTGAAGCCAACTGTTCCAGTAAAAAAATATTATACAGTAAAAAAAGGGGAAAACTTTAGTAAAATTGCCCAAAAACATAATTTAACATCTGCCCAACTGAAAAAATTAAATCCTGGAGTTAATATTAATACCATTCATGTTGGACAGCGTTTACGAGTTAAGTAAATTAATTTAAACGACTATTGCTTTTTATTTAACTATGCCAACAATCACTGCTGCAATTATTACTTTTAATGAAGAACGAAATATTCAACGCTGTTTGGATTCGTTGAAAAATTGCGTGGATGATATTTTGGTACTTGATTCGTTTTCAACCGACAATACAATTGCTATTTGTAAAGAAAAGAATATTCGTGTTATCCAACACGAATGGTTGGGCTATTCAAAATCGAAAAATTATTTAAACACTTTTATTACAAGCGATTTAATTTTTTCAATCGATGCGGATGAGTCCCTCAGTGTGGAGCTCCAAGCTGAAATAAATAAGATAAGGAGCAATGGGCCACTTGCTTTTTATGCTGTAAACAGAATAACGAATTATTGTGGCACTTGGATCAAGCATTCGGGGTGGTTTCCAGATGTGAAAGTGCGGATAAGTCCCCGGGAGAAAACCTTGTGGGATGGGGAAATTGTACACGAAGAGTTACTGCTTCCTGAAGGGGAAAAAATTAGTGGTTTGAACGGACTTTTAGCGCATTATTCGTATTATTCTCAGGTGGAACATAGACAAAGAGCCGATCAATACTCCAGATTGACCGCTATGAAATATAGGAAGCAAGGAAAAAAAGCACCCTTTTTTAAACCATATATTAGTGGGATTATTCGTTTTTTGAAAATGTTCCTTTGGCAAAAGGGATTCTTAGACGGAAAAAGTGGTTGGGTAATTGCGAAGATAAGTGCCCAATCAAATATTTATAAATACAAAGAATTAAGGAGGTTAATTAGTGAAAACGAATGATATAAAACGAATTATTGTTTCACGAACGGACAGTATAGGTGATGTAATATTGACCTTGCCTTTATGCGTTTGGATAAAGAAACAATTTCCAGAAGCAACCTTGGTTTTCTTAGCCAGGGGCTACACGATTCCAGTGGTTTCTTGCTTTCTACCAGTTGATGAAATATTGGATTGGGATCTTCTTTCTAATTTGCCCTCAGCAGAAAAAATAGAACGAATAAAATCGGACTGTATTATTCATGTTTTTCCTAACTCAGAAATTGCATCCCTCGCCAAAAAAGCCAAAATACCATTCCGGATAGGGACTTCCCACAGAACATTTCATTTTTTAAGCTGTAATATTAAAGTGAATTTCAGCCGGAAAAATTCACCGCTGCACGAAGCGCAATTAAATTTCGAATTAGCGCGACCTTTAGGTTTAAAGGTCATTCCCTCCTTGGAGGAGTTGATGGATCAACGCCCTAATTTCATTGTTCCTGTTAATACGTTCCCCAATCCAATAGCTAAAATAGAGCTCTGTCAAGCAATCGTGTTGCATCCAAAATCGCAAGGCAGCGCCTTGGAATGGCCAATTGAAAAATACCTTGAATTAGCAAATGAATTGGTTAAATCAGGAAAAGTAGTGCTAATTACGGGTACAGAGGCGGAAGGCTTACTGATAAGAGACCGTTTTACTTTCTCCCCTCAATTAATTGACGTAACGGGCCGGCTCTCTTTGTCTCAAATGATTTCGCTTTTATCTGAAGTAAAGGTCGCGGTGGCTTGTTCAACAGGACCAATTCATATTAAATCCATTATTGGGGGAAATGCAATCGCGCTGTTTGCCACCCGCCGACCCATTCATCCTGGCCGTTGGCGTCCGTTGGGTTTAAAGTCTACGGTCTTGGTTTTTGATGAAAATTGTCCGGGATGTAAAAAAAGTAAAAGCTGTCGTTGCCTAGAAAATATTAGTGTCGCTAATGTCCTAAATTTCATAAATGAAATTGGCTAGAATAGGGCATTTCTTTAAGAACCATTATTTTTTATTGGCCTTCTCAGCAGGCCTCATTTCATACACACTTCCTTACTCCAATGAAAAGAAAGGATTGCTTTGTGTTTTTATTTCCTTAGCGGTTTTTCTGGCTTACAATACACATAAATTGGTGAAGTGGCTGCGCGAGGAAGGGTCATACGCTAGTATTCAATCCTTGCGTTTTCTTCCTACTCGCATCGTATTTTTTGTGGCAACGCTCTCCTTTTTAGGAATTGGAATTTCATTACATTTCCGTTGGAGTGAACACTTCCTTATAAGCCTATTGTTCTTCATGTGCGTTTCCTATTCCGTTTTCCAACCTAAGTTGAGTATTAGAAGCATTCCGTATTTGAAGTCATTTTTTATCGCGCTCTCTTGGACTAGCTTGTGTTGCGCTTTGCCAATGAGCTATGCGAATAAGGCGATTTACAATGGCAGTTTCTTCTTTATTCTTTTCTATGCGCTAGCGGTTTCATCTGATTTTAGGGATTTACGCATTGACCCCATTGAATTAAAAACGCTCCCTCAAGTACTGCCCAGAAAAGCCTTACTTATTCTTATATTTTTATGCTTACTTGCCTTTGTTGCTTTCAACCTCTATTTCTTTGGCGCCCTATTCTTTATCGCTGCCACGTTCTCTTCATTGGCTTTTCTATACTATCTGTTTCAATTTTTTGTATTGAAAAAGGAACTTTACACGGATCGAACATTGGCCGTATTTGGACTTTCAGCATTTATTTTGCAAGTTTATTTCCGTTAATCGGCAAGGAGATTTAGTTATCTTTGTGCCTTGAATTAAGCACAATATGGAAATCGATTTTCAAGCAATAGATAAAAAATGGCAATTGTATTGGTTAGAAAACCAAAGCAATAAAGTGGTTGAAGATCCTAATAAGCCGAAGTATTATGTCTTAGATATGTTCCCCTATCCTTCGGGTGCGGGTCTTCATGTTGGGCATCCTTTGGGATATATTGCGTCGGATATCTATGCCAGGTATAAGCGCTTGAAAGGTTTCAATGTGTTGCATCCAATGGGCTATGACTCATTCGGATTACCCGCAGAGCAATATGCGATTCAAACCGGCCAGCATCCTGCAATTACCACCGAACAAAACATTGCCAGATATAGACAGCAACTAGATCGTTTAGGGTTTTCTTACGATTGGACAAGGCAGGTAAAAACATCTTCTCCTGATTATTACCGCTGGACGCAATGGATTTTTAAACAGTTTTTTAATGCATATTACAATACCGCTTCTGACAAAGCGTGTCCAATAGAAGAATTAATCGCGGCGTTTTCAATGAATGGAAATCAAGGGGTGAATGCTTTCTCAGATTACGAAAAGAGTTTCACGGCGGAAGAATGGAATAGTTGGAATGACGTGGAACAAGAAGAGGTGCTGCAATCATATCGTCTAGCTTTTTTATCCGAAACATGGGTGAATTGGTGCCCAAAACTAGGGACAGTGTTGGCGAATGATGAAATTATTAATGGCTTATCGGTCCGTGGTAGTCATCCGGTGGAACAAAAGAAAATGATGCAGTGGTCCATGCGGATCAAAGCATACGCAGACCGCCTTCTTACTGGACTGGATGATCTGGATTGGTCGGATGCGATAAAAGAACAACAACGCAATTGGATCGGAAAATCCGAGGGGGCAACCGTCTTTTTTGATGTGGAGGGTCATAATAATCTAGCACTTGAGATTTTTACGACAAGGCCCGACACCTTGTTTGGCGTTACTTTTATGGTACTTGCCCCGGAACATCCGTTTTTAGAACAAATTGTTACAGAAGAACACAAAGAGGAGGTCAAAAACTATCAGTTATCGGTTTCGAAAAGAACGGAACGTGATCGCCAAGCAGATGTTCATCATATTTCGGGTGTATTTACGGGCGCATTTGTAATACATCCTTTTAACAAAACCCGCATTCCTATTTGGACGGCCGACTATGTCTTGTCTACTTATGGAACCGGAGCCGTTATGTCTGTTCCTTGCGGTGACCAAAGAGATTACAGCTTCGCGAAACATTTCAATTTACCGATCATCAATGTGTTTAAAGGCGTTGATATTGAAGAAGAGGCGTACGGAGAAAAAGTAGGGATTATTGAGAATTCCAACTTCTTAGACGGACTAGAAATTAAAGAAGCAATCAAGATTGCTTGTCAAAAAATAGAAGAAGCCAATCGAGGAAATCGAAAAGTGAATTTTCGACTTCGGGATGCCGTTTTTTCAAGACAACGGTATTGGGGAGAACCTTTCCCGGTCTATTATGAAAAGGGCCTTCCAAAAATGATTACGGACGAGTACCTTCCCATTGAACTTCCGAATGTAGATGCGTATTTACCCACAGCATCTGGAGAGCCGCCTTTGGCGCGTTCAAAAAAGGAAGACTGGAACCACTTTCAAGGAGAGCGGATGGAATACAACACGATGCCGGGTTGGGCAGGGAGTTCGTGGTATTTCCTACGTTATTTAGACCCGGAAAACAAAGACTCCTTTGTTGGAAAAGATAAAGTAGCGTATTGGAAAAACGTGGACTTGTACATTGGTGGAAACGAGCACGCTACGGGACACCTCCTGTATGCCCGATTTTGGACCAAATTCCTCTATGATATGGGCTTCATCCCTTTCAATGAGCCATTCAAGAAATTGATTAATCAAGGAATGATTTTGGGGCGAAGTAGCTTCGTTTACCGGATCAAAGGGGAAAACACCTTCGTTTCCTTGAATAAAAAGAAGGATTACCCCACTGATCAACTTCATGTGGACGTGAACTTAGTGGACAATGATAAATTGAATCTTCAGGAGTTTAAAAATTGGTTGCCGGAATACGCTGATGCCACCTTCATTCTAGAAGATGACGGCACGTATTGCTGCGGTTTTGAGGTGGAAAAGATGTCAAAATCTAAATTCAATGTGCAGACACCTGACGCCCTCGTGGAGAAGTTTGGTGCCGATACCCTTAGAATGTATGAAATGTTCTTGGGCCCATTGGAACAAAGTAAACCGTGGGATACAAAAGGAATCACAGGAGTACATGGTTTTTTGAAAAAAACAACCCGCTTGTTTCTTGATGCAACTGGTTCGTGGAGCACTTTAGAGGAAGACCCAACCAAAGAAATGTGGAAAGTGCTTCATAAAACGATTCGCAAAATACAAGATGATTTGGATCGCTATTCATTTAATACGGTGGTGTCTACCTTAATGATTGCAGTTAATGAATTAACAGAGTTGAAATGTAATCACAAACAAATCCTGCAGCCCTTATTAGTCTTACTCTCCCCGTATGCCCCGCATACCGCGGAAGAGCTTTGGGAAAAACTAGGACTTCCGTCGGGCGGATGTGCCTTGGCAAGTTTTCCAGTTTACGATGAAGCCATGTTAGTTGAAGCAAGCTATGAATACCCCATTTCTTTTAATGGAAAAATGCGCTTCACGCAATCCATTGACCTGCATCTTCCGGAAAATGAAGTAATCGAACTTATCATGGGCCTCGAAAACACCCAAAAACACTTAGAAGGAAAAACCCCGAAAAAAGTGATTTTTGTTAAGGGGAAAATTGTAAATGTTGTGTGCTAAATGCAGTTTGCCGTCTGGCGCAAGAAAATTGAGCTGGGTCGTGACACTAACCACTCGAACGCCTTCTTTCTTTGTTTTGATTTTCCGTCTTTAGCAATTGTCATGGATTCCTTGACAACTGAGAAGAGTTCTTAAACCCACTAAATAAAATAAAGACTACCTTTGATTTATGAAAATTAAATCGGTTTCTTTTGTTGTTTCTAATACCGACCACAAAAAATGTCCTGAAGATGGCAAACCTGAGTTTGCATTTATTGGAAGGTCGAATGTGGGAAAGTCTTCCTTAATAAACCTTTTAACAGGAAATAAAAAGCTGGCAAAAATTTCCTCTACTCCAGGAAAAACGCAATTAATAAATCATTTTGTCATCAACGATGAATGGTACTTAGTCGATTTGCCAGGTTACGGGTATGCCAAAGCATCCAAATCGGCCCGCTCAACGTGGGAGAAATTTATCGCGGATTACCTCACGAAAAGAAAAACCTTGATGAACATTTTTGTGCTGCTGGATTCCCGCTTAGAGCCTCAAAAAATTGACATGGAATTCATTAACTGGTGCGGGGAAAAACAACTTCCTTTTGTAATGGTTTTTACAAAAATTGATAAACTGTCAAGTTCTGCGCTTCAAAAAAACCTCCTGAAATTCAAAAAAGAAATGTTAAAGACATGGGAGGAATTGCCCCCGATTTATACCACATCGAGTGTATCTGGATTTGGTAATGAACCAATATTAAATTATATAAGTCAAATTCTAAGCATGTCTTAGGTTTTCTCTTGACTTTCAAACTTGAAATTTTTAACTTTGACAAAATTGTAATAGAATGGGAAGAGCGTTTGAATACCGACGAGCAGCAAAAGAAAAAAGGTGGGACAAGATGTCCAAAATTTTTCCTAAATTAGGAAAGGCAATTACCATGGCGGCCAAGGAGGGCGGTATGGAGCCAGCTACCAATGCAAAACTACGGACCGCGATTCAGAACGCGAAGTCTGAAAATATGCCAAAAGACAATATCGATGCCGCTATTAAAAGAGCCGCTCAAAAAGATATTGCCTCTTTTACAGAAGTGAATTATGAAGGAAAAGGCCCACACGGCGTTTTAGTTTTCGTGGAATGCGCCACCGATAACCCAACGCGGACCGTTGCAAATGTAAAGTCATACTTTAATAAAGCCAATGGTGGAATTGTACCTACTGGATCGCTTGAATTTATGTTTGAACGAAAAAGTGTCTTTGAAATCAATATCACGGAAAATATTGATCCTGAAATGTTAGAGCTCGATTTAATTGATGCGGGCTGTCAAGAAATAGAAGTGGAAGAAGGGCAACTCTTCGTTTATGGTGATTATTCAGCCTTCGGTACCTTATCTAAAGCGCTAGAAGATTTGCAAATAGAGGTTCAAAAATCCAGCTTAAGCCGCTTTTCGACTACACCTGTTGAGTTTACAGAAGAACAAATGGTGGATATTGAAAAAATGCTCGAGAAAATTGAGGATGATGACGATATTCAGCAAGTCTTTACAAACATTGCTTAATTTAGTGTCCAATATACTAAATAGCTATTTTTTTAGTTACCGCAATTGATTTTTTTAAATGGGTATTATTAAACATCTTTCTTTATTACTAATCTTAACAGCTATTTTGGTGGCCTGTTCTACGGAGAAAAATACGTTCCTGAACAGAACATTTCACGGAATGACAGCCAAATACAACGGTCATTTTAATGCGGAAGAACTCCTTAATCAAGCCCTTATAACGTATGCAAATAGTCGTAAAGATGATTTCTATGACTTATTGCCCATTTCCCCCTTACCCAACGAAACAGAAGTGAAAGGGATGTATCCTTCCATTGATACCGCGATTGTGAAATGTTCGAAGGTGATAAAGAACCATTCTATGCCAAGTACGCAGGACATGAGCATGAAAGAGGCGGAACACAACAAATGGATTGATGAAAATTGGATTACGGTTGGAAAAGCGATGTTTTATAGAAGAGATTATGATAAAGCATTAAAAAACTTTCAATTCGTCAAGCGCTTTTTTCAAAAGGATCCATCGCGATATATTGCAGAATTGTGGATGGCTAGGATTTACATTGAGCAAAATAAGTTTTCGGAAGCGAAACTATTGCTAGATGAACTCCAGGAAACAGCGCTTGTTCAAAAAAAGAGTTCCCTGAAAAGTGTCTTGGCCCTATTTAAAAAGAAAGACCCAACGGTAGAAGTTGCGCCTAAAATGTCTAAAGGCTTACAGTTGGAAATTTTTAAGACGCAAGCGGATCTAGCAGTAAAAAGAAAGCAATTTGGGGAAGCGGCTTTCTCGCTAACAAATGCTGTTGCCAAATCAAATAATAAACAAGACAAAGCGCGCCTTCATTTTATTCTGGGTCAAATTTACCAGCAGAGCGGCGGAATTGATTCGGCTCAATACCATTATTCAAAAGCACTGTCTGCCGCTGCGCTTTATGAAGTTTCTTTTAATGCAAGACTGAACAGAGCGATGTTGGGTAATAATAATAAATTGAGTAAAGGCCTAGATAAAATGTTGCGGGATGCTAAAAATGCACCTTTTAAAGATCAAATTTATTATGCAAAAGCAGCCTTGGAAATGAATAGAGGCAACAACAGCCTAGCAAAGAATTATTATACGAATTCTGCTTTTTACTCCACCACGAATAAACGTCAAAAAGCCCTTTCCTATGAGAAGCTAGCGGATATCTCCTTTTATGAAAAATCCTACATTAACGCCCAAAAATATTACGATTCTTGTGTGCGTAGCATGCCTGAAATTTACCCTAATGCAGACTTAGTTAAGTCCAAAGCGGTTAAGTTATTGGATCTGGTCAATGCGCTTGAAAAATCAATTTATGAAGACAGTGTGCAACGAATTGCGAAAATGCCGGAAAAAGAGCAAACAGAATTTTTAAAGCAGTTAATTAAAGACATGAAGGCGGAGGAACAAAAGCGAAAGGAAGCGGAAGCTGCGAAATTACTGGCCTTGCAAGTTCAATCGAACACGATCCAAAATGGGGCGGCCAATAAATGGTATTTCAACAACCAGAAATTGAAAGAGGAAGGGTTTAATGAATTCCGAAAAATGTGGGGAGACAGAGAAAACAAGGACGATTGGAGGCGATCAAGTAAAATTGTGTTCACAGAATTTACAGACGATAAAGAAAACAAAGAAGATACCGCAGTTGTAGCATTAGTAAGCAACGAACCGCTCGACGAACTCACTGTGGAGGGATTGAGAAAGAAATTGCCGTTAACTGATAGTCTTTTTGAACGCTCGGTTTTATCAGAAATTGAGGCACTTTATACTTCCGGGGTTCTTTACAAGGAACTCTTGAATGAAAATGACTTGGCGATTGCTCAATTCGAGAAAATCTTGGATAAAAACAGACTCAGCACCACCGATCTTTCCGCCGCCTTTCAATTGTACAAATTAAATGAAAAGAATGGATTAGGGGTTCAATATAAAGACTACATCATAAAGAATTATCCGAATTCAGATGTGGCTAATTATTTCAAAGACCCTGACTTTTTTGTGAAGCAAAAAGAAGGAAAAATGGCCGCTCAAAAAGATTACATAGCCCTTGTGGCACGCTATGACAAGAAAGAGTATCAAGGGGTTTACGATGCATCGGAATTAATTGTCAATGGGGACAAATCAAATGCGTTAAGGGCTGAATACATGTTACTAAATGTGTTGGCCGCGGGCCAATTAACAGAAAACAAAAAATCCTTACTTCCAAAATTAACAAGGATTATAGAAGAAAAACCAGGCACTGCGCAAGCGATCAGGGCAAAGGAAATGATTGATATTATCAATAATGGAATTTCGAAAAATGAACCCTTACCAACTCCTAAGCCAAGTATGTTTGTCTATAATGATGCCGTAACGCAATTCGTGATTGTTCTTATGGATGAAGACGAAGATGCCAACGATGCCAAAAATGACATTTCCGATTTTACAGCGAAGAAATTTAAAAACATAAAATTAAAAGTTCAAAGCAAATTAACCCTTAAAGAAACCTCTTTTGTCCTTGTCGCTGAATTTGCTTCTGTCAAATTAGCAAGTGATTATATCGTTGCCTATAAAGCAGGATACGAAGATTTAGATCAGTGGCAGAATAATAGAATTCAGATTATTACACAAGAAAATTTGAAAAAGTTAATAGAATCAAGTAACTTTGAATTGTATAAAGAGTTTTACGACCTTAATTACTGATTTATGTTAAAAAGAAAAGAATTTTTTGGAGGGAATACTTCCAGTACAGATAGTACAGAGTTTAATAGAATCCTTTCAGGGACAGAATTTACAGGTGATATTGTTTCCGATTCTAATATTCAAATAGAAGGTGACATTATTGGTAATGTTTCTTGTTCTGGAAAAGTATTGATTGGTTCCTCTGGTAAACTCAAGGGTAATCTAGTTTGTGTGAATGCTGAAATTGATGGAACGGTCCATGGCGAATTAACGGTTGAGAATTTATTAACCATGCATTCGACAGCTAGAATTAAAGGAGATATCCAAGCTACTAAGTTAACGATTGAAGAAGGCGCGTATTTCGAAGGCGCTTGTGTCATGAAGTCTCCAATGACAACCACGACCTTTACTGCTGATGTAGAAGACGAAGATTAAGGAGAAAAATCCTTGACACCAAAAATCAAATCATTTGCCAAGTATTCTTCATTAGGAATTCAAATGGCTGCTATTATTATTGCATTTGGTTTCCTCGGAGATTATTTAGACCGCTATTTTAATTCTAAAAATGCCTATTGGACAGCTGGACTTCTTGTCCTTGGAGTGTCTATTTCATTATACGTGGTCATAAAATCGGCGCTAAAAAATGAATGACAAACGCCTTTTTTATCAATACATTCGAAACACCACCATTTCGTTTCTTGCTATTGCTATTTTATATATTGCATATTCTCTCTTGTTTTCCTCAGCAACCTTTCCGTCTAAGACACTGATATTGTCGTTATTTGTTTTTGCTGTTTTGTTTTTTTCGGGTTGGGCGGTGATGTTGCCAGCTATTTATAAAAATCCAACGGCTTTATTGGCCGGGATTATGTCCCTCACCATTATTCAAATGTTACTTTTTATGTTTTTTGCGGCTTCGGTAGTATATGCTAATTCCCCAATGACAGTTGTTTTACATGTCATGTGTATGTTCCTCGCATTAATTGCATTACAAGCGCTGTGTATAATAAAAACACTTAATAACTAAGGTTATTTAATTCCTCGGATAAATTTCAGGATCAACTTGTTTAAGGGATCAAATGCCCCAAAGCTTAGCGCCTCATAACGATCTTCCACATCATGGTAATGTTTGTTAGGCCCCATCGTATAGATAAAAAATGCGGGAACGCCAGCATCGGTAAAATAATAGTGGTCTGAATTTGCAGCGGGGCCTCGAGGTTTTATTTCTTTCATTAATTGCTTTTTAGCATTAATGGATTTCAATAAATCAAATTCCTTCGGAAATAAGGTCGAATTCACCACCGTTATTCCTTCTTCGCCACTTCCCATTATGTCCAGATTAAGCATAAAACGAATATCTTTTAAGGGAATAATCGGATTCGTACACATGTGTTTTGATCCGAGTAATCCAATTTCTTCTCCTGCGAAAGCAACAAATAACACGTTGTATTTTATAGGATGCTTAATTAATTGCTCCGCCAGGCGGAGCAACATGGCGTTCCCGCTTGCATTATCATTTGCGCCTGGGAAATAGGTTTCGCTGCCCATTCGTCCTAGGTGATCATAATGGGCTGAAATAAGAAGTGTCTTTTTTGTTTTTGCTTTTCCTGAACAGTATCCAATCACGTTATTGGAAACATGATTTGGTATATATTTCTGTTCCAGATCAACATAAAGAAAGGCGGGTAGTTGTTTAAGCGCGTTTTTTAAAATTATTAAATGCATCGACTTGCTCGCTTCTTGACTAACCGACCAGGTTAGTTTTTCATTGGTTATTTCTATAATCGGAAAAGATGTAGCTAGTTCAGCGATTTTAGTTTTTATAAATTTAAGTGTGTCTTTAGTGCTGCCCGTATAATCAATTGCGATGACTTCCTCTTTTTTAAGCGTGAAAGTGGATTTACGAATGGAAAGCAATTCATCGGGAGTAAAATAGGTCAAGTTGATTATCCCTTTCCTGCCAGAGGAATTCGGAGCGACTAGAAAATCAATACCTGGCCGCAAGGTGTCTGATTCAGTATACACCAGCATTTTGCCGGGAAAAGTATTAACTGGAAATGAAAAGGATTGAAAGAAAGAACCTTCAATCGGCAACAAACCAATTTTTTTAAATTGTTGAGAAATGTATGCTGCAGCAATAGAATCTCCCTGATTGACATATCCTCTTCCGTGGAATGCTGGAGAACATAATTGTTTGGTATATTCGCGAAAGTCGACTTGCTGTCCCCAGTAGGAGAACGCAAAACAAGTGCTAAGCAGCAGGGCTATTCGCATATCTCCGGCAAATTTTTAGAACAAACTCTTCAATAATTTCGAAAGATTTTACAAAGTTCCATGCATTAGTTTCTGCGTTGCCAATTAAGACTAAAATTGCTCCGGCCATATTCTGCTGCTCATTAAGTTCCTTAACTGCAGCCCCAAAAGCCTCACTTGATCCACCGAATAGCGCATTGATATATTGTAGTTTTTCTGTCAAGGTAAATGAACCCGCTAAGCTTTCTAGTGGAATGATGGCTCTTTCCGCACGAATATTTTTTTCCATCGTGCGAAACTGCGCTATCATAGGGTGGTCGCTTGCAACGATGTGTTGGTCATTTCCTGCTTCCGATTCATTGGAAAAGCTAATAGTGGTAACTTCTTCTTTATTGATAACAATAATTGAATCACCTTCTTCTATGGTTGCCGCATGTTCTTTTATGGTGGTTTCTTCTGTTATGCCATGCTCGTCTTCAATCGTGGTGGTTGCTGAATAATGCTCTTCAATCGTTTTGTCGGCTTCGGGTGCTAATAACGACTCTTCTTCATCGCTGAATAAACTAAAATCAAAGGGCTTAATAGTTGGCGGGGCGTCATTTACATCAAATACAGGAGTCTCGCTAACTATCGGAGTTTCGACAGCGTCAATAACGGTCTCTTCCATCGCTTCGAAAGCAGGGACTGAACTTTTTAATTCAGGATTTTTTTCACCATTGTTTTTAGCTGAAACTTCTTCGTAAACCTTATACCGGAGGATTATTAATTGTTCTTGTAACAAGTTACATTGCGTTACCAAAAAATCCAAGTCTTCTATATTTACACCTTGCTCTTCGATGGCTTTGATGTGCATTGAAATGGAACTAATAAGTTTTTTCATTGGTATGATTTTATAATTATTCAACAGTTTATGGAAGTTAATCGTTTTATTTCTAATTAATGATATAATTTAGCTTCATTAGTTGTCAAAATTAAAAAACCTATCGCTATCATTGTGATAATAATAAAAAATAATTGAATGGTCTTAATTATACCACAAGACTATTACATAACCCCATAGGGGTTGAATGTTTTTAGGGCTGGATGTAATCCAGCGAAAAAATAGGAGATAGTTCCCTTTTTGGCATGTGTTTTTAGTTAAAATCATGACAAAAAGATTTTGTGGTAAGAAAGCGATCAGTCAGAAAAATATTTATTATTTTTAAATTTAAAAAAAGATATAGATGTTTTTAGAACAATTTCCCGGAGAGGGTAGACAACATGGTTGGATCGAAGTAATATGTGGATCGATGTTTTCTGGGAAGACGGAAGAGCTTATCAGAAGAATTAAAAGAACGCAATTTGCGAATCAAAGTTTGCTTTTATTTAAGCCTGCCATTGATAATCGATACAGTGAAAGCAACGTGGTTAGTCATCAGGGCAATGCCGTTGAAGCGATCCTAATTAATTCTTCTTCCGAAATATTATCAGCATGGAAGAATGAAAAAGTAGTGGCAATCGATGAAGCACAATTTTTTGACGATGGCATTATTGAAGTCTGTCATGTTCTAGCATCTAAAGGGGCGAGGGTCATCATCGCAGGCTTAGATATGGATTACACAGGGAAACCTTTTGGCCCGATGCCTAATCTTTTGTCAATAGCAGAATATGTTACTAAAGTTCATGCAATTTGTCTTTCATGTGGTAATTTAGCACAGTTTTCTCATCGTACAGCAAACGAATCAGGGCAAGTATTGGTGGGCGCTGTAGAAAAATACCAACCGCTTTGCCGTTCATGTTTCAATAAACTTACTACTTGAATTTAGCAATTGACGTATCAAGACTTGCACAAATAAGTAAAGCCGAAGTTGCGGGGGTAATTCCGGAGGGGCTTCTCCTCCACTCAATTTCTGTTGATACTAGAAAAATTATTTCCGGTTTTCAGGTAGCTTACTACGCATTGAAAGGGGAATTCAAAGATGGCCACGATTTTATTAAGGATGCCTACTCAAAAGGAGTCCGTGTTTTTATCGTATCAAAAAAACCAACGTCTAATTTTGAAAATGCTTGTTTCTTAGTGGTCAATGAACCACTAACAGCGCTTCAAGCATTAGCGAAATTCCACCGAGATCAATTTCAATTTCCTGTAATTGCCATTACCGGAAGTGTTGGTAAAACCACCACAAAAGAATGGCTTTATCATTTATTATCTACCCAATACCGAATAATTAGAAGTCCAAAAAGTTATAATTCACAACTTGGCGTGGCCCTTTCCTTGCTTGAATTAAACGAGGATTGCGATATGGCCATAATTGAAGTGGGAATATCCCGCCCCGGTGAAATGGACGTGCTAGAAAAAATGGTGTCTCCTGACATTGCCGTATTAACAAATATTGGCACGGCTCATCTTGCTAATTTTAAGGATATCAACCAGCTGTTTTCGGAAAAAACAAAACTGTTTTTAAATGCAAAAAAAATATTTTTAGGCCCCGGAATTAATCCCAGCGACTCCCCATTTCTTAAGGAAGGAGAATTAATTAAGATGGAGGAAGAAGAATTGCTTTCACTCCCATTTAAGGACGTTGCCAGTAAAAGGTCTGCTGCCATTGCAATTGCAGTTGCCAAATTTTTTAAGGTCCCAATGGAAAAAATAATGGTCGCCATTCCTTCGACTCCTCGATTGGCCATGCGCTTAGAGACCTATGAAGGAGTGAATAATAACATGATTATTAATGACACCTACAATTTAGACCTGGATGCACTGCAACATTCCTTAGAATTTCAAGCGGCAATTGCTAATAATCGTCCAAGGGTGCTGATTATTGGTTTGCATGAACAAGATCTGCCGATGTTAGATAAGATTTATAGCATCGCAAAACCGTTTAAATTAAACGAAATCCAACTCATAAATAGCGGGGAGGCGCCCTCTTTTACCTTTGAAAATTCGGTTGTGCTGATAAAGGGAACTAGAAAATCAAACATGCAAACATGGGCCATGCACCTCAAACTACGAAAGCATAAGACGCAAATAGAAATTAATTTATCAGCATTAAGACAAAATCTCATAGCATATAAAGAGAGTTTGCACAAGCAAACAAAAATCTTAGTAATGGTAAAAGCGCAAGCGTATGGGAGTGGATTGGTCCGAATAGCACAGTTTATTGAAAAAACCGGCGTGGATTATTTGGGTGTTGCCTATGTAGACGAAGGTGTGGAACTTAGAAAATCAGGTGTTTTGTTGCCAATTCTGGTCATGAATGCGGAAGAAGAGGCCTTTGGGGATTGCATAAATTATAATTTAGAACCAGCCATTTATTCTTTTGATCAACTTGATGCGCTACTTCATCAATTAATTGCGCATAACAAAGAAGGTTTTCCTATACATTTAAAGTTTGACACAGGAATGAATCGCTTAGGGTTTCTGCCAACTGAAATCCGAAAATTAGTTGACATCATACGATCACAACCCGAAGTTAGTATTAAAAGTGTGTATTCGCATTTGGCAGAAGCTGATAATCGGGAAGATAAACGCTTTACTTTAGACCAAATTGAATTGTTTGTTAACTCCTGTGAACAAATTAAAAAAGCC
Organism: uncultured Flavobacteriales bacterium; assembly: GCA_903939755.1. Taxonomy (GTDB): domain Bacteria; phylum Bacteroidota; class Bacteroidia; order Flavobacteriales_D; family Crocinitomicaceae; genus UBA952. Next base: position 7,679 of record CAJAII010000039.1, on the reverse strand, counting down.
ATTAATCAGCCTTTTTTGCGCCATATATTAAATTCGGAAGGAATTGTAAATTTTGGGAGTAATCAATTGGATATGGTACGAATGGGGATTGGTATTTTTGGAATTAGTGCTAATCCAGCTTGGACAAAAAAGCTACAACCCGTGATTGCTTGGAAAAGTACGGTTTCTCAACTAAAAAAGGTGTTAAAAGGGCAAAGTGTTGGATATAGCCGCACTTTTATTGCCCCCACGGATTTAACGATCGCGGTAATCCCAGTCGGTTATGGGGATGGTTATAGAAGAAGTTTGAGTAATGGAAAAGGTGGCGTGTTTATTCAAGGTGTTTTTTGTCCAACGGTTGGCAATGTATGCATGGATATGATTATGGTTGATGTTACTCACATAAACGTAAATTCAGGTGATGAGGTGGAAATTATTGGCCCGAATCAACAAGTAGAAACGTTGGCGACTCAAATGGCTACCATCCCTTATGAATTATTAACGGGAATTTCGCAACGGGTTCATCGAAGTTATATCAATGAAGATTAATTTGTAACGACCATGACTAAAAAAATACAAGATCAATTATTGGAATTAGTTAAGCTTAAATTGAGCCCAGGGGATTCTATCAGTCATGTTCTTAGTGATGTGTTGTCGGTTAGCCAAGATGCGGCATACCGAAGATTGCGAAATGAAACACCACTTACGATTAATGAAGTTAAACAGCTTTGCAATTCCTTTGATATTTCTTTTGATAGTCTTTTGCAACTTAAAAAGGGGAATGTAGCATTTGGATATATGCCCCTCAATGCCTTTGATTTTAGTTTAGAATCCTATTTAGAAGGGATCTTAAAAGCATTTCAAAACCTAAAGTCATTAGACGATCCAAAAATAATCTTAACGATCAACAACATGCCGTTTTTACAATTGATAAATATCCCTCAATTGCTTCGATTTCGCTTGTTCTTTTGGGCAAAAACGTATTTAAAAATCCCCGAATACCAAAACACATTGTTTCGGCATGAAAAAGTGCCTGAACGAGCTTTTGAGTTAGGGATGAAAATTATTTCAATTTATAATACGATTCCTTCCGTTGAAATTTATGATCCAGAATTAATGCGGGGTTTCCTGAGGCAAATCTTGTATTATTTTAACTCAAATATGTTTGAAGACCCAAGCTATGCGCTTTTTCTGTGTGACAGGGCGCTCATGTTTTCTCAGCATTTAAAGGAACAAGCTATATGCGGAAAAAAGTTTGTTTATGGCACACAAATTCCTGCCAATGGGAATAAATTTGACATGTACTTAAATGAAACAATTAATACGGATGCGGCATTTTATTATGAAAGCAAGGACAGGAAAGGACTGTATTTAACGCATAATGTTATGAATTACCTGCAAACCACCGATGAGCATTATGTGTCAGACACAAAACAGATCTTAGACATGCAAATCAATAATTCAAGCTTGATAAGTGTTGTCAATGAAAAAGAAAGAAACCATTTCTTTTATGAGTTTGATAGAACGATCTTATTGTTTCGGAAAAAAATTGAAGCGGAAATAGAATTTACCTCCTAGTTGCAATTTTCGCAACAACTATTTTTGCTATTGGGAAATTCAATTATATATTTATAATAGCTTACTTAATTTTGCAGAAGTTTACTATTATTATTAACTAAATTCATTTCTATGAAAACGATCTTATCCCTTACCTTTTTTATGCTAACCATTTTTATGGCAAATGCACAAGATGTCTTAACCTTAAAAAATGGAACACAAATGAATGTGTTCGTTTCTGAAGTTACCCCCACATTGATAAAATTTAAAAAAACAACGGATGGGCCTAGCTACACGATGAATTTAACAGACGTTAAGATGGTGATGTATAGCGATGGGACCAAGGATGAATTCGGCGTTGCTCCTAAAGTTGAAAATAAAAAGCCCGACAATTTAGCGGATGATTTGTTATCACCGTCCAAACGATATGGAGGACCAAGAGTCGGAGTAACTTTTTTAGAGGCGGGTACCTCAAGGGATAGAATTGCTGAGGCATTTAATAGAGGAGACATAACACCATGGATTTCTCAATTTGGATGGCAATTTGAAACGCGAATTTTTACCCTTGATAATGGGGCATGTGGTTTAGTAGAGTTTGTTCCTATGATTGGCGGCCTTGAACAAGGATTGTTTCTTCCGAGCGCTTCTGGAATTCTTGGCTTTCGCACACGGTCGGGTGTTGAGTTAGGTGTAGGGCCGAATTTATCGCTTTCTGGAGTTGGCTTGGTAATGGCGGCTGGAGCGTCCTTTAAAATTGGAAAAGTTACCTTTCCTATAAATGTGGTGTTTTCTCCTTCAATAAGAAAGACCACTGCCCCTAGTAAAGAATACGATCCCATTACAGGTAATTATATTGATGTTCCTGGTGTTACAACTACTTCAGGTTTTAGACTTAGTCTTGTTATTGGGTTTAATTCACGTAAGAGTTAAAAATTTTCTTTATGAAATCACTAATTTTCTTCTTTTTATCAGGAATTTCTGCTATCACCTGTTATTCGCAAGATACACTTGTAGATAGCAAGGGCCTTATTTTTCCGGCAAGAATTACAGCCGTGGATAGTAATTTTATTGCTTATGCTTCACTTGACACCTCTGTTAAGGAACTGGTATTAATTGCTCGCTCGAACGTTATTTTTATAAAGTATGAGAATGGTAAAACGGAACAGTTGTTTGCGAATGACACGCTGATAACCAAGGAGGGGGTCTTTCTTTTTGGTAAAGTTATAGAGATTGACCCCTCTAGTGTAATTTATTTCTCCTACAATGGAAGGTTGAATCCTCCCACTGTAATGATGAAAAGTGACTTTTTGCTAATCAAATTACATGATGGAACGAAGGAATTACTTGATCCATCATCGGATAATAGTGGGGTCGATTACTTTGGTTTAGGTAAAGTGGATGCCAAAAATTATTATAAGCCTGCGCCTGGCTTGCTTGTTTGGGAGGTCATTTGTGGATTAACTACGATATTCATTTACCCTATTGCACCGGCAACTATTTGTGCCTATGTTCCTCCAAAAAAAATAAATAATAGCGCCAACCCTAACGATGCCTTATTAAATAGCAACCCAACTTATAAAACAGGCTTCATGTCTGAAGCAAAAAAAAAGAAGCGAAGAGCTGCTACAACGGCATATTTTAGCGGTTTAGGGGCGTTAATCGCTGGGGGCTTCTTGTATTTGACCTATTATTAATAATAATAAGTAATGGTTTATCCATTAAATTATACCTTCACCCTTCTGTTTTTCGATTAGATTCTCTAAATTTGTGTAAAATCAAATCGGATGAATCCACGCGTAGAAAAGGCACTTAACGACCAAATTCAAAAGGAAGCATTTTCCTCTCAGTTTTATTTAGCAATGGCCTCCTGGTCAGAAGCTAATGGATTAAACGGAACAGCAAAGTTCATGTACGCGCATTCTGATGAAGAGCGTTTTCACATGTTGAAATTGATAAAATTTGTCAATGAGCGTGGAGGTTGCGCCGAAATTGCCGGGGTTTCAACACCACCGAAAGAATTCACTGACTTAAAAAACGTTTTTGAATCCTTGCTTAAGCATGAAATACTGGTAACGGAAAGCATTAATAATTTAGTGGATATTTGCTTGCAAGAGAAGGATTACACGACTCATAATTTCGTTCAGTGGTATGTTTCTGAACAAATAGAAGAAGAAGCGTTAGCACGAACAATGCTGGATAAACTGCGTCTTATTGGCGATCATCAGGGAGGCGTGTACCTATTTGACAGGGATTTAGAAAATTCTTCGCAGGAAAACACGACTGTTTCGCCGCAAAAGGGGAATTAAGGAATGAACGGGGTAAAATATCTTTTCTACTCTATTTTTCTATGCTTATTATCGTTTACTACAAACGCCCAATCCGACCTGCGGTTTATTAATTATACTATTTCTAATGGCCTATCGCAAAGTATGGTTTCAACTATACTGGAGGATGACTACAATGGGATCTGGGTAGGCACTCAAGAAGGCTTGAATCATTTCGATGGCAGAGAATTTAGGGTGTACAATCGTGAAAACACCCCTAATATTTACAATGCCTACATCACTTCCTCTGCTAAAACTGCTCAGGGAGAATTATGGTTCGGAACAGTAAACGGATTGCTTTTGTTCAATTCCAAAACAGGAAAATTCTCCACCTTTTTTCTAACAAAAAAAGAAGCACTGCACATTGAAAGCATTGTTTATGATGGAGGTGATTTTTTGTGGCTGAAAACCCAGAGTAAGTTGCTTTTATGTTTTAATATAAAAACCAGGAAATTTACTTCCGTCCCTGAATTCATCCCGAAGACAAACATTCAGTTTCTTTCTAGCGTTTCTTACGGAAAGATACTTATCTCATCAGCAACTCATGGTGTGTGCGTAATTGATATCACTAAAAAAGTAAGCTCCAAACTTCAAATCCCCATTCAAAATGGCAATGCTCCATTCATTGTCATGGCTGCCTATACGTTTGATAATAATCAAAAAATTCTTTTTTCATCTTCACAAGGCTTGTTTTCTTATTCGTTGATTACTAAAAAGACGCAGAGAGCATACACGTCAATAAATCAAAAAATCAGCCGCTCTATAATAGGGATACAACGTGTAAATAATACCTGGCTTTTTGCCACGAATGGCCAGGGATTAGTGCAGTTAAAGCAAGATGGACAAGTGCTTATTAGTACCGACGACATCTTCAAGAAAAACTCGTTATTAAATAATAACATTTCCTTTTTATTAATAGATAAATCTGGAATCGGTTGGGTAGGAAGTGAAAGAGGACTTTCTAGTTTTAATCCAAATGATCGTGGCTTTTTTTCCATTGGACCTAGTGTAAATACAACGTATGGCCTGCCTAGTCAAAACGTATGGAGTATTAATGAAAGTGCAAATTCAGAATTTGTATTCATAGGGACAGATTCTGGCCTTTCAACGTATAACCCTAAACTTGGAACCTTTCAACATTTCTTCAATGATCAGTCATTGAATAAAGGGGGCGGGTCTGTACTTTGTATTATGGTTTTACCGAATGAATCATTATTATTAGGATGCTACGATGGCTTATATCGTTTAAATACGAAAGATCGCCAGGGGAAATTTCAAAAAATAAACTTCCCGGATAACCCAAAAGCCAATTTACACCAACGAATTTATTCCATTTTAAAGTATCGAAAGGAGGAGTATTTTCTAGCTACAAATGCGGGGGTTATTTTATGGAATGAAAAGACAGGAAAAACAATTTATTTTACGCACGATAATCGTAAAACGACAAGCACTATAAAAGAGGGAATATGTCGAACTATTTTTCAAGATAAGCAAGGCACCATCTTTTTCTCCACTAGCAGCGGAGGACTTAGCGTTTTTGATGGTGCTACCATGTCGATCAAACCATTTTGGTTAAACGATAAGATCTTTACGTATACGCGGGACATTCTAAGTAGCATTTGTCAAACGGGCCCCAATGAGTATTATTTAGGAACTTTAGGAGATGGCATCTTAAAGTTCAATACCTTGACATTAAAAGGATTATTAATAAATAAGAAGCAAGGATTACCCAACAATGTGGTCTATGGAATTTTGCCGGACGAAAGCAATAATTTATGGGTATCCACGAATCGAGGGGTGGCGAAATATAATTTGTCTACTGGTGAAATAAAAAAATTCGATGAGTTAAATGGTCTTATTTGTAATGAATTTAATTCTAATTCCTATTTTAAATCACGGAATGGCAATTTGTTTTTTGGGGGCATATACGGGTGCAATTATTTTTATCCGTATAATATCGTTAACACGAAACAGCTATCTAATGTTAGGATTACCAGGCTCTCAATTGATGCAAACAAGCAATATCCTAAAGGAAAAGAATTTAATGCATTTGAATTATCGACCTTTAATGATGGCGTTTTATCCTTAGATTATAGGCAAAGAAGTTTTACCGTATTTTTTCAACCAACGAATTTATGTGCTCCGGAATTAATCGCATATAAATACGTGTTAGAGGGCGAGCAAACCGACACAAAAATCTTTAATCATTCGAATTCTGTGAATTTTAATGCACTGTCCTTTGGGAAATACACGTTAAAAATTTATGCTAGAATTGGAGATGGGCCATGGAGCAAGGTGCCGGCAACTCTTGTATTTGTAATAAACCCTCCTTATTGGGCTACATTTTTATTTTGGGCAATCGTAATAATTATTATTTTCTTTAGTGTTTATTTTCTTATCCGAAATCGAATCAATCAAACAAGACGTGATCAGGTTAGGTTGGAAATGAAAATCGCGGAAAGAACGCGTGAGATTCGTCAGCAGAAATCACAAATTGAGGCTCAAAACAGCCTAATTAACGAAGAGAAAAACAAAGTAATCGCACAACAAAAACTATTATTTAAAGAAAAAGAAATAGCAGAAAAATGGTTAAAAAATGCCCTGCCTGTTCAAGTGGTTAAGGAGCTAAACATGAACGGAAAGGTTCAAGCAAGAGCCTACGAATTTGTAACGGTAATGTTTACAGATGTGGTTGGTTTTACAAAAATTGCAGAGTCGATGTCCCCAAGTCGCTTAGTCGCAAAACTAGATGTCATTTTTCGTAAATTCGACACCATTTCTTTTGCTAATAATCTTGAGAAAATTAAAACAATCGGCGATGCATATATGGTTGCTGGAGGCATACCAGACAAAAACTCAACACATCCAATTGATACTTGTATTGCCGCTCTTCAGATTCAGGATTATATGAATCGATTAAAATTTGAAGCAATTGCAAATGGAAAGGATTATTGGCAATTGAGATTGGGGGTAAATTCAGGGCCTGTTACCGCAGGCGTTATCGGTAAGTTGAAAATTGCGTACGATGTTTGGGGTGCTACGGTGAATCAGGCGCAAAGAATGGAAATGCTTAGTGAACCCGGAAAGGTAACCGTTTCAGAATCAACATTTAATTTTATTGAACCGTATTTTGAATGCGAATATAAGGGCAAGGCTCAAACCAAGTCAAAGACATTGGTTGATATGTATGTCGTTCATGCTATAAAAAAGGAATTGTCATTAAATGGCGAGGGTTTAAAACCGAATGATCGTTTTTATCAAATTGTTCAACTTCACTTTTTTAGTGATATAAAATATTACAAAGCAGAACGAGAAATAATAAATAAATTAACAATAGGTCTTCCACCTCACTTGCTATATCATTCCGTTGGACACACAAAAGATGTGGTTAATTCGGTTGAGCGTATTGCTTTTCTTGAAGGGATAACGGATGAGGGCTTGTTTTTGCTTAAAACAGCGGCCTTATTTCATGATGCAGGTTTTTTAAAACAATATGATTCCAATGAATATATCGGTGCACAAATGGCTTCAGAGCTCTTGCCCAAATACGGTTACACCGAACAACACATTAATACGATTGTGGAATTAATAGAAGTTACAGAAATCCCGCATAAGCCTTTAAATCACTTACAAGAAATAATGTGTGACGCGGATTTAGATTACCTAGGCAGGGATGATTTCCAACTAATCTCTAATAATTTAAAGCTGGAACTTAAAACGATGGATAAAATTAAAAGTGATAGAAAGTGGGATGAAATGCAGGTTGCTTTTTTTAATAAACATCGTTACTTTACTAAAACATCGATTGATAGCCGAGAG